>CAWGLA010000001.1:0-83613 GCA_963823265.1 uncultured Thermoleophilia bacterium
AGGCCCTCTCATGAAGCTGATCTACGAAAAGTCACGGCCGGGACGCCGAGGGATCGGCGTGCCGAAGCCGGACCTGCCGGTGCCCGAGGTGCCCGCCGAGCTCGCACGCAAGCAGCCGCCTCGCCTGCCGGAGCTGGCCGAGCCGGAGGTGCTCCGCCATTTCACGCAGCTCTCGACCCGCAACTTCGGCATCGACACGGGCTTCTATCCGCTCGGCAGCTGCACGATGAAGTACAACCCGCGCATCAACGAGCGGCTCGTCGGGCTGCCGGGGTTCGCCGGCCTGCATCCGCTCGTCGAGGACGACGCCGCACAGGGCGCGCTCGAGCTGGAGTGGCGAGCTGCAGGAGATCCTGCTCGAGGTCACCGGCCTCGACGCGGTGAGCGCTGCAGCCGGCCGCCGGGAGCCAGGGTGAGCTGACGGGCCTGATGCTCTTCCGCGCGTACTTCCGGGACCGGGGTGAGGACGAGCAGCGCCGGAAGATCGTCGATCCCCGACACCGCGCACGGCACGAACCCGGCGAGCGTGACGATGGCCGGCTACGAGCTGACGCCGGTGAAGACCGATGCGCGCGGGAACATCGACGTCGAGGATCTGCGCGGCAAGGTCGACGAGCGCACCGCCGGGCTTGATGCTGACGAACCCGTCGACGCTCGGCCTCTTCGACGAGAACATCGAGGAGATCCGCGACATCTTCCACGGCGTCGGCGCGCTGCATGTACTACGACGGCGCCAACCTGAACGCGGTCTGCGGCATCTCGCGTCCGGGCGACATGGGCTTCGACGTCGTGCACTATCAACCTGCACAAGACGTTCTCGCAGCCGCACGGCGGCGGCGGCCCGGGCGGCGGCCCGATCGCGCGTGCGCGACATCCTCGAGCCGTTTCTGCCCGTCCCGGTGGTCGTCAAGGACGGCGAGCACGTTCCGGCTCGACTACGACCGGCCCGCAGTCGATCGGCAGGGTGCGCGCGTTCAGCGGCCCGTTCGGCGTCTTCGTCCGCTCCTACGCGTTCATCCGCGCGCTACGGGCCGACGGCTCCGCGAGATGAGCGAGGTCGCGGTGCTGAACGCGAACTACATGCTCGCGCGGCTGAAGGACGCCTACGAGCTGCCGTACGACCGCCTGTGCATGCACGAGTTCGTGCTCAGCGCGCGAACCTGAAGCGCGAGCACGGGATCAGCGCGCTCGACGTCGCCAAGCGGCTGATGGACTACGGCTTCCACCCGCCGACGGTCTACTTCCCGCTGATCGTCCCCGAGGCGCTGATGATCGAGCCGACGGAGTCGGAGGCGAAGGAGACGCTCGACGCGTTCTGCGACGCGATGCTCGCGATCGCCCGTGAGGCGGCAGACGAGCCGGACGTGACGGATGCCCGCACACCGTCCGGTTAGCGGCTCGACGAGGTGCGCGCCGCGAAGCACCAGGTCGTCCGGTACGGGTTCGAGGAGCACCGACGCGCCGGGCGCCGGCGGCCGCCAACTGGAAGCACAGAAGGGCGCGTGAGCCCGTAGGCGCGCAGGCCGAAGAGGCCGCGCCGAGCTCGTCCCAGAAGTCTGCAGCATCTCGGCGTCGCCGGCCTCGCCGGCGCCGAAGGCGATCAGCTCGAGACCCTCGTCTCCCGCCTCGAAGGCACGGGGCGTCTGCGGTCGAGACGCGGATCGCGTCCCATTGCCTGATCGACGTCGGCCGCCTGGTCACGCCGCCGCCGAGCACGTAGGTCTCCTCCTGATCAGCGTGGCCGTGGCCGAACGCCTGCCGGTAGCCCGCCTGGAAGCGCTGGTAGCTGAAGCCGCCCTTCTGGGCGTCCTCGCGCCCCGGCCGAAGCGCGCCTCCAGCTCGGGGAGAGGCCGAACTTCACGGCGCTGTCCTCCAGGTCCTTGATGTTTCCCTCCGACGACCTGAGCCGCCTCGCCGAGATCCCGCCGGGGGCCGGTGAGGGCGCCCGCTGCCTGGACATGTCGAGGGTCAACCGGTAACAGCTTCGCCCCCGAGACGAAGGAGAACGGCGTGAACAACAGTCGAGAAGACCGAGGCGGAGTGGCGGGCCGAGCTCACGCCCGAGCAGTACCACGTGCTGCGCGAGAAGGGCACCGAGCGGCCGTTCACCGGCGAGTACGACCACACGTTCGAGGACGGCACGTACCACTGCGCGGGCTGCGGCGCCGAGCTGTTCGCGTCCGACGCGAAGTACGACTCCGGCTGCGGCTGGCCCGCCTTCTCCGCGCCCGCGGCGGCGGACGCGGTCGACGAGGAGACGGACGCGAGCTACGGGATGGTGCGCACCGAGGTGATGTGCGCCGCCTGCGGCGGCCACCTCGGGCACGTGTTCCCGGACGGGCCCGCGCCCGACGGGGCTGCGCTACTGCATCAACTCGGCGGCGCTGAAGCTGGAGGAGGAGTAGTGATGAGAAGAAGGCAACATTCGGCGCCGGCGTGCTTCTGGGGCGTCGAGGCGGCGTTCCGGCGGATCGACGGCGTGCTCAGGACCCGGGTCGGCTACGCCGGCGGCCAGGTCGAGAACCCGAGCTACGAGCAGGTCTGTTACAGCAAGACCGGTCACGCCGAGGTCGTCGAGGTGACCTACGACGACGAGAAGGTCCCGTACGAGCAGCTGCTCGCGATGTTCTGGGCCGAGCACGATCCGACCCAGTTCGACCGGCAGGGGCCGGACGTCGGCAAGCAGTACCGCTCGGTCATCTTCGTCGACGACACGAGCAGCGCGCCGCGGCCGAGGCGTCGCGCGAGCAGGTGCAGGCGCGGCTCCGCGGCCGGTCGCGACGTAGATCGAGGACGCACCGCCGTTCTGGGAGGCGGAGGACTACCACCAGCAGTACCTCGAGAAGCGCGGCCTCGCGAGCTGCACGGCGCGGCTCGCGACCGTCGTAACCAGCAGGGGAGAAAGGGCGAAGGCCCCGCCGCATAGGGCCTCGTGATCACTGTGATCGATCACGGCGGTTGACCAAGCCCCCGATCGGTGGTTCAGCGCGCCGCCTGACCGGCTGTTTCGCGCTTGCGCTTGGACTTACGGCTCGCACGCTTCGAGGCGTACAGTTCCACCTTGCGCAGGCGGATCGACTTCGGCGTCACCTCGACGCACTCGTCGTCGCGGATGAACTCCAGCGCCTGCTCGAGCGAGAGCGGGCGGGGCGGGATCAGGCGGATCAGCTCGTCGGCCGACGAGGCGCGCATGTTCGTCAGCTTCTTCGGCTTCGAGGCGTTGACGTCGAGATCCTCGCGGCGCGAGTTCTCGCCGACGATCATCCCCTCGTAGAGCTCGTCGGTCGGCGCGATGAAGAGCGAGCCGCGCTCCTGCAGGTTCTCGATCGCGAAGCCGGTCGCGGCGCCGCGCCGGTCGGCGACGAGGCTGCCCGTCGGCCGCGTGCGCAGCTCGCCGAACCACGGCTCCCAGCGCTCGAAGACGTGGTGCATGATCCCGGCGCCGCGCGTCTCCGTCAGGAACTCGGTGCGGAAGCCGATCAGGCCGCGCGCCGGCACGAGGTACTCCATGCGCGCCCAGCCGGTGCCGTGGTTGACCATCTGCTGCATCCGGCCCTTGCGCAGCGCGAGCAGCTGTGTGACGACGCCGACGATAGTCCTCGGGCACGTCGATCGCGACTCGCTCGACCGGCTCGTGCCGCTTGCCGTCGATCTCCCGGACGAGCACCTCCGGCTTGCCGATCGTCAGCTCGAAGCCTTCGCGCCGCATGATCTCGGCAAGCACCGCGAGCTGCAGCTCGCCGCGGCCCTGCACCTCCCATGTGTCCGGGCGCAGCGTCGGGAGGACGCGCAGGGAGACGTTGCCGACGAGCTCCTGGTCGAGGCGCTGCTTGACCTGGCTCGCGGTCAGCCGCGTGCCTTCGGTGCCGGCGAGCGGGCGAGGTGTTGATCCCGATCGTGATCGAGAGGCTCGGCTCGTCGACCGCGGTCACGGGCAGCGGCCGCGGATCCTCGGGATCGGCGATCGTCTCGCCGATCGTCACCTCCGGCAGCCCGGCCAGCGCGACGATCTCGCCGGGGCCGGCTTCCTCGGCGGGCACCCGGTCGAGCGCCTGCGTGATGAGGAGCTCGGTCACGCGCGCGTTCTCGATCTCGCCGTTCGCGCGGCACCAGGCGATCTGCTGGCCCTTGCGGAGCGTCCCGTGCCGGACGCGCAGGAGCGCCAGGCGGCCGACGTAGGCGCGACGCGTCGAGATTCGTGACGAGCGCCTGCAGCGGATGCTCGGGGTCGTACGACGGCGGCGGGATCGTCTCGAGCAGCGTCTCGAAGAGCGGGTCGAGTCGTCGGCGAGCGCGTCCGGGTCGAGGCCCGCGCGGCCGTCGCGGGCGACGGCGTAGACGATCGGGAACTCGATCTGGGACTCGGTCGCGTCGAGGTCGAGGAAGAGCTCGTAGACCTCGTTCACGACCTCCTCGACCCGCGCGTCGGGCCGGTCGATCTTGTTGACGACGAGCACGACGGGCAGCCGCGTCTCGAGCGCCTTGCGCAGGACGAAGCGCGTCTGCGGCAGCGGGCCTTCGGAGGCGTCGACGAGCAGCAGCACGCCGTCGACCATCGTCAGGCCGCGCTCGACCTCGCCGCCGAAGTCGGCGTGGCCGGGCGTGTCGATGATGTTGATCTTCGTGCCGCCGCGCTGCACCGACGGTGTTCTTGGCGAGGATCGTGATGCCCTTCTCGCGCTCCAGGTCGCTCGAGTCCATGACGCGCTCGTCGACGTCCTGGTTCTCGCGGAACGAGCCGGACTGCCAGAGCATCGCGTCGACCAGCGTCGTCTTGCCGTGGTCGACGTGGGCGACGATCGCGACGTTTCGGAGGTCGTCGCGCTGGGCGAGGGCTTCGCCACGGCCCGGGAGGGTAGCGAGCGGTCTACGGCGCTCGCCGGCCGGCTGCACCGCGCGCAACCACTCGCGCAAGCTGCCGGGCTTCGATTCCCGCCTGCCGGAAGGTCCCGCCCAGGACGACGCGATAACCGACGAAGTGGAGCCCGGGCGCACCGGGATGCTCCTCGCCCCGGTGCACGAGGGGCACCGCGTTGCCGTCGAGCACGCCCAGGTGCCCGAGAGCGGTGTCAGGCCGGTTCGGAAACCGGTCGCAGCCACCACCGCGTCGAACTCCTCCCGCGAGCCGTCTGCGAAGAGCGCCGTGCCGGGCTCGAAGGCCTGTAGTGCGGGCACGACGCGAACCTGGCCGGCGCGCACCGCCGCGACGAAGCCCACATCGAGGATCGGGAGGTTCGCCCGGCGCAGGAAGTCCGTGTAGGGCCGCGCCGGTGCCGGCAGGCCGTGCGGCTCGAGGTTCGGGATGGCAACCCGGCGCATCGTGGCGGCGATGGCGTCGACCGCCGCCACCGGCAGATGGCTGCTGGCGATGCCGAGCAGCTGACTCGGGAGGCCGAGCACGTCCCGGCGCACGATTGCGGGCGGCGTTCGCACCGCCAACGCCACGGCAGCGGCCCCGTGGTCGGCGATGTCGACCGCGATCTCCGCTCCGGAGTTTCCGGAGCCGACGACGAGCACTCGCTGACCGCGGTAGCGCTCCCCGTTTCGATACCGCGCCGAGTGCACGATCTCGCGGCGGAGCTCGCCCGGCCAGTGGGGGATGACCGGAACGTTGTTGTACCCCGTCGCCACGACCACTCGTTCGGCCCGAAGCTCGCCGGTCGACGCCGTCGCGAGCCAGCCGTCCTCGGAGCGCTCGAGCCCTGTCAGTTCGGCTCCCGTGCGGATCTCCAGTTCGTGGTGCGCCGCGTAGGCACGCAGGTAGTCGCACGACCCTGTCTCGAGCGAGCCACTTGCCGAAGGAGCGGGGTATCGGCAGCCCCGGGAGGCCGGACAGCCAGCGCACGGTGTGCAGATGCAGGCGGTCGTACCGAGACGCCCACAGCGAGCCAACCTCCAGGCGTTCGAGCACGACGACCTGCTCGCCCGCGTGCTGCAGCATCGCTGCGGCTGCAAGCCCGGCCGGACCGGCGCCGACGACCAGTACCACGCAAGAGTCATACCGCAGGATCGGGCGGCGTCGCCATCACTCCACCGGGCGGATGCAGCTAAAGACCTGCCGCTCGTGCCGAAAGAGTCGAGATGCGCATGGGACTGCGGGAACGGCTCCTCCCGGTGCTCACTGTCGGCGTCCTGGCGGCTTCGCTGCCTGCCGTCGTGCTCGTGCTGCTCGGCGACGTGACGGTGAGCCTGACCGCGAGGTGCACTTCTACTCGGTTGGGTTCAGCGCGCTCGCAGCCTCGGCGGCCGCGTGCGGCCTCACGTGGTGGGCGCGCGGCGGTCGGACACGCGGACGGTGCTGGTCGGAACTGCTTTCGCGGTGATGGCGAGCCTGCTCGCGCTGCACGGCTTCTCCACGCCCGGCGTGTGGTTCGGCAACAACGGCGTCGTCGCGATCACCGGCGGCGCAACCCTGACGGGCGGCGCGGTGATCCTCGCGCTCTCGATCTTCCCTCTGCCGAGCTTCCGGCAGACATGCGCGCGTTGCTGTGCTCCAGGGCGTTCTGCCTCGCCGTCCTCGGGCTCGGGGCGTCGGCCCTCGCCTCGCCCTCGCTGCTGCCGGCCGTGCCGGCACCGAACAGCGAGCGGCCTGGCAATGCTCGCTGTCGGCCTCATGGCGTACGGGCTGTTGATCCTGCGGGCGTCTCGTACGTTCCTGCTCACGCAGCGCGCGCTCGACCTCGTCGTGGTCGTCGGGCTCGTGTGGCTCGGAACTGCCTCGTGCCGGCCTGACGATGACTACTCCAGCTCGGCTGGTGGATCGGCCACGAGGTCGAGTTGGACGGGATCCTGCTCGTCGGTCTCGCGGTTGCGGTCGACCTGGCGCGCGCGGCACAGTCGCGCCCGCTCGCGGGCGACCTGACGCGGCGCAGAGCTCGTCGCGGCGGAGGACGTCTTCCTCGGCTCCGATGTTCGTGCCCTGAGTGCGGCTCGCCGACAAGGACGAGTACACCGAGCGGCACACGCGGCGGGTCGCGCTGCGCGCCGTGCAGGTGGGCGAGACGCTCGGCTTGTCGGCGAGCAGGCTGCGCACCCTCGCGATCGGCGCGCTCGTGCACGACATCGGGAAGCTGTCGGTGCCGGACGCGATCCTCAAGAAGCCCGGGCTGCTCGACGAAGAGGAGTACGCCGAGGTACAGGTAGCATCCCGAGCGCGGCTACAAGTTGCTCAGCCGAGCTGGGCGGTTTCTCGGCCTCCGTGCGCCACCTCGTCCGCGATCACACGAGCGGCTCGACGGCGGCCGGCTACCCGCGCGCGCTGACCGCGAACGAGATCGACCTCGACACCCGGATCCGCAGGTGTGCGACGTCGACGACGCGCTGATCTCGCAAGCGGGTCTACGCGCTGCGTGGACGCACGAAGACGCCATGTCGTTGCTGCACCGGAGACCGGCACCGCATTCGACGCCCGCTGCGTCGCCGCGCTCGAGCAGGTGATCGCGGCCGAACAGCCGGTCGAAGCCGTCTCGCCACCGGCATCCGGCAGCCGGTGGTCGCTGCCGTCTCGTAGCATTTCGTTACGCTCGGCGCGTGCCGGCGTACGTCTATGAAGCGCAGCTGCAGCTGGACGACGCGACACGACCCGGCCGCTGTCGGTGCGGCCGTGACGGTGGCGCTCTGCGGGCACTGGGAGCACGAGCCGCCGTGCCGTTGGCCGCACAACAACGAATTCGACGGGAACGACGGCTTCCGCACGCTGTACGTCGCGCCGACGGGCGAGGAAGCCGAGGTGCACGGGCGGATTGCGGCTGCCCTGGCCGACGGCCCGGGGTGGCAGGTGCTCCGGGCGGGCGCTCGTGACGTCGCACCCGGCGAACGCGAGCTGGCGGAGCGCCTGGCGGTCTGACGCCTGTCGGTTCCCAGTTGTTGACTTCGGTCGCCGCCGGTGGCACTGTCGCCTCGGTCTTCGCGGTGACGTGAACGGAATCGCAGATCAAGGAGGGACCGAGATGCACGCAGTCGTCGGACGGGTGAAGATCAAGGCGGACCGGGCCGACGAGGCGCGCGCGATGATCGCCGATCGAGGGGCCGCGATGCTGCAGGGGATGGCCGGTTCTGCCGGTGGCTATTGGGCGCGTACGCTCGACGGCGACCTGATCCAGCATTCCTTCTGGCTCTTCGAGACGGAGGAAAACGCCCGAGCCGCAGAGGCAACCTTCAACACGCTGCGCGACCTGCCCGAGGCGCCCGCGACCTTCGTCAGCGTCGATGTCTGCGAGATCATCGGTCAGGCGTAGGGCGAGCGCGTAGCGTTCGTCTCGGCGAGTGCCCGCGTTCATCCGGCGGCGCTCAGGGAAGGTGAGTGGTCGCTATGCAGCCCGTCGCCGCCAGCTGCCCGCAGGCCGCCGCGATGTCGCGGCCCCGGGTCAGGCGCACGGTCGGCGAGAAACCCGACCGCATGCAGGGCGTCCTTGAACTCGGCATCGTCTCGCGCGACGAGCCGTCGTACATGCCGGTCGGGTTGTAGGGGATCAGGTTGACCTTGAAGATGTAGCTGTCGAGCAGCTCGGCGAGAGCTCGGTGGCGTGCTCGACGGAGTCGTTGACGCCGTCGAGCATCACGTACTCGACGAACACCTTGCGCCGGCGCAGCTCGAAGTAGCGCAGGCACTCGGCGAGCACGTCGTCGAGGGGATACCGGTCGTTGACCGGCATGATCTCGCTCCGCAGCGCATCGGTCGGCGCGTGCAGCGAGAGCGCGAGCCTGAATCGGCTCCTCGACCTCGTCGACGAAGCGCGCTCAGGCCGGGCAGCCAGCCCACGGTCGAGATCGTCGTCCGGCGGTGCGTGACGCCGAGATCGGGTAGGCGACGGGCGGCCGCGAAGACGGCGTCGACGTTGAGCATCGGCTCGCCCATGCCCATGAAGACGACGTGGTCGATCGGCTCCTTGCGGCGGAAATGCAGCGCCTGGTCGAGGATCTCCCACTGCGTCAGGTTGCGGCGGAACTGCATCTGCCCGGTCGCGCAGAAGGTGCACGTCAGCGGGCAGCCCGACTGCGACGAGACGCACACCGACTGCGCCCGTCGCGGAAGCGCATCAGCACCGCCTCGAGCGGGTGACCCTCGTGCGGTGTGGAAGAGCGCCTTGATCGTGCCGTCGACTCGACGACGCCTCGTGGACGAGCTCGAGGGTGGAGAACGGCACCTCTCGCTCGAGCTCGCGCACGCAGGGCGGTCGAGACGTTCGTCATCTCGCCGTACGAGCGAGTGCCGCGAGCGGCCCACTCCCACACCTGGCGAGCTGCGGTACGCGGGCTCGTCGGCGAGCACCTCCGAGACGCGGTCGAGATCCATCAGGCCACCGTAGCCTCGGAGGTAGCGCGACGACGTCGCGCGGCGTTGCGGTCGGGCGGGAACACCGGGTAGAAGACCTTCTCGATGCGTCCGCGCCGCGGCGACGAGCGCGAGCCGCCGGTAGAGCCGGTGGCCCGGCGATCGCGAAGGTCGGCAGCCCCAGCGCCTGCGCCGCCGCAACTCGGGGTCGGCGAGCACCGGATACGGCATGTGGTTGCGCTCGGCGAACTCGATCTGATCCTCGAGCGTCTGCGCCGAGAGGCCCGCGACGAGCGCGCCGAGCCCGGCGAGCTCCTGGGCGTGGTCGCGGAACGCACAGGACTGCGGAGTGCAGCCGCGCGCGCCGGGGAACTCGTCCCAGCCGGGCAGCGACGCGACACCGGGCTTGCCGGTGCGCGGATAGACGTAGAGCACCCCGAACCCGGCGCAGAGCTCGGCGAGGTCGACCGGCCCCTGCGACGAGTCGAGCACGAGCGCGGGAGCGGGCGCCCGGCAGGTGATCGGCGGCGCCGTCGTCCTCGGGCACGGGCAGGCCCGGCGGGAGCACGTATGGACGTCGCGCTGCACCTCGAATCATCGCCGTTAGATTGTCGCGACGATGGTCGACCTCCGTTCCGACACGCAGACGAAACCCTCCGCCGGCGATGCGCGAGGCGATGGCGCGCGCCGAGGTCGGCGACGAGCAGGAGCGCGAGGACCCGACGGTGCTCGAGCTCGAGCGCCGCGGCGCCGAGCTGCTCGGCCACGAGGAGGCCGTGTATCTGCCGACGGCGACGATGGGCAACCAGATCGCGCTGCGGATCCTCGGCGAGCCCGGCACCGAGCTCCTCGTCGAGGAGCGCGCGCACATCATGGTCTCCGAGCTCGGCGGCGCCGCCTTCCACTCCGGACTGCAGACGCGGGGGCTGCCGGGCTCCGCGGCCGCCTGTCGCCCGGGCCAGCTGCGCGCGACCGCTGGAGCGAAGGCGGCTTCTGGGCGCCGCGCACGTCGATCGTGGCGCTCGAGAACACGCACAACACCGCCGGCGGGACCGTCTGGCCGCTCGAGCGAGCTGCGGGCCGTGGTCGCCACGGGCCGTGAGCTCGGCCTGCGCGTGCATCTCGACGGCGCGCGCCTCGTGAACGCAGCGGTCGCGTCCGGCGTTTCCGGCCGGCGGAGATCGCCGGGCTTGCGACACGGTGACGCTCTGCCTGTCGAAAGGGCTCGGCTGTCCACTCGGCGCCCTGATCGCCGGGTCGCGCGAGCTGATGCATCGAGCCCGCATGGAGAAGCACCGCTTCGGCGGGGCGATGCGTCAGGCAGGCATCGTCGCGGCGGCGGGGCTCTATCGCGCTCGACCACAACGTCGACGCGTCTCGCCGAGGATCACGCCCGCGCACGCCGGCTTGCCGAAGGGTGGGCCGCAGCGGGCCTGCCGGTCGACCTCGAGCTCGTCGAGACGAACTTCGTGCAGGTGCGACGTCGCAGCGCTCGGGCTGGAGGAGCGGAGGCGATCGAGCGCGTTCGCGCGCAGGGGGTCGTGCTCTCGGCGACGGGGCCGGGCATCCTGCGCGCCGTGACGCATCTCGATCTCACCGACGAGGACATCGAGCGCGCGCTCGAGCTCGTCCCGCAGGCGCTCGGAGCACATGTCCACGTCTGAGGCACCTCGACCGGCTGCTCGCAGGAGCGCCAGGCCGATCGGCTGCCCGTCGGTCGCGGCCGCCGTCGTACGGAAAGGAGAGCTCGCGTGGTCGGACGCCGTCGGCAGCGCGAGCTACGACGAGGACCGGGAGGCGACGCCGGGCACGCAGTACCGCATCGGCTCGATCACGAAGACCTTCACCGCGACGGCGATCATGCAGCTGCGCGGCCGGCGCAGCTGGACCTCGACGACCGGCTCGGGACAGCACCTCGACGGGATCGCCGAACGGCTCGCCGACGATCAGACGCATGCTCGCGCACATCTCGGGCCTACAGCGCGAGGCGGGGGAGATGTTCGTCGACGGGCGACGACGCCGACCGAGGAGCGATCTCGAGGATCGCGTATCGCGTTGCGCCCGCTCGGGCGACAGCACCACTACTCGAACCTCGCGTTCGGCCTGCTCGGCCGCGTCGTCGCGGCCAAGTCCGGCATGGCCTACACGCGAGTACGTCGACGAACGGATCATCGGGCCGCTCGGGCTTGCCGCACGACGTGGCGGTCGCAGGAGCCGAAGGCACAGGGCTACCTCGTCGACGAGTACGCGCGCACCGTCTGGATCGAGCCGGAGACCGAGCATCGGCGGGAGTGGCGGCATGGGCCAGCTCTGGTCGACGGTCGAGGATCTCGCGGCCTGGGCGACGTTCCTCGCGCGACGGAGCAGACGGCGTGCTCGACGCGAAGACGATCGAGGAGATGTGGTTCCCCCAGGTGATGTACCTGCCCGACAGCTGGGTGCTCGGCTGGGGGCTCGGGCTGATGCTCTACAACCAGGACGGCAAGATCTTCGGCGGCCACGGCGGCGCGATGGCCGGCCATCTCGCCGGCGTCTTCGTCAATCGCAAGACGCAGACTCGGCGCCGCTGCGCTCACGAACTCCGGCACGCGCGGGAACATGGAGCCGTTCGCGGTCTCGCTCGCCGAGAAGGCGATGGAGATCTGGCCCGAGCCGATCGAGCCGTGGCGGCCGGAAGCCGGAGCCGCCCGACGACGTGCGCCCGCTGCTCGGCCGCTGGTGGTCGGAGGGGAACGAGTTCGTCTTCTGGTGGGAGGACGGTGCGCTGCGGGCGAAGGTGGTCGGCGCGCCGCCCGGGCAGTGGCGAGACCGACGTTCGAGCGCGACGGCGGCGGCTGGCGCGCCGCCGTCGGGCGGGAGCTCGGCGAGCGCCTGCGGGTGGAGGAGGGGCAGCTCGTGTGGGCCGGTTACGCGTTCACCCGAGCTCAGCAGCCCTTCAAGGTCTAGGAGAAGTAGTAGAGCCCGACGACGCCCACGTAGGCGCCGACGAGCAGAAAGCCTTCCCACCGCTTCGACGTGCCGTCCCTCGTGACGAGGAACGCCAGCCCGGAGGCGAGCGCCATCGTCGCGATCTCGACGGGCCGGAAGGAGAGCGACAGGTGATGGGGCAGGGCGAGCGACACGATCGCGGCCACCGGGGCGACGAACAGCGCCACCTGCATCGAGGACGTGATCGCGATCTCCGTCGCGAGATCGGTGTTGCCGCGCTTCGCGATCACGATCGCGCCTCCGTGCTCCGCGGCGTTCCCGACGATCGCGACGATCACCACCGCGATGAAGAACTCGTGCAGACCGACCGCCTTGCCGAACGCGTGCAGCGAGTGCACGAGGATCTCCGAGACGAACGCGGTCGCGACCGTTGCAACGCCGAGCGTCGCGAGCGCCACCGGCAGCGACCAGGCGTGCACGTCGGGCGCAGCGCGGTCGGCGTCGCGATGGATGCGCAGGTTCTTCACGGTGATCCAGAGGTAGACCCCGAGCAGGGCGACCGCGACCGGTATGCCGGCGGTGACGAGCGAGTCCCGGTTCGGGGAGCCGTGCCAGCCTGGGATGGAGGTGACGAGCAGCAGGCCGACGGCGATCGCGACGCCCGAGAGCTGGAAGCGCAACGATCGTGCGTTCACCTTGCCTTCGCCTCCCGCGATCATCGCGATCCCGAGCACGAGCAGGATGTTCGAGACAACCGAGCCCGTGATCGTCCCGCGGACGACTCCCGGCAGGCCGTCGGCGATCGCCAGGAGCACGATGATCAGTTCGGGCGCATTGCCGAAGCTCGCGTTCAGGAAGCCGCCGATGCCCGGCCCGGTGTGCTGGGAGGCGTGCTCGGTCGCCTCTCCGATCAGCCAGGCGAGCGGGATGAGCGCCGCCGCGGACAGCACGAACGACGCTGTCGCGCCGAGGTGGAAGCCGTACCGGGCGATGAAGGCGATCGGAGCCAGGGCGAGCGATGCCCAGAGGATCCTTCGCGCCACGCCGTTACCCTAGCCGGGCTGTGATCGAGGCCGTCCTGTTCGACTGGAACAACACGCTCGTCCAGTTCACGTGGGACGACGAGCTCCTGGTCGCCGGGCATCGAGCGGGTCTCGGTCGGGACGATCCCGGTTTCACCGGGCGCTACCGGGAGCTGATGCTCGGAACCGCGCCGCAGCGGCCGTACGGCGAGGTGCTCCGCGAACTCGGCGTCGCCGACCCCGATGCGTTCATCGACGCGGAGCACGAGGTCTGGCGACCGGCGCATGCCGTTCTCGGCTCGGCCCAGGCACTGCTCGGGTCGCTGCGGGCACGCGGGCTCAAGACGGGCCTCGTCGCGAACTCCTGGCCGGAGCCCGCTCGCCTGCTCCGCGCGGACGTGGAGGCCTTCGGGCTCGCGCCGCTGCTCGACGTCATGGTCTTCTCGGACGAGGTCGGCGCCGCCAAGCCGGAGCCGGAGATCTTCCTGTGCGCGCTGGCGGCGCTCGGCGTCGAGCCGGCTGCTGCGATGTTCGTCGGCGACCGCCTCGAGACGGATGTGCAAGGGGCGGCGAACCTGGGCATGACAACCGTTCAGGCACTGTGGTTTTCAGCAGACGACAGCACCGCTTCGATCGAACCGGATTTCACGGCTTTCACGCCGATGGACGTGCTGAACGCCGTGCGCCGCGTAGCGCTGTCGGGCTGAAAAGTCAAGTCTTGCGGCCGCCCGCAAACGCTCGGACAATGCAGCCATGACGCCAGAGCAGACCGCCGCCGCGCCCGCCCTGCCGCTCCATCCTCAGGATGAGCTGGAGTGCCGCCGTTGCGGCGTCCACTGCGACAAGGTCGTCTATCCGGGCGCCTGTCTCTCGCGCGGCTGCCCCTTCGTCTACTCCTACGAGGCGTGGGGGCACACGTACGTCGGCTGCATGCAGAAGGTGTACGACGTCGAGATCGACATGGACATGCTGCGGGCGGCGGAAGCTCGCAAGCCGGGGTTCGGTGCGATCCTGGCCCGCCGGCGGCCGCTGCCGATGTGCAAGGCCGAGATCGAGCGCACCTACGAGTCGAGGCTCGACGAGGAGCTTGGCTGCATCAACCCGGAGTTCGATGAATTGCCGGTCGGCGAGCCGGCGTTCCGCATCTTCGCCCAGATCAAGAGCGGCTGAGCAGAGCGTCCTCGCGACGCCGGCGGATCGTCTTGGCGGCGATCCAGGCCAGCCACACGACGAGCAGCAGCGGTGCGCCGAGCGCGAGCACGTAGACGGCTCCGATCCCGAGCCAGCGAAACACGACGGCGAGCCCGTGCAGCGGGCCGTGGTGCGCCTTCGCCGGCTTCGCGGCGGCGGTGCCGAGGTGGAGCCGGACCGTGGCGTAGCGTGCCGATCGGACCGTGGCCGCCTCGGCGCGCTGGAGCCCTTGGATCTGGCGAACGAGGGCAGCGATCCGGCTGTTGGTGATCGCGGACGGCGGCTGGGCGCGCAGTTCGGTCAGCTGCCGCTGCAGCCGTGCGATCGTCCGGCTGGTCGCGTTCAGGCCGGTCTGTAGATCCTGTACGTCGACCTGCTCGGCGGTGATCGTCCCGATCGCCGAGAGACGTGCGATCGCCTCCTGGATGTGCGTGCGCGGGATCCTCAGTGTCAGGTCAGCGCTGCCCGACGTGCCGGAGGTGATCGCGTGGACGGATCCGGCGTAGCCGCCCAGCGACTTGGTGATCTGGAGCGCGCGCTTGACGCCGGTCGAGACTCCGCCCGGTGTCGGCACACGCAGTGCGAGGTACGCGCCGTACCGCTGCACTCGCGTCGTGGACGGCGTAGGCGCGACCGGCGTCGCGAACGACTTCTGCTGGGTCGCCGTAGTCGGTACCGAGCCGTGCGCGACACCGGCGCGCTCGACGGGCACGGCCGTCGGTGGGCTGTGGGTGGGCTTGGTGATCACGAGCGCCGCTGCGACGGCAGCCGCCACCGGCAGCGCGACCACGAGCGCGCGACGCCAGGTGAACGTGCGGCGTTCCGCCGGTGTCGTGTCGGCGGCGGCGATCAGCCGCACGCGGGCACGGACTTCGGATGGTGCTTCGATGCGCGCGGCGCGCAGTTCCGCGACGAGATCACGCTGCGACATGGAGCGCCTCCTCGAGTTTCTTGAGCGCCCGGTTCAGGCGCGTGGTGCAGTTCGTGGTCGAGATCCCGAGCACGCTGGCCGCGGCCCCCGCGTCGAGGTCGAGCAGGACGCGAAGCGCGACGACCTCGCGTTCGCCGGCGGTGAGGGCGCGCAGCGCGGTCTCGAGGTCGGGCGAGAGCCCTTCGACGAACCGCTCCTCGATGCGGTCGTGCTGTGCGGCGAGCTGTTCACGCCGCGTGCGCCTGCGCTCGGAGCGGAAATGGTCGAGGGCCACCGTTCGCGCGACCTGGCAGAGCCAGGTGCGGGCCGATCCGCGGTCGGGGTCGAATCGGTGCCAGAGCCGCAGGGCCCGCTCGAACGTCTCGCCGGCGAGGTCGTCGGCGGCCGACCGGTCGCCCGTGAACCAAGCGAGGTAGCCGTACACGTCGTCGAGGTGCGTTTCGGCAGCCTGGGCGAAAGTCATCTCACGGGTCCTACGCCGCCTGTGCACAAACCGTCACACACTTCGCCCTTTCCCACGCGACTCTTGCCACGTTTGCTCTGAGCTTCGTCTGAGCCGCGTCTGAGCCGGCTCCGAGCCGCGTCGGAGCAGGCTCAGACGCTGTTCGTCCAGCGTGCGTGGAGGTCGCGCAGCTTTTGGATCTCCTCCGCGTTCGGGCCTTGCTTGTTCACACCCGGCACTTCGAGGTACGCGCTCAGGTGCTGGAGGGCGGGATGGGCGAGGAACGCGCCCAGGTCCTCGCCCATCAGCCCCTCGCCGATGTTGGCGTGCCGGTCGCGGTTCGAGCCGAGCTCGGCGGCGCTGTCGTTCACATGGAGCGCCCGCAGGCGGTCGAGCCCGATGCCGTCGTCGACCTGCTGCACGAGCGCGTCAACCGCATCCGGATCGGTGACGTCGTAGCCGGAGGCGTAGAGGTGGCACGAGTCGAGGCAGATGCCGAGCCGCGGATGGCGGTCGAGCCGTTCGAGCAGCGTCTCGAGCTCCTCGAGCGACCGGCCGATCGTCCCCCCGGTGCCGGCCGAGTTCTCCATCAGCAGCCACGTGTCTCCGTCGGGGCCGTCGAGGACCTTCGTGAGCGCGGCAACGGTCCGCTCGAGGCCGGCGTCGAAGCCTGCGCCGAGATGCGAGCCGACGTGGAAGATCACGCCGTCGGCCCCGATCGCAGACGCGGCATCCATCGTGTTGCGCATCGTCTCGATCGACCTCTCGTAGATCCCGTCGTCCGGCGCGGCGAGGTTGCAGAGGTAGAGCGCGTGACAGACGACACCGCCGATCCCGGCTTCGGCCCGCCGCGCCTTGAAGCGCTCGATCGCCTCGGGCTTGTGGTTCGTCGGCCGCCACATGCGCGGGCTCTGCGTGAAGACCTGCACACAGTCGCCGCCGGCTGCCTCGATCCGGTCGATCGCAGTGTCGATCCCCCCGGCAGAGGACATGTGTGCGCCGAATTCCACCGTCGCCCTACGATAGTGAGATGGCACACGTCCGCGTCCGCATGGCTCCGAGCCCGACCGGGCTGCTTCACATCGGCAACGTTCGCACCGCGCTCTTCAACTGGCTCTTCGCCAGGCACGAGGGCGGCGAGTTCTTGTTGCGGATCGAGAACACGGACACGAGCCGCGAGGTGGAGGCCGCCACCGCGCAGATCCAGGAGTCGCTCCGCTGGCTCGGCCTGGACTGGGACGGCCCGGTCACGTTCCAGCTCGACAACCTCGAGACCTGCCAGAAGCTCGCGCACCAGCTGCTCGACGAGGGCAAGGCGTACGAGGACGAAGGCGCGATCCGCTTCCGCATGCCCGACGAAGGGGTGACGGTCTGGGAGGACGTTGTGCTCGGCCGGATCGAGTATCCGAACAAGGAGATCGAGGACTTGGTGATCCTCAGGTCGGACGGGCGGCCCACCTACAACTTCGCGAGCCCGGTGGAAGACGTGCAGGACCGGATCACGCACGTGCTGCGCGGCCCCGACCACGTCGCCAACACGCCGAAGCAGATGCACATCTTGCAGGCGCTCGGCTCCGAGCTTCCGGTGTACGGCCACGTGCCGAACGTGAACGGCGCCGACGGCAAGAAGCTCTCGAAGCGCCACGGCGCGGTAACGGTCGACGAGTTCCGGAAGGACGGCTACCTGCCTGCGGCCCTCGTCAACCATCCTGGCGCTGCTCGGCTGGAGCTACGACGACAAGACGACGATCATGTCGCGCCACGAGCTGATCGAGCGCTTCACGCTCGACCGGATCGGAGCGAGCCCGGCAACCTTCGACTACGAGAAGCTCGACTGGATGAACGGCGTCTACCTCCGCAACCTCCAACCGGAGGAGTACGCGCTCGATCTGCTCAAGTGGCTGCGCGAGCAGGGAATCGCGTGGCCCGAGGAGCGTGTGCGCGCGACCGTGCCGCTCGTGCAGGAGAAGATCGAGAAGTTCTCGCAGTATCCGGACTTCGTGCGCTTCTTCTTCGAGCCGGTCACCCCGCCGGGCGCCGGCGACCCGGAGATCTGCCGCGCCGCGGCCGAGCGCCTCGCGGCGGTCGACCCGTGGGAGGCAACGGCGATCGAGGAGGCCCTGCGTGCCCTGGCGGACGAGCGCGGGCTGAAGCCGCGGGACGCGTTCGCACCGATCCGCCTCGCCGTCACGGGATCGAAGGTCTCGCCGGGGCTCTTCGAGAGCATCGACCTGCTGGGCCGCGAGGAGAGCGTCGCCCGCCTCAGCGCGGCCGTGGCCGCCTGAGCGGACGCGGCGGGGCGAGCGGGTCGAGCGCTCGCTGGAACGCGCGCCACGCCTGCAGGCGGAAGTGGAGGGTCGGGCGCGGAAGCGGGGGGTCGGCAGCGGAGGCACTTCGCGCGCCCTCCAGGTGAGGGGCGCGATTCATCATTTCCAAGAACTAAACGCCCTCGGTGGCCGCGCGGGTACGCCCGGGTCCTAAGGTCGATATGCGATGACCGATGCGCACACCGCGACGAGGCCGGCGACCCAGAGCGGCCAGACCTGCAGCGTCGCTCCCGCCACGAACGCAAGAGCGCCGGCGAGCGCCAGGGTGAACGCGGTGAGCGGCCGGCCGAGGTCCCGCTCGAAAGAGTCCTCCACGACGACGGCACGTGGCGCAGGCGTTGCGAGGCGCATGCGGGCGAGCCGCACGCGGAACAGCGCACCGCGCCACTCGTGGAGGAGGGTGTCGACGCCTTCGGCGCCCCAGATCGAGACGGCCTCTGCGACGTCGGCGGTCGCATCGCGTGCGCAGGTGAGCGCATCAGCGAGCTCCGCATGAGCACTTGCGGAAGAGGGTGGAGGTTCGAGCCCGTAGACGTGCTCCGAGGCCAGGTGCAGTGCGTACTGGAGGCGGCGGAGCGACCGTCCCGCGCCGGCCTCGTCGAGCCGTTCAGGCTCGGCGGCGGTGACATCGAGCCGGGTCAGTGTGCGGGCGAGCCCCGACCACAGATCGCCCAGGGCGACCGAGTAGCGTTCATCGGTGCCGGTCCTCGGCCCCACACGCCGATCCTACCGTTACCATCCTGCGCCGATGGATCGACCTGCGGCCAGGGTGCTCGTCGTCGACGACGACGCGTCACTGCGTTTGCTCTGCCGGGTGAATCTCGAGCTCGACGGTTTCGCGGTGCGTGAGGCGGCGACGATCGCCGAGGCCGACCGCGCCGTGGCGGAGGAGCGGCCCGATGTCGTTCTGCTCGATGTCCACCTGCAGCAGGACGACACGCGCGAGTTGCTGGGCCGTCTACGGGCGGCCGGCATCCCGGTCGCGCTCGTCACCGGCTCGGCCGATCTCAACGACTACCGCGGCGCAGCCGACGCGGTGCTCGGCAAGCCCTTCGAGCCGCGTACCCTCGTCGAGACGGCGCGCCGCCTCGCTAGGGTTGGCTCGTGAGCTCGACCTCCGTCCTCAGCCCGACCGAGTTCCAGGCGCGACTCGAGCGATACCTGTTCGAGCGCTCCGAGGAGTGGCGCGCGGTGCGGGTGGGGGAGAAGGAGGTCTCCGAGCAGGCGGAGATCGTCCGCCGTTTCGCCGATCTCTTCAGTCGTGAACAGCTGGACGCGCTCGGGGAAGCCGAGGAGCGCGTCGGCGGCGACGAGCGCGAGCTTCTCTATCGCCTGCGCAAGACGTGCGAGTCGGGGCTGATCTCGGCGCAGCTCGCCGAGCGTGAGGACGAGCTCGAGAATCGTGTGCTCGCCGCTCGCGTCACCTTCAAGGGTGAGGAGATGCCGCTGCGGAACGCACAGGCGCAGCTGGCCGTGCTTCCGTCGTACTCCGACCGGGAGCAGCTCGGCTCCATCCAGGCCGAGGCGAGCGCGAAGTTCAACGACGATCGCCTCGAGCTGCTCGGCTCCAGCGAGGAGCTCGCCGCCGAGTACTCCGGCATCGCGGACGCGATCGAGCGCAACGAGGAGGAGAAGGACATCTCCCTGCGTGAGCTCTCCCGCGCGCTCAAGCAGGCGAGTGACGACTCGACCGCGGCGTATGAGCAGCTGCGCGAGCGTTGGTTCGCGAAGCTCCTCGGCGACGAGCGCGAGGAGATCCCGTCGAGCTATCACACTGCCTGGTTGCGTCGGTTGTCGCCGCTCGAATCGACGTACACGAAGGACCGCGCCACGGAGATCTGCCTGCAAACGCTGGGCGCGCTCGGCTTCGATCTCGAGGCGCAGCCGAACATCAAGCTCGATCTCGACGACCGGCCGCAGAAATCGCCTCGGGCCTGCGTGATCGCCAGCGATCCGCCGAAGGTCGTGCATCTGATCACGCGCGCGCAAGGCGGTCTGCACGACTACCAGGCGTTCCTGCACGAAGCAGGGCACGCGCTGCACTACGGCGGCTGCGACCCCGCGCTGCCTTACATCTTCCGGCGGATCTCGCGCGACCACGCGCTGACGGAGATCTACTCGTACATCGTCGAAGCGATCTCACGGGAGCCCGAATGGCACGAGCTCTATTTCGGCTTGTCGTCCGAGCAGGCACGCGAGAACGCGGAAGCAACGACGTTCCTGGAGGCGCTGCTCTACCGGCGCTATGAGGCGAAGCTCCGCTTTGAGCTCGACTTCTGGGCGCGCTTCAGCGGCGACGGCGGCGATCCCGACGTCTACGAGCGGCTGCTGACCGAAGCGACCGGCGTGCGGTACCGCCGCGACAATTATCTCTCCGACATGGACGCCGGGTTCTACTCGGCCGACTACCTGCGCGCCTGGATCCGGTCGGCCCAGCTGCGGCACCACCTGGTCGACCAGGTCGGGCCGGACTGGTGGCGCAGCCCGCGCACCGGCGAGCTGCTGCGGGAGCTCTTCCGTGAGGGCACGAAGCCGACGAGTGAGGAGATCGCCGGCCGCCTCGGCTTCGACCCGCTCGACACGAAGCCGCTGCTGCACGAGATCGGCGTCTAGCACCGGTTCGCGCAAAGGCGTTTCGCTACACTGGCCCGCGTTCTACGTGGCCCATTCGTCTAGTGGCCTAGGACACCGCCCTCTCACGGCGGCGGCACGGGTTCGAATCCCGTATGGGCCTTCAAGACCCGCACAGCTAGGCGACTTTGGCGTAGCTGTGCGGGTCACGTGTGTCAGGGAGGTCGCCACGGGACAGGTGGTGCAGACCCCGGTGATACCCGGGATCTTGCGTAGATGGCCTGAGCTCACCCCATGACCGAGGTGGACCTCGACGGTCCCGCGATGACTGCCGCCCGGCGCTTCGTGAACGAGTGGTCGGATCACCGCCGCGTCCGGGGAAATGTCTCGCAGGCGATCCGAGCCCACTACGCGAAGGGGACGCCTCTCGAGGACGTGGTGACGTGGTCGGACCACGAGGGCCCGCTGATCGGGGCGCGTGAACTAGTTAGGGCGATCGATGCCGAGGCCGAGCCGGGAACCGCCGCGCACACGAAGCTCGTGGAGTCCGTGGTTCGCGAACTCGTTCCGTTCGACGTGTGAGCGACCCAGGGTCATCCCGGCGATGAGCTTCCGTTACATGCTGCGGCTCGAGGACGGCTCCGACGCCGGCGAGGTCGAGCTCGGCCAGCGGCTTCGAGCAGATGAACGCCGCCTTGAAAACGACCGCCGAGAGTTCAGGAGTTTCACCGGCCGCCGTCCAGTGACGGTACGAGCGGCTCAACGAGCGCAGTGGGCCGGGTGGCGATCCGAACGGCTAGCGCTGACACCAACCCGGCACCGGCCGCGTTGTCCTACTGCTCAGGGGGTAGCGTGGGTCAGCACAATTCGGGCGTGGGTCGTGCAGATCTCCAAGCGTAGGTCGAGGTGCTGTTTCTGCAACTCGGCGATCAGCTGCTCGCTCAACTCGTCACCGGGCTGCGCATGCCCGGTGAGGATGTCGAACAGGCGACGTTCTATGTTGGCGTCCCGGCGCTCTAGTCTGCTGAGGCGGACCGGCACTTCGTCGAAGTCGAGGAGCGGCGAGGTTGCCATATCGTGTACTTCGGCAGAGGAAGCTCCTTCAGCCACTTGCCAATCCCTCGAACGAGGCGCACTAGCATGCGGCCTTGGCGGTCGGCCCCTGTAGCACTCCCCGGGCCGCCGCCTCGGTCGCTCGCTTCGCCGTCAGCCTTCCCCCCGGAAGGTGGCACGCAAACTTGTGTCCACGCTACTCCGTCGCCTACGGGAGTCAATAGACCGCGCAGCGAACTTACAACCAGTCGGACGTGATTGTTCGAGGCCGACCGGCCCTAGATGTCCCGCCTACAGAGGTTGTGAACGGCTGAGGTTCTATCCGGCCCTCCTTTGAGGCTGTGGGTCTTCCCGGACTCACGCTCAAAGGAGGGCGCGGATGTATCTGCACGCTAACGCCAAGCTCGGACTGGCGGGTCGGTTCGCGTTGGTGCGCGCGATCGAGGAGGGGGATGTCGCTGAAGGCGGCCGCGGCCGCCTTCAGCGTCTCGCCGGCGACGGCGCATCGGTGGTGGCATCGGTGGGTGGACGGCGGGCGAGGAGGCTCGGCGCACGCTTTCTTGCCTGTTCGATCGCTCGAGTCGGCCGCACCGCTCGCCGCGGCAGCTCGCGCCGGAGCTCGAGGAGGCGGATCTGCGCCTGCCGCCGCAAGACCGGCTGGGGACCGAGGCTGGTCGCCGGCGCGACCGGCTTCGCGCACTCGACCGTCTGGAAGGTGCTCAAGCCGGGACGGGATCTCGCGCCGGCCGCGCGCGGGTCAAGGAGCCGGCCAACCGCTACGAGTGGCCCTGCCCCGGCGATCTGCTGCACATGGACACGAGCCGCTACGCGCGCTTCCTGCGGCCAGGCCACGCGTCACCGGCGACCGCTCACAGCGCTCCGCAACTGGATGCGCCCCGAGACGAGGGTCGGCTACGACTACGCGCACGCGATCGTCGACGACCACTCCCGGCTCGCCTACGTCGAGCTCCACGACGACGAGAAAGCCGCGACGGTGACCGGCTTCGTCGAGCGGGCGCTCGCCTTCTTCGCCGAGCACGGGATCGTCGCGAAGCGGCTGATGACCGACAACGCGCTTCAGCTACGTCAAGAACCGCTCGCTGCGCGAGCTGCTCGCCCGCCACGGCATCCGCCACCTGACGACCGAGCCCTACCGGCCACGCACCAACGGCAAGGTCGAGCGCTTCCACCAGACGATGGCGCGCGAATGGGCCTACGGGCTCGCCTACCGCTCACATCGACAACGCAACCAGAGCGCTGCCACACTGGCTCGACCACTACAACACGCGAAGGCCGCACAGCTCACTCGGAGGTGGACATGAGGTTTGGGTTGGGTGAGCTGGAGGATGGTGTTATGTAAAGCGAGGGAGTACCAAGAGGAGGTGTTTGGTGTGATGCGGTGTGCTGGTTGGTTAGAGTGGGTGATAGGGAGATGCGGTAGAGCTGGGGTTGTATGAGTGCTGCGGATTGGTGAAGCAGGTGGAGATAGATAGCGGTGGGTGTGAGGGTTGAGAGGAAGAGCGTGAGGAGCTGCGGGTTGCGCTGTAGGTGAAGGTGCTAGAGGAAGAGAGGGAGATTTGAAAAAAGCGCGGTTTTTGCGAGGGAGAGAGGGAGCTGGTGAGCGTTTTGGTATGCTGCGGAGCGGGTAATAGTAAGATGCTTGCGGGTGCTGGTGTAGCGCTGGTTAGTTGGGGAGGTAGTGCTGCGCGAGCTGCTGATAGGTGTTGCTGGAGCGGATGGCAGCTGCAGTGGCGGATGGGATAGGTGCACGGATTATGCGATTGCGCGCGAGGAGTGCGTGGTGCAAACGCGTCGAGCGGCTGATGCGCAAGACGGCCTCTCCGGCACGATCAAGCGTCGACGCGGTCGTACGACGATCCGCGTCCTGGCGTACGCGTCGCTGACGACCTGGTCAGGCGCGACTTCCGGCGTCGGCGCCTAACACGCTCTGGGTCGCGGAGATCACCTACCTGCGTGCCTGGCAGGGCTGGCTCTACTGGCGGTCGTCGTTGATTGCTTCAGCGCGCGTTGTCGGCTAGGCGATCGAGGAAACCTCGTGCGAGCTCGTCGTCGACGCGCTCGAGCAAGCACTGCACGACGACAGCCGGGCGTGGCCTCGTCATCACTCCGACAAGGCTCGCAATATGTTTCGCTGGCCTTCGGCGACGCTGCCGCAAGCGGCATCGAACAATCGATGGGCGGCCGCGCAGCGCCTACGACAACGCCGTCTGCGAATCGTTCTTCAAGACTTGAAGAGCGACTCGTCGACGCACAGCTGGCAACAAAGCGCAGCTGCGCACCGCGGTTTCGATTACATCGAGTGCTTCTACAACGGCAACGACGCCACTCAAGCCTCGACTACCTCTCACCAGCGAATACGAGAAGATCACCACGCAAGAGAAAGCGGCCTAACGACCCGTGTCCACCGAACCGGGGGAACTCCACACGGAAACCGGCCCCCGATCAGCCGCGTTCACAACGTTCGTAGGGTAGGACACCTAGTCGCTTGGCTCGGGTTGATGTGGTTGCTGTGGCCCGAACTCGCGTAGTGCGCAGAACGCGCAGTAGAAGACCAGCTCGGTCTCGTCTTTGTCGGTTTGATCGCGGTGGTAGCAGCGCCAGCCGAGCGCTTTGCCGAACGCGGCTTGGTGACATTCCGCACAGATCACGATACGCCGAAGCTACGCGACCGTGGCGGCACGCTGCAAGACGGCAAAAGATGGCATGTCGGAAACCACGAGCTAGCCGCGGACGGCCGCCCGTACTACTTTCGCTCGACCGGCGGCTCTCTTCTTCGGCCTTCCTCGGAGAGTGTCTGGCCGGGGGCGAAGCAGCGGCTACGTAACGCCATGGGGGCGTGCGTAGCCGCTGCCAACGGCCGAGTTGTCCTGGACGGTTTGCCAGGCAGTCCGGCCGTCGAAGTCTTCGTTCGCTGGCTAGACGAGCGCCTTGATGAAGAGATCGACTTCCTCGACGGGGAAGGTCTCGACCTCGATGACATCGAGGCCGGCGATCCTTGCGTGTGCCTTGAAGGCTGCCTCGACCGTCGGATACTTGACGATTGCGAAGAAGTCCCAGGGGCCCATCATTGCGAACGGCGCCTCGAGCTCGCCCTTCTGCTCCTCGACGAAGAACTTGATCTTCTCGAGGAACTTCGGCGTCTCCTTCAAGCCCTCACGGCCCTCCGGTGTCAGCTTGATCAGCGCCAGATACGTGAACATTCGCTACCTCCCTGCATTGTTTGAACCTCGCAAGAAGTCTCGCGGCAGGGCACACACCACGCATCGGACAAAGCGCTGATCGCGGTAACCGCAGCAGCAGATGTCCGGTCGGCACGGTCGCCCGAGGCGAAGACGCCGCACTGGGCCAGCGTGGGCAGACATTTCCCGCTGGGCACTGGACAACCACCTACTGCAGTAGTTCCCGCTATCCGCGAGTAGGTTTCGCGTAGGGACGCCCGTGCTCAGCGCGGGCGTCCTCATTTGGGGTCCGCTCCGAACGCCGTGCGCAGTACGTCAAAGGAAGCTGGGGAAAAGTTGGCCAAAACCTAGCCTTTCGACCAACGGCAAAGCGGCGGCGGCGACCTACGAAATAGTCGGCGGCGGGCCCAGGGAGAGAGTCAGGCCCGCCGCCGTCGCTTTCGTTCGCCGCCGCCGCACCTTTTCACAGCGTTCGGACGGGATGCGGAGGCGTGGATGGGTCGTCCACCGCTTACTCGGCCGGTGCGGCCTCGGTCATTCCGCGAGCGTAGTACCGGCTGCTTCGAGTGTCTACACGCACGCGGCGGCAGTTTGAGCCGGGCCGGGCGGCGATCCGAACGCCGCGGCGCTGACACCGGGCCGGCCCGACCCTCACGCTACGTCTGAAGGTCCTCGCGGGCTAGTGGGTGAGTTTGGACACGGCCCGAAGTGCCGCCGCCGTCTCTCTCGTTGAGCAGCAGCGATGTTGGAGACTTACGAGAGGAAGTAGTAACTTGCGAAGCCGAGTGCGGCCAGCCACGCGAGTTGGACGGCCGCGATGAGATAGAGGAAAGCGCGGTCTTGCCATCGACGACCAGCAGAGGGCTCCGCGACTGCGCCCCTTTGGCCGCACTCGTCTGGTGCTTGGCCGTGTGGGCTGCGATTGCGTACCTGATCGTCTCGGCGGTCAAGTAACCGGACCCCGAGGGTCTCGCCGGCTGCCGTTGGCGCCGTCGCCATTCTGCGTCTCTCCCCCTTGAACTTCCGCCGCAGAACTTAGGTCTATTCATAACCTGTTCTACCGGCGCGTCAAGGCTAGGAATCCCCCCCGGGAACTACTCGCAGAGCGTTGGTCTGCCGAGCTCGCGCAGCATCGTTTCCGCGACCGAGCAGACCGCCGCGCCGTTCTCCCACGCCAGCAGTTCTCAGCAGTCGGGCGCGGCGAGGTTTTCGACCGCTAACGCTAGTGCCCGGACGGCTTGTTCGAGGCCCTCGTTTCGGCGAACAAGTTCGCCGATACATTCAGTCGTGCTGGTCGTTGAATGCAGTGGCTGTGTTCGGTGCGATTCGATCAACGCGTCGACTCGAGCTCCAAGACCTGCCGCAGCTGGCTTTGAGATTTGTGCGTGTAGGACGTGATCGAGTTCACTCACTTCTGTTCTCCTTGAACTCGCCTCAGGCTCCCAGTCTATACCTGGCAAAATCCTTTTCAGTCGCCGCCTGTGCATAGCCTCTGGGCGGGCGTAGACTCGCTGCATGAGCATCATCGACAAGATCAAGCAGTGGTTGGGGATCGGGAAGAAGTAAGCCCTAACCGTTTCACCTACGCCCTACGGGGAGTAGGTTTGTGGTCTGGCCCTGCGGCCAGGATTCCGGCTTGAAAGCCCGAGATCCGTCGATCGAGCCCCTGGCGTTCGGGAGACGACAAGAGCCCAGGCAAACAGAGTTCGAGTTGCAGGGCCAGGCAGTGGTGCCGGAGTGCAGTCGCGCTAGACGAACGCGACCATGCGGTCGCTATGAGCAACGACCTTGCCGCTCGTGATCTTCGGGGCGTTCGGGATCAGCTTGTCGAGGTGCTCGTCGGTGATCCACTTCGCGACGAGCCTCGTCGACTCGTCAACCTGCTCCTGCCGCTCGAACAGACCGAGCGAGCTCAGGACACCGTTCCCGGACTCGATCAGGTAGTAGCCCGCGAAACCGTCGAGCTTGCTCAGCTCAGGAATCAACGTCTCGGTCCGCGACGGCTGGTGTCGGCGCGACAACGCCACCCCCGGTTCTGACGTGAGAACCGCCCTAGAACCACCCACGGAGCCACCCGCAGGCGACGACGGCAGTCGGAGCGGTTCTGCGGTTCCCTACGTAGTAGGAACCGCAAAGAGAACCGAACCGCCAACCGAGCCTGCGGAACCCGACGACACCGACGCCGACGAGGAAGCCGCACGCCTCGCCTGGCACGAGCAGTTCGAACTCGAACAACTCGACGAATCCGCGACCGAAGACGACACGCCATGAACGCCGAGGGACACATCCCATCGGGGTACATCCGCGACGCACCGCTTCAAAGCACGCGCAACAGTCCACAGATTTTCGCGAGGGAAAGCACCAACAAGAAGGTGCGGATGGCGGTGACGGCGGGTTTCGCGGCTATCAGTGGGCCGATCGTCCTGATGTGCACAGCGTCTGGACCCATGAGTGCCTTCACTGCCATCTCTACTTCGTGCTCGAGGCGTTTGCGCCGAATCCGCGGGTGAAGTCTGGGCGGTCGTCGGTGTGCCGGGTGTGCCAGTCGGAGCGGCGGCGGCGGTGGCGCGAGGAGAACGCGGACTACATCGAGGAGTACAACCGGTCGAGGCGCGAGGGGCCGTTCCCGACGGTGTGTGTCGATTGCGGGACCGAGTTTCCGGCGGTGCGGCGGGCGATCCAGGTCCGGTGTCCTGAGTGCACGCGTAAGCGCCGCTCGGCTCGTCCTGGCCCGTCGACGCGGGCGAAGGGACGTTAGGGCGATGAGCCTCCTCGTATGCACCTCTCACCCCTCGGTTGAGGGATACCGGATCGGCGTGCGGTTGGCGAGACTGCAGGCCGGTCGAGTGGTCAGATCGTGGGGGCGATCCCGCTCGGCTGTGGCGATTGATCCGCTGCTCATTTTTGTAAGGGGAGAGTCGCGGATCTCGCCTGCCGCGCGGCGACCGGGTGAGGCCGTCGTGACGAAGCGGAGCCTTAACGCGCTCGAGGACGCCGCGCCTGAAACAACGTGGCTAGGCCGAGCACGATGAGAAGCAAGAGGCCGATGAGGGCGAGGTACCACGCGATGCTGCTTACCGTGCCGGCGTTCGGGAGCGCGATCACGAAGAGCACCACAACGACCACGGCAAGGATGATCAGATTCCGGCGGGTGAGCATCGTCGCAAGCTATAGAGCGGCGGGCCGCCATGCAAGCTCTGCGAGGCCGAGGACGCTACTCGTCGATTGGTTCGACGACGAGGAACCCGTCGCGCGGCTCGTCGACGGATCCTCCGATGCGTTTGCATGGGACGACAGCGTTTACGCGCATACGTTCGCCGTTGCTCGTGCGTACTTCGTCGCCTGCGTAGGCCGGTTGAGAGACCTCAACCGTGCGCACGTCAGATCCGTCCCACCGCCGCAGGGTGTACCGGAGCCGCATCCGTTGTCGGAGACTATGGCGGGGCGGTCGGATTGAGCGTGGTTCCGTCGCCGGCTGATCGTCTCGCGCCAGGGCGCGTTTCTGTCGCGCACGGATCTCGCCGAGCTCGGTTGCCGCGCCGCGCGGTCGACGCGGTGTTCCGTGGCTGCGCGGTGATCGTGCTACCGGGCTATTCGCGTCCGCTGATCGGCGTCGAGGACTATCGGGCGTACATCGAGGCACACACGTTCCGCGGCGACAGGGTTAGGCCGACGTGACGCTGCTAGTCGTCGACCGGCTCGACCTCCAAGGCGCCGTAGACGACCTTCCAGTCGACGAACTCCTCGATGCGTTCCGAAGATACGACGGCGCGAACGAGCATGAGCCGGTTGCCGGCGATCCTGATCTCTTCGCCAGGGTTTGGCGACTGTCCGAGTACGACTTCCCCGGCGTCGCCGCCATCAGGAGTTCTCAGGGTGTAGCGAAACTCATTTGGCCGGTGAGCGTAGTCGAGTGACGTCACCTGTTCAGGGGATATCAACCCTCGGCCAGGACGTAAGGATGGGTCCAGCCGAATGCCCTGCGTTCCTGCGGCGAACGTGAGCGGCGACAGGCCACCTGCGGCGATGATTCCGCTCCCCAGCCTTGTGGAGTGGATCTCGCCACGCAGTGACAGCTCGCGTGAGGTAGCGGCTTGACGACGTCCGGACCGAGGCGCATGATCGCGGCATGGAGTCGGCCAGCTCCATCCCCATCGGCGACCCCCGATGTCTAGCCGCGTCGGTGGGTCGCCCTTGCGCTGAAGGGAGACGGGGCTATGCCCGCGATCACGTTCAGGAAGCTCACCGAGGACGCCGATGCCTAGCGCCTGGATTGCGAAGAAGACGACCGCGAAGTCGGGCGTCCGTTACCGCGTGATGTTCCGAGTGGGGGGAGGTGAGACGAGCCCGAAGACGGCGGGAGCTTCACGACGATGCGGGAGGCGAAGATCCGGCGTGACTGGATCGCCGGCGAACTCGCGGGCATGCGGGTCCCGGACGTTCGTCTCGTCGCATCGGCGCCCGTCGAGACGCTTGCAACAGTGGCGGCACGCTGGCGAACGTCGCCCGCATCGTGCCGGTACTCGGCGACAAGTCACCGGCGGCGATCACGAAAGCGGACGTCGCCGACCTCGTCGCGAAACTGCACGACCGCGGCCTCGCACGTGAGTCGATACGGAAGACGATCGCGACGCTCGCGATGGTGCTCGATCACGCTGAGGTCGTGCCGAACCCGGCGCGGAAGGTCGAATTGCCGGAACGGGTCGTCGACCACGTGAACCCGCCGACGGCAGCGCAGATCGAGTCAATGTTCGGGGGGCTCGGCGGTCAGTACCGGCTGCCGTTGCTTGTCCTCGACGCGCTCGGGCTCCGTGTCAGCGAGCTCGAGCAGCTGACGTGGGGCGATGTCGACGAGCACGACGGACGGTTCCTGATCTCGGCCGCGAGGACGAAGACGAGGCGGGGGAGATGGGTTGACGTGCCGGACGTTCTGTTCGACCAGGTCGTCGACCTGACCCCGCGCGAGGATCGCGGCGATCTGACCGGCCAGGTGTTCGCAGGGTTCGGCGCCGACAGGTTCCGGACTGCGATCACCAGGGCGTGCAAGACGACCGGCATGGCGCATTTCCACCCGCACGACCTGAGGCACCGCAGGGCAACGCTGTGGCATCTCTCGGGCGTTCCGGCTGCGCAGGCGGCCGGTTGGCTCGTCCATTCCGCGCAGGAGCATCTTCGGACGTACGCGCACGTGATGATCGACCGGACGGAGCTTGACTACTCAGAAATGCTCGAACGAGCACGCACGGTGCAGACACCGGCGATACCCGCAGCCGTGAAAACAGCCGATTAGCAGGGCTGTTCGAGTCCCGTATGGGCCTTGCAGGGCGGCTCCGACACACAGGTTTGGCTCGAAACCGTGTGCCAGAGCCGCCCTGAATGTCTGCGGGACGGGCGGTCCGCCACTCGGTGTTCCTTCCAGCGGTGTCATAGGATCATTCGTCCTCGAAGGAAAGGCCGTCAGTGATTTCGGGTGTTGACCTCCACGACGTCGGAGTTGTGGGTCGCACATGAGCGACCGAGTTTCCAGCGGCGTTCCCGCGGGGGCGAACTCGAGCAATCCCAGGCTTGGTGTTCTGTTGGCGATGGCGATGTTCGTGCTCGTCGTGGACACGTCACTGATGAACGTCTCGATCTCGTCGGTGGTCGAGGATCTCGACACGACCGTGAGCAGCGTTCAGTCGGCGATCGCGCTCGAAGCGCTGGTGTCGGCCGCGTTCATTCTGATCAGCAGCAAGGTGGGCGATCTGATCGGACGCAAGCGAGCCTTCGTCCTCGGCCTGTTGGCCTATGCGTCGGAGCCTTGGCGATGACGCTGGCCCAGAGCGTGACCGCGATCATCATCTTCTGGGCGATCATCGGTGGGCTCGGCGCGTCGCTGTTGCTGCCCGCGATGCAGTCGCTGATCCACGGGAACTTCGAGGGCGCCGCACGGACGAAGACGTACGCGCTGGTCGGAGCCGCTGCTGCGATCGCTGCCGGGGTCGGGCCGCTGCTCGGAGGCTTCGTGACGACGTACCTCTCGTGGCGAGTCGGCTTTGGGCTCGAGGTCGTCGTGATCGCGGTCGTGTTGTCCCAAATCAAGCTCGTCCAGGATGTCGCCTACACGGGGCCGCGGCAGATCGACGTGGTCGGCGCGCTCCTCTCGGTGCTCGGCATGGGTGGGCTCGTGCTCGGCATTCTCGTCTGGCAGGAAGGCGGCGAGTTCGTCGGACTGTTGATCGCGATCGGAGCGGTCGCGCTCGCACTGCTCGCCTACTGGCTCGTGCGACGCAAGCGAGCAGGCAAGCCGACTCTGCTCGAGCCCGGTCTGTTCAAGTTCCCGCACTTCACGACGGGGATCTCCGGGCAGCTGCTTCAGAACGTGACGCTCGGTGGCGCGATGATCGCGCTCCCGATCTTTCTGCAGATGACACTCGAGTACAACGCGATGGAGACGGGATTGACCCTGGCGCCGCTCTCACTCAGCATGTTCGCCGTCGCGCTGCTCGCGGGACGCAAGGCGGGCCGTCGGCGCCCAAGCAACATCGTCCTGGTCGGATTCGCACTGTGCACGGTCGGGTTGGCGGCGATCATCCCGATCGTGCCGCGCACGGACTCGGGCTGGGCCCTCTTCGTGCCGCTACTGATCACCGGCTCGGGGCTCGGCCTGCTCGTCTCGCAGCTGAACAACTACACCCTTTCTCCGATCGAGGAGGAGCGGGCGAGCGAAGCAGCCGGAGTCAACTCGGCGGCGGGCTCCTTCGGCCTCTCGTTCGGTCTTGCGATGGCCGGCGGAATCATGCTCGCCTTCCTCGCCTTCTCCTTCACCAACCAGACCGAGGACAGCAAAGTGATCCCCCCAGCCCAGCAACAGCAGATCGCCGACACCCTCGAAGACGACGCCGAGGTGATGAGCAACGCCCAGCTCGAACCTCTCCTCGCCGACGAGCCCAAGGACGTGCAAGCAGAAGTCCTGCGCATCAACAAGCAAGCGCGAGACCGCTCCCTCCAGGTCGCCCTGCTCGTCCCCGTGCTCGCAAGCCTCCTCGGCCTGCTCAACGGCTTCCGAATGCGACGCCTACCCGACCCTGAGCCGGTGAGTACCGAAGGCGTGGCGCTCGGCTGAGCCGAGACAAAGCCGCACCTCGAGTGGAGCGGCCCGGCGGCAGCCCCAGTCAGCTCTCCCCGGGGCCGCCGCCTTGGTCGCTTTGCCTTCACTCCCCCGACGAAGGCGCCGCAAAGTTGGCGCCCACGCTACTCCAACCCCTTGCGGCGTCAATAGGTCGCCCGGTGGGCCTCGAGTAGGCCGTGCGGACGGAGACGATGGGCCAGACGCGCGATCTGCACGAGTCGGACCCTCGTTCGCAGCCGAGTCCTCCCGAGCCTGCGAGAGAGGAGTACGATCGTCGTACTGGCCCTGCCCGGCCAGGATTCAGGCCGAAGCCCGTAGTTCGGCCGCCGCGCTCTGCCTCCCCGGAGTGCGCGATACGACCAGGAGCCGAGGCACAGAGAGTTCTGCCTTGCAGGGCCAGCTAGTCCTGCCTGCTTCTGCGGCGAAGTCGACCCACTCGTGTCATACGAGCCCGACAGCGTCCGTGGTTCCATGGCTGACAGAGCGTGAGTTCCCCTGCGGCGGTACTCACGCTTTGATCGGCCCGTGGTGACGCGTGACTGTCTGACACCCGCCACGGGTCGATCAAATCGAAGCTCGCGATGCCGTCGCTGAAGGGACCGGCACGAGCGCGGCGAACGCGAAGACGGTGTTGCTCCCGCGAGTCGCAGGTTGGGAGTGACCCAGGGCAGGCGGCGGAGAGCCCAACCTCTCCCCGGGCCTCCGCCGCCGCGCCTTCCCCAGTACGGGACGCGCCCGGCAGCGGTTTTCGAGCTAGTGCCAGAGGTAGCGGAGCGCAAAGCTGAGCACCACGCCCACGCCGAAGACGAGCACGAAGACGTTCTGCGAGTGGGCCAGCGATCCGGCGACGAAGGCGATCGGGATCGAGGCGAACAAGACGCCGAGCCGCAGGGAGGTCTTCCTGTCCACGCCGTCCAAACCTAGCCCCGAAACCCCACCTTGGTCCAGGTGACAGATGTGACAAGCGGGCGAATCCTGAGAGAGATGACGTTGCGCATGGCTCTGACGGCTGTTCTCGGTTCTGCGACGTCCTTCGCTGCCGCGGCGCTGGCGGTTCTATGGCGGTCGTAGAGCCCTCGCCGGATCCCCTCGCACGAGCCGACAGCGCGGACCGGATTCGCACGATTCTCGACACCCTGGTTCGCGAGCGGCAGGCACTGCGCCATGCCGGCAACGACCAGCCTGCCCTCGAGGCCAACCGGCTCGCAATCGTGTACTGGCAGCAGGAGCTTTCCAGCCGCCTGATCGAGGTCGCCGTCCGCTGAGCCCGGCCCGGCCGCCCGGCTTGGCCGGGCTCAGAACACGAAACGGACGAGCAGCACGATCCCGACCACGATCGCGGCCAGCAGACACAAGCTGAGGAACGCGATGAGCAGTCCGCCCGCTGCAAGCTTCGTCATCCCAGCGGGCAGATCCTTGTGGATCGCATCCGGGCTTGCGAATGCCAGCTCGACCCGGCTTTCGACGTACGACTTGATCCGGTTCTCGAGCCGCTGTTCGAAGTCGATCGGCTCCTCACCGTGCGTGCGCAGAGGCGGGAACGCCGACGGGAGCCCGTCGACGTCGAGCTGGTAGATGCGTTCGGGCGCGTCGATGTCCTTGAGCCGGTGCGCTCCGAGGTCACGTTCGCGGACGCCGTCGGGGAGCGCCGTCCCGACCAGCGCCGCAGTCGCGGACGACAGGAGCACCTGCCCGCCGTGGCCTGCCGCGCAGATCCGGGCGGCGCGGACGACGTCGATCCCGACGTAGCCCTCCTCGCCGACGACGGGCTCGCCGGTATGCAGGCTCATGCGGACGCGCAGCATGGTTCCGTCCGGCCAACTGTGCCTCGCGAGCCGCTGTTGTGCGGCGACGGCGGCAGCGACGGCGTCACGGGCTCGTGCGAAGGAGAAGAAGAACGCGTCGCCCTGCGTGTCCATCTCGACGCCGTTCCGGCTGCTGAATTCCTCACGGAGGATCCGGCGGTGCTCCGCTACAACCCCCGCGTAGCCGTCACCGAGCCGCTTGAGCAGCTCGGTCGAGCCCTCGATGTCGGTGAAGACGAAGGTGACGGTGCCGTGGGGCACCGACGGGCTCATGGGGCGTTCCTCCGTCGGGCTGGTGGGGTCGCTGTCGCCGGGCACACGGAGGTTCTATCGAGACTGACGACCCGCTGTCGAGCCAAAACGCTGTCGGGGGCCTCTCGCAAATCCCTCGACCGAGGGAGTGTGAATTCCCACCGGCTGTGTGACGCTTTGAGTTCTTCGATCGACGACGAGGGGGAAGACGATGGAACGTCGCCAGACGGGGATGGGGAGTCCCGAAGGCATGGACGATGTGCACATGGCACTCGACGTCCTCCGCCATCGGGATCTCTATCTGCAGCGTCGCCATGAGCTGCTGGTCGAGTACGTCGCGCGATACCCGAACTCGGTCAACCGCCGGCAGGAGCGTGAGATCTCGAGCGCCAGAACCGCAGTGGCGTCCGGCATCATCACACTCGAGTCGTGGGTCGGCCGTCGGGACGTGCCCGCGTTCTCATGAGGTGGCGCCCGGCTCGCCCTCGCGAGCCGGGCTCCCTCGCTCACTCGAGGAACGGAAGATTCCGACGGGACGCCCCGTCTAATGCGCGAGGGGTTCGAACAGGTCGAGGGGAGAGGCGCACGATGGCGACGGCACCGGCGATAGCCGACGAGGTGCTCGCGGGCTGGTCAGACGGCCGGCAGGACCGGGGCCGCTGGCGCGATCGGATCGTCCTCTCGCTGATCGCGGCCGTCCAACTCGTGTGGCTGGTCACACTCTGTGTCGCCAGCTACTACGTCCTGTTCTCGTAGGCGTCCAAGCGACCAGGCGCGGCGGTAGCGTTCGGTCGTGCGCATCTACCTGGCAGGGCCGCTGTTCTCCGCCGCCGAGCGCGAATGGCTCGACAGTCTCGCGCTGCGCATGCGGAACGAGGGCTTCGACTGCTTCGTGCCGCATGAGCAGTTTGGAGCGCTCGCAGAGCTGACGCCCGGCGAGGTGTTTCGCGTCGACGTGGAGGGACTGCGTTCGGCGAATGCGGTGCTTGCGTGGCTCGACGGTCCGGCGGTCGACGACGGCACCGCATGTGAAATCGGACTGTTCGCGCAACTCGTTGCCGGCGACGATCCGCAGTATCGCGGCATCGTGGGGATCGTCACCGATCTTCGCCTTCAGCGCCGGCGTGCGAACGCGGTCGGGGACGGCATGAATCTCTTCCTCGTCGGCGCGATCGAGCAGGCCGGGCGCGTTTGCTGGTCGGTCGATGACGCGATCGAGGCCTTGCGGGAGCTCGACGAGGACGTGGCGGGCATCGCCTGACGCTCGAGCTCAGCGGCGTTTGCCGAGATCGGCCTCGGCTTCGGCAAGCTCTGCGGCAGCCCGCTCCGCCTCGTGCCGTTTCTCGGCCGCCTCGTCCGCGAGGATCTCCGCTGCGCGAGTCGCTTCCGCGGCTGTCTGCTCGGCTTCGCGTGCCTCCGTGCTCAGCCGTCGCGCCTCGGCACGCAGCATCGTGACGCGTTCGCGTGCGGCGCGGGCGACCTCGTCGCCCCGGCGCCGTGGCGGCGCGACCGCTTCGAGTGGCCCGAAACCAGCCGCCTTCAGCTCCTCGGTGAGACGGCCGCGCTTCAGCACAGCTCGCGCGGTCTCGTCGATCGCCGCCGCTCGCAACGTCTGCGAGAGCCGTTCGAGCAGCGGCGGTGTCGCGCGATCCCCGAGCCCTGCGCGGGCAGAAGCAAGCAGCGCGCGTAGGGCTTCGCGCTCGGCGACGGCAGCCTCGTCGACCTCATCGGCGCTCGCCCGGCCGCCGAGTGAACGCTGCTGAGCTTCGCGCAGCTGCTCGGCCGCGTGCAGCAACGCGTCGACCTGTTTCGGTTGATCACGCGCGAGGCGGTTCGCGACCCACGCGACCGTGGTCGGCTTCTTCAACGCCCGCACCACCGCTGCGACATCGTCTTGATGTGCCTTGCGCAGCCGGGCTGCGAGATCGTTTCGTGCCTTCGTGAACTGCTCGAGCGGCAGGGCGTACAGCCCGTCGAGCTCGCTCTCGAGGTTCGGCACCGCGGCCAGCGACATGCCTAGAGCATAGGAAGAGGGGGAGAGCCTGCGCTCTCCCCCTCGGGTCAAACCGCTGGTGGGGTCCCGGCTATGCGGCCTTCACGAGCGACTTCGGTGGCACGATGACGGTCAGGGGCGGGTACTTGCCCCCCTTGACCTTGTAGATCGTGACCGGGTTCGAGGTCACGTCGCCGTTCGCGTTGAACGACACGTTGCCGAGGATGCTTCCCCTCAAGTTGACCTTGAAGAGTTGCTTCGCCACGTCCGAGCGGCTGCCGTTCGACCGGCTAATCGCCTGGACAAGGACCTCGGCGGCCTGGGCCGCGTACACCGAGTAGGGGTCCGGCGGCCTGTGATCGGCCTTCGTGAACGCGGCGACGAACGCCTTGCCGGCGCCCTTCAGCGCCGAGTTCGGCAGGCCGGCGACCGAGACGGTCATACCTTCGGCTGCCGTTCCAGCACCCTGGACGGTGGCCGAGATCGGGGTGAAGCCGTCAGGAGCCATGATCTTCACGGCCGGAGCACCGGCCCGGATGTCCTTGATCAGCTTGCCGCCGTTCTCGCAGATCAGCCCGCCGAGGAACACACCCTGTGCCCCAGACGACTTGATCTTGACCGCAAGCGCCTCGTAGGAGGTCGCCTTGCCGTCCCAGGCGGTGAAGCCAACGATCTTGATGCCGAGCTTCGTTGCGGCGTTCTTGAAGTTCGTCGCGACGCCGAGGCCGTAGGCCTCCTTGTCGTTCAGAATGAACACCTTCTTGACCTTGAGCGACTGGGCCAGCAGCGCGTCAGCAGCGCCCTGGTAGTCATCCGCGGCCACGACGCGGGCGTAGTTCCGTTTCCCGGTCGGGTAGTACTTGCCCGGTTCGCCGGCTGCTGTGCCGGGGCCGGGATGCGTCAGGCCGACATACGTGTTCGCCGGGCTGACCATCGCGATCGGGCCGTTCGAGGCGCGGTTGAGGACCGGCACGATGATCTCGGCGCAACCCGAGTTGAACGTGCCGATGACGCCGACGACGCTGGAGTTCTGCGCGTAGGCGTTCGCATTCGCCGAGCACTTGCCCGAGTCCCACTTACCCGCCTGAGCGGTCGCATCGTCACAGCTCTGATAGGCGAGGGAGTACTTGCCCGCCTTGAAGCCGTGCTGCTTCAGGATGAACTGAATCGCACGGGTCATCTGTGACGTCTGGGTCCGGCCGGATCCCTCGAGGGGCAGGTCGGATGCGATCAGGTATTGACCGCTTGCGTTCTGGATCGCCGAGCACGACGCTGCCGGCAGCGGCGTGGCGCCGCTCCGGGCGATTGCGCCGCTCACCATCGTCGCCAGGGCGACGATTGCGATCAGCGCGGACGCTCCCGCGCCCACGTAGATGCGCTTCTTCACTCGTCCTCCTGTCTGGGGGGTCAGGGGATTGTCGGGAGAGCATAGAGACGTCGCAGGCGAACGCCAACTCTCTTCGCGGAATCTGAAGGCGGGAGGGCGGTGCTAGGGACGGCGGTAGCGGTACCCGAACCCGCGCACCGTCTCGATCGGGGCCGTCTGCGGCGCGTCCGGGACGAGCTTGCGCCGGAGGTAGCCGACGTACAGCTTCACCTGGTCGCCCGAGACGCCGTAGGGATCGCCCCACACCAGCTCGAGCAGCTGGTCGCGTGAGAGCACCTGGTTCGGGTTCTGCACGAAGGCGGACAGGAGCTTGAACTCGAGCGGCGTCAATTGGACGTCCCGGCCCTGCACCTTCACCTGCCGCTGGGCGTAGTCGACCTGTGTGAAGTCGTCGCTGTAGGCCTCGATCACCTCGGACTTGCCGCCCGTTCGGCGGAGCAATGCCTGTACGCGTGCGAGCAGTTCCTGGCGGCCGAACGGCTTCGCGACGTAGTCGTCGGCACCAGCCGACAGCCCGCGGACCTTCTCGAGCTCCTGGGTCCGTGCGGTGAGCATCAGCACGGGGACGTCCGAGAGGTCGCGGATCCGTTCGAGCGTCTGGTAGCCGTCCAGCTCCGGCATCGTCACGTCGAGGATCACGAGCGACGGCGCGTTCGCGAACAGTTTTCTGAGCCCTGTTTTCCCATCCGCCGCCTCGTCGACGGTGTAGCCGGCCCGTTCGAGGAGCTCTGTGAGGAGGAGGCGGATGTCGGCGTCGTCGTCGACCACCAGAACCCGGAGCCGCGCGTTCATACCCTCTTCATACCATCCCCGCGCTGAAACCCTGCGCGGTCACTCGATCCTGCTGAGATGGCACGCGTCCTGATCTATGAGCCCCACGACGACATCAGGGCGCTCCTCGAGCTCGTCGTCCGGCGTCTCGGTCACGTGCCCGTCGCCGCCGGCGGTCCCGCCGTCGAGCACACCGGCGTGGACGTCGCCGTGATCGAGCCGGGCGAGCTCGACGGATTGCAGCTCGCCCAGGCTCTCCGCGCGCAGCAGGTGCCGGTGCTCTTCACGAGCATCTATCCGCCGAGCGCCGACCTGCTCGACCTCGCGCCGGCTGCCTACCTCGTGAAGCCGTTCCCGCTCTCCGCGCTCGAGCGCGCTCTCGAGCAGGCGCTCGTGGTCTCGGCTGCTTCACCGGTCGCGGCGGTTTAGGCGCCGTCGCAGGTCAGGAGCGCAACGGCTCGGCGGGGGAGACCGTCACCTCGCCCCGATCGTCGACCGAGACGACCTGGCGCCCTTGGCCGCTCCCGCGCCGGAAGCGTCCCAGCATCGAGCGCACGCCTGTCGGCGCGATGATCGCCTGGGTGACGCCGCGCGTCTCGATGCGGTAGCCCGCCGCGACCCGCTCGTCGAGGTAGGCGCTCAGGGCGTCCCGCCGGTGCTCCTCGCGGGCCTCGTTGGGTCCTACTTGCCGCGCGATGTCTTCTTCGCCTTCGGCTTCTTGACCGACTTCGCGGGCTGATCGAGCGGCGACCCTGCGGCCTCGGCTCTCAGCTTCTGCTTTCTCGTCGCCATCGTCCACCTTCGATTCTGCAGGCAAGGCCTGCGTGGGGCGGGGACGTGGAGCAAGAAAGTTCGCGACCGGGCCAGCGAGCGGCTCGGTCGTCCGCGTCCTACCGTCTCGTGCGCAAACGATCGTATCCGAGCCTCCAGAAACCGGCAGGCCACCGACCGGTCATTCGAGGCCGGTCGCCCCGATCGAAACCGCCCTGGCCGGGACCGAAACGTGCACCGGCTCGTTCCAGCGACTCAGGAGTGTCTCGTCGAGCCCACTCCCATAGGTCTCGACCTCGCCGACCGGGAGAGGCGTGCCGTGGGCGCGGGCATAGAGCGTCGCCTGTGCCGCCGGCTTGCCGATCGTCCCCCTGATTCCCGTCACCTTCTGGCCGGCGACGGTCTTCTCGGGCAGAAAGGACAGCGGCCCGCCGAGGCGAAACTCGTCGATCGTCGACGGCAGCGTGACCGCAGCTGAGATCGACGCGTACGCGCGATCCGAACGAGGGACGCGAATCCACGTGTTCGAGTACTTCGCCGACGCCGGCGCCTTGAACCCGAGGTAGGTGGTCAGTACGAAGCCGTCGCCGCGCAGGTACGCCGTGCCCGCCTTGACGAGCACCGTCACCGTTCCGGTCTTGCCGCCGACGGAATAGGTGATGCGCTGGATTCCTTCGGTGGTCGCAACGTCGCAGACGAGACGTGTCCGAGAGACGCCGTTGGTTGCGAGCGCGACGTAGTGGGCGGATCGCTGCGCACGCGCGGCCGCCAGGATCGCCGTCAGCGACTGGCGCGGGGACCCGGCGGCGTCGACCGACGACGGCACGACCGCGAGGCACCCGAGCCCTGCGGCGAGTCCCGCGAGCGACCGAACCAACGACCCCATTCGACACCTCTCGATCCGACGGGCTCCCGCTAGGCGAAAGCCCCGACTGAGCAGGGCTTTCGTGAGGCTGCGGACTAGGACTCAAACCTAGACTACCGGATTCAGAGTGGGCCCGGGAATCCAGACCGGCCGAGACGAACCGAGACGGCGACAGGGTTTCGGGCCGTCCCGGCCGCCGTGCGTCTAGGCCTGTTTCGGTGGACGGTGTTACCCCTCTGTTGACCCCGGTCTGGGCCAGTGTTCAGGACTGACGCTTGACGGCGGCGTCTCGCGTTATACGTTCAGGCCGACTGTTGCTCATCCTGTGAGCGAGTGGCTCGCTTCGACGTTGCCGTTCACGTCGACCGCGCGCCACATGAGCGTCTGGCCGCGGTTTGCGCAGGTTTCGGCAGAAGCACCGCATCGCCTGCCGGTGTCGCTGGACTCCTCAGGTCCGTAGTATCAGCAGGCGGCTTGCGTTTTCTTCGCCGCCGACGAGAAGGTTCTACCCGTCGTCCGGCGGCGGCGCGCAGAATGAGCTGGTTCGTGCTGACGACGGTGTCGAGCGCTTGCAGTCAAGACGCTCGCTGGCTAGCGCTGCATCGGTCACGGGTCGATGCCGAGTGTCGCCAAGCGGCCCGCTGCCTCCTCGATGTATGCGGACACTGTATCTCCCGGCTCGGGAAGACTAATGCCTGCCTCGGTGCGCCATAGTGCGTCGCCGAGATAGTTGAGGAGGTGGAGGGCCATGATGCGCGACACGCTGAGCGTGCGCGCGGACAATGCTTCATAGCGCTTCACCGTCGATACGAGCAGGTCAACCCCGGGGCCGAAGGCGGGAAGTACGCGGAAGTCAAACTCGGGCTCGCTTAGTCCGCTGGTCTCGAAGTCCATGACTGCCAGGAGACGCGGCTCGCCGAGATCCCACAGCTGGTTGTAGGGATGCAAGTCGCCGTGGACAAAAACGGTGTCAGCTGGGGACGCAAGCTGGTTGTCGACCCAGTCGCACCACCGGCTCACCGTCGACCGCTGGTGTGGCTCGATCATCGTCGTGAATCGGGCTCGTAACTCATCTGTCGAGACGTGAAGACCCTGCTCGGGCAAGCGGGGCAAACTGTCCAGCCGTTCGGAGACGCGCGCCAGGGTGTGAGCGGCGTGTAGCTGAGAGAGGAAGCTCGCGAGCTGAGCTGCGAGTCGCCCGATGCGATCCGGCGAGGCCGCTGTGACGGTCCGATAGCTGAGTGGCGCACCGCTCACCAACTCAGTCAACAAGAAGGCCGGATTGGGGTGAGCCGCAATCACCTTCGGCACGGCCAGTCCTAGCTCGTTTCCGATCAGCTCGAGCGCCTGCGCCTCGCGCCAAATGCGGACAGCCGTCTGCTCCGAGAGGGCGAACTTCGCAAACATGCGTTCACCCACAGTCGCTCGGCCCGAAGCGAAGATCGAGTTGCTGAGGTCGGGAGTGCCCTCAAGAGTGATCAGCTGATCCGCGAGATGAGGCGCGGCCGTCCGCAACGCATCCCTTAGCGCTGGCTCCGAGTATTCGCTCAACCAGCCGAGCGGCTCCGGTCTGGTGCTACCCACCCTGTGAAGGCTATGTCGTGTCGCGTTCACCAACAGGGGAAGCTGGCGAGCTTCATGCGCGGGCCGGCTTCGATGATCGCGAGCGCCTTCTCGTAGTCGGTCGGCGGCGGGTCGGGAACGGTGCCGCCCTGCGATCGCAGCCACGGCTGCTTGACCGGCTTGTCGTCGTCGTAGAACGTCGCCTGGAAGTACGCGTTGTAGAAGTTTGCGGGGAGCGCACGGAGGTACCGCTCGCCGTCGTTCGGCGACAGCGGCTTGACGGTGTCGGGTTCCATCACGTGGGTCGTCGCGATGAACGCCTGGTCGCCCTGGTTGTCGGCGACGGCGACACCGTGCTCGTTCAGTGCGATGACGCCGACCGAGTCGGAGCCTGTGTGGGTGAACCTGACCTCGATCATCGAGTCGAACGGTACGCCGCCCCATGAGGATACTGGGGCGTCGGCGGGCGCTGCTGTTACCCCCTCCGTTGACCCCCCAGCCCTGTCCGTAGCTCGCCGAGAAAACAAAAGCCCCGCCTGAGCAGGGCTTTCACGACAGCTGCGGGACTAGGACTCGAACCTAGACTACCGGATTCAGAGTCCGGCGTCCTACCATTAGACGATCCCGCAGGGCGTCCCGATTGTAGCCGCCTTCGGCGCTCACAGATCGAGTTGGTAGAGCGGCACGAGGCGCTTTTCGGCCTCGGTGTCGATGTGGGCGATCACCTCGACATACGGCTCGAGGCCGGAGCCGCGCAGCTTGGCCTTCAGCAGGCCGTCGACCTGGTAGATGCCGGAGGAGTTGTTCATCCGGATGGAGATCCTGATCGGCTTTTCCTCGCCGTCGGAGATCTCGACCTCCTCGATCGCGGCGGCAGAGAGCGAGTGGATCCCCACCCGGCCGCGCTCGAACGCGATCCGCGAACGGCCCTGCTCCATGTCGAGCGCGTCCGCCACGCGCAGGATGCCCGCCTCGAGCGTCAGAGGCTCTCCGTCGGAACGATGGCTGATGATTTCCTGCAGCACCTCGGAGACGACCACGGTGAGGTCGGGCTCGTCGAACAGGCCGACGAGCAGCTGGCGCAGCTTCGGCTCCGCCAGGAAGAGGCTGAAGTCCTCGTGGCCGTGCACGGTGCACCGACATGCCGATGCAATGCGTCAGCGCCGTGAGCGCGACGACCAGCTCGGCATCGTCGCGGGTCATCCCGTAGTCCTTGACCATCGCCGGCTCGATGCCGTGCTTGGTCAGCTGGCGCAGGAGCTTGAGCGCGATGTTCGTGACGATCTGGATGTGCACCCAGGAGTGGTCGTTGATCTCCATCCTGGCGACGGCGTTCACGTTCGCCACGTGCCACCAGCCCTTGATCTGGTCGTCCTTGTTGACGCGGTCGACCACCGTGCGCAGCTTCTTGTTCGCGCGCACGGGAACGCGGATGCGCATCTGCTTGACGGCCTCGGCGGGCGTCAGGCGTGTCTCGCGCTCGGCCTCCTTGGGGACGGGATCCGCGATCCGCTCGCGTGTCTGGGGATCGAGCTGGTTTCGGTCCTTCGCCATGGAGACACGATACGCCTCGGTCTCAGGCGGCGTCCGCGGCCCAGTCGCCGTAGAGCGACGTGTAGAGGCCGCGCACGCGCGAGCAGCTCGTCGTGCGTCCCCTGTTCGACCACCTTGCCGTGCTCGAGGACGACGATCAGGTCGGCGTCGCGGATCGTCGACAGCCGGTGCGCGATGATGAAGGCGGTCCGGCCGTGCGAGGAGGCGCCGGAGCGCCCGTTCGATCTTGCGCTCGGTGCCGACGTCGACGCGAGCTCGTCGCCTCGTCGAGGATCAGGATGCGCGGGTCGGCGAGGAGCGCCCGCGCGAACGCGACCAGCTGCCGCTGGCCGAGCGACAGGCGCGAGCCGCGCTCGCCGAGCTGCGTCTCGAAGCCGTGCTCGAGCTGCTCGATGAACTCGTCGGCTCCGACCGCTTCCGCCGCGGCGACGAGTCCTCGCGCGTGTTGCCTCCGGCCGCCCGAAGGCGATGTTCTCGCGCGACGGTGCCGGCGAAGAGAAAGCCTTCCTGCGGCACGATGCCGAGCTGCCGTCGCAGCGACGCCTGGCTGACCTCGCGCAGGTCGACGTCGTCGATCGAGATGCCGCCCTCGGTCGGGTCGTAGAAGCGGGCAAGGAGCTTGGCGATCGTCGACTTGCCGGCGCCGGTGTGGCCGACGAGCGCAACCGTTGTGCCCGCCGGCACCTGGAGGTCGATCCCGTGCAGGACCTCGGGGCCGCGGCCGTAGGCGAAGCGAACGTCGTCGAAGGGAACGCGACCCTCGATCCGACCGAGCTCGACTGCGTCGGGCGCGTCACGCACCTCAGGCTCCTCGTCCATCAGGTCGGTGATCTTGTCGAGCGCGGCGACGGCGGAGAGGAACGTGTTGTAGAGCTGCGAGAGCTGCTGGACAGGGTCGAAGAAGTTCGTCAGGTAGGCGAGGAAGGCGATCAGGACGCCGATCGTCATTTCGTGGTTGAACGCGAGATAGCTGCCGTAGCCGAGCACGACTGCCGTCGCCGCAGACGAGATGAAGTCGACGACCGGGAAGTAGATGCCGCTCGAGCACGACCGTCTGCATGTTCGAGTCGCGGTACCGGTCGCTGACGTCGTGGAAGTTCTCGCGCGCTGCCCGCTCGCGCGTGAACGACTGGAGCACGCGCATGCCGGCGATGTCCTCTGCGAGTGTCGCAGTGACCGCGCCCAGACGTCTCGCGCACGCTGCGGTACGCGCGTGCCGGACCGCTTCCGGAACCACGCGGTCGCGGTTGCCATCACCGGCATGACGATCAGCGCCGCGAGCGCGAGGCGCCAGTCGAGGAAGAAGAGAACGACGCGCGGTGCCGACGAGCAGCAACGTGTTCTGGACGAGCGTCGTGACGCCGTCCGTGACGAGCTGGTCGAGCGCCTCGACGTCGTTCGTCAGGCGGCTGATGATCACGCCCGGCGCGATTGCGCTCGTAGAAACCGAGCGAGAGCCGCTGCAGATGACCGAAGAGCAGGCCGCGCAGGTCGGCGAGCATCCGCTCGCCCGTCCAGCCGGTGTAGAACGTCTGCGCGTAACTGAACGCGATACCGAGCGCTCCGGCGGCCACGAAGGCGGCGACGAGCCAGCCGAGCGTGTCGGTGTTGCCGTGACCGACCTCGTCGATCGTCGCGTCCGAGGAGATACGGCGGCAGGAGCGAGACGGCGGTGGCGCCGAGCAGGGAGCACGATTGCGATTGCCGTGCGACCCTTGTACGGCCGGGCGAGCCGGTAGAGCGCCGCGAGCCGCCGCTTCGTCTGCCCCCACGACCAGTCTCGACCTTGCTGGCCCGCCCCGCCTCGCGTGAGGTGCGCTGCCCGGCTGCAGTGAACGCGCACTGAGATCCGCGCCGTCAGTGATGCTCACGCGACCTCTTCCGTGAAGACCCGCTCGAGCAGTCCGTGCTCGTAGATCTCGCGGTAGACGTCGTTCGTCGCTCACCAGGTCGTCGTGCGTGCCACGCGCCGCGATCTGTCCGTCCTCCAGCACGATCACCTCGTCGGCGAGTGCGATCGTCGAGAGGCGGTGGGCGATGATGATCGTCGTGCGACCGCGCATCGCCTCGCGCAGGCCGTCGCGGATCCGCGCCTCGGTCGAGGCGTCGACCGAGGCGGTCGCGTCGTCGAGGATCAGGATGCGCGGGTCGACGACGAGCGCCCGGGCGATCGCCACGCGCTGGCGCTGGCCGCCCGAGAGCGTGATGCCGCGCTCGCCGATCACGGTGTCGTAGCCCTCCGGGCAGCGCCTCGACGAACTCGTGCGCCTGCGCCAGGCGCGCCGCGCGCTCGACCTCCTCGTCGGTCGCGTCGGGCGCGCCGAAGGCGATGTTCTCGCGAACGGTCGCGGAGAAGAGGAAGGGATCCTGCGCGATCACGCCGATCTCGCGGCGCAGCGATGCGAGCGTCACCTGGCGCACGTCGACCCCGTCGATCGACACCGAGCCCGCCTGGACGTCGTAGAAGCGGGGCACGAGCGAGGCGAGGCTCGTCTTGCCCGAGCCGGTGTGGCCGATCAGCGCGACCGACCTTCCCTGCGTCGAGCTCGAGGTCGATCGCGCGCAACACCGGCCGCTCGGGGTCGTAGCCGAACGTGACGCTGTCGAACGTCACGCGGCCCGGGCCCGGCGCGAGCTCGTCCGCGCCGGGTGTGTCGCCGATCTCCTCGGGCTCGTCGATCACCTGGAAGATGCGCTCGCCGGATGCCGTCGCGCGCTGTGCCTGGCCGATCCACATGCCGAGCGCGCGCAGCGGCATCACGAGCATCGCCAGGTAGAGGTTGAAGCGGACGAAGCTGCCGACCGACAGCGAGCCGTCGGCGACCATGCGTCCGCCGACGAGCAGGATCGCCGCCTGTGAGAGGAGCGGCAGGAAGCTGAGCATCGGGACGTAGAACGCGCGCTGGCGATTCGCCTTGACGCTGAGTGCGAACACTTCCTCCGAGCGCACGCTCGAACTTCGCCTGCTCGGCACGTTCCTGCGCGAACGACTTGACGACGTGGACGCCGACGATGTTCTCCTCCGCGACGGTCGCGACGTCGGCCATCTTCTGCTGAACGTCGCGCAGGCAGCGGATGCGACACATGGCTGTAGCGATACGCGACGGCGATCAGGAACGGGGCGATCGTCAGCGAGATCAGGGCGAGCTGCCAGTCGATCAGGAAGATGACGAGGCCGACGCCGACGATCGTGAAGATGTGCTGGAAGAAGAAGATGAGGCCGTAGCCGAGGAAGAAGCGCACGCCCTGCAGGTCGACCGTCGCGCGGCTCATCAGCTGGCCGGTCTGGTGGCGGTCGTAGAAGCCGAACGAGAGGCGAACGAGCTTCGCGTAGATCGACGTGCGCATGTCCAGCTCGACGTCGAGCGCCTGTTTTCCGGCGATCAGCCGGCGGCCGGCCATCATCCCGGCGCGCGGCGACCCCGAGCCCGAGGATCGCGCGCGATCGAGCCACGGAAGCTCGTCCGCTCGTCCTTCGTCAGCGCGTTGGCGACCGAGCCCGTGAGGTAGACGCCGATCAGGGCCGCGGCCTGCGAGCCGATCGCGAGCACGACCGAGACCGTCGTGGACAATTGTAGGGACGAGAAACCCGAGCAGCCGAACGAATGTCGTGCGATAGCGAGGCGCCTGAGTCACCCGTTGAGGGTACCGGGCGTCACTGTCGTGCCAGCTCCGCGTGCACGAGGCGGACCGGCATGCTCGACGCGCGCGCGGTTCTCGGGCAGGTTGAGCCAGCTCGACGCGCCCGAGGGATGCGGGAGCGGGATCGCGACTGCGCCGTCGAGCTCGTAGCGGACGCCGACGCTCTCGCCCGACGCTGCGCACGCCGAGCAGCCGTCGCGCCGCGAGGCCGCCGACCGTGACGATGAGGCGCGGGCTTCAGCAGGCGGAGCTCTTCGTCCCGCCAGCGCTCGCAGAGGCGTCTGCTCCTCCGTCGTCGGCGTCCGGTCGCCGCGCCCCGACGGCCGGCCGGCCCGGATAGCAGCGCGTGACCGACGCGCAGTAGAACGTGGCGTAGAACTCGTCCTCGTCCAGGTCGAGCCAGCGGCGCAGCGTCTTGCCCGCGCGGCCGCGCCACGGGCGGCGTTCCTCTCCCTCGACGACCCCGGGCGCCTGCCCGAAGAGGTACGCGCGCTGCCCCGAGCCCGGAGCGATCACCGGCAGCGACTCGAGCGGGTAGCCCGCCTCCGCGCAGGCGCGGCACGTGCGACTGGTCGCGCTTTCAGCGTGGCGATCGAGCGATAGCTCACGGCGCCGAGCGGACGACCACGAACCAGCGCCCCAGGTGGAGCACCCTGCCGCCGAGCTCGGCCGCCAGCGTCTCCGGCTCGAACACCCGCTTGAACACCGGCCACCGAGAGCCGTCGGTCGAGCACGCGCTCCTCCCAGCGCTCGAGCGGCTCGTCCGGCTCGGCGCGGCTGCCGAAGACGATCAGTTCGGGCGCCACGCGGCGAGCCTCGCTCAGGAAGCGAAGCCGCTCGGGCTCCTCGAGGTGGCAGTAGAAGAAACTCGCATGAACGCGCTCGAAGCTCGCGTCCGGGAACGGCAGCGCGAGTGCATCGCCGACGACGAACTCGGCCTCGGGGAGGCGGCGGCGGCGATCTCGATCATCGACGCGCTCTGGTCGATGCCGACGACCGCTCCGGGCAGATGACGCGTGATGAACCCGGTGCCGCACGCGATGTCGAGGGTTCGCGCCGGCTGCGAGCGCTGCAAGCCGGGCGGCGACCTGGTCGAGCTCCGCCTCCCAGCCGGGGCGGTCGCGGTCCGCGAAGAGGCCGCGACCGAGCCACCAGTCGTCGTATTCCGGCGCCCGCCGGTCGTAGTACTCCTTCACGCCGTCCCTAGAGTACGGGCGTGCTGCCGCTCGAGTCGGTTCCGAACTTCAGCGAGGGCCGCGACGAGGCGACGATCGACGCGATCGGCTCCGCCCTCGGCGCCCACGCGCGGCTGCTCGACGTGCACGCCGACGCCGATCACAACCGCTCGGTCTTCACGCTCGTCGGCACGGAGGCGGAGCTCGCCGACGCGCTGCTCGCGGGGATCGCGGTGGCCGTCGAGCGGATCGACCTGCGCACGCACGAGGGCGCGCACCCGCGCATCGGCGCGGCCGACGTCGTTCCGATCGTGCCGCTGCGCCCGAGGACCTCGAGCGGGCCCGCGCGGCCGCGCTCGCCGTCGGGGAGCGGATCGGCGCGGAGCTCGGACTGCCGGTGTTCATGTACGCGCCGCCCGAGCGAGGGCCGGCGTTCTATCGGCGCGGCGGGCCGGCGGAACTGCAGCGGCGCGTCGACGACGGCGAGCTCGAGCCCGACTACGGGCCCCCGCGGCTGCACGAGACGGCAGGCGGCGTGCATCGTCGGGCGCGCGCGGCCGTTGATCGCGTTCAACGTCAACCTGCGCGGCGACGTCGGGGTGGCGCGGGAGATCGCCGCGGTCGTGCGCGAGCGGGGTGGCGGGTTCCCCGGTGTGCGTGCGCTCGGCCTCGACCTGCCGCGAGCCGGTCTCGTTCAGGTCTCATGAACGTCGAGGACTGGGAGGCCTCCGCACTGCACGAGATCGTGGCCCGCATCGAAGCGGAGGCCCGGGCGCGCGGCGCCGAGGTGGTCGGCTCGGAGCTCGTCGGGTTGATGCCCGCCGGCGCTGCGGCCGCTGCGGCGGGGGCGGTGCTCAGGATCGACGGGTTCGACGCGTCGCACGTGCTCGAGCTGCGCTTGCTGTAAGGAGCGGCACGATCCCGACGGGCGGCACGACGATCGCGGAGCCGCCAAAGGACGATTTCCACGGCGGCGCTGGAACTAGACTCGGGTCGTGACTCGGCGACGCACGCGCTGACGGGCGACGACCTTTCTCTCGACGACGTGTGGGCGGTCGCGGTCGAGCGCCGGCCGGCAGCGACGCTGTCCGACCCTGCCCGTGCGCAGATGCGAGCGGCGCGAGCCGTCGTCGAGGCGGTCGCACACGGCGCGCATGAGCACACCTACGGCGTGAACACGGGCTTCGGCAGGTTCGTCTCCACCTCGATCCCGGAGGAGCAGACAGAGGAACTGCAGTTGCGCCTTCTGAGATCGCACGCGTGCGGCGTCGGCGACCCGTATCCCGACTCGGTCGTGCGCGCGGCAATGCTGCTGCGCGCGAACGCGCTCGCGAAAGGCAACTCGGGCGCGCGGGTGGAGACGGTCGAGCTACTGCTCGACTGTTTGAACCGCGGCGTGCTGCCCTTCGTGCCTGCTCGGGGTTCCGTCGGCGCCTCGGGAGACCTCGCGCCGCTCGCGCACCTTGCGTTGCCGCTCGTGGGAGAGGGGCGATGCGTGGTGGGAGGGAGAGCTGCTCGACGGCGGCGAGGCGCTCGCCCGTGCCGGCCTCGAACCGGTTCGCCTCTTGGCGAAGGAGGGCCTCTCGCTGATCAACGGGACGCAGTTCATGGCTGCCCAGGGCGCGCTCGCGCTCGTGCGCGCGTGGCGGCTCGCCCGCGTCGCCGATTGCGTGTGTGCGCTGTCGCTCGAGGCACTGCAAGGCTCTCGCAACTCGTTCATCCCCCAGGTGCACGCGTTGCGGCCGCTTCGTGGTCAGGCGGCGTCGGCCCGCAACGTCATGCGGCTGCTGGACGGCTCGGCGATCAGCGAGTCGCATCGGTGGTGCGACAAGGTGCAGGACGCGTATTCGCTTCGGTGCGCTCCCCAGGTGCACGGCGCATCGCGCGACCTGCTCGACTATGTCGACTACACCGTCTCGACGGAGCTGAACTCGGCGACCGACAACCCGCTCGTCCTCGTCGACGACGCAATGCTCGTGTCTGGCGGGCAACTTCCACGGTCAGCCGCTCGCGTTCGCGCTCGATGCGCTGGCGATGGCCGTCGCCGAGCTCGCGAGCATCTCGGAGCGGCGCGTCGAGCGGCTCGTCAACCCGAATCTGAGCGATGGACTGCCGGCGTTCCTGACGACGGACGGCGGGCTGAACTCCGGCTTCATGATCCCGCAGTACGTGGCGGCGTCGCTCGTCTCCGAGAACAAGTCGCTGTGCCATCCGGCGTCGGTCGACTCGATCCCGACGAGCGCCGGTCAGGAGGATCACGTGTCGATGGGCAACGCTGCGGGCCTGAAGGCATGGCAGGTCGTCGCGAACTCGGAGCGCGCGCTCGCGATCGAGTTGCTCGCCGCCACACAGGCCGTCGAGTTCCTTGCGCCGCTCGAACCGGGGCGCGGCGGCCGGGCGACGCACGCGTTCGTCAGGTCGCTGTCACCGCGACTGCGACGACGACCGGTCGCTCGGGCTGGACATCGAGGCGGTCGCAGACAGCGATCCGTGACGGTTCGCTGCTCGCCGCGGTCGAGTCCGAGGTGGGTGAGCTCGAGTGAGCCGGCGGTTGCACTGGGGGCTGCCGGAGACGCCGCCGCCGAAGCACCCCTACCGTGACACGCTGATCGTCTACGCCACCCTCGCGATCCTGATCGTGGTTGTCGCCTGGCTGACGAACGGGGCGGTCGGGAAGGCGGCTGTGATCGCGGTGTTCTTCTTCGTCGTCGCCTCGGCGTGGAGCATCTACCGCTGGCGCAGTCGGCTGAAGGCGGAAGCCGAAGCGCGGCACGCACGGGAGGCCGAGCTTTGACGGTCGCAAGGTCGCTCGACGCTCTGGTCGAGTCGCTCTGCGGCGATCTCTCTTCGATCCACGCGCCGCATGGCACGGAGCTGAACGCACGGTCGTGGTCGACGGAGGCCCCGCTGCGCATGCTGCTCAACAATCTCGACGCCGACGTCGCAGAGCGCCCCGAGGACCTCGTCGTCTACGGGGGCAGCGGCAAGGCGGCGCGCTCACACGATGCGCTGAAGGCGATCGTTCGTGCGCTGCTGCAGCTCGCCGACGACGAGACACTGCTCGTGCAGTCCGGCAAGCCGGTCGCGGTGTTCCGGACGACGGTGCACGCGCCGCGCGTCCTGATCGCGAACTCGCTGCTCGTGCCCAAGTGGGCGACGTGGGACGAGTTTCGGCGCCTCGAAGCGGAGGGGCTGACGATGTTCGGCCAGATGACCGCCGGCTCGTGGATCTACATCGGCACGCAGGGGATCCTGCAGGGCACCTACCAGACCTTCGCCGCCGCCGGTGAGAAGCACTTCGGCTCGCCGTCGCTCGCGGGGCGCACGATCCTCACGGCCGGCCTGGGGGGGATGGGCGGCGCGCAGCCGCTGGCGGCGACGCTCGCCGGTGCGGCGATCCTCTGCGTCGAGGTCGATCGGTCGCGCATCGACCGTCGCCTCGAGACGCGCTACCTCGATGAGGCGACCGACTCGTTGGACGATGCGCTCGCACGGGTCCGCGCCGCTGCACGCGACGGCCGGGCGCTCTCGGTCGGCCTCGTCGGCAATGCGGCCGACGTCGTCCCCGAGCTCGCGCGGCGTGGTGAGCAGTTCGACCTCGTCACGGACCAGACCGCGGCTCACGACCCTCTGACCGGGTACGTCCCGAGTGGGCTGTCGGTCGCCGAGGCCGATGCGCTGCGGAGCGTCTGAACCCGACGAGTACCTGCGGCGGGCCCGCGCGTCGATCGCCGTCCATGTCGAAGGGATGCTCGAGTACGTCCGGGCCGGGAGCTATGTTTTCGATTATGGCAACAACTTGCGAGGTGAGGCCAGGGACGCCGGTGTAGCGGACGCCTTCTCATACCCGGGCTTCGTCCCGGCCTATATTCGGCCGCTCTTCTGCCGCGGGATCGGGCCGTTTCGCTGGGCCGCACTGTCGGGCGACCCAGCCGACATCGCCGTGATCGACCAGGCGCTGCGGGAGCTCTTCCCCGGCGATGAGCTTCTGCAGCGATGGCTCGCGCTGGCGCCCGGGCGCGTTGCCTTCCAGGGCTTGCCGGCACGAATCTGCTGGCTCGGGCTACGGCGACCGTGCGCAAGCGGGACTCGCGATCAACGAGCTCGTCCGGTCAGGACGGGTCAGAGCGCCCGTGGTGATCGGGCGAGATCACCTCGACGCGGGCTCGGTCGCCTCGCCGTACCGTGAGACGGAGGCCATGCGCGACGGCTCGGATGCGATCGCCGACTGGCCGATCCTGAACGCGCTCGTCAACGTGGCCGCGGGTGCGACCTGGGTCAGCGTCCATCACGGTGGCGGCGTCGGGATCGGTCTCTCGATCCACGCGGGCATGGTCGTGCTCGCCGACGGCACGGCCGAGGCTGCCGAACGGCTCGGCCGTGTCCTGACGACCGACCCCGGGATGGGCGTCGTGCGGCACCTCGACGCCGGCTATCCAGAAGCGGTCGCTGCCGCGCACGAGCACGGCCTGTCGACGCCGATGTTCGACGCCTAACGGCATGGCACGGCTCAGGGGCGGCGACCGTGCACGGCTGCTCGTTCGCGATCTCACGCAGCTGGCGACGCCGGCTGCAGGGCCGCTGCCCCGACGGGGCGCTGGACTGTCCGCGGTCGAGGTGTCGAGAACGCGTTCGTCCTCTGCACGGGCGACCGCATCGAGGCGGTCGGGCGCATGCGCGACCTCCCGACGATCGACGGTGAGCTCGAGGAGATCGACGGGAGCGGCCTCTGCGCGGTGCCCGGCCTCGTCGACTGCCACACCCATCCGGCCTGGGGCGGCGATCGAGTGGAGGAGTTCTCGCTCCGCGCCGCCGGGGCGAGCTACGAGGAGCTGCACGCCGCCGGCGGCGGGATCCTCTCGACCGTCCAGGCGACGCGGGCCCTCGGGGCGGACCGCCTCCGTGCCCGGGTCGAGCGCCACGCCGCCTGGTTCCTCGCACACGGAACGACAACCTGGGAAGGCAAGTCGGGCTACGGCCTCGACCGGGACACGGAGCTCGAATCGCTCCGCGCCGTTCGTGCCGCGGGCGGTTCGCCAACGTGGCTCGGGGCGCACGCTGTGCCGCCGGAGCACGACGATGCCGACGCCTATCTCGACTTCGCGCTGGCGGAGGTCCTGCCCGAGGCCGCGCGGCTTGCGGCTGCGGCGGACGTGTTCCTCGAGCGAGGGGCGTTCGACGCCGCGCCAGGCCCGCCGCTATCTCGAAGCGTGCCGGGACGCCGGGCTCGCACTGCGGCTCCACGGCGACCAGTTCACCGAGAGCGGCGCCGATCCCGCTGGCGGTCGAACTCGGCGCGCGTTCGGTCGATCACCTCGAGGCGACGGGTGACGCGGGTGTGCAGCTGCTGGCAGCGAACGACGTGGTCGGCGTGTTGTTGCCGGCGAGCGCGCTCTTCCTCGACCGGCCGATGCCGCCCGGCCGAGCGCTGGCCGATGCCGGGGCGCCGCTCGCCCTCGCCACCGACTTCAATCCCGGCAGTGCCTTCACGACCAGCCTGCCGCTCATCTGCTCGCTCGCCTGCACCCAGCTCCATCTGAGCCCCGAGGAAGCGCTGAGCGCCGTGACCGTCAACGCCGCCCACGTGCTGGGGCTTGCCGGCGACCGCGGTCGTATCGCGCCCGGAATGCGCGCCGACTTGACGCTGCTCGACGCGCCTGACTGGCGCTACCTGGCCTACCACCTCGCCGGTGACGTCGTCGCTGCCGTCGTCCGCGGCGGCTCGCTCGTCCTCCGGCGCTAACCTGCGGCATGCCCACGCGCAAGCAGCGCCGCCGCCGCAGCAAAGATTTCCGGCACGACGTCCGCGTCTTCGAGGTCGACGAAGAGGGGAACGAGGTCCCGATCGCCGACCTGCGCACGCGGGACGCCGAAGCCGAAACCGGCCGCGGCGAAGGGGAAGCAACAGGCGAAGCCGCGTACCAAGAGCGGGCGGCCGGTTCGCGAAGTCTCGCCGCCGTCCTGGGAGCGGGCGTTCAAGCGCGGCGGGCTGATGGGAGGGTTGATGCTGGTCGCGTTTCTCTTCCTGTTCAAGAACGCGCCGGTCGGACTGCGTGTTGCGTCGGGTTCCTTCTACGCGCTGGCGTTCATCCCGCTCACGTACTGGATCGACCGCACCGCATACCGCACCTACCTGCGCCGCGTCGGCCGCCAGATCGCCGACAAGAAGCCTTAGCTTCCCGAGCCGCGGTAGTGGCCCGCGCCGGGCCACGGCGCGAGCAGCAGGAGGATGCGCGCTCCACCGTCACTGGACAACGAATGACGCTCGTCCGGTTCGAAGCGCGCCAGCGTTCCCGGGCCGACGGTGTTCGTCTCGCTGCCCGCGGTGATCGCAACCTCCCCGTCCAGCACTGTGACCCAGGCGTTCTCCTTCACCTGGTGCTCGCCGAGGGACTGGCCGGGACTGAGCGCGATCAGGACTGCGCGAGCGCCGTCGTCCGAGTGGAGCACGATCGGATCGCGCGTCCCGTCGGGGGCGTCGAGGTCGAGCAGGTCCCAGCGTTGCACCGCAGAAAGCGTATCCGCGCCCGGATACACTCAAACGCTGCTCATGCCGCTCGCCGTCGACAGCTTCGTCATGGGACCGTTCCAATCGAACTGCTACGTCGTTCGAAGTGAGCGCGGGGCGGGCGAAGCGGCGATCATCGACCCGGGCGCCGACCCGACCGAGTTGCGGCTGGAGCTCGCACGGCTCGGGCGCGCGGACCGGCGGCATTCTCGTCACGCACACAGACGTCGATCACATCGGCGGCGTTGCGGCGCTCGCGGACGGCACCGGAGCCGAGGTCTGGGCGCCCGCCGGCGAGGTCGAGGCCCTGCGCACAGGAGAGACGCGCGGGGGCATGCGCGTCCCGCCCCATGAGCCCTTGCACACGGTCACCGGAGGAGATTCGATCGAGGTCGCGGGGATCGCCTTCGAGGTGATCGACGTCCCGGGACACTCCGTGGGCCATGTTGCGTTCCATTCCGGCGGCGAGCTCTTCTCCGGCGACCTGCTGTTCGCCGGCTCGGTCGGCCGCGTCGACCTGCCGGGAGGGGACTGGGAGATCCTGCTGGACTCGGTGCGGGCACTGCTCGACCGCTTGCCGCCGGAGACGGTCGTTCGGCCCGGCCACGGGCCGGCGACCACGCTCGGGCCGTGAGCTCGAGACGAATCCGTTTCTCCGTGAGCTGCGCGCCGAGCAGGCGTCCTAGGCGTGGCGGAGAAATTCCAAGCTCCGCGTGGGACGCACGACGTCCTGCCGCACGATGCAAGCTGGTGGCACCTCGTGCGCACGATGGAAGAGGTGACCGCGCTCTACGGGTGGGCGCGGATCCAGACGCCGGGATTCGAGGACACGAGGCTCTTCACACGCACGGCGGGAGCAGCGTCGGACGTCGTGCACAAGGAGATGTACAACTTCACCGACCGCAGTGACCGTCCCCTGACGCTGCGCCCGGAGGGCACCGCACCGATCTGCCGCGCGTACATCGAGCACGGCATGCATCGGGAGCCCCAACCCGTCAAGGCGTACACGATCGCGCCGATGTATCGGTACGGCGCGCCCGGACGCGGCCGCTACCGGGAGCACTATCAGCTCTCCGTCGAGGCGATCGGTAGCGCCGACCCCGCGATCGACGCTGAGATCGTCCAGCTCTACCATGAGCTGCTGCGGCGGTTGGGCGTCAGGAAATGGGAGCTCCACCTGAACTCGATCGGCGACGCGAACTGCCGCCCCAAGTACATCGAACGCCTGAACGCGTGGCTCGACGAGCACGCAGAGGCGCTCGACGACGACGCGCGGCACAAGCGCGCGACGAGCCCGTTGCAGGTGTTCGACGTGAAGACGCCCTCGGTGCGCGAAGCGCTCGAGGCTGCGCCGAAGATCGGCGAGTCGCTGTGTGCGGACTGCCGTGCGCATTTCGACGCTGTCTGCCGCCAACTCGACCTCTACGGCGTCCCCTACGTCATCGACGCGACGCTCGTCCGCGGCCTCGACTACTACTCGCGCACGACCTTCGAGTTCATCGGCCCGGACGAGAACGCCAACTCGACCATCTGCGGCGGCGGCCGCTATGACGGGCTCGTCGAGCAGATCGGCGGCCCGCCCACCCCGGCGATCGGGTTCGGCGCCGGCCTCGAGCGGCTGCAGCTCGCGCTCGAGAACGAAGGCATCACCGTCCAGCAGCCCGGCGTCGAGGTGTTCTTCGTCGTCGACGACACGGCGTCACGTGGCGGCGCCCTCCAGGCGTTGGCCGAGCTGCGACGGGCCGGAGTTTCCGCCGACACCGATTACGCCGGGCGCTCGTTCAAGGGGCAGCTGACGCAGGCCGGCCGGAGCGGCGCGCACACGGTCGTGATCGTTCGCGCGGACGGCGCGGCAATCCGACGCGACGGACGCGAGGAAGGGCCGGTTGCTCTCGCTGAGGTCGTCGCTACGCTCACGGCGTGAGCTGGCGCGACCTCTATTGCGGAGAACTCCGGAGCGACCACATCGGCGAGCGGGTCACCGTTGCCGGCTGGGCGGACACGCGCCGCGACCACGGCGGTCTCGTCTTCATCGACCTGCGCGACCACACCGGCAAGCTCCAGCTCGTCGTCAACCCTGAACGAGCGGCCGAGGCGGCGCAGGCCGCGCGCGAGATCCGCAACGAATTCGTGCTCCAGGCGGAGGGGGAGGTCGTGGCCCGTGCGCCCGAGGCCGTGAACCCGAACCTGCCGACGGGTGATGTCGAGATCCAGGTCGACCGGCTGAGCATCCTCTCGCGCTCAACGCCCCTGCCGTTCCAACTGGACGAGGAGAACGTCGACGAGACGCTGCGAATCAAGTATCGCTGGCTGGACATGCGCCGCGACCGCATGCAGAGGAACTTCCGCCTTCAGCACACCGCGATCGCCGCGATGCGTCGTGCGATGGACGCGCAGGACTTCATCGACATCTGGACGCCGAGCATGACGCGCGGCACGCCCGAAGGCGCGCGCGACTTTCTGGTGCCGGTGCGTCTCCAGCCCGGCAAGTTCTTCGCGCTCGCGCAGTCGCCGCAGATCTTCAAGCAGCTCTGCATGGTCGGCGGGTTCGACCGCTACTACCAGATCGCCACGTGCTGGCGGGACGAGGATCTCCGCGCCGACCGCCAGTTCGAGTTCCGCCAGCTCGACCTCGAGATGGCGTTCGCCGAGCGCGAGGACGTGCTCGACGTGATGGAGACCGCCGTCGTCGCGGCGCTCGAAGCCGTCGGCCGTGAGGCGCCGGCGCGTCCATTCCCGCGACTCTCGTTCGACGAGGCCATGAAGCGCTACGGCTCCGACAAGCCCGACCTTCGCTTCGGCCTCGAGATCCAGGACGCGACGGCGGTGACGCGCGAGTCCGAGTTCGGCGTCTTCAAGAACGCCGAAGCGGTCCGCTTCATCGTCGCTCCCAAGGCGTTCTCCCGCAGCGAGATCCAGCGCCTCGAGGACCTGGCGAAGGAGTGGGGCGCGAAGGGGCTCGCCTATCTGGTGGTGGATGAGAGTGGTGAGGTGCGCTCGCCGATTGCGAAGTTCCTCTCGCCGGTCGAACTGGCCGCGGTCGAGGCGCCGCCAGGATCGACCGTGCTCTTCGGTGCGGGCAACGACGCCGCCGTGCTTCGCGTCCTCGGTCTGCTGCGCCTGCACCTCGGCCGGGAGCTCGAGCTGATCGACCCGGACCTCGACGTCTTCCACTGGGTGCTCGACTTTCCGCTCTTCGAGCAGGACGAGGAGACCCGTGCCTGGACGTTCATGCACCACGCCTTCACCGCGCCCGTCGCAGGCACGGAGGTGTGGGACGAGTCGAACCCGGCCGACGTCCACGGACAGCACTACGACCTCGTCTGGAACGGCTGGGAGCTCGGTTCGGGCTCGATCCGCATCCATGACGTCGAGCTGCAGCAGCGGGTCTTCCGCACGATCGGCCTGACCGAGGAGGAGGCCCACTCGAAGTTCGGCTATCTCCTCGAGGCGCTCGCCATGGGAGCCCCGCCGCACGGAGGCTTCGCGATGGGGATCGAGCGCTTCATCGCGCAGATGGCGGGCGAGCCGGACATCCGGCAGGTGATCGCCTTTCCGAAGGTCTCGAGCGGATCGGATCCGCTCACCGGCGCGCCGACGCCCATGCCGGACGCGGTCCTGCGCGAGCTCGGTGTGCGGGCGCTGCCGCAAGAGGGCTCCGGCTGAGGTTCGATGACTGACCGGCGCGGCTCGCGGTTCGTCCTCGAGGTGCTCTTCCTCGTCGGACTGGCCGTCGCCCTCACCCTGGCCAAGCTCGACGCGCTCGAGATCGTCGGCGTCATGCTGCTCGGCTGGCTGATCGTCGCGATCCTCGAATGGGCCGCCTGGCGCGGCGAGCCGCACTACGGCAGTGGGCTGCCGCCGCGCTACTACGTCCCGAACGTCAACCTGCCGCCCGCCCAGCCGCTCGAACAGGTTCGCCGCGGCTACCCGGAGGCGCACCGCGACGAAGCTCCGACGTGGATCGCCTCCGCGGCGTTGCGGGCCGAAGTGCTCGGCGAGTGGCCCCATACGGCGCCGGCTGAGCCGCCGGTCGAGGAACAGACCGACCTCGACGCGGATTCGTGGACAGCGGTCGGGCTGCCGGCGGCACCGCTCGGAGAGCCGGAGCCCGATGTGAGCCCAGAGCCTGCGCCGCTCCCGGCCCCGAGGACGGTGGCGTCGGCCGCGGTCGTGCTCGCCCGTTCACAGCAGGGCGTTGCGCGCTACAGCCTCGACCCGCTCGGAGACCCGCCGCCTCGTCGTCGGTTCGGTCGAGGCGGAGTCGACGCGACGCCGGCGGTCGACGTGGCGGCCCGGCCCGGCGGGCCCCGGGCGCTTCCCGGCCGGGCGAACCGCCAGGAGTAGCGCATGAGCCGGGCCGGATGAGGTCGCACCTCGCGGTGCGGGAAGTCGCACTGGCCGGGCTCGCACTGCTCGCGGCGGCCGTTTCGCTTGCGGTGACGGCACAGACGCGTGCCAAGCACGACGCCGGCCCGCAGCCCGAGGGCTCGTTCGTGGCGCTCGCCGGCTCGAGCGGCCCAGCCGCCTTCGGTCGGAGGACGGCCTGCGGCGGTGTTCTGAGCCCCGATACCGAGGGCGTGGCGCATCCGACGCTTCCGTGCGGGGTCCGCATCTTCCTCACGTTCGAGGGCACGACCGTGCTCACCCAGGTCGTCGATCGTGGCCCGTACGCTCCCGGTCGGCAGTTCGACCTGACCGACGCGCTCGCGCGTCGTCTCGGCCTGCACGGGGTGCAGCAGATTCATTGGTCCTACGCGCGGGCCGGCTGATCGGCGCTACTGTCCGAAGCGAGTGCTCGACCTCGTTCGTGGAGCCGCGTACATGTAGAACCAACACCATGTGAAAGGGAGCCCGGGTCGGGCCTAGGCATCTGATGCCGACGGTTCGCACGGCACCCACCTGGCTTGTCCAGGTTCACGTGGACGCGGCACGACCGGCGGGGTCGGAGCATGGTGGGGGGAGCCTCGGCTCCCCCCACGACTCTCCGGCAGTACCCTGGCCCGATGCAGGAGCTCTACGGCGATTCGGCACGCGGCACCGACTGGGCCGCTGTTCGACTGCGTGTGCAGGACGGCCGGATCACCGACGCAGACGCCTCAGGAATCGACACCGACCTTCGCGGCCTGACCTTGCTCGAGGCGTGCGCCGTCGGCGGGGAGACGCTGCCGGTCGACGCACTGGCAAATGCGCTCGCACCGGCAGTACGCGCGGCGCCCGACCCCGCGCGCGTTGCGGTGGCGATGAGCGGCGGGGTCGACAGCGCCGTGACGCTCCTCAAGGCGGGGCCGGCCGCGATCGGTGTCACGCTCCGGCTGTGGCTCGATCCGAACGGCCCGGACGCAGAACGCGCCTGCTGTTCACCGAGCGCTGTGATCTCCGCGCGCGAGTCGTGCCACGCCCGGGGACTTCCACACGTCACGCTCGATCTTCGTGATGCGTTCCGGCGGGCAGTCGTCACGCCGTTCGTCCGCGGGTACGCGCGCGGCGAGACGCCCAACCCGTGCATCCGCTGCAACGGGAGCTTCCGTTTCGCCGAACTGCTCGCCTTCGGGCGCCGCGTCGGCGCAGCCGCACTCGCGACCGGCCACTATGCGCGGATCGTCGAGCGTGACGGGCGGTTGCTGCTTGCCCGAGGGATCGACGAGCACAAGGACCAGAGCTACATGCTCGCGCGGCTCGCGCCGCGCCACCTGCCGGGCATTCGCTTCCCGCTGGGCGGCCAGACGAAGGACGAGACGCGCGCCGAGGCGGCAGCCGCTGGGCTCGCAGCGACCCATCGGCCCGAGAGCCAGGAGGCGTGCTTCCTCGCGGGCGACGACTATCGCTCGTTCCTCGATCGCCACGGGCTGCCGGCCGCGGCCGGCGCGATCGTCGACGAGGACGGGGAGGTGCTGGGCCGGCATGCCGGCTACTGGCAGTTCACTCCCGGGCAGCGGCGCGGGCTCGGGATTGCCGCCGCCGAGCCCCTGTACGCGCTCTCGACCGACCCGCGCAGCAACACGGTCGTCGTCGGGCCACGCGCATCGCTCGCCCGGACGCGTGTTTCGGCCAGGGGGCAGCTCTACGCGCCCGTCAGCCGCGTGACTGCGAAGCTCCGCTACCGCTCTCCGGCCGTGGCAGCGACGGTCGAACAGACGGCGAGCGGATTTCGGCTCCAGCTCGACGAACCGGCCTACGGAGTGGCCCGCGGACAGGCCGCAGTCCTGTACGACGGCGACGCCGTTGTGGGGTCCGGGTTGGTCACGTCCGCCGCCGCGGGCTAATCTGGTCGGCAGTGGTCGTCGCCTTCTCCTTCGGAGATCTCGCTTATCTCGCCCTTGCGGTGTTTCTCGTCGCAGTCGGTCTCGGGCTGTCGTGGGCCTTCTTGCGGTTGGCCGTAACTTTCGATCGACTTTCTTCGTTCATCCGGGGAGCAGAACGCGAGGTTCTGCCGGTGATCAACAAGGTCGGAGGTTCGGTGGACCGGGTCAACCACCAGCTCGACAAGCTCGACACAGCGACGGACAGCGCAGTTGACGCGGTCGAGGCCGTGGACGAAGCCGTCCGCGCAGCCAGCTTCGCGGTCAAGCGTCCTGTGCAGAAGTTCGTCGGTCTGTCCGCCGGCGTCTCGCACGGGTGGGCGTCGTTCAAGTCGCGCCGCAGCTGGCACGACGCCGTCGCGGAGGCGAAGGATGCCGCCGAGCGACGGGAGCGAGATCTCGACGAAGAGTTGAAGTCGACTCATGCGCCGTAGGCTCGACGGAGGCGCACAAAGAGCGGAGGTGCCGGCTTTGCCGGCAGTGGAGCGGAACAATGCCGGATGAGATCACGCTCACGCTTCCGCGGGCGCCGGAGTTTCAGCGGGTTGCGCATCTCGTGCTCGGCGGTCTTGCGGCTCGCCTGAACCTGACCGTCGAAAGTCTCGAAGATCTCCAGCTGGCACTGGATGCCGTGCTCGACCGGATGGATCCGAACGCCGGCGAGCTGACGGTTCAGATGTCGTTGCGCGAGGGCGAGCTCGTGACCAGGATCGGCCCGTTGCTGCCTGCGCTGCTCGACGAGATCGAGCGTGATGCCGACGGTGTGGATCTCGGGGTCCGGCGTGTCCTCGACTCCACGGTCGACGACGTGCACGTCGATGGAGAGTGGGTGCGCCTGACCAAGAAGGTCGCGACAGTTGGCTGAGAACGACAAGGTTCTCCTCCGCCGCTACCACGAAGAGGGCGACCTGCAGGCCCGCGAGCAGCTGATCGAGCAGTACATGTCGCTCGTCCGCTCGCTCGCCCGCCGCTACAGCTACCGAGGCGAGCAGCTCGACGATCTCGTCCAGATCGGTTCGATCGGCCTCATCAAGGCGATCGACCGCTTCGACCTCGAGCGCGGTGTCGAACTGACCACCTACGCGACGCCGAACATCATCGGCGAGATCAAGCGCCATTTCCGAGACCGGGGCTGGGCCGTGCGGGTGCCCCGCGGCCTGCAGGAGCTGAACGTCCAGCTCTCCAAGCTCGTCGAGCAGTTGACCGTGCAGTACGCGCGGTCGCCGACGATCCCGGAGCTGGCGGAGGCGGCCGGCGTCGAGGAGGAGGACGTGCTCGAGGCGCTGGAGTCGGGCCGGGCGTACTCGTCGCTCTCGCTGTCGACCGGCGGCGGCACGGAGGACGGCGAAGAGCTCGACCCGCTCGAGTCGCTCGGAGAGGTCGAGCATGAGTACGAGGTGTCGGAGGATCGCGCCGTGCTCGCGCCCGGGTTCAAGGTGCTCGACGAGCGCGAACGGGCGATTTTGCACCTGCGGTTCTTCGAGGGGCTGACGCAGTCGCAGATCGCGCAGCAGGTCGGCATCTCGCAGATGCATGTCTCGCGGCTGATCCGTCGCGCGCTCGAGAAGATCAGGGACGAGATCGCCGCCGATGAGTTCGACCCCGAACGCGCTGCCTGATCGGAACCGTCGATCGGTGGCGCGGTAGCGCGCAGCGGTCCGCGTAGCGTCCCGGCGTGCGACTCGTCGAGCTCGACAACGCAACGCTTGCCGTGCACGAGTGGGGGAGCCGGTCTGGGCGTCCGTTCTTCTTCTGGCATGCCCTTGGCCCTGAAGCGTCCGCGGTGTACTTCGCCCCGGTCGCTGAGCGGCTCGCCGCCGCCGGGCACCGCGTCGTGGCGGTCGACGGCCCGGGGTTCGGCGCCTCGCCGCTGCTCGACGAGGAGGGCTATGCCCTCGAGGCGCTCGTCGAGGTCGTGCAACAGCTCGTGATCGCGCTCGAGCTGGCGCCGCTCGTCGTGGCCGGGCACTCGTGGGGCGGTGCGATTGCGGTGCGCTACGCGGGCGCGCATCCCGAGAACGTGGCCGCGCTCGTGCTGCTCGACAGCGGCCATATCGATTACGGAGATCTGCCTGGTATCGACGTCCGCCGGCCCGCGGCGGAGTGGGTGGAGGAGGTGCGCGAGCGGGATGGTCGTCTGCCGGAGTCGCGGGGCCGCGCGATGCACGGGCTCACCGCCCGCGTCAGCGACGCGTGGCCGGTGATCGCCGAGCACCGCATCCCGACCCTTCTCATTCTCGCGACGCAGCCGCCGCACGTCGACCAGAACCGTGAGCACGTCGGCCGCTTCGAGGAGGCCCTCCCGCAGGCCGAAGTGCGGTGGGCGGAGCACGCGGGCCACGGCATCGTCGACGACGTCGGCGCGCCGCTCGGAGACGAGATCGCCGAGTGGCTCGCAGGCGAGCTCGATCAGCCCTAAGCCGGACAGGCCGCCGCGAGACAAGTCTCGTGGTCAGACCAAAGGTGTCCGAAGTGCGCCGAACACTCCACAGGAGCGTGCGTGTGTGAGCTGGGGCCAGGTTGCGTCATCTGTTCGGCCCTTTGGACGGCCCGTTGCGAGACATGTCACGTGGTCAGACCAAGGGTCACCGAATCGCGACGAACGCTCCACAGGGCGCCCGTACACTGTTCGCCGTGGCGAAGCCGACTGACGCGATGACGACGAACGAGCTGCGGGAGGCGTTTCAACGCTTCTACGAGGAGCGCGGTCATCTGCGCGTGCCCGGGCACTCGCTCGTTCCGCCCGCGGAGGACCAGACGACGCTCTTCATCATCGCCGGGATGCAGCCGTTCAAGCCGTACTTCCTGCGCACGAAGGAGCCGCCGGGCAGCCGCGTCGTCAGCGTCCAGCCGTGCCTGCGCGCCGGTGGGAAGGACAACGACCTCGACGAGGTGGGCCGCACCGATCGCCACAACTCGTTCTTCGAGATGATGGGGAACTTCTCGTTCGGCGACTACTACAAGGACGAGGCCGTCGACTTCGCCTGGGAGTGGGTCACCCAGGTGCTGGGGCTCGAGCCGGAGCGCCTCTGGGCGACCGTCCACGAAGGCGACCCGATGCTGGAGCTGGACGAGGACACGGTCGCGATCGAGGCCTGGCAGCGGGTCGGCATCTCCGCCGAGCGCATCGTGCGCCTCGGCAAGGACAACTTCTGGCAGGCCGGCGAGACCGGGCCCTGCGGGCAGTGCTCCGAGATCTTCTACGACCGGGGCGAGGAGCGGGCTTGCGGCGACCCGCAGTGCGGGCCAGGCCATTGCGACCGCTACATGGAGATCTACAACCTCGTCTTCATGGCGTACGACCTTCGGCCTGGGAACGTGCTCGAGCCGTTGCCGGCACCGAACGTCGACACCGGGATGGGCGTCGAACGCACCGCCTGCGTGCTCCAGGACGTCGACTCGAACTTCGACACCGACGGTTTCCGCGTGATCATGGACTGGGTCGCGAAGGAGTCCGGTGTCGGCTACCACGACAGCCCCGTTGCGACCCGGGCGCACCGCGTGCTCGCCGACCACGGCCGCGCAGTCACGTTCCTGATCGCCGAGGGAATCGAGCCGTCGAACGAGGGGCGCGGCTATATCTGTCGCCGTCTGCTGCGGCGTGCGATCTACCAGGCGAAGCGCATCGGGCTCGAGGGCGTCCACCGCCTGCCCGCCGTCGTCGTCGAGCAGATGGGCGAGGCCTACCCGATGCTGCGCGAGCAGGCCGGCGAGATCGAGCGCATCGTCCGCGCGGAAGAGGAGAGGTTCTCCGAGACGCTCGCGCGCGGCATGAAGGTCTTCGACGAGCTCGCGAGTCAGGACGCGATCTCCGCCGAGGACGCGTTCACGCTCGTCGCGACATACGGCTTCCCGATCGAGCTGGCGCAGGAGCTCGCCGAGGAACGTGGACAGGCGCTCGACCTGGACGGCTTCCGCGATCTGATGGAACAGCACCGCGAGGTTTCCCGCGCCGGCGGCGAGGACTCGACGCAGCAGATCGCCGCACAGCTCGTCGGTGCGGGCACGCGGGAGACGGAGTTCGTCGGTTACTCGAAGACGGACGTCCTCACAGCGGTGATCGACGCGGCGCCGGCGGGCGGCACACGCCAGTTCCTCAAGCTCGAGCAGAGCCCGTTCTACGCAGCGGGCGGCGGCCAGGTCAGCGACCGCGGCTACCTCGTCGTGGACGGGGAAGCAGAGAAGCTGGAGATCGTCGACGTGCTCAAGTTCGGCGACGACCAGGTGCTTCTGGTCGACTTCGCGCCGCGCAGCGAAGCGCTCGTGCCGGGCACGCGCGTCCAGGCAGTCGTGAACTGGGGCGACCGTTTCCCGACGCAGGCGAACCACACGGCGACGCATCTCCTGCATCAGGCGCTCCGCGACGTGCTCGGCGATCACGTCAAGCAGGCCGGCTCGGCCGTGCGCCCGGACAAGTTGCGCTTCGACTTCACCCACGAACAGCAGCTGACGCCGGAGCAGCGCGACCGCGTCGAGCGCATCGTCAACGACAAGGTCTTCGAGGCGATCCCGGTGCGCACGTACGTCACGCCGATCGAGGAGGCCCGCAAGCTCGGCGCGATGATGCTGTTCGGCGAGAAGTACGGGGACGAGGTGCGCGTCGTCGAGATCGGCGACTACTCGGCGGAGCTCTGCGGCGGCACACACGTTCGCTCGACGGCCGAGATCGGGCCTTTCCTGATTCTCAGCGAAGGCTCCGTCGGCTCCGGTGCCCGGCGGATCGAGGCGGTCACCTCGGGGGAGGCGTGGACCGTGCTCGAGGGCCGTTCGAAGGAGCTCGAGGACGTGCGCGTCGAGCTGGAGCAGCTGAAGCGCGCGGCGAAGAAGCCGAAGCAGGCCGAGGCCGGGCCGAACATCCTGTGGCAGGACAAGCAGGGCAAGGTCTTCGTCGCCGAGGTCGAGGGCGCCCGCGGCAGCGTCCTGCGTGATTTCTCCGACCAGCTGCGCCAGCGGGAGGCGGCGGACGCGGTCGTGGTCGCGTCGGCGGACGACGGCAAGGTCGCGCTCGTCGTGAACCTCGACAACTCGCTCGCGGGGCTCGACGCGGTGGCGATCGTCCGCGAGCTCGGCCCGCTGATCGGAGGCGGCGGCGGCGGCCGGCCGACGCTGGCCGAGGCCGGTGGCAAGAACGTCGACGGCGTTCGCGACGCGCTCGCTGCGGGTCGCGACCGGCTCACCGCCGCGCTCGCGTGAAGGTGCTTGCTCTCGACTACGGGTCGGCGCGGACGGGCGTCGCGGTCACGGATCCGACCGGCACGGTTGCGCGGCCGCTGACGATCGTCGAACGTGCCGCGACCGACGTGGGGTTTGCGAAGCTCCTCACCGTGATCGCCGCCGAGGAGCCGGAGCAGGTCGTCGTCGGGATGCCGCTGACGTTGCGTGGCGACCAGGGCGAGCAAGCGCGCGAGACGGCGGAGTTCGTCGAACGCCTGCGCGGCGCTCTATCCGCGCCGGTGGAGACCTACGACGAACGGTTCACGTCGGTGCTCGCCGGCGGGGACGACGCGCGCGCTGCCGCGCATCTTCTGTCGAGCTACCTCGAGTGGCAGAGCGCCCGTCGCTGAGCGCGGAACGGCCGCCCAGGGGGCCGTCGCGCGAGCAGATCCGGCGGCGGCGCCTCGTGGCGCTGACGGCGAGCGTCGGCGCGGTCATCGCCGTCGTCGTCGCGATCGTCGTCGCCTTCCCGCGCGTGCACCACACGCACGCCGCCGCTCCCGTTGTCCTGGCCCCTCCGAAGCCGTTCCGAATCGTCTTCCCCGAAGGCTTCACGCGGGCGCAGATGGCCGTTCGCGTGCGCGACGTCGCGCGGATCGCGCGCCGCAAGAGCGACAAGCCCGTCAAGTTGAACCCGGCCGCCTACCTGCTTGCGAGCCGCCGCGCGTCCATCCCCTGCTTCCGTCCGCGTCCGCAGAGGAACCTCGAAGGGTTCCTGTTTCCCGCGACCTACGACTTCCTGAGCTCGACGACGACCCGCCGGCTCGTTGGGGATCAACTCGCGGCATTCTGCGACAACTGGTCACGCGTCGATCTCACATACGCCCACTCGAAGAACCTGACCGACCATGACGTGCTCGTGATCGCGTCGATGATCGAGGAGGAGACGCTTGTGCCCTCGGAGCGAAGGCTCGTGTCCGCGGTGATCTACAACCGGCTGCATGCGCGCATGCCGCTGGGGATCGACGCGACCCTGCGCTACGGGCTGCACATCCCGCCGACGCAGTCGATCCTCGAGTCGCAGCTCCAGAGCGACAACGCGTACAACACGCGCAAGACGACCGGTCTCCCGCCGACTCCGATCACGAACCCCGGGCTGGCGTCGATCCAGGCGGCGGCGCATCCTGCGCATGTCGACTACCTCTACTTCGTGCGCAAGCCCGACAAGATCCATCAGTTCTTCACCGCGAGCGCGAGTGCGTTCGCACAGTACGAATGCGCTCATGGGTACGGCTGTTGAATCAGGTCGCTCTCCTCGGACATCCGGTTGCGCAATCGCTTTCGCCGCGCATGCAGAACGCCGCGTTCGCGGTGTGCGGGCTCGACTGGCTCTACACCGCCTTCGACGTCGCGGATGTCGTCGCCGCCGTCGCTGCCCTCGACACGCTCGGCTTCGCCGGGGCGAATGTGACGATTCCGCACAAGCAGGCCGTCGTCGCGGCATGTGACGAAGCCGACGGCGATGCCGTCAACACCATCGTCTTCCGCGACGGGCGCGTCCTCGGCTTCAACACCGATCGAGAGATCCTCGCAGGGATCGATGCCTCCCGCGCGTGCCTGATCGGTGCGGGCGGCGCCGCCCGCGCGCTCATGCCTGCGCTGCCGGAGGACACGCGCGTCTTCACCCGTTCGGTGACGTGGCCGCCGGATGCGAGCGACTGCGATCTCGTCGTCAACGCGACCCCGGAGCGCGACGCGCTGCTCGTCCAGCCGCGGTCCGGGCAGACCGTCGTCGACCTCGCCTACGGCGAAGGCGAGACTGCGCTCGTCGCGGCGGCACGCGCAGCGGGCTGCACGGTGATCGACGGCCGCGAGGCGCTCGTCCGGCAGGGTGCCGCGAGCTTCCGGCTCTGGACCGGTGTCGAGCCGCCGCTCGAGACGATGCGCGCCGCGATCAGGCCCTAGCCCAGACCACGAGCCCTGCCGCGGCGGCCAGGAGCAGTCCGGCGGCGACCGCGAGCGTCGTCCAGTCCCGGCCGTGCACGCCGCCCGGCTGGGGGGCGACAGGGCGGCGCGGGACTGCCGTGCGGTACAGATAGACCGTCGCCGAGGACCCGGTTGGATCGGGATTGGCGAGGAAGCGCTCGTACTGGCGCAGGCGCCCGACCGTCAGGACGATCGTCGTCGCGCGGGCCAGCACGTCACGCCCCGAGAGCCCGGTCAGCGAGCCGACGGCGGCAGCCTGCGGCACGACCGAGAGGGCGATCCGCCCGCGTGCGGGCACCGTGAGCCGGCCCGTCACCCGTGCGGAGATGTGCCGGCCCGCGACCGAGCCGCGGACGAGCAGGGGAACCACGACACGGACGCGTTCGGCATGGGCCGCGCCGGTGAGGTTCGCCGTTCCTTCGGGAGGCGCCCGGCCGTCCGAGACCGCCCGTTCCAGCCGGTGCAGGTAGTCCACGAGCGGTGCTGCGTCGGCGTCGGCCGCGAAGGCGGCGATCGTCACCCCCGTCGTGTTGACGAGGGTCGTCGACTCGTCGTGCACCTCGATCCGCAGCGGCAACGCCGGCGCTGCCAGCCCCGGCACCAGTTGCGCGCGCGACCTGAGGAGGCGGCGCCGCGGATTGAAGCCTGCCCAGACGATCGACGTGCTGCGCAACCCGGGCGTCGCGGCAGAGCCGGGTAGCGCCTCGACGCCGAGGAGCGGCGCACCGATCGTCAGGAAGTAGTCGCCTTTGACGGTCACGTCCAGCGTCTGGTCGGCCGTGACGGCGAACGGCAGGCCGCTCGGCAGGATCGAGACATGCACGCGGATGGTCGAGCGGATTCGGTGCCGCACGCTTTCGGCGGACGACGTCGCAGGCCCGAGCGGAGGTGACGGGGAGAGCGCTGCGAGCGGCGACGGCAGCGGCGTGTCGTGCGCTGCGGCGGCGGGTGCGGTCAGGGCAAGCCCGGCCACACCCGCCGCGAGCGCGATCCTCAGGCGGGACGGATGGTGATGACGACCCCGGTCCGGTCCTTGCACGTCTGGAGCAGTTTGACCTGCCCGCTGTTGCCGGATCCGGTGAAGTTGACCTCGGCGTCCGCCTCGTCCTGCTCTTCCTTCGTGACCGCGTAGCCGGGCGCATTGGTGACTGCCTGCACGTACGCGTCGTGCGCAGGCCCGATCGTGTCGGGCAGGTACCCCGTCGCGACGGTCGCCGGGCCGTCCTGCTTGACGCCCGTGTAGGTGATTCCCTGAGCGTCAGGGAAGTTGCCGGGCAGCGTCGGCGCAGTCGCCATCGCTGCGGGAGCAGCCGGGCACGCCTTGCTGAGGCCTTCCTTGTCCTTGTCGTCGTCGCACGCGGTCACGGCCAGCGCGACCACGGCGAGCAGCGGTATGAGTGCGAGTCTTGTCATCTGGTCTGCGAGATCCTCGGCAAGGTTCCTGACAATGGGTCGTCCTTCACGGGCGCGTAGGTCATGTCCCGGAAGCGGGCGAAATATACGTCGTCGTCGACGACACCGTCGTGATTCACCTTGTTGAACGCCCGCTCGTCGCCGTTCGCGCCTTCGGTCGTGACCTCCTCGAGTGCAGCGGCGATCTTGGGTAGGTCGGTGGAGCCGGCCTTCAGGACCGCCGCGGCGAGCAGGTTGACGAAGTCGTAGGCGTACATCGCCGTCTCGGGCGGTTGGATCACGTCGAGCCCCGCACGCGTCTTCACGCCGACGCGATCGACGCCGTACGCTCCTTCGTAGTTCCGCTCGAAGGTGGTGAACGGCCGGCTGCCGACCTCGGCGGTCAACCGGCCGCCCGCGAAGGTCAGTCCGTCGACCCAGGACGGGTGGTCGGCCAGTTGCTGCCGCACGAACGGGTCGTCTCCGGTCGGCGGGGTGTAGAACGGGACGTTCCAGCCCGCGGAGCGTGCAGCAGTGATCGCGGCGGCGATCGTGGCCGGCTGCCCCCAGACGACGAGCGCGGTGGCGTGCGCGCGCCGAGCGCGCAAGACCTGAGGGGCGAGATCGACCGCGTTCGCCGGGACGGTCTCGTCGAGAGCGACCGACGACTCGTTCTGCGAGAACGCCTCCTGCAGCGCCGCGCCGCCGTCGGCGCCATAGCCGGAGTCGTCGTGGAGCAGACCGACCTTCAATCCCTTCGGCACCAGATACTCCGCCAGCCGAAACGCGATCCCGTGGTCGGTCGGCGCGATCCGGAAGACGTTCGGCCGAGTCGCCGGATCGATCAGCTTCTTCCCGCCCTGGAAGACGATGCCGATCGGCATGCCGCGCCCCACCCGCCACGATGCATCGACGCCGGTTCCCTCGTCGACCACGGCGATCGCATGCTCGTTCGCCGCGCGCCGCACGTTTGCGAGCGCGCGCGCAGGCGAAAGCGCGGAATCCATCGTCTGGACCTTCAGGTCGTAGGAGGTGCCGCCGACCCGCAACCCGCTTGCGTTCACCTCGCCGGCGGCGAGCCGAACGCCGTTCTCGATCGTCTGGCCGAGATAGGGCGTCCGCGAGAACGGTGCGTTGACGACGACCAGCAGATGCTTGCGCGCGGAGCCCTGCGTCGAGCCCCCACAGCCCGAACCGACGGCGACCAGCGACAGAAGGGCGAGGGCAGGGACGAGGCGGCGGCTCACAGCCGGCCCTCGTCGAGGACGAGCACCTGGTCGGCAATGCGTTGCACGAGCCCCATATTGTGCTCGACGACCAGGAGCGCCAGCCCTTCATCGCGAAGTGAGCACAGGATCTCGGCGATTCGCTCCACCTCCAGGTGCGAGGCGCCCGCCGTCGGCTCGTCCACGAGCAGCACGGATGCCCCGGTCGCGTAGGCGGCCGCGAGCATCAACGCCCGCTGGTCGGTCACGGCCAACTCGCCCGCAGGCTTGTCGCGAGGGAGGCCGAACCGCTCGAGCACTTCCGCGCCCCACGAAGTGAAGGCCGCCTCCTCGGCGCGCATCTGCGGCGTGGAGAACAGCGACCGCGCCACTCCGCCACGCCGTCGTCGGCCTGCCGAGGCGGCGAGCACGTGCTCGAGCGGTGTCTGCGAGGGAAAGACGGCTGTTGCCTGCAGCGTGCGTACGACCGTGCCGTGCCCGACATCGACGCGGCCGCCATCCGGAACCACTCGCCCCGCGAGCATGCGGAGCACGGTGGTCTTCCCCGAGCCGTTCGGGCCCACGAGCGCGGTGATGCGTCCTCCCTCGACGTCGAGGTCGATCCCTGCCGCGGCCACGATGTCCCCGTAGCGCTTGCGGAGCCCACGCGCCTCGAGGCGCGAGGACGGATCACGGTCCGGCCCGGGCCCGGCGTGCGCGCGCCAGGTGCGCCTTCCGGACCGCAGGAGGCCCTCCCAACCGAGCGAGATGACCCCCAGGAGCATGACCGCCGCGAGCAGTGTGTGCGACCGCGCAGCGGCGACATGCTCGAGCGAGCCGATCGCGTCCGCCGCCACCGAGAGGAGGCCGAGCACGATCTCACCGACGACCCCGCCCAGCGCCGAGAGTGGGCCGCCGATCAGGACGACGACGAAGAGCTTGAACGAGAGAAACGGCCCGAACGTGCCGGGATCTCCGATCCCGGCGAGGTGGACGGTGAGCGCCCCCGCCAGGCCCGCGAGGGTGCCCGACGCGGTGAGCACTGTCGTCCGCAACCGCACGATCGGCATGCGCAGCGCTGCGGCCGCCGGCTCGCGCTCGCGCGCGGCCGCGAGCTGCAGGCCGAGTGGCGCCCGCGCAAGCGCGACGTACACCAGCACCGCGAGCAGAGTCAGCCCGAGCGCGAGCTCGTAATGCTGGGCCGGCGACGGCCCGCCGGCGATCACGATTCCCTGCGTCCCGCCGAGCGGCCAGTCGATCGACTGGAGCGCGAAGGCGACGAGCCACGAGACGATCCAGCTCGCCACCGCGAACCCCGCCCGAGGGAGGCGCGCGAAGGCCGCTCCGACCACGAGCCCGGCGAGGCCCCCCGCGACCGCGCCGACGACCGCGCCGAGCGCCGTGGAGCTGAGATGCGCCGCCGTGACCGCACCGATCGCCATGAACGCTCCCTGTGCGAGCAGGGGCAGCCCGGCGACGCCCACGGTGAGGGCGAGCCCGACTGCAGCTGCGGCGAGGTAGAGGCCGCTCGCCAGGTCGGCGACGCGCGACTCGCCGAACACGAGCGGTGCGAATGCTGCAAGCCCGAACGCAGCGGCCGCGATGGTGGTGCGCAGGCACCAGGTCCCACGCATGTCGCGCGCGGCGTCGGCGATCGCGTTCCGCGTCTTCATTCGACCGTCTCGGGAGTCGAACGCGCCCGCCAGGCGAGCAGCAGCAGCCCGAGCGCGAGCGGCAGAACGTCGCGGTATGCGGCCGCGCTGCTCCAGTGCAGGGAAGCGACGGTTGCCTGGACGAGCCCGATCGCGACGCCTGCGACGAATGCCCGCCGCGGCTCGAACCAGACGACCACGGCCGCGACGAGCCCGTAGAGACCGAGCCGGGCGGCGGTGTCGACGTTGAACGCGCCGGAGGGCGCGGCGAGGATCGCGGCGAGACCGGCCCATGCTCCGGCGAGCCCGAAGGCGATGCCGACCAGCCGCGACACCGGCAGACCGATGAGCACCGCCGCGTCGAAGTCCTGCGCGATCGCCTCGAGCGCGCGTCCGAAGCGCGTTCGCTGCAGGAGGGCCGCCCCGAGCGCGGCCAGCGCGACGGCGACCGCCGCCACTACGAGCGAGCGCTGCTGGATCGTCGCGCCCCCGACGTGCCAGACCCCGAGTGGCAGCGGGTCGGGGAAGACGTAGGCGGGACGGTCGAAGAAGACGAGCAGCAAGGTCCGCACCGCGAAGGCGACGGCGAGGGAGGCGCCGACCCAACCGATCACCGAACCACGGGCGCGGTAGGGCTCGATGGCGAGGAAGTACGAGCCGGCGCTCGCCCCCGCCGTCACGGCCAGACCGACGGCGAGTGCCAAGACGAAACGGCCGCCGCCGACACTCGTCTGCGAGATCGGCCCGGAGCCCGCCGCGACGAGCAGTGTCATGAACACACCGAGCGCGATCAGCTCGCCGAATGCGAAGTTGACGACGCCCGTCAGGCGGAAGACCACCGACTGGCCGGCGGCCACCAATCCGTAGACGGCGCCTGCTGCGAACCCGCTGGCGAGGATCTGGAGCGCGACGGCCACGACGTCGCACTCTAGGCTTCGTCCCATGACGCTTCGCCTCTCCTCCGCCGGCGAGTCGCACGGTCCCGCGCTCGTGGCGATCCTCAGCGGCCTGCCCGCCGGCCTCGAGCTCGATCGCGACGCGATCGACGCAGACCTGAAGCGGCGCCAGGAGGGGTACGGCCGCTCACCGAGACAGCAGATCGAGCAGGACCGCGTCGAGGTGCTCGCGGGCCTGCGCCACGGCCGGACGCTCGGCACGCCGCTTGCGCTCGTCGTGCGGAACGTCGACCACAAGAACTGGACCTGGGGAATGGCGCCCTGGCCGCCGGAGGGCGACCCCTCCGGGAAAGGGACGAAGCCGGTGACGTTGCCGCGGCCCGGACATGCGGACCTCGCGGGGGTGCAGAAGTACGAGCACCAGGACGTGCGCAACTCGCTCGAGCGCGCATCGGCCCGGCACACCGCCGTCCACGTCGCTGCCGGCGCCGTCGCCAAGGCGTTGCTCGCGACCGTCGGTATCTCGGTCACCGGCTCGACCGTCGACGAGGAGCGCCTGCGCAAGCGCATCGACGAGGCGCGCGCCGAACGCGACACCGTCGGCGGACTCGTCGAGGTGCGCGCGGCCGGTGTGCCGCCGGGGCTCGGCTCCTACGCGTCCAAGGAGGATCGGCTCGACGCGAGGCTGGCTGCCGCGGTGATGGGCATCCAGGCGGTCAAGGGCGTCGAGATCGGCGACGGATTCGCGCTCGCCGAGCTGCGCGGATCGGAGGCGCACGACGAGATCGATTCCTCGAAGCGTCGCACCTCGAACCGCGCGGGCGGCATCGAGGCGGGCATCTCGAACGGCGAGGAGATCGTCGTACGCGCGGCGATGAAGCCGCTGCCGACGCTGATGAAGCCGCTCGCGCTCGGTCGACCTCGTGACCGGAGAGCCCGGCGATGCGCTCGTCGAGCGTTCGGATGTCGCCGCCGTCGAGGCGCTCGCGGTGGTCGCGGAGGCGGCCGTCGCCTGGGAGCTTGCGATCGCGGCGAAGGAGAAGTTCGGCGGCGACTCCGTCGGAGACTTCGTCGCAGCGCACGCGGCGTACCTCGAGCGCATATGACATTGAACGCGCTCGACCGTCATCTGGCCCTCATCGGGTTCATGGGTGCCGGCAAGACGACGCTGGCGGGCGAGGTCGCCGTGCGGCTCGAGCGCACCGCAGTCGACGCGGACCGGCTGATCGAAGGTCGTGTGCAGCTGTCGCTCGGCGCCTTCTTCGCGAAACGCGGTGAGCTGGAGTTTCGCGTCGTCGAATCTGCGATCGTGCGCGACACGTTGCTGCAGGCCACGCCGGCCGTGATCGCGCTCGGCGGCGGCGCCGTCACGACCCCGTCGGTGCGAAGCGCGCTCGCGGACCGCGCGCTGACCGTGCTCGTCGAGGTCGAGGCGGACACGGCCTGGGAGCGTGTGCGCGGCAGCGATCGGCCGCTCGCGCAGGACGAGGCCGAGTTCCGCCGGTTGTACGAGGAGCGCCGGCCGCTCTACCGCCAGGCCGCGGACGCCGTCGCAAGCGATGCCGACGGTGTGCTTCTCGCCGCGGCGGGCATCCACCACGAGCTCGGAGCGCTGGAGCGGCTCGGTGAGCTCGTGCCCGGCACCGGTCCGGTTGCGCTCGTCACCGACTCGACCGTGATGGGCATCCACGGCGCCGCGGCGCAGACCGCGCTCGGCGACCGTCTGGTCTCGACCCACGAGCTGCCCCGTGGCGAGGAGGCCAAGCAGCTGCACATCGTGGAGCGCCTCTGGTCGGAGCTGCGGCTCGACCGCGCCGGAACGGTCGTGGCGCTCGGCGGCGGCTCGCTCACCGACGCAGCCGGTCTCGCCGCCGCTCTGTATCTGCGCGGCGTCCCGTGGGTCGCCGTGCCGACGACGCTGGTCGGGCAGGTCGATGCCGGGATCGGCGGCAAGACTGCGATCGACGTCCCGCAGGGCAAGAACCTCGTCGGTGCGTTCCACTGGCCGGCGTCCGTCGTGATCGACGAGGCGCTGCTCGAGACGCTGCCGGAGCGGGAGCGGCGTCAGGGCGAGGCGGAGCGGATCAAGACCGAGCTGCTCGCGGGGCGCGCGCTCGACGTGCGCAGCACGGCGGCGTACAAGGCTGCACTCTGCCTGAGGGATCCTCACGACCGGGGGCCGAGGCAATGGCTGAATCTCGGTCACACTTTCGCGCATGCGCTCGAGGCGGCCGCCGATTTCGACCTGCCACACGGCGAGGCTGTCGCGCTCGGCCTGCTGGCCGCGCTGCGGCTGAGCGGCCGGGACCCTGCACCGGTCGTCTCGGCGCTCGACCCGCAGCCCGTCGACGTCGATCGCGACCGCGCGTGGGACGCGCTCCTCCGGGACAAGAAGCGGAGTGGAGACGCGATCAACCTCGTCCTGCTCGGCGACGACGGGCCGTATGTGGAGGCGCGATCGCCTGACGAGGTGCGAGCCGCCCTGGATACGCTGATTTCCTGATGCAGATCCTCGTCCTCAACGGCGTCAACCTGAACGTGCTCGGCCGCCGCGATCGCACGATTTACGGGGGCCTCAGCCTGAACGAGCTCGAGAGCCGGATCTACGGCTGGGCGCACGAGCTCGACATCAGCGCGCGTTGCCGGCAGACCAACAGCGAGGGCGAGTACATCGGCTGGATCCACGACGCGTACGACAACGTCGACGGCCTGATCGTCAACCCGGGGGCATGGAGCCACTACAGCTATGCGATCCGCGACGCGCTCGAGCTCCTGAGCGTGCCGATCGTGGAGGTCCACCTCTCCGACATCGACCACCGCGAGGAATGGCGGCGGACGAGCGTGGTCGCAGAGCTCGCGGCGCATCGCGTGATCGGCAAGGGGCCCGACGGCTATCGCGAGGCGTTCGAGTTCCTCGCGGGAAAGGAGCCCGAATGAGCGAACGCCTGACGTCTCTGAGCGAGCGGCTCGACGCGCCGCTCCTCGTCACGAACCTGACCAACGTCTTCTACCTGACCGGTTTCGACAGTTCGAACGCCGCGCTGCTGGTCGAGCCCGGCGGCGGGGCGACGCTCTACACGGACTTTCGCTACATCGAGTCCGCCCAGGCGGTGCCGGGGGTCGAGGTGCTGCTGGCGAAGCGCGGGCTGATGCAGGACATCGGCGAGCGTCTCAAGGGCAGCGTCCAGTTCGAGGCTGATGTGCTGCCGTTCCTCGAATGGGAACGCCTCGAGTCCGGCGGAGCGAAGCTGGTCCCCACCCACGGACTGGTCGACGAGGTCCGGGCGGTCAAGGATGCGGAGGAGGTTGCGAAGATCGGCCGGTCGGCGAAGATCGCCGACCGCGGCCTGGAGGCGCTGACCGCCGAGACCTGGGTCGGACGCTCCGAGCGTGAGCTCGCGTGGCGGCTGCGCGAGCTGCTCCATGCGCAGGCTCACCGCCCGCGTCCAGCAACTCGAACAACGCCTGTCCGAAACGCTCGGTGAGCAGGCCTGGCACCAATCCGGGCTCGGCACGCCTGCCGATATCGGCGCCCTCAACCAGAAGATCACCCACCTGGAGCAGCAGGTTATAGACCTGCGCCTCCAGCTCGAAGAACGAGACCAAGACCTCGCCGCCGCCCGCTCGGCCAACCGCGAGCTCATGGCCCAGCTCAACCACACAAACCAGCGCAGCTAACACACCCAGCACCGTTACGTGCACAACACCTGTCGCACAACCATCACCAGCTGACAAGCCACTGACCTGCCGAAACCTCAAGACAGCCCGGCATGTCCGAATTGTCCCCCGGAGAACATCCCGGTCGCGGCGAGCAGCCCGATCAGCGTCCTGTGGGTGGCCGCGCGCAGCGGTGGCCGCAGCCGACGGGTCGCCTGCAGCAGCCGGGCCAGTTCGCCTGGTGCATATAGATAAGGTGCCGGTCGTCGTCTCGGGACCGCGAGCAGCCCGGACGGCGGGATCTGGTTCGCGGGGTCGATGGCGTGCAGGGTAGCGGGCGAAGCCGCGCACCGCGCTGAGCCGGAAGCACGCGGTGAGCGGCTTGATCCGTTGTTCCGGCAGCCGCGCCCAGGCCACCGCCTGATCGACGGTGACCGTGCTCGCGCCGGCAGCCTCCAGGTAGGCGACGAAGCCGGGCAGCGTCTGACCATGCCTGCCGAGTTCGAAGCCCAGCGCGCGGCGCATCCGCAAGTAGTCCTCCAGATGCCCGGCCAGCGCGCTCACGACCGTGCTCCGCCTGGCCAGGGCCGCGCGATCATGCGCAGCCGTTCGACATCCACCCGGGCATATGCGGCGGTCGAGGGCCGAGCGATGCCGCAGCACCTGCCCGATCTCGGCCAGCGGAGCTCCGGCGCGCAGCATGTCGCAGGCGGCGGTATGCCGCAGCCGGTGCGCGCGTAGCGTGCCGAGCCTGGCCCGGCGCGCGGCATCGACGACGATGTTCGTCACCCCGGACCGGGTCAGGCAGGCCGGCGGCGCGACCACGCGGACGAACACCTCCCGCGACGCGGTGCGCGGCAGGCCGCGGCGCAGATACCCGGCGATCGCCTCCCCGACATCGACCGGAAGCGGCAGCTGGTCCACGCGGCCGCCCTTGCCGTGCACCGTGATCAGCCCGGCTCGCCAGTCGAGGTCGTCCAACCGCAGCGCCGCGACCTCCCCAGCGCGCAGCCCGAGCCGCAGCATCAGCACGATCACCGCGTAGTCACGACGGCCGGCCGCGCGGCGCCGATCGCAGGCGCGCAGCAGCGCCCGCGCCTGCTCACCACTGATCCCCTGCGGCAGCAGCGAACCCGCCGGCCCGACACCGGCAGCGCCGCGGCCGACAGATCGCTCTCGATCAACCCGGCGAGGTGGCAGTAGCGCAAGAACGAACGCAGCGCGCACCCGTACCGCCGCACCGACGCGGCAACCGGCCGGCCACCTCGCCCAGCACCGCCTTCGAGACCTCAGCCGCGGTCAGATCCCCCAGATCGCTCCCTCCGCGGTGCGCGAGAAAGCGGCGAACATCCGACACGTAGGCGTCAACCGTCAACGCCGCCACGCCCCGCTCCCGCGCAGGTAGCTGACGAACCCGGCCAGCAGCACCTCGACCGGCGAACTCGCAGTCATGCTCGATCTGGACATCTGCTCCTCCTTCACCCGAAACCATCGGAGGAAGCATCAGCCCAAGCGGCCAGATTGTCCCGACCTGCTCACCGCCGATGCCCTACCAGGCAGGCGAATCCACGCCCAGGTCGGAACAATCGTGAGGTCGGAACAATCGGCGTTGTTCCGATGTCGGAACAACGCCGAATAGGCGCTGGTGGGAGTGGGTGCGATGGGCGGTGTCGCAGGAGTGCCGATTATTCGGTTCTGGGCGCAGCTGACTCTGCCACGGGCCGCAAGCCGGATGTGGACCGGCAGGGCCTCTGACGCCCGCTGAGGGCGGGAGCCCGCGGGTCACCTGGGGGGATTAGGGCACCGCGGGCTCCCCTTCACCTTCCTCAAACGGCGGGACTTCTTTCCGGGTTCAGCGCCCACGCAGGGAATCCGCATGCAGCCCCAGCGCTGACGGCGCTCGCGCCGGGGCCGGTACCACATCGGCCGGCCGCCGGGGTGGCGGGAGAGGGCCAGGTGCCTGGCCGGGGATGTGCGGTCGCGGTTGCCGGGGCTGGCATGAGAGCACGCTCCTATCACGCCAGCCCCGGCAAGATCACGAGTGTAGGCAGCTGCCTGCAAGACCTGTGAATGAACGGGGCAGATACGTCGCGCACGCTGCGGATATCCGGGGGGCAAGGCGGGGAGAAGCCCGAGTGGCCACGCCTGTTGTACCAGCGCAAATGCCGCTGACCCGGCAGGGTGGACAGGAGAATATCCGGAACGGCCGGAGTCCATGCCGCAGCCGCTTCGTTATCCCCATGTGACCCTGTGGATGCCCGGTCAAAGGCCAGTCCTACACCGGCACTGGCCGGGTGACGTGTGTGCGCGTTGCCTGCCCGGCTCGTGTCGTTGACGTTTCCGTGTCCTGGCCGATGAGGGACGGCCTTGCCGATGGCGAGGTCCAGCGTTCGGTGCATGCCCAGGTGTCCCGGCAGTACCAGCGCAGGTCGTGGCAGGCGCTGCCGCCATCGGTCACCATCTGGTCGGCAGACAAGCGGATGCCACACATCCAGCACGATCTGACCGGGGCCGGTTCTGCCCAAGACGGGCCCGGGCGCCGCTGATCGGTCATGGCCAGCTCACCCGGGAAGTTCTCCGCACGGGCGGCAGTCCTGGCGCGGGGAGCGGGGACGTTCACCGGTGCGGCGGGGGCTTCGAGCGAGGGCTGCCCTCGCGCCGCGGCCCGGTCAGCCAGCTGCTCATCTGGCCAGTCGCCGATCTCGGATGTGCCCGCGTCATATGGCCAGCCGGTCTCCATGTGCAAGCCCTCCCGTCCGTTAACGGGCACCTGGTCCACCCCTGCGTGTGCCCGCCGCCGTGCTTGCCCTCCCCCTTAACCGGGGACGGGCTCACCTGTCTCCTGAGTTCCAGGTTTCACGATCCCGGAGCCTGCATAACAACCGGATCACCTTCCGGTAAACGTTCAGCCTGTTTATCCGCCATTGCGGCGTGTTATGTGGACAACGTCAGTTCTCCCTTTGTGCACAGGGTGTGAATGGTTTCTCCCAGGTGACAGCCCTGCCGTGGGCGCGGGACGCCGCGGCAATCCCCAGCATTTCCCCCCATACCCACAGGCTAGCTGTCTTTTTGCACAAGTCATCCACAGGCTCGTGCACAGAATGGTGAGCCAGCAGAACTCCCGCCGCCTTGTACACCTTCGGCACGTACCAGCCCGGCAGCCCGCCCTCCCCAACCTCAGTTGCTCCCGCAGCCCGCAGGCCGCGATCGAAGGTCCCAAAAGGTGCACCTGCACCCTGCATGGCGTGAGCGCACGCTGGCCAAGCGGGTTGCCGTCACCATCAAGCCTGGGATCCACCCGCCCCGCAAGACGGAGCCGGCATCGAGGACACCCTCGTTGTCCGCCCTGGCCGGCGGAGATACTCACCACGGTCACCAAGGAACTGCTCGTCCTGCAACACGGGGACGCAGGACGCGTACCCACAAGGCTCGCAGAACAGCCAAATCTACGCACACACCACGAACATCAGCGCCAGCTCCACCTCCCGCCCAGAACGGCCGGTAGGGCGCGCCGTTGACGGTCGCCGTTGATGACCCGCCGTCACGCGCGGCTCGGCTGGTTCAGCTGCTGCCTTGCTCGCTGTTCTGCGGCCATACCTGCTGGTCGAGGAAGTTCTCCACAGCCGTTGTCACCTGGCCGAGAACCGCGGCGGAGGCCGACAGCCGCCCGGGGACGAACATGCCATGATCGGCCCCGTCGATCTGCAGGACGTGCGGCGTGAGCGACCTCGCCAGCCGGCCATCCCACGCCCTGTCAGCGGTCCCGCCGATCAGCAGGCACGGGGCCGCGGCCCGGCGCAGCGCCGCGACGGCCGGCTCATCGGTGAGAATCGGCGTCAGCCACACCGCCGGCAGCCCCCGCCCGGCCGCCACAGACGCCGCCAGCGACCCCAGCGACTTGCCGATCACCACCGGCGCCGCCACGCCCGTGGCCGCCGCCACCGCGTCAACCGCCTCGCTCACCCGGGCCGCCACCCATGCACGCTCATCATCGCCGCCGCCGAACTGCGGCACCGTCCAGCTGATCCGGCGCACCGAACCGCCGCGGCGTTCTACGGCCAGACCGGCATACATCAAAAGCGGCCCGTCCGCGCTGTAGAACAGCCCCGGCACCACCACCGCCGCGCGCCCGCCGGCCATGCCCATCACCACGCTTACCGTACCGCCGCCCGCGCACCCCAACCATCCGGGCACCGGTCGGCAGCCGGGCCAGCCGCCGCGCTGTTGGCCACCGGCGCAAATTAGGCTGGGCCCCATGTCCGTAGACCCAGCCATCCAGTTCCCCGGCGAGTCCAGCGAATACTGGCTCGCGCGCAACCGGCTGCTGGAGGCGGAGATCGAGCTGCGGCGGGCGATCGAGCGGGTCGCCGCGCAGCGGCGCGCGCTCCCGCCGGGCGGCGCTGTCCTGGAAGACTACGTCTTCGAGGAGGCGGCCGATGGCGGCGGCGAGGTGGCGTTCTCGCAGTTGTTTGCTCCGGGCAAGGACACACTCGTCATCTACAGCTTCATGTTCCCGCGCTGGTCAGGCGACACCAGACCGGGCCCGGCCGAGGGCGAGACGGCCCGGCTGCCGCTCGCCGAGACACCGTGCCCATCGTGTACCTCGATCCTCGACTCGCTCGACGGCGCTGCCCCGCACCTGGCCCGCCCACTCAACCTCGCCGTGGCCGCGAAGTCCGATCCGGCCCGGATCCGCACCTTCGCCCATGAACGTGGCTGGCGCCATCTGCGGCTCCTATCCTCGCGGAACAACAGCTACAACCGCGACTACCACGCCGAAACGCCGCAGGGTGAGCAGGCCCCGGTCCTGAACGTGTTCACGCGCGACGGCGACGGGTTCCGCCACCGGTGGGCGACCGAGCTGATGTTCGCGCCCTGGGACGAAGGTATAGAGCCCCGCCACGTCAACTTGATCTGGCCGATCTGGAATGTTCTCGACATGACGCCGGGCGGGCGCGGCGACGACCCGGACTTCCCCGCGATGCAATACCAGTAGCCGCCCAGGAGCGAGCCACCGAGTCGGTGTCGGCCGCGCTTGCGGCACCTCGCATGGCGGCCGCGGCTAGACGGAACTCAGCGCGCCGGGCACAGTCATCACCGGACGTAAGCACGATTTGTGCTACATGCGACCCCGAATTCGCGCCGAGCGCCGATTCCGCGCGGGTGGTATCCGTGCCGAACGCAAAGCGGGCGGCATGCAGATTGTCCTGTTCGGCGCGCCCCCGCTACAGCTACCGCACGGGCGCGAGGGTGGGCGAGGCACGCAGGCCGGGCGAGCATTGCTGGTTCAGAGCGATTGCCACAACCATCTATGTGGTGTACGAGGGGCGAGGGCACAAGGGCTCTGTTCAGCGCCTGTCCACGCGATCTTTAAGGCGCTTGCGGTACCAAAGGACGTCGGTTCCTGTTGGGAAGTCCTCGACGCAGCCCACTAGTTCGTAGCCGTTCTTCTCATAGAGTTCTCGGGCCTGGAAGGCGTAGGTGAAGTGGACGGTCTGTGAGCACCCGCGGGCGGCCGCTTCGGCTTCGGCGGCGGCGATGAGCCGCGTCGCGAGGCCGCGTCCGCGGAGACTTGGCTCCACCCACAGGCTCTGCAGTTCGCAGCAGTCGCCCCAGGTCCACCCGCTGATGCGGCGACGACCGTGCCGGCGTCGCGCACGAAGATCGCCAGGTCGGCTTCGCCGCCGAGTCCCATGGCGGCGGACGCCTCCCGGCGGATCTGCGTTTCCAGGACGTCGATGTCGCGCGGATCGGGATGGTCTTCGACGTGGAACTCCACAGCGGCCGGCTCGTCAGGCGCCGGTGATCTGCTCGATCAGCGAGATGTCTCGAGTAGGTCCGGAAGGACCGGATCTTCCCCTCGCGGAAGTCGGCCATGTTGACGCCGGCAACAGGACGTGCCGTCCTGTTGCTTCCAGCACGCCATCCCCGCCGAGCACGAGTGGCCCGGTGTGGTCGGCGTTGACGAGCCATCGGCGAACGCCTTGTTGCCCACTTCGTCAAGCCCCCGGAACGTGATCACAACGTTGGAGAACGCTGCCTCACGAAGGGCGGACAGGTCAGCGAGCGCTGCCAGCCCCGACACGGTGGCGACGGTGACAAGCCGACGACGTCATCGGCGAACAGGGTCTTCAGGTCAGCCGGCCCGCCGCCGGCCTCGGCCTTGAGCGCGTCCGACAGCTACTGTTTGCGCGAACCGCTCATGTCAGCCCCTGTTCCTGCGGGATCGGCCTGTTCGGCATCTTCTGGCGATCGGGCATGTGTCAGGTCCCGAGATTTTCGCCTTGCCCGCGGTGAACTTCCGTCGGAGAGCGCGCCCGAGGCGTGAACTGTGCGAGGTGTTCGATCTCGTCGGCCGGGCCCGCCGGAGGCGGCGCAGTTGCGCCTGGTCGTCGGCAGGTGCCTGGTCGGCAGGCGCCTGGTCGTCGGCGGGTGCCTGGTCGGCGGCCTGCTGCTGTGCCCTGGCCTTCTTGGTCCTCGTGGCGGGCGACCGCCGCTCCGGTGCAATTCCGCCTACCGCGCGCCGCCTTGTCCGTCGCCTGAAACCGATGGAGAACTCTTTCCCGTTCGTCCGGCCGGCCTGCGCCGGGTCTGGACAGGGTGCGTCCATCGCTGTATCATCAGTTGAAACGAAACTATCCGGACCAGCCCACGTCGCCGGACCGGCCGTCGTGCACCACCCCGGCACCACCCCAGAAGGGGTGATTCCGGTGATTGTGATAACAGCCCGGTGGGCCGCGGCGCTCGGGACTCCGTCACGCGCACGCTCGATTGCGTGTGCCCCGGAGAGCAGAGACTCTGAGGCCCGCTGTGCGCGTGGACAATCGCCTCGATCGGTCGTTCTTCGGGCGTGAGCGTTCAGGTCCCGCCGACGGTGGTGGTGGTAGCCAAGGTCCTTGGGCGAAGAGTTGGCGGGGGACGGCGAGGAGGTTCTCGCCCAGTGTTTGGCTAATGTCCTGCAGGCAGGATTGGACGGTAGCGAAGGCGGTGGCGCCGCCGGGGCGGCGAACATCTCCTCGGGGAACAGCCGATG
>CAWGLA010000002.1:0-131607 GCA_963823265.1 uncultured Thermoleophilia bacterium
CGATCCCCATGAAGTAGCGCGGCCTGTCGGCGGGAAGAAGCGCCGTCGCCCAGCGGGTGGTCTCGAACATCACCTGGGCGGTCCTCGCCGATCGCGAGCCCGCCGATCGCGTTGCCGTCGAAGTCGAGCGCCGCGATCTCCTCCGTCGAGCGCCGCCGCAGCTCCGGGTCGACTCCGCCCTGCGTGATCCCGAAACGGAGCTGGCCGTCCGCGCGGGAGGCGTTCCGCTGGCGCTCGGCCCACGCCGTCGTGCGACGCACGGCCTCCTCGAGCGTGCGCCGCGAGACTCCGGCCGGCGGCACCTGGTCGAGGCACATCGCGATGTCGCTCGCGAGGTTCACCTGGATCGCAGCAGCCAGCTCGGGCGTGAAGCGCGTTGCCGCGCCGTCGTAGACGCTCCTGAACGTCACGCCCTCGTCGTCGACGCGGGTGATCGTGTCGCGGAGGGAGAAGACCTGGAAACCGCCGGAGTCGGTGAGGATCGGCAGCTCCCACGACATGAACCGGTGCACCCGCCGAGCTCGCGGATCAGCTCGTCACCCGGCCGGAAGTGCAGGTGGTAGGTGTTGCCGAGCAGGATCTGGGCGCCGAGCTCGCGCACCTCGTCCGGGTGCAGCGACTTCACCGTCCCCTTCGTCCCGACCGGCATGAAGACGGGCGTTGCGAACTTCCCCGTGCGCGGTCCGCAGCACCCCGGCCCGCGCCGCCCCCTCGCTCGCTTGCACTTCGAAGACTCGGCTCACGCAGCCCCGTCTTAGTGGTCAGACCAAAGATGACGGAAGGCGAACATTCTCTCCACAGGCCGGAGAGCAGGGAGGTTGATCCATGGGACAGGGCCGTGCAGGGCCAGACCCGTGGTCAGACCACGCCGGTCAGGCCACGCTGGCGAGACCCACGCGTTCCGTCCACAGGTCACAGGATCAGCATCGCATCGCCGAAGGAATAGAAGCGATAGCGCTCTTCGATCGCGAGCTCGTAGAGGCGTCGGGTCTCCTCGACACCGGCGAACGCCATCACGAGCGCGAGCAACGTCGAGCGCGGCAGGTGGAAGTTCGTCAGGAGCTGGTCGACTCGACGAAAGGAGAAGCCGGGCGTGATGAAGAGCTCGGTACGGCCGGCGAGCGGCGCCCCCGGGCGAGCGTCTCGAGCACGCGGACCGTCGTCGTGCCGACCGCGAGCACCACTGGGCGCCTCCCGGATCCGCCCCCACGCCGCAGGCTCGACCGAATAGCGCTCACCGTGAATCCGGTGCGCCTCGACGAGCTCCTCCTGCAACGGACGGAACGTGTCGAGCCCGACATGCAGCGTCACGCGCTCGACATCGAGTGCCGCGAGGACGGCCGGCGTGAAATGCAGCCCGGCCGTCGGCGCCGCCGCCGAGCCCCGCTCGCGCGCGTAGACGGTCTGGTAGCGCTCGGAGTCGCCGAGCGGCTCGGTGATGTACGGCGGCAACGGCACGGCACCGTGCGGCTCCCCCTCGAGCCGCACGCGCCAGCGGCCCTCGCCGAGATGCTCGAGCAGCTCGACCGCGCCGTGGACGGTCGCCCGCGCGCAGCCTGCGCGTCGGGCGGGCGAGCGCCTCCCAGACATCCCGCTCGACCTGCTCCAGGAGCAGCACCTCGCCCCGCGGCTGACTCGATCGGGATCCGCGCCGGGACGACCCGCGTGTCGTTGACGACCGCCAGGCCGTCGACCGAGCCCCGGCAGCTCGCGGAACACCGGTGCGCACACCTCACCTGTCGAACGGCGGTAGACGAGGAGCCGCGAGTCGTCACGCCGCGCCGGCGGATGCTGCGCGATCAGCTCCTGAGGCAGGTCGTAGTCGAGCTCACGGGCCTCCATCCGGTGCGGACGGTAGCTCGCTGCGCCACACTGGAAGAGATGCGTGAAGCTCTCCGCGACGGCCTGCGCGAAGAGGCAGGCGCCGATCGCGCGCCGCCTCGCCGAGGTGAAAGGGCTCTCGAACAACGTGATCCGCCGGCTCGACAAGCTCGAGCACACGATCGATGCCGAGCGCGACGCGCGCATCGACGACCTGGCGCTGCTCATCGACCTGCTCACCGAGGGATGGCGAGGCCTGAACGCCCGCCTCGACCGCATCGAGGCGGCGGTCAAGCCGCGTGGAGACGAACGTCGTGGAGCTCGCGAGAGCGCCTGAGCCCTACGCGGGCAGAAGGAGCTCGAACCGCGAGCCCTCGCCGACGACCGGACTCGAGATCGATCCGGCCACCGAGCGCCGTCGACAGCTCCTTCGCGATCGCCAGGCCGAGGCCCGTGCCGCCGCTCACGTTCGAGACGAACGGGCGGAACAGCCGCTCGCGCGCTTCCGGCGGTATCCCCGGTCCGGTGTCCTCGACCGCAACATGCACGGTGCCGTTCCGCTGAGCAAGCTCCAGCGTGATGCGGCCGCCGTCAGGGGTCGCGCGGAAGGCATTCGAGAGGAGATTGCCGACGACCTGGAGCACACGGTCACCGTCCGAGGTGATCACGGGCCGCGCATCGAGCTTCTGCCGGTAGTCGATCGATCGCCGCTGCGCCTCGTCGCGGTACCGCTCGTACGCCTGCTCGATCAGCGCCGCCATGTCGACCTCTTCCGTCGTGACCGTGAACCGGTTGTGTCCAGCTTCGCGAGATCGAGGATGTCGCCGACGAGCCGCTCCAGACGCTGGGTCTCAGCCTCCACCGTCTCGAGTGAGCTGTGCCTGAGCTCCGGATCTTCGATCACGCCCTCGAGCAGCGCCGCGACGTGACCACGGATCGCGGTGAGCGGTGTGCGCAACTCATGTGAGACGGACATCAGGAAGTTCCGCTCCATCTGCTCGACGAGGCCGAGCCGGGCGGCCATCTCGCCGACCCGGGCGCTCAGGTGGCCGAGCTCCCGGGTGCGTTCGGCGGCACCTGTACGTCGTAGTTCCCGTCCGCGACCTCGTCGACTGCGTCCGAGAGCTGCAGGATCGGCCGCACGATCCGTCGCGACAGGTACCACGCCAGCAGCGCCGCAACCAGCAGGCCGAGCACGCCGGCGATCGCGAGCCGGCCGATCAGCGCGTTGACCTGCTGTCGAATGTCGGTCTTCGGCGTCGCGACGACGATCGCGCCGATCGTGGTGCCGGACGATGCGATCGGGTTCGCGACGGCGAGAAAGCGGCGGTGCTGCCCCGGCGGCGTGAACTCGAACGTGACCGACTTCCCGATGTGCCAGTCGATCGGCTCCTGCGGCAGCGGACGCAGGCCCGTGATCTGTACCGGGAAGAGCGAGTCGCGGGCCGAGCAGGTAGATGCGGTCGCCGGTCGCCTTCTCCAGGGTCTTGCCGGCGAAGGTCGGCGCTTTCTGGTCCGGTTCTTGTTGCCGTAGCCCGCGTTCACGGCTTTCGAATAGAGCTCGGCGATCCCGTTCGCCTCGCGGTTCAGCTTCGAAAGGGTCTGGTTCTGCGTGAACTGCTGGAAGAGCCGGATCGAGATCGCCGTCGTGATCACGCCCGCGAGGACGATCCCCGCGAGGAAGATGAGCGGCAGCCGGACGCGTAGCGATCCGAGCATCGCGATCAGCCTACGGGGTCGCGGGGTCTTTCTTCGCGTCCTTGGCCGGCGAGACCTTGTAGCCGACACCCCAGACCGTGACGATCGGTGATGCGTCACCGAGCTTGCGGCGCAACTGCCGGACGTGCACGTCGACCGTCCGCGTGTCGCCTGCGAAGGTGTAGCCCCAGACGCGCTCGAGCAGCTGGTCGCGTGTGAGCACGAGACCGCGGTGGTCGAGCAGCTCCCAGAGCAGGTCGAATTCCTTCGGCGCGAGCTGGATCTCCTCGTCGCCCACACGAACCTCTCGGCGGCCCGCGTCGATGTGCAGGTCGCCGTGGTCCATCGTCTCGCTCTCACGCTCGCGCCGTTCGGGTGTGGCGCGGCGCAGGATCGACTTGACGCGCGCGACGAGCTCGCGCGGGTTGAACGGCTTCGTCAGATAGTCGTCGGCGCCGACTTCGAGACCGATGATCTTGTCGACGTCCTCGTCGCGGGCCGTGAGCATCAGGATCGGCACGTCGCTCGTCTGGCGAATACGTCTCGTCACCTCGATGCCGTCGATGTCCGGCAGCATCAGGTCGAGGACGATCAGCCCGGGCATCTCCTGCGCGACCTGAGCCAGCGCATCGGTCCCGTTCGACGCCGTGCGGACGCCGTATCCGGCGTTCTTCAAATAAGAGAGACGAAGCTGGCGATCGAGCTCTCGTCCTCGACCACCAGGATGTTCGAGGTCGGCGAGCTCACGCTACGGAGTCGATGACGGGCTGCCGGCCGCCGTGGGCTGGACGCCGAAGAGAACGAGCCGCGACGCCGGGAAGTACGGGACGGGGATCCACTTGCCGCTGTCGAGCGCATAGTTGCCCGGAGTCTCCGCGAGCAAGTCGCCGGAGAGCTGTGCCGTGCCGACGCCGACGGCGGTCAGGTCGATGCCGGTTCCCTTCAGCGACAGCCTGTACTTCCCGCCGGTGACGCGAAAGCGAATGTCGGTGCCGCCGTAGATCGTCGTCCCGTCGAGCACGCCGGGCCGTCTTGGACTCCGCGCCGCTGACGAGCACTTGGCCGTCGCCGGTGATCGGGTCGGTGACGACGAGCTTGCCCTTGTCGATCTGGCCCCACAGCGTCCGCGGGTCCCCGCGACGACCACGGTGCCGTTGACCTTGCTCAGTTCGAGCACACCGTCACCGGGCGCGCGCGCGGCAGCCAGAGCCGCCGGGACGGCGACAAGGCCACAGAGCAGGATTAGGCAGAGCCGGCGCATCGGCATGAACAGTCTTTCCTGCCGAATTATGCCTCGAATGAGGGGTATGTAAGGAGTTTTGTGCGAAGCGGTCTTGTACGGTCGGCTTCGTGCACGACCTGACGAGCTTCGGCCTCACCATCCTCGTCGTCTCCGGCGCCCTATCGGCCGCGCTGCTCGCGTCGAAGCTGAGCGCTCGCACCGCGATCCCGTCGGCCGCGCTCTTCCTCGTCGCGGCGGCGCGTTGCCTCCGATCTCTGGCCGTCCCTGGTGCTGTCGATCCTGACGGTCGAGCGCGTCGCCACCGTCGCCCTGATCGTGATCCTGTTCGACGGCGGCTCGTCGATCGGCTGGCGCCGCGTCCCTCCGTTCTGCCGATCGCGTCGCTCGGCGTCCTCGGCACGTTCGCCACCGCCGGCCTCATCGCCGCGTTCGCGCACTGGACGTTCGGGCTCGCCTGGGTGACGTCGGGCCTCCTCGGAGCGGCGATCGCTCCCACCGACCCGGCCGTGATGTTCTCCGTGCTCGGAGAGCGGGAGATCTCCGGCCGGACGGGCACGATCCTGGAGGGAGAGTCGGGCGCGAACGACCCCGTCGGTATCGCGTTGATGCTCGGGATGATCGAGCTCGCGACGCACGCCGACGCGTCGTTCTGGATCGTCGTTCGGGTCTTCGCCGAGCAGATGTCGATCGGGCTCGCGATCGGGATCGCAGGCGGCCTCCTCGAACGGGTCCTGCTGCAACGCGTCGCCTTGCCGTCAGCGGGGCTCTACACCCTGCGCACGCTCGCGCTCGCAGGGCTCGTCTACGGCGTCGCGACGGTCGCGCACGGGTCGGGATTCCTGGCCGTGTTCGTCGCCGGACTGATCATCGGCGACCTGCGTGCACCGTTCGGCAACGAGATCCGCGTGTTCCAGGACGGGCTCGCCGCTCTGGCCGAGATCGTCGTGTTCGTCGCGCTCGGGCTGACGATCGACCTGTCGGGGCTGACCGCCGGCCGCTGGCTCGACGGCCTGGTGCTCGCCGCGTTCGCTGCTCTGGTCGCCCGCCCGATCGCAATCGGCGCGCTGCTTGCCCCGGCGCGCCTTCGGTCGGGCGAGCGGCTGTTCGTCATCTGGGGCGGGCTGAAGGGCGCGGTGCCGATCCTGCTGGCGGCGTTTGCGCTCGGACGCCATGTCGACGACGCGCAGCGCATCTACGAGACCGTGTTCGTAGTCGTGCTGGCGTCGGTGATCGTGCAGGGCGGGACGATCGGCATCGCCGCCCGCCGCCTCGGCGTCGAGCTGCACGGCTAGGAACTAGGCCACGCGGCGGACCGTGCGGGTCAGCCCGGTCGCGCTGACGCTCTCGTAGGCATCGACCACGCGCACAGCGCCGGCATCGTGCACCACGGGCTCACAGATGACGCAGATCGTCTGGTCGCGCCGCTCCCAGCGCCACGTGCGATAGCGCTCGCCCGCGAGCAGAGTGCGGCGGCAGACCTGGCACATCGCCATCTGCCCGTGCACGGTAGAGACGCGCCCGGACGGCGAACGGGCTACTCGTACCGGTAGAAGCCTTCGCCGCTCTTCCTGCCCAGCTTGCCGGCCTGCAGCATCCGCACGAGGCGGGGCGGCGGCGCCATCCGCGGCTCGCGAAGCTTCTCGTACAGTGCTTCGGACGCGTGCACGTGCACGTCGGCGCCGACGAGGTCGAGCAGCGCGCACGGCCCCATCGGCCAGCCGGCGCCGTGCTGCATCCCCGCGTCGAGCGCCTCCGGCGTCACGTCCGCCTCGTCGAGCACGCGCACGCAGTCGTTCAGGAGCGGGATCAGGACGCGATTGACGACGAAGCCCGGGGTGTCCGAGCAGCGGATCGGCGTCTTGCCGAGCTGTTCACCGAGCTCGAAGGCGACGTCGCACACCGCCTCGGAGGTCCGTTCCGCCCGCACGATCTCGACCAGCGGCATGAGGGGAGCGGGATTGAAGAAGTGCATCCCGACCGCACGCTCCGGGCGTTCGAGCACGGAGGCGATCTCGGTGACCGAGAGCGCCGAGGTGTTCGTGGCGAGGATCGCGTCGTGACGAACGACGGCCTCGAGCGCACCAAAGAGCTCGTGCTTGACGGAGAGATCCTCGAACGCAGCCTCGATCACGACGTCACAATCCGCGAGGTCGGCGAGCTCGGTCGTCAGAGCGAGGCGGGCGACCGCAGCATCGCGCTCGGTCTGGTCGAGCCGGCCCTTCTCGACCTTGCGGGTCAGGAAGTGCGCGATCTTCTCGCGGGCTGCCTCCGCGCGCGACAGATCGACCTCGCGGCCGACAGTTTCGAAGCCGGCCTCGATCGCCAGCTGAGCGATGCCCGAGCCCATCGCGCCCAGGCCGACGATCCCGACCCTCACAGGCGCTCGACGACTCCTGCGATCGCCATCCCGAAGCCGACGCACATCGACGCGATCCCGTAGCGGGCGTTGCGGCGCTCGAGCTCGGAGAGCAACGTCGCCGTGATCCGCGCACCGGTCGCACCGAGTGGATGCCCGAGCGAGATCCCGCCGCCGTTCGGGTTCACGTCGTCCATCCGCTCCTCGAGCTGCAGGTCGTGCGCCGTCTGCAGCACGACGGATGCGAATGCCTCGTTGACCTCGATCACCGCCATGTCGTCCATCGTCAGGCCGGCTTTCGCCACCGCGCGTTCCATCGCCTGCGGATTGCCGTGCAGCATCCGCGTCGGGTCGACACCGGCGATGCCGAACGAGACGAAGCGCGCCCGCGGCTCGAGCCCGAGTCGCTCGACGGCAGCCTCGCTCGCGATCAGCACTGCCGCCGAGCCGTCGACGATCTGCGACGAGTTGCCCGCGGTCACGACGCCGTCGGGCCGAAACGCAGGCCGAAGCGCGGCCAGGGCCTCCGCCGACGTCTCGCGGCGCGGCGCCTCGTCGACCGTGAACATCGCCGGAGCAGACACGGCCGGGCCGCCGGCTTGTAACAGTCTGTTACTTGCATCGGTTGCAGCGCTCGGGACCGCTGCGTCCGGCACCTCGATCGGGATGATCTCGCGCTCGAATTTGCCGCCGTCGGAAGCCGCCACGGCGCGCCGGTGCGATTCGAGTGAGTACGCGTCGAGCGCCTCACGCGACAGGCGCCACTCGTCGGCGAGCAGCTCGGCCGAGGTTCCTTGCATCACGATCTCGTGCCGCTCGGTGACCCGATCCGAGATCGACCCGCCGTTCGAGCCCATCGGGACCCGCGACATCATCTCGACGCCGGCCGAGACGACGAGCTCGAGCTGGCCGGCCATCACCGCCGCCGCGGCGTTGAAGTTCGTCTGCATCGACGAGCCGCACTGCCGGTCGACGGTCGTCGCCGACACGGTGACGGGCCAGCCGGCCGCCAGCACCGCCATCCGGCCGACGTTCCAGCCCTGCTCTCCGATCTGCGTGACGCAGCCCATCTGGACGTCCTCGATCTCCGCCGGGTCGAGGTCGTGGCGCCTGATCAGGCCGTTCAGCACCTGGGCGGCCAGGTCGTCGCCACGGAGCACGGAAAGCGTCCCGTTCTTGCGGCCGATCGGTGCGCGAACAGCATCGACGATATAGCCGACCATCGGCGCCACTCTAGCCCGGGCCGCCTCGGATGTCGTTCAGTCGGCGTACGCGGGCTCGAGCGCCGTGACACGACGTGCGCGGTACTCGAACACGAGATTGACCACCACGAACGTCGCGACAGCATAGGCCCACCCGGCCAGGCAGTCGACGACGTAGTGCTCACCGGTGTACACGAGCGCGAACGCCATCGCAGGCGGGTAGAGCGCGAGCAGCGGCCGCCACCAGCGCGGCACGAGGCGCCAGAGGTAGAGCACGATCAGCAGCGAGAAGGCCGCATGCAGGGACGGCATGGCCGCCACGTTGTTCGCGTACGTCTGGCCCTTCTCGAACAGCGATCCGAAGTGGGCGATCGGCACGTGCTGCCAGACGATGGCGATCGTCCTGTTCGCCGAGCCGATCGAGTCGTGCCGCGCGGCAAGCCACGGCGGAACGGCGGGGAAGAGCACGTACGTCGCAAAACCTGCGAGCGAGAGGACACAGACCATCGTCGCGAACCGGACGAAGCGGTCGTGCGCCCAGCGCCACAGGATCGCCGCCACGACGAGTGTCGCGAAGAAGTGCGTCAGGTAGATGAACCACGTCAGGTAGTCCCACCAGCGGAGATCCGCGGCGCCGTGCCAGAGGTGCGACTGCAGCCACACCGTCGGGATCGGCTTCCCGAAGATCGCCGCCTCCACCTTGATCTGCGGCACCTCGCGTGCGTGGAAGAGCAAGCCGTCCGCATACCCGCGCAGCCGGTCGTAGACGAACAGCACCCCGATGAAGGGGGACCACTCGATCACGAGGCGCGACGTCCGCCGCTTCACGTCGGTCACCGAGAAGGCGAGGATCCCGAGGGCGAACCAGAAGAAGACGAGATCGTGTGAGGTCGGGACGCCGACGCTGATCACCATGGCGACCGACGCGAGCACCCACACTGTGGGCGCAAGGATCGAGGCTGCTCTCCGGAAGCTCACGCTGGAAGATTAGAGTTGCTCGCGGTGACGACGGTCAATACCGATCATCCACTGCTGATCGGCGGCAGGCCCGTGGAGACCGGCGATTGGACCGAGGTGCGCTCCCCGTACTCGCGCGAGCTCGTCGGACGCATCGCGAGAGGCGGCGCCCCCGAGGCACAGCGCGCGCTCGACGCCGCAGATCAGGCGATGAGCGAGCCGCTGCCCGCACACGAGCGGGCGCGGATCCTGGATGCCACCGCACGGTTGCTCGACGAACGGCAGGAAGAGGCCGCCCGGATCATCTCCGACGAAGCGGGCAAGCCGCTGAAGGCGGCGCGGGTCGAGGCTCAGCGCGCGATCTCCACCTACACGTTCGCCGCCGTCGAGGCGCGCAAGCTCGCCGGCGAGATGGTGCCGATGGACGCTTCGGCCGCCGGGGCGGGCAAGCTCGCGTTCACGCTGCGCCTGCCGATCGGGATCGTCGGCGCGATCTCCCCGTTCAATTTCCCGCTCAACCTCGTGGCCCACAAGATCGCGCCTGCGCTCGCTGCCGGTTGCGCAGTCGTCCTCAAGCCTGCATCCGCCACCCCTCTGTCGGCACTGTTTCTCGCGCAGCTCGAGGAGGAAGCCGGCCTGCCGCCGGGCTGGATCAACGTGGTGGCCGGCTCCGCCGCGGCGATCGGCGATGTGCTGGTCGACGACGAGCGCGTGAAGCTGATCACGTTCACCGGCTCCGGCGCCGTCGGCTGGGGGCTTGCTGAGCGGGCGCACCGCAAGCGGGTGAAGCTCGAGCTCGGCAACGCGACCCCTGCGATCGTCTGCTGCGACGCCCCGCCGGACACAGCCGCGAAGCTCGCCGCGAACGCGTTCTCGTTCGCCGGCCAGAGTTGCATCTCCGTGCAACGGATCTTCGTCCTGCAGGACGCCTGGGATGCGTTCGTCGCCGAGTTCGTGCCGGCCGTCGAGGCGCTCCGGGTCGGCGATCCAGCCGACGCCGAGACCGACGTCGGCCCGGTGATCGAAGAGCGCGAGCGCGACCGGATCCTCGAGTGGATCCAGGCGTCGGAGGGCGAGGTGCTGACGGGCGGCGAGCTGAGCGCCGACGGCCTGATCCGCCCGACGGTGATCGCACGTCCCGCACCGACCGACCGGGTGCAGTGCGAGGAGGTGTTCGGGCCGGTCGTGACGCTGACGAGCGTCGCGAGCTTCGACGAGGCGATCGCCGGAGCGAACGCGACCCCCTACGGGCTGCAGGCGGCCATCTTCAGCCGCGATCTTCCCACCTGCCTGCGTGCGGCGCGCCGGCTCGAGTTCGGCGGCGTGATGGTCAACGAGGCCCCGACGTTCCGGGCCGACCAGATGCCGTACGGCGGGGTCAAGGCCTCCGGTAACACGAAGGAAGGCCCGGCCTGGGCGGTGCGCGAGATGACCGAAGAGCGGCTCGTCGTCCTGCAGCTTTAGGAGACCGCGCCGAACCGCTCGTTACACTCGCGTGGCAATGGCCGCACCCTTTCGCCGGCGGGTGAACGACGCTGAAGGAATCGCCCCGCGCCGGCCCCAGGCCGGCGTGCTGCGCCGCGAGCGCCGTGCGCTGCTGAAGGCCCGCGAAGACGCGCTGCGCGACCTCGGCGGGCTCCTGGTCGAGATGTACCGGCGCGGAGGGCTTCCGCGACGACCTGCTCTCGGAGCGGGCCGCGACGGTGATCGGGATCGACGCCCGCCTGGCCGAGATCGAGGAGCTGTTGCACGTCCACCGCCGTGTCCCGCGCTGCGAGTGCGGAGCGCCCATGCTCCGGGGATCTCGCTTCTGCCCGAACTGCGGCCGGCCCCTCGGCGCCGAAGCCGCGTCCGAGGAGACGATCATCGAGTCGTCCCGCGACGCCTGATGGGCGCGAAGTCGGCCGAGCGGGAGAAGGCGGTCACGGCAGCAGACGAAACATGTCCACGCTGTGGGGCGAGGCGGGAGAACGATCAACGGTATTGCCTCGACTGCGGCCTCCCGCTTCCTGCCGTGACGGGACGGCTGGCATCGCTGCGCCGTCGCTGGATCCATCGGTTCGGCTGGTATCCCGGCGACTGGGTGTGGCTCTCGCTGCTCACGCTGGTGGTCGCGATCGGCGGCGCGGCGACGGCGATCGCGCTCACGACTTCCACGGCGAGCGCCAACGGGCCGACGTTCCTCGCCACCTCGCCCGTGACGCTCGCGCAGCCGACACCCGTCCCCACCGCGACCACGCGGGTCGACACCGCCACGCTGCCGACGGCGCCCGAGCCGACGACGCCGGCACCCGCTGCGCTCCGGAACGGGCGCTTCGCCTGGCCTGCGAACGAGAACGGCTGGACGATCGTGCTCGTCTCCTACCCGAAGACGAGCGGCGCCGCCTCCGCACACCAGAAGGCGGCCCAGGCTGCCAAGGCGGGCCTCGCGAGGGCCGGCGTGCTCGACTCGTCGAACTACGCGAGCCTTCAGCCCGGTTACCTGGTCGTGTTCACCGGGATCTACGGCTCGCAGGCCGACGCCGACGCCGCCGTCTCGACCGCGCGCCAGGCGGGCTTCGCGGGCGCCTACTCCCGGCAGATCGCGCGTTGACCGGGCAAATCCGGCAGGTGTAGACCCCGGCAGAGCGGGTACGGAGACCTCGAGACCCGAAATCCGCGTTTACTCAACTGAAAACATTTGTAACAGCCCTTGGGAGCGTGTAGAGTCGGCCCCGGGTCGCGTCGGCAAGAGAGGATTTACTGCTTCTTAAAGGGCTGGCGGCTACAGTCGAGGAGAGTCAGACGGCTTTATGGACGAACGGATCCTGCACATTCAACATTGCATGTATCAGTACTCGCGAGCGATCTATCGCTCGATCAAGGACCTGATCGACCCCTACGTGGACGACGAGACGCAACTCGAGTACCGCAGAGAGGTGCTCCAGGCGTGCGAGGGGACCATGCAGCGTCTCGCCCAAGATCCCCACTACTTCGCCAAGCCGGACCGGGCGCTCTTCCAGGACATCCGGCGCTATTTCCCGATCAACGTGCAGGCGCAGGTCGCCTGGGCGGTGAACCACGGCGTCGACGCCGCGGTCGGCTTCGTCGAGGACCAGATCGAGGCCGGAGCGTTCGACGGCGGGGTCGCCCGCTGCCGCGCCACGACGCGCAAGGGCAAGGCCTGTCAGCGCACCCCGCTGCCGGACCGCGACTACTGCCCGAGCCATCAGCACCTCGAGCGCAGCAAAGCCGCCGCATAGTTGTCGGATAAGCTCGCCCTCGCCGGCGTAGGCTCGACGGAGCCGGCCGGAGAGATCAGATGAGCCATGACACCGACAAGCTGATTCGTCAGCTCTCACTGGTTGCGTTCCTGATGGCGGAGCGCCGTCCGTTGACGGCGCGCGACATCAAGTCGAACGTCGAGGGCTATCAGGAGATGAGCGACGAGGCGTTTGCGCGGCGCTTCTATTCCGACCGCGCAGAGCTCGTATCACTCGGCGTCCCACTCGACTCGCAGCGCGACGAGTTCACCGGCGAGGAGCTGTACACGTTGCGCTCGGAGCGCTACTTCCTGCCGGAGCTCGAGCTCGACGACGAGGAGCTGGCGGCGCTACAGACCTGCTTCTTCCTGCTCGAAGGGCGCTTCGCGTACGCCGAGCCGCTGCGGCTCGCGCTCCAGAACCTCGCGCTCGGCCGGTCGGCGGGCGCACTCGCGGCCGCGCCGACCGGAACCGCCTCGCGGGTCGAGGTGCGCGACCCCGACTACTCGCCCGAGCTGCAGGGGCGCCTGGGCAAGCTCGAAGGCGCCATCTCGAAACAGCGCACCGTCAAGTTTCGGTACTGGTCGATCTACCGCGACGAGGAGGAGGAGCGCACGCTCAACCCGTTCGCTCTCCTGCCGGAGAACGGCTCGTGGTACGTGATCGGCCACGACCTCGAGCGAGACGACATCCGTACCTTCCGGGTCTCGCGCATCCGCTCCGACATCAGGTTTGCGACCCGGCGTGAGCGCGACTTCCGGCTCCCGCCCGAGTTCGACGTCGAGAACTATCGCGGCCGGGCGGAATGGCAGTTCGGCGAGATCGTCGGCGAGGCGAAGATCGAGGTCGCTCCCGACACCGCCTGGTGGGTCGAGCGCGCGTACGGCGGTGCGAGGAACAGCGTCGAGGGAGACATCTTCGCGACCCAGTACGCCTCGTCGAACCTGCTCGCTCGCTGGATCCTCCGCCAGGACGGCCGCGCCGTCCCGCTCGAGCCGTCGGAGCTCCGGCGGCTGGTCGTCGAGGGCGCTCGTGCCGCGCGCATTGCTCACGAAGGGGCACCGCCGACGCCCGCGGCGGAAGTCGTCGCCGGCGAGTCCGACGTCGTCGAGCGCTTCGCCGGGCCGGTGGCGCCCGAGCGCTTCGGCGTGCTGCAGTCGCTGCTCGCCTACCTGCTCGCCGCCTGCGGCGAAGAGCGCGAGGCGGATCATCCCCGCGCACGAGCTCGTGAACCGATTCTCGATCCCGGCCGAGCAGCTGGAGGAGCACCTCTCGCTGCTCAACCTGGTCAACTTCGGCGGCGGCTGCTACGCGGTCTACGCCGAGCTGCACGGTGACGAGGTGCACGTCGACAAGGAGCTCTTCGGGGACACGTTCCGGCGTGCGCCGCGCCTGACGCCGCTCGAAGCACGCGCGATCAGGCTCGCGCTCGAGTTCGTCGGCCCGATGGTCGCGGCCGGGACACATTCGCCGCTCGATCGCGTGCGCGCGAAGCTCGAGGAGACGTTCGGTGCGTTCGAGCTGACGCAGACGCCCGCACCACACGTCGGAGAAGAGGAGGGCCTCGTCGACACGCTGACGCATGCGATCGACGACCACAAGCTCGTCGAGATCGAGTACCTCAAACCGGAGGAGCAAGAGGTCGTGACGCGCAGCGTCGAGCCGTACTCGATCGAGCGTCGTCTCCCCCACTGGTACGTGCACACCTGGGACATCGACCGGGACCAGCCGCGCTCCTACCGTCTCGACCGCATGCGCAACGCGAGGGTGCTGCGGAAGAGCTTCACGCCGCGCGAGGGCTTCGACCCGTCCGAGCTCCACACGGCGACCACCGCGCGCATCTGGTACTCGCCCGCGGTCGCCCGTTGGGAGGTCGAAAAGGGTGCCCGGCCGCTCGTCGACGGTGCAGCGCTCGCAGACAAGTCGGTCGGCAGCGCGGAGTGGCTCGTGGGCGAGGTCGTCTCCTACCGCGGCGAGGCGGTCGTGCTCGAGCCGGCCGACCTGCGGGCCCAGGTCGCGCTCCGCGCACGTGCGCTCGCCGCCGAGTTGCGCCCGAAGCGCGCGGCGTCAGCCTGAGAACGACGGTCAGCCTGAGGACGACGGTCAGCCCGAGGGCGGCGACGCGCCGGTCTCGGCGCGCTCGGTGATCCGCTCGATCGCCCACCGCGCATGCTCGTCCTCGGCGTGCTGCTCGAGCACGCCGATGTGCTCCGGGCCGCCGACGTTCCCGAGCGCGACGAGCGCATTGCGACGAAGAAAGCTCGGATCGTTCCGCGGCACGTAGAGGCGCTCGTAGTCGCTGACGAGCGTGTCGGACTCGAGCCACTCCACGAGATCGACATGCCCTCCTCCGCCCGGCTGCCGATCGCCACGCCGCTTCTCCACGCCGCGGTTCCACGGGCACACGTCCTGGCAGATGTCGCAGCCGTAGACCTGCGCGCCGAGCGAGGCGCGGTATTCCTCGGGGATCGCTGCGGGCGCCTGTGTCCAGTACGAGAGGCACTTCGTCGCATCGAGTGTGCCGGGCTCGTCGAGCGCGCCCGTAGGGCACGCGTCGATGCAGATCGTGCACTCGCCGCAATTCGTGTCGAGCGGCTGTGTCGTCTCCAGCTCGCGGTCGCTGATCAGCGTCCCGAGCACGACCCACGAGCCGTGCTTGCGGGTGATCAGCATCGTGTTCTTGCCGTAGAACCCGACACCGCTCCGCGCCGCCGCCTCGCGGTCGACGTGCTGGTTGGCGTCGACGAGCACGCGATAGGTCCCGCCGATCGCCCGTCCGAGCGCCGCGAGCTGCGTGCGCAGCTCGTCGTATGCGTCCGTCCAGGTGTAACGCGCGAGACGCCCGGCGCCGGGCCGGAGCGGTTCCTCCGGCTGCCAGTAGCAGAGCGCGGCGGAGATGACACTGCGGGCGCCGGGCAGGAGCGACTCGGGATGACACGAGCGCTCGGGCTGGGCCATCGTGAACTTCATCTCCGCGAAGAGCCCGCGCGCGCGGCGGTCCCTGATGTGACGTTCCGTCTCGACGTACGCCGAAGCGCGCGTGACCCCGACCGCATCCAGGCCGAGGCCCTCGGCCAACCGGCGAATGTCGTCTGCCGTCATGCGAGGATTGTGCCCGCATGAAGGCGATTCGGATCCACGAGGACGGCGGCCCAGATGTTCTCCGTTACGAGGACGTACCGGACCCGGTGCCCGGCGCCGACGAGGTGCTCGTCGAGTTGCGAGCGGCATCGTTGAACCATCTGGACGTGTGGATCCGCAAGGGACTGCCGTCGGTCCCGAAGCCGCGCATCCTGGGAGCGGACGGAGCCGGTGTGATCGCCGGGACCGACGAGCGGGTGGTGCTGAATCCCGGGATCATGAGAGACGGCCGGACGCACATCGTCGGCGAGACGATGGACGGCACGCATGCCGAGCTGATCGCGATGCCGCGCGCTTACGTCCACCCGATCCCCGACGGGCTCACGTTCGAGGAGGCGGCGGCGTTCCCGCTCGTCTTCCTGACGGCCTACCGGATGCTCGTGACGCGAGCGCACGTGCAAGAGGGCGAATGGACACTGATCTGGGGCATCGGCGGCGGCGTCGCCACCGCAGCCCTCGCGATCGCGAAGGCGCTCGGGGCGCGCGTCATCGTCACGTCTTCGAGCGACGAGAAGCTCACCCGTGCGCATGAGCTCGGCGCCGACGTCACAGTCAACCACGCGACGGGCGACGTCGTGGCTGCCGTCAAGGAGGCGACCGGAGGCGGCGCCCACGTGATCGTCGACGATGTCGGCGAGGCCACCTGGAAGCGCACCCTCGAAGCCGCACGCGCGGAAGCACGGATCGTCGTGTGCGGCGCGACCACCGGCCCCAACCCTCCGGCGGCGCTGCACCGCCTCTGGTGGAAACAGCTGTCCATCCTCGGCTCGTCGATGGGGACACCCGACGACTTCAAAGGCGTGTACGACCTGATCGCGGCCGGGAAGGTGCGTCCCGTCGTCGACCGCGTCTTCCCGCTCGCCGACGCCCGCGCGGCGCACGAGCGTCTCGAAGCCGGGGAGCAGCTCGGCAAGATCGTGCTCTCGATCCCGTCCTAGGAACGGAGAGTGCCCCGGCGGGTGGCCGGGGCACTCGAGGCAGCGTTCAGGGGTACTGCGGTCCTAGGGGCCGGTCGCAGCTGCGAGCGTGACCGTCGAGGTGTACGTGCCGGCGAAGGTGTTGCCGGGGATCGCAACCTGGACCGTCGGGGTGACGTCGACCTTGCCGAGACCGGTGTTGGCGGCCGCATTGAAGAACTTCGCCGCGGTGCCGGTGATCGTCAGCGGCAGCGTGATGCCCGAGTTCGTCGCCGCGGTGCAGCTCGAGCCCGAGTGGCACGCCTGCGCGGCGGCCGAGACGGTGCCCGGGGCGAGCGTATGGCCGGCGCCGTCCGAGAACGTGGTCGCCGAGATCTGGAGGTTCCACCCGGCGCCGCTGCCGCGCGCGTCGACGACGCCGAGCACGGGGAGCATAGGAAACCGTCTGGTCGGTGCCGTCGAGGGTGTCCGAGATGGACGGGTTCGACGGAAGGTTGAGCGACACGCCGGCCGTGCCGGAGACCGTCGCGGTCGCCGTGAGCGTGCCGGCGAGGGCTGCTGTGGCCGTCACCAGCGCCACCGCAGCAACCACGCTGATGATCAAGATCCGCTGCCTCATGGTGATGTTCTTCTCCTGAATCCGAAGGGGGTTTGTTCGCACACCCAGGATCGGGGTGACGGGTGGGAACCGGAGGGCCCTCTCGGTATGAAGAAGGGAGGGACGGAAAAACCGCTCAGATCCAGGGTTTTCCCGCAGCGACGGTCCTGGATTTGGGGGAAAACCACAGTGGTGCGGCGGCTTCCACGTGCGACCATCGGCATCGCATGGCCCAGTCCACACGTGCGGTTCCGGCGCTGCAGATCGGCGCAGACTGCGCCGCCCTGGCGCGAATCGCGCCTGCCTGGGACGAGCTGGCGAGCTCCCTCCCGAGCCCGATGCAGCAGCTCGCCTGGCTGCGCGCGTCGGCCGCGCTCGCCGGCCTGCGACTGCACGTCCTCGCGCTCGCGGACGGATCTGCGGTCGCCCCGCTCGAGTCGCGGCATGGCAGGCTCGAGACCGCGACGGTGCGGCAGCTCTACGAGCCCGTCGATCTCCTCTGGCGGAGCGAGGAGGCACTCGGCCGACTCGGAGACGAGCTGGCCCGGCTCGCGGTGCCCGTGCTGCTGCGGCGTGTCCCGGCGGATTCACCCTCGGTCCTTGCGCTGCAGTCGTCGTTCGGACGGCGGGCGGTCGCTGCCGTCCGGCACCAACCGGCAATGCCGGTGCTGGAGCTCGCCGGCTGCTCGCAGGAGCCAGAGGCGATGTTGAACAGCGGCCGCCGCTCCGACCTCAGGCGCGCGCGGCGGCTCGCCGGCGAGCAAGGTCAGGTCGACTTCGAGTTCCTCTCGCCGTCGGCAGCCGATGCCGGTCGCCTGCTGTCGATCGCCCTGCAGGTCGAGGCGCGCAGCTGGAAGGGCCGCGCCGGCACGGCCCTGGCGCAGGACGCGGTCAGGCTGCCCTTCTACCAGCGCTACGCCCTCGAGCAGGCCCGAAGCAGATCGCTCCGGATTGCGTTTCTCCGCATCGAGGGCCGGCCGGTCGCGATGCAGCTCGCGGTCGAGCGGGCCAACAGCCTCTGGCTCCTGAAGATCGGGTTCGACGCTGCAGCGGCTCGCTGCTCGCCGGGCCATCTGCTGATGGCCGAGGTCGTGCGGAAGGCCGCGCACGACGGGTTGAGCACGATCGAGTTCCTGGGATCGGAGGCGCCCTGGACCCGCGAGTGGACCCGCGGCTCACGCGCGTGCGTGGCGGCGGCGTTCTATCCGCTGCGGGCCCGCTCGGCGCTGCCACTCGGCCGCGATGCGAGCCATATTCTCGGCCGGAAGCTGACCACGGGATCGTCGTGACCGGCCTCCGCGAGCGTGTCGTGCACCGGGCGACCCGTCGCTATGTGGCCGGGCCGGCACTGTCGGACGCGCTCGCCGTCGCGCGCGCCGGCGGGCAGCCGACCACCCTTGCTTTCTGGGACGGTCCGGGCGATTTGCCGGACGACGTCGTGGCCGCGCACGAAGCCGCGATCGCGGCGATCGCGGCCGGCCGGCTCGACTCGTACCTGTCGGTCAAGCTGCCCTCGATCGGCGGCGACCACCGGGCGACCGCGCTCGCGGATCTGGCCGTGCAGGCCGGCGTCCTGCTGCATTTCGACTCGCTGGCCGAGTCCGAAGCCGAGCGCACGCTCGCTCTGGCGTGTCGGCTGGCCGGGCGTGGCGCCGCCGTCGGCGCGACGTTGCCCGGCTGCTGGTCGCGGAGCGTTCGGGATGCGAAGCGGCTCGCGAACGCGGGCGTGCGCATCCGGATCGTGAAGGGGCAATGGCCGGGAGATCGCGAGCCGGGCGAGGGGTTCCTCAAGGTGGTCGACGCGGTCGAGCTCGCGGACGGCCGCGCGGCGATCGCGACGCACGACACGGCGCTCGCCCGGGCAGCACTCGCGCGCCTCCCGGGCGCCGAGCTGGAGCTTCTGTTCGGGCTGCCGGCGAGGGATGTCGTCCGGGCCGCCGGGCCGGGCCTCGCAGCACGGATCTACATTCCCTACGGGCGCGGCTACTTGCCGTACGCGGTCCGGCACACGGTCTCTCATCCGGTCACCGCCTGGTGGCTGGCGCGCGATCTCGCGCTTCGCCGCCGTTAGGCAACGATCAAGCCCGGGGGCTAGTCGGAAACCAGCCTGACGGCCAGCGTCGCCCGCAGCCGTTCGACGCACGATCAGGCCATCGAGAACCTCGACGACCATTCCGAGAGGGGCCAAGCCATGCGGATCGGCGGCCGGTGGCCGGTGCGATTCGTCCTCCTCACGACCTGCGCCCTCGCGGTGGTCGGCGGCGTCGCCTACGCGAACAGCGGGAGCTCGTCGACCACCGTCATCCGCGCCTGCCGGAACAAGACCACCGGCCTCCTCCGCGTCGTCAATGCGGGGGCGAACTGCCGCACCGGCGAAACGCTCCTCAGCTGGAATGTAGATGGGCCTGCCGGGCCGTCGGGCCGGCAGGGCCGAAGGGCGACAGCGGAGCCGCCGGAGCCGCCGGCCCGCAGGGAGGGAGCGGTGGTGCCGGGCCGACCGGCCCGGCAGGCGCGCCGGGCACTCCCGGGCTCGTCGGACCGCCTGGCCCGAGCGGCTCGCAGGGCGTGTCCGTCTACGCGGTTCAGCCTTCGAATCACTGTGCAACCCGCGGGTTCGACATCTACCAGGAGGACGCAGGCCAGAGCGACGCATTGATCGGCCCGCTCTGTGACGGCGCGGCGGGTGCGACCGGGCCGGCCGGCGCCAGGGCGCGAAGGGCGATCCCGGCGCGGCAGGAGCGACGGGAGCCACCGGGCCGGCCGGCCGCAAGGCCCGGCGGGTGCACCAGGCGTGCAGGGGACGACCGGTGCGGCCGGGCAACAGGGCGCACCGGGCCAGGACGGATCGAACGGCGCCCCGGGACCGAAGGGCGACACCGGTGACTCAGGCTCCGCCGGACCGGCCGGGCCGCAGGGACCGAAGGGAGACACCGGCGCCCAGGGGCCGAAGGGTGACTCCGGCGCCGGCGTTCAGGTCACGGCAGTCGGAACGGCGCACCCCGGGCCGGGCGAGAGCACGTCACTCCTCGTGATCCCGAACATCCTGACCGTCGACATCGCGGACTGTTACCTCAACCCTGACGGCTCGTATTCGAGCGACGTCTCGTTCACGAACACCAGCGTCGATGACCTGTGGACGTCGGGTGGCCTGCTCGCGGCCGGAGCAACATCGGCGAGCGACGTGAGCCTCTCGATCGCGGATCGCGACCCGACGACGTCACAGCCTGCTCATGCGCGGCGCGACTTCGTCGACTGGGAGACGCGAACCGCGATCTCGGTCTACCTCGCCGCCGAACCGCACTCCGGCTCCGCCGACGACAACTCGCTCGGCTGCACCGCCAAGGCGTTCGCGGTCATCGACTCACCGTAAGCCCGAGCATACGACGCACCGAAGCACCGGTCGGGCGCCCGACTAGGATCGGGCGATGGGCGAAGCGGGCACCAGGGCAGCCTTCGCCCGCGGCTTCTGGATTCTCGCGCCCCTGTGGCTCGGAGTCGTTCCGTTCGGCCTCGCCTATGCGGTGACGGCGCGAAGCGCAGGGCTCTCGCTGCTCCAGACGCAGGCGCTCTCGACGTTCGTCTTCGCCGGGAGCGCTCAGTTGAGCGCGGTGGGGCTCTTCGCAGCGGGCGCGGCCGGGCTCGAGATCGTGCTCACGACACTGCTGCTCAATGTGAGGCACGTCCTCTACGGGCTGTCGCTCGGACGGAGCTCTCGCTCACGAACCGCCAGCGACCGGTCGCGGCGTTCTTCCTCACGGACGAGGCGTTCGGAGTGGTCTCGGCGGCGAGGGAGCGCTCATTCTCTTTCTGCTCGGTGCCGAGTTGAGCCTCTTCCTGATGTGGAACCTCGCCACGCTCGGAGGCTTCCTGCTCGGTGCCGCGATTCCCGACCCCGAGAAGCTCGGCGTCGACCTGATCTTCCCGCTCGCATTCTTGGCGCTGCTCGTTCCGCTCGTGCGGACGCGCGTGGAACTGGTCGTCGCGCTCGCGGCGGGCGCCCTCGCGTTCGGCCTGGCTCGGATCCTCTCGGGCGGCTTGCCGATCCTGATCACCGGCGTGGCCGGGAGCCTCCTCGGCGCAGCGCTGACGCGCGGCGCACCCGCCGAGAGCCTCGTTCATCCCGACGAAGGTGTTCGCGAGGTCGCGTGACGTTCTGGTTGACACTCGCGGGAATGGTCGCCGTGACCTTCGGGTCGCGCTACGCCGGGCTCGCCTCCAGGCCGACCTGCCCGCGTTCTGGGTGCGCTTCCTTCACTTCGTGCCGATCGCCGTGTTCGCCGCCCTGGTCACCCCCTCGCTCGAAGGGAGCCGCAACGAGTGGGGAATCCGCGTCGCAGCCGCAGTCGTGGCCGCCGCGGCCGCCTGGCGGACCCGGCAGCTCTGGGTCGCGATCGCGGTCGGGATGGCCGCGTTCTGGCTCTTGCGGATCCCGTTCTAGCCGAAGCCGAGAATGAACTTGGCGTCGTCGGACATCTTGTCCGGCGACCACGGCGGCTCGAACGTGAGCTCGCTGGAGACGTCCTCGACGCCGGGGATCTCGCGGACGACGCGTTCGATGTCCTCCTGGATCATCGCGCCGGCAGGGCAGCCCATCGAGGTGAGCGTGAACTGCACCTTGACGTTCGGCCCCTCGATCTCCGCGTCGTAGAAGAGACCGAGCTCGACGATGTCCATCCCGAGCTCCGGATCCTCGACCCCGCGCAGTGCTTCGACGACCTCTTCCTTCGACGGCATGCCTCCAGGCTAGCTGAGGCGCACTTCTTCGCGGCGTTCGCGGGCGAAGAAATGGATCCCGTCGACGAAGCGCACCCAGTTGCAGCGGGTGCACATGACGAGCGAATGCGTCCGAGCGGAGTCGGCGAGAAAGCGGACGCCCCTGAGCAGGTCGCCGTTCGAGACGCCGGTGGCGGCGACGATCACCTCCTGCGGCGCGAGATCGTCGATCGTGAAGATCTGGTCGATGTCCTCGATGCCGTGCTCCTGGGCCGCGGCGATCTCGGCCCGGCGGGTCGGCCAGAGCTGGGCCTGGAGCTCCCCGCCGAGGCAGCGGAGGGCAGCCGCGGAGAGCACTGCCTGTCGTGTCCCACCGATCCCGATCGCCAGGTGGTCGTTCGTGCCGCGCACGGCGGCGCTGATCGACGCCGTGACGTCACCGTCCTGGATCAGCTTGATCCGCGCGCCCGACGCGCGGATCTCCTCGATCAGGTCGTGGTGACGCGGACGGTCGAGCACGATCGCGGTCACGTCGTTGACCATCCGGTCGAACGCCTCTGCGATCGCACGGATGTTGTCGCCCACCGGGCTCGACAGGGAGATCTTCGCCGCGCGCGCGCGGACCGACGGCCATCTTGCGCATGTACATGTCGGGCAACGAGGGCAGTGAGCCGCAGCGGCGACGCCGCGATCATCGAGATCGCGTTCGTCCCACCGCGCGCCACCACCGAGCGCCCCTCGAGCGGATCGAGTGCGAGGTCGTACTCCTCTCCGCCCAGCCCGATGTTCGTTCCCGCGGCGAGCTGCTCGGCATCCTCGTGACCGCCGATCACCACGTGGCCGCTGATGGGCATGCGCTCCAGCGCGAGTCGCGCGCCCGAGAAGGCAGCGTCCTCAGCGGCCTGCATGTCCGCACGGCCGAGCCAGCGCGCCCCCGCGAGAGCTGCGCGCTCCGTCACGCGGGCGAATGTCTCGCACTGGCATGGGGCGCGAGTGTCGTCGGCAGCCTGGGTCACGCGACCTGCCGAGTCCGTTCCGCCGCCTGCATGACGAGCTCGATCACCTGGTCGATCGTCCGCTCGACGTTCGCATTCTCGATCACCGGCACGTGCTCGCGGCGCGCGCGGCCGACGATGTAGGTCTGGACCCTGCGAATCGCATCGAGCTGCCCAAGGTACTTGTCCATCGCCCGGACGCCGCCGGTCGACGAATCACGCACGTGGAAGTGCAGCCGGTGCACCTCCTCCTCCGCGATCTCGATCACGACGTGGACGATCAGCGCGCCCTCGAGCTCGGACGGCAGGAGCCCTGGGACGAGGTGGACTCCTTCGAGCACCATCGACCATCCCTCGGTGAGCGCTCGGCGGAGAGCCGCCTCGACGCCGACGCACACGTGCGTGCACTGATCCAGGAAGCCGACGATCGTCGGGTCGCCCGTCACCTCCTCGTCCAGCGCTTCGCCTGCCTCGAAGCTCGAGTAGTGGATCGTCGGCATGAACTCGGGCGAGAAGAAGGCGCGCATCGTCTGACGGATGAAGTCCGTCGAGGCGACCCGTGTGATGCCGAGCCGATGTGCGACCTCGGCGGCGACCGTCGACTTGCCCGTGCCGGTCGAGCCGCCGATCAGGAGGACGATCGGCACGTCGAGCGACTGCAGGTCCGCGAGCCGGCGGAGCCTCCCAACCGCCCGCTCCGCCTCCTCCTCGCCCAGCACTTCCCGTGCGAGCTCGTCGAGGCGTTCGACCTCGATCGCCGAGATGCCGCGCTCGGCGAGATCGAGCTCGATCCGCCTCGCCAGCTGGTAGGCGTGGTCGGCCGGGACGCCTGCCGCGATCAGCGCGCGGGCCATCAGCCCCTTCGAATACGGAAGACCGTCATCTCCGAGCGGGAGCGGTTCACCGTGCCTGCGCTGCGTCATGCTTCCACCGGCACGAGCGCGAGCAGCTGTTCGTCCAGGCCCGGGGCGATCACGTCGTTGCGGGCCAGGACGACCCGCACATCGTGGGCGAGCGCATGCTCGGCGACGACGTCGATCGCCGCCGCCTTCAGCTCGACCAGGTAGGTATCTGCCTCGACGAGGTCGTCCCGCAGCGCGTCGCGGTTCGCGAGGTTGCTCGAGACGTGCACGACATCCGCTTCCAGATGCGAGACGTCCCGGGCGCCGGCGGTGAACACCGCGACGCGGCCTTCGAGCGGCGCGGTGGTACCGAGCCGCAGCTCGAAGTCCTCGATCACGATGTCCGAGATCAAACGCCGGTACGTGTTCAGGTAGTCGTCGCCGGATTCGCCGCGGCCGACCACGAGAATCCGCCGGTCGACGTCGACCGGCGGGATTGCGGCCCCACTGCCGTCGAACACGACGACGTCGGGCCCACGCTCGGCCGCGAGCGCTGCGCCCGCAGCGACATTCGAGACGAACACAGCGCCGGCCAGGCCGCCGCCCGCCCGGCGACAGCCGATCGTCGGCACGCCGGTGAGTGCAGCGATCTCGAGGTGATCGGATGCCGCGTGCCGTCCGGAGCGCGAACGCTCGACGAGCTCGTCGAGCGACGGCGGCGTCTCGACGACCTCGGGCTCCGCCGGGCCGCCGCGCCCCATCGCAACCACGACCACGTTTCGGTCGCGCGCGAGGAGGCGGGCGAGCTGCGCCGTCACCGCGGTCTTTCCGACCCGCTTGCCCGTTCCGATCACCGCGATCGAGGGCAGCTCGAACGGCTCGAGCTCAGGCGGGTCGAACCTGAAATCGGCGCCGATGTAGGGCAGCCCCTCGGCCAGCGCTCTCGAGGCCCAGCGCAGTCGCCGGGCCGGTCCGAGCACGGGCTCGTCGGACAGGTCGACCACGACCTCGGCCCCGGCGAAGCCGTCGACGAGCGGCACACCGTAGTCCGCGTCGCCGCGCAGCTTCTCGGTGCCTCCGACCATGATCGCGCCGACCCACTCGTACGGGAGCGCCCGCAGCGCGTCGCGCACCACCGGCGCGTAGTGCTCCCCGTCGATCAGCGCGACGGCCCTCACGGCCCTGACCGCCCCCTCGCTCACCGCCGAGCCGTGACCTCGCGCTCGATCCGTCCGGTGTACTTCTCGTACTCTCCGGTCACGAGGTCGAATTGGATGATTCTCTCCTGTCCGTGGAACGGATAGCGCCGCCAGATCGCGGCGTGATTGCCCGAGACCTCGACGACGTTGTAACAGGGCCGCGTATTCCCGCGCAGCCGCAGGCTCGAGACGGTCCCGGTGTTGACGACGAAGAGGCTCTCCAGTTTCCACGCGTACGGCACGTGCTTGTGCCCGGAGAGCACGAGGTGGACGCCGGCCCGCTGCAGGCACTCGATCGCGTCGCCGGCGTCGTAGACGACGTTGCGCTCACGGCCGGTGCCCGGGATCGGCAGCAGGTGGTGATGCAACACGAAGACGCGCAGCTGGGACGGCTCGGCCGCGAACTGTTCCTCGATCCAGCCGTACCGGCCCCGCCCGATCTGCCCGTGGTCGAGATCGGGCTCGGTCGAGTCGACCGCGACCACGGTGGCCCCGTCCTTCCGGAGGACGGAGCTCCGCTCGCCGATCAGCTCCTCGAAGTGCACGTAGCCGACGTTGCGGGAGTCGTGGTTGCCGGGGACGACGACGAGCGACTCGCATTGGATCCGGTCGAGATAGCGCTTCGCCTGGGCGTACTCCTCCTTGAAGCCGAACGTCGTCAGGTCGCCCGAGCAGACGACGATGTCGGGTTTCACGTCGTTGATCTCGGCAATCGCCCTCTCCATCAGATCCGGCACGAAGTGTGGATCTCCGCAGTGGAGATCGGACAGATGAGCGATCGTCACATCCATGCGAATGAGTCTAGGGCATCCGAGGTCGCTGCTACTCTGGCCTCAGTGGTGCCGGAAACACCCGTTTTCCAGGCATATTGCGGCTCAGAGCCGCCGCGTTTTGCCAACCCTGCAGAACTCGAGTACGCGAAGGTGCTCGACTGGTACGGCATCCCGTGGCAGTACGAGCCCACGACGTTCGTGCTGGAGCGCGACGCGGAAGGGCGCGTCACCGAGGCGTTCTCGCCCGACTTCTACCTGCCCGACCAGGATCTCTACCTGGAGGTGACGGTCATGAAGCAGTCGCTCGTCACCCGGAAGAACCGGAAGTTGCGCAAGCTGCGGGCGCTGTATCCCGAGGTCAAGTGCAAGCTCTTCTACGAGCGGGACTTCGAACGGCTCGCGGCCCGCTACGGGCTGCGGAAAGCGTCGTGAGCACGCTGGCCGAGCTCGACGAGCGAATCGGCGAGGTCTTTCTCGACGCCGGCGAGATTCGGGGACGGGTCCGGGAGATCGGCGCCCAGATCGCGCACAACTACGAGGACAGCGAACCGCTGCTCGTCGGATCGCTGAAATCGTGCATCCCGTTCGTCTGCGACCTCTCGCGCGCGGCCCAGATCCACCACCATCTCGACTTCATCGAGCTCGCAGGCTACGGCGAGGGCGACGACGGCATTCGGTTCCTCAAGGATCTGAACGCCGAGATCGAAGGCCGTGACGTCGTGCTCGTCGACGCCGTCATCGACACCGGACTGACGATGCACTACCTCGTGCGCTCGCTGGCGCTGCGCAGCCCGAGGTCGCTGCACATCGCCACGTTGTTCGACCGCCCGTACCGGCGGCTCGTCGACGACCTGCCCGTCCGCTACGTCGGCTTCACGATCCCGGACGAGTTCTTCGTCGGCTACGGCTTCGAGCTCGACGAGCGCTACCGCAACCTGCCCGATCTGCGCCTCGTCCGCTGAAAAGTTTTAGGTCCGGCTAAATTAGCTGGGTGATCGCCTCCCGGACCGAGCTCCCGGCAGGGCTCCGCACCGTCGACGAGGCCCTCCACCGCACCCGCTTCCGCATCCTTCCGTTCCTCGGGCCGGCCTTCATCGCCTGTGTGGCCTACATCGACCCGGGCAACTTCGCGACGAACATCGCCGGCGGCTCGCGTTTCGGCTACCGGCTCGTCTGGGTGATCGTCGCCGCAAACCTGATGGCAATGCTGATCCAGACCTTGTCGGCGAAGCTCGGGATCGCCACCGGCCGCAACCTGCCCGAGGTCTGCCGCGAGCAGTTCTCGCACCGGACGACGATCTTTCTCTGGGTCCAGGCCGAGGTGATCGCGATGGCCACCGACCTCGCAGAGTTCCTGGGCGCCGCGATCGGCTTCCAGCTCCTCTTCGGCTGGGCCCTCTTCCTCCGCGGTCGTCTCGGGAATTGCGGCGTTCGCGATCCTCGGGCTGCAACGCTTCGGATTCCGCGCGTTCGAAGCCGTGATCGCAGTGCTCGTCGGGGTGATCGGCGCCTGTTACGTGATCGAGTTGACCTTCGCGCACGCGGACTACAGCTCGGTGTTCAAGCACGCTGTCGACCCGCAGTTCGGGAGCAGCGAAGCCCTGCTGCTCGCCGTCGGCATCATCGGCGCGACGGTGATGCCGCACGTGATCTACCTGCACTCGGCGCTCACGCAGGACCGCCTCGTACCGGAGACGGACGACGACGCACAGACGCTTCTGCGCTACACCCGGGTCGACGTCGTGATCGCCATGACGATTGCCGGCGTGATCAACGTCTCGATGCTCGTGATGGCCGCGTCGACGTTCTATCGCAGCGGTCTGTTCCACGTCGAATCACTCGACACTGCGCACAAGACGCTCGAGCCGATCCTCGGCCCCGCCTCGGGTGCCATCTTCGCGCTCGCCCTGATCGCCTCGGGTCTCTCGAGCTCGGCCGTCGGAACGCTCTCCGGGCAGGTGGTGATGCAAGGATTCATCCACCGGCAGATTCCCGTAACCGTCCGGCGCCTCGTCACGATGATCCCCGCGTTCGTGGTGATCGCCATCGGTGTCGACCCGTCGCGAACGCTCGTCCTCTCTCAGGTCGCGCTCTCGTTCGGCATCCCCTTTGCCCTGATCCCGCTCGTCATCTTCACGGCACGCAGCGACGTCATGGGGCAACTGGTCAACCGCAGGGTCACCACCGCCGCGGCCATTGCCGTCACCTCACTGATCGTCTCGCTGAACATCTTCCTGCTGCTGCAGACCTTCGGCGCGGTCTGAGGTTCCGGCCGTAGCGAGGCGGAGGGCCGCAACTCGTCGTGCCGCTTCTGCGTTTGAGAAGAACGTCACTCAAACCCGAACAAGGAGACAACGAATTGTCCGCTCTCTTGCTCGTCCTGCTCGTGATCGTCGTGTTGTTCGTGCTCGGCTTCTCCGTGCTGAAGTTCCTGATCTGGGTCGCGATCGTCCTCGCGCTGATCTGGCTGATCGGGTTCTTCGTCCGGGGCGTCGAAGGCGCACGCTGGTACAGGTGGTGACGACGAGGGAACGCCGAACCTGGTTCGGCTCCGCCGAGCCAGGTCGTAGGCTTCGCCTACAGGTAGCCCATCGGATCGACAGGATTCCCGTCGATCCGGACTTCGAAGTGCAGGTGCGGGCCTGTGCAGTGCCCCGTGCACCCGACGTAGCCGATCACCTGGCCCTGCGCAACCTGCTGGCCACAGGCCACCGCGATCGAGCTCTGGTGGCCGTAGGCCGTGGCGAGATTGCCCCCGTGGTCGATCACCGTCAGGTTCCCGTAGCCCTCTTCCCAACCGCAGTAGATGATCGTGCCGGCGGCGGCGGCCGTGATCGGGGTGCCCATCGGCACGCCGATGTCGATCCCCTGATGCATGCGGCCCCAGCGCCAGCCGAACGGGCTCGTGATCGGCCCACTGACCGGCCAGATCAGACCGGCCGACGACGGCGTCGAGGACGCCCCACTCCCGCTGTGCTGCGCCTGGGCGGCGCGAATCCGTGCCGCGATGTCGTTCGACGCGGCCTGCAGCGCGTCGATCTCGCCCGCCTCCGCCTGCTCGGCGGCCGTCAGCTTCGACAGGTCGGTGAGCTTCTGCTCCTTCGTGGTCGCCAGATCGCTCGCGGCGCCTGCCAGCTCGTTCTTCACGTCCCGTGTCTGGGCCGTGCGCGCGGAGATCACCGCCGTCTCCCCCTGAACGGTCGCCCGGAGCCGTTTCGTCTTCGCACGTGCTGCCGCGACCTGGAGCTTCGCGTACCGAACCTGGGCCGCGATCCGTCGATCCTGTTCGCCGATCTCGTTCAGGTATTGCACCTGGTCGAGGGCGTCCTGGATCGAACGTGCGCCGAGCACGACGTCGAGCGTCGAGGCGGGCTCGGACTCGTAGATGTCGACGAGTCGCCGGTTCAGGGTGTCGATCGACGCGGCATATTGCTGCTTCAGGAAGTCGAGTCGCTGTGTCTGGAGCCCGAACAGCGCGTTGAGCGCGTCGAGCCTGTTCTGGTGCAGTGAGAGATCGGACTCGAGCGTCGCCAGGCGCAGGGCCACATCGCCCACCCTGGCTTCGAGCGACCGGATCCGGCTCGTGTAGCCGGCGACCTCACCGCGCAGGGCTCGTTCGCGCTGCTTCTGGGCGGCGAGACGTTCCTGCAGCGAGGAGATCTTCGTGTCGATCTCGTGCTTGCGACCGATGTCCGACCCGAGCGCGGGCGCGACACAGACGAGCGCGACGACGAGAGCGAGCGTGATTCGCCCCATGGACGACGATTTCGCCGTCCCGGGCGCCTACTCCTGCGGCAGTGTCGCCTCGTCGGGCGGCGGATACGGCTCCGGAACGGGCGCCGGCGCCGGCGGGGTTCCCTCGTCCGGCGGCGGCGACGGCTCGGGCGGGAGATCCGGTGTCTCGAAGGCGGCGGTCATCTCCCGACCGTAGCGCCGATCTTGCTCGATCGCACGCAGGGAGGCCGCGACCGCCTGGCGGAGCGGGCCGACGAGCTCGCGGTAGTCCCGATCGCCGATCGAGCCTGCCCGATGGTCGAACTCCAGCTCCTTGAGCGCTGCGAGAGCGCGGTCGCGCTCCTCCACGAGCGCGAGGCGGCGCAGCTCGCCTTCGCTCCGCACGTCGAGGCGATCGTCTTCGACCGCCGGTTCGCGGAGAAACGGCAGCGCCACGATCAGCACCACCGCGGCGGCCAGGACGATCCCCAGGACGAGCGTCATGCCGGTACGAGTCGCGTCGCCAGCCGCCGTTGCTCGCGCGCGTCCGGCCAGAGCGCGACGGCTGCGCCGACCAGGAAGACGATGCCGGCGATCCAGATCAAGTTGACGAGCGGCTTCACGAGGATCTTCGCGTAGACGACGTTCGTCTTCAGGTTCACGTCGTCGGCGATCACGTACAGGTCCTCCGCCCGGAGCCAGCTCGTCTTGATCCCGACCTCCCGTGACGGCTCGGGCGGGAAGAAGTACTGGTTGTCACCGGACGAGAGCGTTCCGTGCCACCGGCCGGTGACGTCGAAGACGGCGCGGGTCTCGGTCGCGTTCGGGGTCGGAGTCCGGCGCACGTCCCGCAGCGTGAGCGTGTACCCGCCGATCGACGTGCTCTGACCGGGAATCAGGCGAACCTCTTTGGAGCGGCCGTACGCGCTCGAGCCGGCGATCCCGATGGCGAGCAGGACGATCGCCGCGTGCACGATGTACCCCCCGTAGCGGCGCCGGTTGCGTGCAACCAGCGTGAACACCGAGCCGGTCACCCGCGTTCCCCGAACGAGCTCGAGCACGATCGACGCCAGAACGAAGGCGGAGAAGGTGTAGGCGATGAGTCCGGGCTTCGACGAGCCTGCGCCGGCGAAGACCAGTGCGATGCCGCAGACAACCGTCACGCCGAGCGGCCACGCCAGCGTTCGCACCAGCGCCCGCACGCTGGTCTTCCGCCAGGCGATCAGCGGGCCGATCCCCATCAGAAGCAGCAGAGGCAATCCGAACGCGCGCAGGAAGAAGTCGTAGTACGGCCGTCCGATCGTTCGCGACTCGCCCTTCACGAGCTGCGTCACGATCGGGAACAAGACGCCCCAGAGCACGGTCAGGCAGAGGGCGACGAGCAGCAGGTTGTTGTAGAGAAATGCTGCCTCGCGCGAAAGCGCCGACTCGAGCTTCGTGCGCGCCTTCAGCAGCGGCAGGCGCCACATGATCAGCACGAGCGAGAAGATCGTCGAGATGACGACGAAGGCGAGGAACCACGAGCCGATCGGGCTCTTCGCGAACGAGTGGATCGAGTTCACGACACCGGAGCGCGTGAGGAACGTCCCGAAGACCGACAGCTCGAAGGCCAGCGCGACGAGGACCATGTTCCAGACCTTGAGCATGCCCTTGCGCTCCTGGATCATCACCGAGTGCAGAAACGCGGTCGCCGCCAGCCACGGCATCAGGGCGGCGTTCTCGACGGGATCCCAGGCGTAGTAGCCGCCCCAGCCGACCTCGACGTAGGCCCAGTGCGCGCCGAGCAGTTGACCGAAGCCGAGGAACGCCCAGGCGACCAGCGTCCAGCGGCGGGTCGCCACGATCCACCGCTCGTCGGTCTTGCCGGAGAGCATCGCCCCGGCCGCGAACGCGAACGGGATCGAGAGGCCCACGTACCCGAGATAGAGCATCGGCGGGTGCGCGACCATGTACGGGTTCTGGAGGCTCGGCGTCAGGCCGGCACCGTCGATGGGCGCGGCCTGGGTGCCGAACGGGCTCGCGACGGCGACGAGAACGAACGCGAAGAACGTCGCGATGCCTCCCAGCACGGGCACGACCCAGGCCGTCAGATCGCGCATCAGCTTCCGGTTCAGCGCGACGGCGAGGGCTCCGTAACCGGTCAGGACGAGGAGCCAGAGGAGCAACGAGCCCTCCTGGCCGCCCCAGAAGGCGCTCAGCGTGTAGGCCGTCGGCAACGTGCGATTCGTATGCTGGGCGACGTATGTGAATGAGAAGTCGTGGCGCACCAGCGCCGACGCGAGCACGACCGCAGCGATCAGTGTCGACACGAAGCTGCAATAGAGCGCGTTGCGCGCGGATGCCGCCAGCCGACGGCGGTTCGTCAGCGCAGCCGTCGTGCCGGCGACGAGCGCATACACCGACAGCCCGAGGCTGACGACGAGGGCAGCGCGGCCGAGGTCAGCCATCGGTGCGGGGCACTAGGACGGAGTCGTCGTTGCCGTGTACTTGGACGGGCACTTCGTGAGGATGTCGGACGCGCTCAGGCGCCCACCGGCAAAGCTGCCGCTGGCGACGACGCTGCGGCCGACCTTGAAGAGCGGGGGCGGATCCGCGCCGTGGTAGACGACCGGAACGACTCCGCTCTGCCCGTCGATGTTCTTCAACCTGAAGCGCAAGCCGGTCGCCGAATGCGAGTCTCCGAGCAGCGGCCCAACGACGACTCCGACGACTGCGAGCTTGCCGGTGTGGCCGGCGATCTGGTGCGGCGTCAACGTCGGCGTCGAATTGCCTGCGACCGCTGTGTAGAGCAGGAAGACGGCGAGGACGGCCGCCACCGCGAGGGCGACGACGAGCCGCGCAGGACTGCGCGTGGGCACGGCCCCGAGTTTAGCTAGACGTCGGCGTTGGCGGTCTGTTTGCGCGCCGGGACGCGATAGCCGTGATCCGCACAAAGTGAGCCGGGCAGATCCTCGGTGAGCGCGTCGCAGTAGCCCTTGCCATACGCGGCACGCATGAACGCCGCGACCACGTCGAGCGACCACTCGTTGATCCCCGACGCCTCGCGCCAGAGATCGGCGAGCCGGAGATCGATATCGAGCTCGAGCAGGTCGATCCGTGAGGGCCCAGTTGACATGCGCCTTCAGAGTAGGAACCGCGTCGGACGGACTTCGGGCGGCGCCCGGTGAGCTGCTGGAACGTCGCGGCGATACGCTCCGTTCGATGGCTCGTCGCCTGCACTATGGCCCGGCTCGAGTGCCCGCCCGCGAATCGCCGGCAGCGGCAGTCGACGCGCTGCTCGAGCGGGGGCTGTCGGCGTGTGAGATCGACTTCGAGGGCCGTTTCTGGATGGATTACGCGTTCGCGGCCGAGTTCGGCGAGGGTTGCGCGGAGGCCGACATCGTGTTGTCGGTGCACGCGCCGATCGCGGGGTTCATGGGTCACGCCGAACGCGGCAAAAAACTGAACATGGCCGTCGGGATGCTCGACCACTCGGCCGGCATCGCCAAGGCCGCCGGCGCCGAGCTCGTCGTGTTCCACCCGGGGTTCCTGCTCGGCCGATCACGGGAGGACGCGATTGCTGCGGTCGTCGAGCAGCTCGCGGAGCTGCGCGAGCGGCTCGAAGGCAAGGATCGCGCCGTGCCCTTCGGGATCGAGGTGATGGGCCGCGTGCGCGAGCTCGGCTCGATCGACGACGTGTGCGAGATCGCCGCCCAGCTCGACTGGGTCCGGCCCGTGATCGATTTCGCGCACATGCATGCGACGTCCGACGGGGCGTTCCTGTCGGTCGAGCCGTTCGCCGCGGCGCTCGAGCAGGCAGACGCTGTGATCGAGCCGGGCGCGCCGTTCCACATCCACTTCTCGGACATCCAGTTCGCAAACCGGAACGAGACGAAGCACCTGCCCTACGGCGAGGGCACGCTGCGCGCCGAGCCGCTACGCGAGGCGCTGACGCGTTTCGAGCGACCGGCGACGGTCATCTCCGAGTCGCCCACCCCGGAATCGACCGCTGCGATCAAGGAGATCCTCGAGGCGTAGCTAGGCTCAGGCCGTGCTCGACCCGAAGGCCTTCAAGGCATACGACGTCCGCGGGCTCTATCCGTCCGAGCTGGACGAGGCAGGTGCGTACGCGATCGGGCGAGCGTTCGTGGAACAGTTCGAACCGAGCTCGATCGCGGTCGGGCGAGACGTTCGGCTCTCGTCGCCGTCGATGGCGGCGGCAGTCATCGAAGGTGCCGCGGACGCGGGCGCCGACGTGCTCGACCTCGGCATGGTCGGCACCGAGATGGTCTATTTCGCGGTCGGAGACCTCGCACTCGACGGCGGCGTGATGGTCACCGCCTCGCACAACCCGAAGCAGTACACCGGGATGAAGATCGTCCGCCGCGGCGCATTGCCGGTCGGGGGTGAGTCGGGCCTCCTCGACGTGCGCGACCGCGCGGTCGCGGCCGCCTGGCGAGAGGCAACTCGCGGCACGGTTTCGCAGGAGGACATCTGGGCGCGGTTCGTCGACCGGGTGCTCTCGTTCGTCGATCTGGATGCGCTTCGGCCGCTGCGAGTCGTCATCGACGCGGCGAACGGGATGGCGGGCGCGATGCTGCCGCCCGTGCTCGCGCGGCTCCCGATGCTCGACATCGTCCGCTGTTATTTCGATCCCGACGGATCGTTCCCGAATCACGAGCCGAACCCACTCCTGCCCGAGAACCGCGACTTCATCATCGGGAAGACCCGCAGCGAGCGCGCGGACTTCGGTGTCGCGTACGACGGTGACGCCGACAGGTGCTTTTTCGTCGACGACTCCGGCGAGTTCGTCCCCGGTGACTTCACGACGGCGCTCTTCGCCGAGACGATCCTCACTCGCGAGCCGGGCGAGAAGGTGATCTACGACGTCCGAGCGTCACGGGCGGTGCCGGAGACGATCGAGCGGGCCGGCGGCGTACCGCTGATCAACCGCGTCGGGCACGCGTTCATCAAACAGCGCATGCGCGAGGTCGACGCGGTGTTCGCCGGCGAGGTTTCGGCGCACTACTACTTCCGCGACTTTTCCCAGGCGGACTCGGGCACGGTGCCGTTCCTGCTGATGTGCGAGCTCGTGTCGCGCCGCGGCAAGTTGAGCGAGGTGCTCGCGCCGTTCCGCGCCCGATACTTCATCACGGGCGAGATCAACACCCCGGTCGCCGACGTTCCGGCCAAACTGCGGGAGCTCGAGGATCGCTTCGGCGCGGAGGGCCGGGTCACGCAGCTCGACGGCCTCTCCGTCGACTTCGACGATTGGCACTTCAACGTGCGCCCGTCGAACACGGAGCCGCTGCTGCGCCTGAACCTCGAAGCCGGCTCGCAGAAGCTCATGGAGGAGAAGCGCGACGAAGTGCTCGGCGTCATCCGCGGCGCCTGACGTCTCGAAAGGCCCGACGCGCCCTTTCGAGACGAGTCTCTTGGTCAGACCAAAGGTTTCCAAAGTGTGGCGGACGCTCCACAGGCGACAGTTGCGATCGACACCACATCCGCGGCCGCGTGACGGTCGGAGGGACTCGACCTGCCGTTTCGAGACCAGTCGCTTGGTCAGACCAAAGGTTTCCGAAGTGTGGCGGACGTTCCACAGGTGACGGTTACGATCGACGCCATGATCGAGCTCGGGCACGTCACCGGCCGCAAGCCGCCGTACCGGTATGCCGCCTACCAGCGGGTCGGGTTCTCCGAGACCGACGCGCAAGGCGTCGTCTACTACGGCCGCTATATGCCGTACTTCGATCTCGCGCGGACTGAGTACCACCGGCACCTCGGGCGTGTGCACGTCGGCGACGTCGACTTCGCGATGCGCGCCGTCAACGTCGAGTACGTCGCAGGCGCGCGCTTCGACGACCTGCTCGAGATCTTCGTCCGAGTCGAGCGCATCGGGACGACCAGCATCACCTACGACCACGCCGCCTATCGCATCGACGACGGTGGGGACACGCTGATGGCGACGGCGAAGGCGACCGTCGTCTGCATCGCCCTCGACGAGCGCAAGGCCGTGCCGGTGCCCGAAGCCTTCCGCCACCAGATCGCCGTGTTCGAGGATCCGAGCCCCGCGTAAAGGTGCGGCGCTCCGCCCACCCGATCCGCCTGGGCCGGGCGAGCGGGGCAGCCGCCTACCTCTCCCCTTGCCTTCGTTGTACGAGAAGAGCACGGAAACCGCTATCCCCCGGTTGAGGTACCCCGCCCGAAATGGCCATGATCACTCGATCGAGGGAACGCCGGCCGTCCTCGAACGGCTGAAACCGACTCAGGACGGGGTGACGCGATACGCGTCGAACACGGCATCGAGGTTGCGCAGCGCCGTCAGGAGCGTCCGCAGCCCCTTCACGTCGCCGACCTCCGCCGTGTACCAGTTCTTCGCCAGTTGATCCTCGACTACCCCTCCGTAGCCGACGATGTTCGCACCGTGCTCGGCGAACGTCCGGGCGACGTCTTCGAGCAGGCGCGGACGGTCCCACGAGTCGACCGCGATCTGGACCCGGAAGCTCTTCGCCGAAGCGGCGCCGTCCCAGTCGACCTGTGTGAACCGCTCAGGGCTACGGCGCAGCGCCTTCACGTTCGGGCAGTCGTCGCGGTGGATGGTGATGCCCTTGCCCATCGAGATGTACCCGACGATCGGGTCGCCCGGCACCGGGGTACAGCACTTCGCGAGCCGGATCAGCACATCGGTGACGCCGGGCACGACCACGCCCATGTCGGAGCCGGAGACAGGCTGCGTCTTCGGCGCCTTCGTGACGACCGGCGCCTCCTCGGCGACCTGCTCCGTCTTCAGCCGCTGGACGACCTTGTTGACGATCGCCCCCGGCTGCAACTTGCCCGAGCCGAGCGCCAGGTAGAAGTCGTCGGCCTTCTTGAACCCCGTCTCGCGGATCACCTGGGCGAGCGTGGCCGAGCCTCGCAGCTTCGCGTACGGCAGATTCTGCGCCTTCAACGCCTGCTCGAGCGCCTCGCGCCCCTTGTGCTCCGCGTCCTCACGCGTCTCGCGCGAGAACCACTGCCGAATCTTGTTGCGGGCCCGTGAGCTCTTCGCGAGCGACATCCAGTCGCGCGACGGCCCACGACCCTGCTTCGACGTGAGGATCTCGACGAAGTCGCCGTTCTTGAGCGTGTAGTGCAGCGGGACGATGCGCCCGTTGATCTTCGCGCCGACCGTGCGATGGCCGACGTCGGTGTGCACCGCGTACGCGAAGTCGATCGGAGTCGCGCCGGCGGGCAGCGTCTTCACCTGGCCCTTCGGCGTGAAGACGTGCACCTCCTCGTCGAAGAGATCGGTGCGGAACGTCTTCATGAACTCGCGGGGATCGGCCTCGTCGGTCGTCCCCTCGTCCATCAACTGCTTGACCCAGGCAACCCACTCGGCGTCCTTGTCCTTCTTCCCGCGCTTGTAGAGCCAGTGCGCGGCGACGCCGAACTCGGCCGTCTCGTGCATCTCCCGTGTGCGCACCTGGATCTCGAGCGGCCGACCTTGCGGGCCGATCACCGTCGTGTGCAGCGCGCGGTAGCCGTTGAACTTCGGCATCGCAACGAAGTCCTTGAAACGGCCGGGCATCGGCTTCCAGAGCGAGTGGATGAGGCCGAGCGCGCCGTAGCAGTCGCGCGTCCCCTCGTCGGCGCCGCGCTCCACGATCACCCGCATCGCGGTGAGGTCGTAGATCTCGTTGAACTCGCGGCCCTTCTTGGCCATCTTGTCGTAGATCGAGTAGAAGTGCTTCGCCCGTCCCGAGATCTCCGCCGGGATGTCGACCTTGTCGAGCTCCTTCTGCAGGACCAGAGCCGCCTCGCGCACGTGCTCCTCGCGATCGGTGCGCCGCTCGGCCACCATCTGCTTGATCTCCTCGTACTTGCGCGGATGCAGCGTCTGGAAGGCAAGGTCTTCGAGCTCCCACTTGAGCGCATGGATGCCGAGACGATGCGCGAGCGGCGCGTACACCTCGAGCGTCTCGCGTGCTTTCTGCAGCTGCTTCTGCTTGCCCAGGTACTCGATCGTGCGCAGGTTGTGCAACCGGTCCGCGAGCTTGATCAGAATCACGCGGAGGTCCTCCGCCATGGCCACGATCAGCTTGCGGTAGTTCTCGGCCTCCGCGTGCTCGCGGCTCTGGAAGCGGACCCGGGTCAGCTTGGTGACGCCCTCGACGAGCTGTGCGATCTCGTCGCCGAACTCCGTGCGGACCTCGTCGATGTCCTTGTCCGTGTCCTCGACGACATCGTGGAGCAGCGCCGCGGACAGGGTCGCCTCGTCGAGCTGCAGGCTCGCGAGGATCTTCGCGGCGCCCCAAGGGTGATAGATGAACTCCTGGCCCGACTGCCGCACCTGGCCGGCGTGCGCGTCCGCGGCATACTGGAACGCCCGCGTCAGCAGCTCGCGGTCGACGTCGGGTTTATAGGCCTCGACATCGGCGATCAGCTCGTCGACGAGATCTTGATGGCGTTCCAGAACGGCCATCAATCCAGTGTACCGCCGCTCTTCCGAGGGATCTGTGCCCCCTCAGGAGGAAACGCCGCTCTGCCGATGAACGAGAGGAACCGATGTTCAAGCGACGCCGACAGACCAAGAAGCTGATCCAGATCGCCCGCATGCTGCACGAGCTGGACGCGGTTGCCGCCGCGTCTAGGCGGCCGCGGCGAGCGCGGGTTTCTCTTCGAGCAACGCCCTGAACGTCGGCGATTCGAGCAGGCTCCGGCGCGCGCCGTCCTCGAGCTCGAGCTCCTCGAAGATCGCTCGCGCCTGCGGGGTCCACGCCGCCTCCCCTGCCTTCCACTGGCCGCCCAGCCAGTCGCGCAGCTCGTCGAACCCGTCGACGGCGTCGAAGACGCGCCGCACGACGAGCTGGGGCGACGAGACCCCGTTCCAGCGGTTCTCCTGCAGGCGGAACGCAACGTCGTAGCGGCCCTCGCGGCGGAACCGGTCGAGCTGGGCTCCCAGGCCAAAGGCGATCGCCGAGCCGGAGTCGCGGCCACGCTGACGCACCCGAAAGCGCAGGTGCTTGCCGTCGCCGACGGTCGAGAGGTCGGCGAGCTCGCACCCGTCGACCAGCAGGAGCACACCCGGGTTGCCGAGACCGAACGGCGCGAGGCGGCCGAGCTCCGCGCACAGGTCGAGGTTCAGCTTGTTGCCGGGAACGATCGCGTCGACGCGCGTGATCGGCCTCAGATCGTCCTCGGTCAGGGCCTCGTCGGCGTGGGCGGCGAACGCCGCGGCGAACGTCTCGACCCGGTCGCCCGCGATCGTCAGGCCGGCAGCGGCGCGGTGGCCGCCGAAGCGCTCGAGGTGCGCAGCGCAGGCGCCGAGCCCGGCGTGCAGGTCGAACGCCGACACCGATCGCCCTGAGCCCTTCCAGTGGCCGTCGGTGCCGGCGATCATCACGACGGGCCGGTTGTAGCGCTCGACGAGCCGTGACGCGACGATGCCGATCACACCCTCGTGCCAGCCTTCGCCCGCGACGACGTAGCCACGTCGGCGCCGGCGGGCCTCCGGCCAGGACTCGACCTGGGCGATCGCCTCGCGCAGGATCCGCTCCTCGACGGCCTGGCGCTCGCGATTCAGCGCCTCGAGCTCCTCTGCGAGCGTGAATGCCTCGCGATCGTCCTCGGTGAGGAGCAGCGCGAGCGCGGCCTCGGGCCGGCACAGCCGGCCGGAGGCGTTGATGCGCGGTGCGAGCCTGAAGCCGATCGACGATTCGTCGATCGAGGCCGGGTCGACGTGACCGACACGCATCAGCGCCCGCAGCCCCGGCTTCCGCGTTTGTGCAAGGCGCCGTAGCCCGAGCAGCGCGAGCGCGCGATTCTCGTCGACCAGCGGCACGACGTCGGCGACGGTCGCGAGCGCGACGATGTCGAGGTGCCGCTCGAGGAACGGATGGTCTGGGCCGAGCAGGGCCTGGGCGAGCTTCCAGACGACGCCGGTGCCGCAGAGCCCGGAGAACGGGTAATCCCCCTTGAGCGGCGCGACGACCGGGCAGGTGGGGAATCCGTCCGCAGGCCGGTGATGGTCCGTGACCACGACGTCGACGCCGAGCGAATGCGCATGCTCGACCTCTGCGATCGCGGTGATCCCGCAGTCGACCGTCAGCACGAGGTCGAAGCCCTCCCGGCGAGCCGGGTGAGCGTGTCCGCATTCAGGCCGTAGCCCTCCTCGAACCGCGACGGCAGGTGCCAGGCCACGTCGGCCTTCAGCTCCCGCAGCAGCAGGACCGCCAACGCGGTGGCGCAGATCCCGTCGGCGTCGTAGTCGCCGTGCACACAGATCCGCTTGCCCGCCTCGACCGCGGCGGAGATCGTCGCGACCGCCTCACGCATGTCGCCGAGCGCGAACGGATCGTGCCCGGGCAAGGCGCCCTCGAGAAAGCGCCGCGCGTCGGCGGGCTCCGCGTAGCCGCGCCGGACGAGCACCGAGGCCGTCACCTCGTCGAGCGCAAGCTCGTCGACGAGCACCTGCACGCGGGCGTGGGAACAGGGTTCGAGCTGCCAGGTTCCGGTCGCCATGGCACGGCGACGGTACGGACGCCGTCGGACAGACGAACCTCCTGGAAACTGGTTCAATTCCGGCTCTGGTGCTCCGGACGCTCGCCGCGATCGTCGCCACTGCAGGGCTGGCCTGCGCGGCAGCGCCGGCCTCCGAGCGAACACACACGATCCCGGCCGGGGTCGACGTGGCAGGGGTGCACATCGGAGGATTGAGCGCCGAGCCTGCGCGCGCCGCGATCGATGCGGCTTCGCGCGCCCGTTGACGATCGCCTACGACGGCGGCCTAGACGATCGTCGACCCGGCCCAGATCGGCGCGAGCATCGACGCGACGCCGCCGTCGGGTCGGCGCTCGCTGCGACTCCGAGCAGTCGGATCGCGCTCCCGGTGACCTACTCCCAGGCCCGGGCCGCCCGGCTCGTCGCCGGCCTCGCGAACGCATCGACCGCCCCGCGGTCGCCGCGCGCGTGATCGGGGCGAACGCGTCTGGCCCGGAGTTCGCGCCGCGCAGGCCCGGAGTCGCGGTCGACGTGAAGGCGATGCCCGGACGCCCTGGCGCGCCTGCTCGGCGACGGCAACCGCCCACCGCTGCAACTGCTCACGCGTCCGCGTGCCCGCCCAGCGGACGATCGCGCACTTCGGGCCGGTGATCGTCGTCACACGTGGCACCAACACCCTTCGCCTCTACGACGGGCGACAAGCTCGTGCGCACCTTCCCGGTCGCGACGGGACAGGCGATCTATCCGACCCCCCCGGCGTCTGGCGGATCATGGACAAGCAGCGTGACCCTGGTGGTATCCCCCCACCTACGACGCCTGGGCCAAGGGATTGAAGCCGGTGCCGCCGGGGCCGTCGAACCCGCTCGGGACACGCTGGATGGGCCTGACGCTCCCGGCGTCGGCATCCACGGCACCGACGCTCCCACGTCGATCGGCTACAGCGCCTCGCACGGCTGTGTGCGGATGCACGTGCCCGATGCGGAATGGCTCTTCGAGCACGTGCGCGTCGGCACGCCGGTGGTCATTCTCTAGGCAGGGAAACGCCGAGCCAGGTCAGACGACCACCAGACCGACGAGCGCCAGCAGCCCGCCGAAGATCCACCTGGGGTGCCCGGATTCGCGGACGGACGCCGCGAATGCGCGACCGAGCAGGATGAGCACCGCGCCGACGAGGCCGATCCCGACCACGAGCGCAGGCAGCCAGATGACGAGCCGCTCCCAGTTGGGAGCTGCGGCAAGAAGGTTCATTACCATGGGATCGTGCCCGAATCGCTCCCGGCTCCCGATTCGAACTACAGCTCCGGCAACGACTACGTCGTGGAGTTTCTCGGCTACCGATTCTCGTTCAGCAGCACCGACTTCGAGGGCCGCGTCGTCGCGGCAGCGGTCAAGCTCGGCGTCGTCGAGAGCTCCGAGCTCGACGAGGACGAGACCGCCGACCTCGTCGCCCTGGCAGCGCAGGGCGTGGTCGAAGAGCCGTTCTCGCGGCTCGGCCGCTACCTCGTGCGGAACTGGGAGAGGGTGTCGCTCGTCGAGGGGGAGTCGCTCGTCTACTGGCTGCGCAAGCTGATCTTCCGCGGCGCCTGGCTCGACCACCAGGTGAAGCGCGGCGCGCTCGAGGTGGTGTGGGACGAGAGCGAGGCGGAGTTCGCCTACCAGCATCCGGGCGGCGGCGGCCGGCCGCTGCTCGAGCTCGCACCGGTGCCGTCGTGGCACGAGCTGCAGTTCCGGCAGTAGCGGGAGCCGCGTACCTCGCGGCTCTGCTGGCGCTCGACCGCTACGCGTCGTACCCCGAGCAGCTCGCGCTCGGTGTGCTCACGTTCGGGGCCCTCGGTGTCGCGCTCGCGCGCGTGCCGCCGGAGCGGCGGGCACAGGCGCTCGCCGTCGTCGTCTTCGCGACGATCGGCGAGGTGACCGGCTCGCTCATCTGGGGCGTCTACACCTACCGGCTGCACAACCTGCCCCTCTTCGTGCCCCCCGCGCACGGGCTCGTGTACCTGACAGGCGTGTCGCTCGCGCTCGCCCTGCGGGGACGGACGCGCGTACTGGTCGGGGCCGCTGCTGTTGCGGCTGCCTCGTGGGGCGTGCTCGGGTTGTTCGTGCTCCCGCGCCGCGACGTGGCGGGCGCGCTCGGCGTCCCGCTGCTCCTGCTCTTCCTCTGGCGCGGCAGCAACCGCGCGGTCTACGCGGGGGTGTTCCTCGTCGTCGCATCCCTCGAGCTGTACGGCACCGCGATCGGCACGTGGCGCTGGGCGCACGAACTGCCGGGACTCGGGATCCCCGACGGGAACCCTCCGAGTGGTGTCGCCTCAGGCTACGTGTGGTTCGACGTGATGGCGCTCTTGACGGCGCCGCTCGCGCTCTCGCTCTTCAGGAAGCGTCGAGTTTCCCGAACTCCGAGTGAAGGCGATCGGCCTCTCTCGAGCACCACTCCTGCGTGAGTGCGACCCCGAGCTGAGCCGATGCCACGTCGGCGAGGCGCAGGCCCAAGCGGCGGCAGAGCAGCGTGAATCCACGCGGTCCCGCATCCGTGTGGGCGACGAGGACGACTCCGCGTGCCAGGCCGTGCAGCTCGAGCAGGTAGTAGGAGCGAATGCCCTGCTCCTCGTCGAGGGGCGACGGGAGCGGCACGATGCTCGCGTCCTGCACGCAGTACGGGAAGCGCCCGTCCTCCAGCACGCCCTTCAATGCGGCGGCGACCCGGTCGGCCCGGGCGTGCAGCGTCCAGCCGCGGTCGACGAGCTCGATGCGCTCGCCGGAGGCGAGGTAGACGGCGGCGAGCTCGCAGGACAGTGACTCGGCGGCGATCATCCCGATGGCGCGCATCACGGAGGCGACGTCGTCGCCCTGGACGGCCATCGCCGAGCGGACCGCTTCGAGCTCTTCCAGCTCGTCGGCGAGCCGCTTGGCGGGCGTCACGGATTCTACCGCGTCGGCCGCCATCGTCGCAGCCGACGCGAGCGCGTCGTCGCTCGCGGTCTCGAGCGCTTCGTCCTCAGCACCGAAGACGACGACGACGTCGTTCGTCACCGGGACGAAGGCCGCGGCGCGCGCATAGTACGGCCCGAAGACCAGCTCCTTCCCGCCGTGTGTGAGCCTGACGGTGCTGCGCGTCGTCAGCGCCTCGCCGAGCGAGACCTCCTCGTCACTGGTCACCTCGATCAGCCCGGCCCAGCCTGCACCGCGACCACTCCCACCGAAATGCACGAAGCGGTTCTCCGTGATCCGGCGCAGGACGAACAGATCGGAGGCGCCGACAGAGGCGGCTGCAGCATCGGCACGAGGTGTGGTGGTGTTCATCGACGAGCCCTAGAAGAGCCGTGACGAGTCGGGCCGCGCGCCGAGATGGGCACGGCCGAGGTCGGTGACGATGCGGCCGCGCGGCGTGCGCTGGAGGAAGCCGAGCTGGAGCAGAAAGGGCTCGTAGACGTCCTCGATCGTCTCGGGCTCCTCTCCGAGCGCGACGGCCAGCGTGGAGAGACCGACGGGGCCACCTCCGAACTTCTCGACGACACAGCGCAGAAGTTCGCGGTCGAACCGCTCGAGACCTGCTCCATCGACCTCGAGCAGTGTCAACGACTCCTCGGCGATCGCCGTCGTCACCTTGCCCTCGTGCCGCACCTCGGCCACGTCGCGCACCCTCCTCAGGATGCGGTTCGCGATGCGCGGGGTGCCGCGCGACCGCCGGGCGACGAGCTCTGCTGCGTCCTCGCCGATCTCGACGCCGAGGATCGATGCCGAGCGGCGGACGATCGCCGCCAGCTCGTCGGGTGTGTAGAGGTCGAGTCGGAACGTCAGCCCGAACCGGTCGCGCAGCGGCGTCGTCAGAAGCCCGGTGCGCGTGGTCGCGCCGATCAGCGTGAACGGGGGCAGATCGAGCGTCAGGGTCCGCGCGGCCGGCCCCTGCCCCACGATGATGTCCAGGCGGAAGTCTTCGAGCGCCGGGTAGAGGATCTCCTCGGCGGCACGGTTCAACCGGTGGATCTCGTCCACGAACAGCACGTCACGCGGCTCGAGCGAGGTGAGGATCGCAGCGATGTCGCCCTTGCGCTCGAGCGCCGGTCCCGCGACTTGCCTGATCCCCACGCCGAGCTCGTTGCGCACGATCTGCGCGAGCGACGTCTTGCCGAGCCCGGGCGGCCCGGCGAGCAGGACGTGGTCGAGTGCCTCCCCGCGTGCCTTGGCCGCTACGAGCGCGATCGAGAGCTGTTCCTTCACGCGTTCCTGCCCGACGAAATCGGACAGATCACGAGGGCGGAGCGACCGCTCGAGCTCCTCCTCTGCGTCGCCCGCGACGGGCGCGAGGAACTGCGTCATGCCGCCGCTCTCAGAACGTTGCGCACCTGCTCCTCGATCGACAGCTCGGGATCGACGTCAGAGAGCGCGCGCTCGGCGTCGGTCAGAGACCAGCCGAGCTCGACGAGCGCATCACGCGCGGTCAGGTCGCCGCTGTCCGGCAGCCCCGTCTCGACGAACGGCAGCTTCTCCTTCAGCTCGAGCACGACACGTTGCGCGGTCTTCAGCCCGACGCCGGGGATCGCCTGGAAGCGCTTCACGTCGTCGCGGGCGATCGCACGGCGCAGCTCGGCCGGCGTCGAGCCGGAGACGATCGCGAGCGCCACCTTCGGCCCGACACCCGAGACGCCGAGCAGGAGCTCGAAGAGCTCGCGCTCCTCCCCCGTTGCGAAGCCGAAGAGCGCGAGCGTGTCCTCGCGAACGACGGTGTGGATCTCGATCGTGACCTCGCCGTCCCCGAGACGCTGAACGGATGGTGTGGCGCTGACGAGGTAGCCGACGCCGTTCACATCGACGACGAGGCCTGGTCCCGCGCGCCCCGCGATCCGTCCGCGCAGACGCGCGATCATGCCGACATCCTCATCGGCGGCGGGATGAGCGCATGGCAGATCGCGACGGCGAGCGCGTCGGCGGCGTGGTTCGGCGCCGGGATCTCGTCGAGCGCCAGGATCGCCTTCACCATCTTCCCCACCTGCTGCTTGTCGGCGCGGCCGTAACCGCAGACTGCCTGCTTGACACGTGCCGGCGCGTATTCAGCGCACGCGACGCCGGCGGACGACGCGGCGACGAGCACGGCTCCCCGTGCCTGCCCGACGGAGAGTGCGATGCGGGCGTCTGCGCCGACGTACGACTCCTCCAGGGCGACGGCATCCGGAGCGTGTTCCGCGATCAGCTCCTGGACGCCCGTGAAGATCGTGAGCAGACGAACCTCCAGGCGATCGCGAGGCGACGTTCGCCACCACCCGTGGCACGTGGCCCTGAGGCGCCCGCCGCTTTCGTGGACGATTCCGTACCCGCACGCTGCCGTCCCTGGGTCGATGCCGAGAACCTTCACGTGGACACGTTAGGCACCGCTCCGGACGTTCCTTTTCGCGCGGCTGGGCCGGTCTCTAGGCGTCCCGCTCGAGCACCACCTCGTACTGAGCGACGGAGACACGGCGGATCGTGCCGTCGTCGGGCGGGCTCATCGCTTCGAAGATCGCGGCACCGGCCTTGAGATCCTCCTCGGAAGGAAAGCGCACGGCGACGACGAGCGTTCCCGCAGCTCGGTCGGCCAGGACGGTGATCCGCTTGGCGTTCACGCCCGGGGGCGGCCCGTCCGCGGAGTTGATCTCGTTGACGATTGCGTCGACTGCGGCGCTGTCGGCCTCAAATGTGACGACGCGAGCGTACTCGGACATGCCGTCCTCCTTGACTGGGGTTTGCGAAGCCTACGCGCCAGCGGGTCAGCCACCCGTCGTGAGGCGCTCCTCGAACGCCGGGTCGTCGCCGCACAGCCGCTCGAACCCGGCGCGGTCGACTGCGAGCACCCGCAGGTCGGTGAGCGCACGAACACGGGCCGTGCGAACACCGTCAGCGGAGAGCAGCGCGCGCTCGCCGATCAACGCCCCGGTTCCCAGTTCGCGCGTGCCTTCGGGCGCCTCGACGAGGACCGTGCCTTCGAGGATGACGAAGACGCCCGCTCCGTGCTGCCCGCGCTCGATCAGCACCTTCCCGGCGGCGATGTCCACCTCGGCACCGACCGTCTCGAGCAAACGCAGGTCCTCAGGGTTCATGCGGCGAGTATTCCAAAGTCGAGAGCGTTCAGGTCACCACAAGCCGAGCCGGTTCATCGACCCGCGCCACGGCTCCTAGCCGGCGACTGCTTCGAGGACCTGTTCCGGAATGTCGAAGTTCGCGAAGACCTCCTGGACGTCGTCATTGTCCTCGAGCTCGTCGATCAGGCGCATGACCTGGCGCGCCTTCGCCTCGTCCTCGACTGCCACGGTCGTCTTCGGCACGAGCATCAGCTCCGCCGAATCGACCGGGTAACCCGCCGCCTCGATCGCCGCCCGCACGCTGGAGAGAGACTCCGGCGCAGAGGTGACCTGGAACACGTCGCCGTCACGTTCGAGATCGTCGGCGCCTCCGTCGGCCGCGACGAGCAGGAGCTCTTCGTCGTCGACGCCGTCGGCGGGCATGATGACGACTCCACGCCGGTCGAACTGCCACGCGACGGCACCAGTCGCACCGAGATTGCCGCCGTTCTTCGCGAACAGGTGGCGCACGTCCGCGGCCGTTCGATTGCGGTTGTCGGTGAGCGCCTCGACGATCACGGCGACGCCTTCAGGCCCGTAGCCCTCGTAGACGATCGTCTCGAACGCGTCGGCGTCCGCGTCGGCGCCGGAGCCCTTGGCGACGGCGCGGTCGATGTTGTCCTTCGGCATCGAATACGACTTCGCCTTCTCGATCGCATTCTGCAGCGCAAGATTGTTGGCGGGGTCTCCTCCCCCTCTTTCGCGGCGACGATGATCGCGCGCGAGAGCTTGGAGAAGAGCTTGCCGCGCTTCACGTCGGCGGCGCCCTTCTTGTGCTTGATCGACGACCACTTGCTATGCCCCGACACGTTGCTCCTCCCTGACGAGCTCCAGGAACTGTTCGTGCAGCCGCGTGTCGTCCGTCAGTTCGGGATGAAACGCAGCGAGCAGGAACCTGCCCTGCCGCGCGAGCACCGGCCTGCCGTCGACCTCGGCGAGCACCTCGACTCCCGGCCCGACCTCTTCCACCCACGGGGCCCGGATGAAGACGGCGCGCACCGGATCGTCCTGTCCGACGACGTCGAGGTCGGTCTCGAACGACGCCACTTGCCGGCCGAACGCATTCCGACGCACGGCCAGGTCGACGAGCCCGAGATGATTGCGGTCGAGCACGATCATGCCCGCGCAGGTGCCGAAGACGGCGCCCTGGAAACCGCGAATCGCCTCGTCGAGCCCGTACAGGTGCATCAGCCGCGTGAACGTCGTCGACTCGCCGCCCGGGATGATCAAGCCGTCGAGCCCGTCGAGCTGTTCCGGCTTGCGCACCTCGACCGCTTCCGCGCCGAGCCTGCGCAGCATCTGCGCGTGCTCCCGAAAGTTGCCCTGCACGGCAAGAACGCCGATTTGAAGCGGCTCCATGGGGGAATGGTATCCGCCGCGATCAGGCAGGATCGACGTAGCCGGAGCCCGCGCGCCCCGCCCGGCCCTCGCGCACGAGCCGCTCGAGGTGCGCGAGCGCCTCGGCCGTCGCGAAGCGGCGCAGCGTGGTCGAGAGCTCGGCGCCGAAGAGCGACAGCGAGACCTCGTACGCCGAGCGCGGCTCGCCGTCCAGCGCCGCGGCCGCGCGATCGAGCCGCTCGGCGTGATGCGCACGGATCTCGCGGGCGCGGCCCGCGGGGTCGGTGACCGGCTGCTTGTGCCCTGTGTAGGCGACGCGCGGTGCGAGCTCCTCGATCCGCTCGAGGGTCTCGAAGTAGTCGCCGAGCGGGTCGGGGCGCGAGTTCGGGTAGAGGCCGATCGCCGGCGTGATCCCGCCGAGGATCACGTCGCCCGCGATCATCACACCGTCCCTGAGGAGCACGATGTGGCCGTCGGCGTGGCCGCGGAGCACCTCGACGCGCCAGCCGTCGAGCTCGTCGCCCGGGTCGAGCAGCTCCGGATCCGCGCACCCAGTGGACGGCCGAAATGAGCCGCTCGGACTCCTGCGCGAGGCCGTGCACCTGGCTCGGGGGAATGCCGTGCCCGGCCCAGTACGCAGCGAACCGCTCGGGATCGCGCTCGCCCCACGCCTGCACGCACTGGTCGTAGTCCTCGCGGCCCTGGAGAACGGGCGCGCCGGTGAGCCCGGCGATGTCCCGTGCGCCGCCGACGTGGTCGGGATGCATGTGCGTGACCACGATCCGTTCCACCGGGGCGTCGAGCTGGTCGAGCACCGGACGCCAGCGCGCCTCCGGATTGCGGGAACCGAGCCCCGTGTCGATGAGGATCCAGCCGCCGCTCGAGGAGCGGAGGAAGTAGCAGTGAACGTGGTCGATGCCGAAGGGCAGATCGAACGTCACTCGACGCACACCCTTCTCCACGTCGACCATGCATGAGAAGCTACCGCCCGCGATGGCCCCGCTGCTCGAGCTGAACGAGGTCTCCGCCCGCTACGGTCAGGTCGCGGCGCTGCACGGCGTGTCGATGACCGTCGACGAGGGCGAGATGGTCGCACTGCTCGGCGCGAACGGTGCCGGCAAGACGACCACGTTGCGCGCGGTCTCGGGGACGGTGCGCAAGAGCGGCGACGTCCTCTTCGCCGGCAAGCGGCTCGGGCGCGCGACGCCAGAGTCGGTCGCGCGAGGCGGGGTGGCACACGTGCCCGAGGGCCGCGGGATCTTCTCGGAGCTCACCGTCTGGGAGAACCTGCGGATGGGCGCCTACATGGTGCGCCGTCCCGACTTCAAGGTCGTCCTCGACTACTTCCCGTGGCTCGAATCGCGGCGGAGCCAGCAGGCCGGCACGCTGTCGGGCGGCGAACAGCAGATGCTCGCACTCGCCCGCGCCTTCCTCTCCCGGCCGCGGTTGCTGATGCTCGACGAGCCGTCACTCGGGCTCGCGCCGCTGGTGACCCGCGAGGTGTTCCGCGTCGTCTCGGACCTGAACGAGAAGGAAGGCCTCGCCGTGCTCGTCGTCGAGCAGAACGCCGCGATCGCCCTGACGGCTGCGCAGCGGGCCTACGTCCTCGAGACCGGGCGCGTCGTCGTCGCCGGCACGGCCGACGAGCTCAGGGCAGACGACGCGGTGCGGACCGCCTACCTCGGTTACTGATGCAGCAGTTCTTCCAGACCCTCACCACCGGCCTGTCCGACGGCGCGATCTACGGGTCGCTCGCCCTCGCGCTCGTGCTCATCTACAAGGCGACCGAGGTGATCAACTTCGCGCAAGGTGAGATGGCGATGTTCACCACGTACATCGCGTGGGCGCTCATGGACCACGGGGCGGCCTGGAGCTGGTGGGCGTTCTTCGAGACGCTCGCGATCGCATTCGTCGGTGGGGTCGCGATCCAGCGCACGGTGATCCGGCCCCTCGAGCGCGCGAGCGTGCTCACCGTGGTGATGGCGACGATCGCGCTGCTCGTGATCCTGAACGGCCTCGCCGCCTGGATCTGGTCGCCACAGCTGCAGTTCTTCCCGAGCCCCTTCCCGACGTCGTCGTGGGTGATCGGCGGCGTGCACATCTCGAAGCAGGACCTGGGCACGTTCGGCGTCGTGACCGCCTGCCTCCTCGTGCTTTGGCTGTTCTTCCGCTTCACCAAGCTCGGCCTGGCAATGCGCGCCGGAGCGCTCAACCCGAACGCGGCGCGCTTGCTCGGCGTCCGCACGTCGTGGCTGCTCGCGCTCGGCTGGGGCTTCGCCGCCGCCCTCGGTGCCGTCAGCGGGATGATGGTCGCCCCGACGGTCTTCCTGACGCCGAACATGATGCAGGCGGTTCTGATCTACGCGTTCGCCGCAGCGGTGCTCGGCGGGCTCGAGAGCCCGGTCGGTGCTGTTGCCGGCGGGATCGGGCTCGGTGTGATGCTCAACATGCTCGGCACGTACGTGCACCCGGTGACCTCGGAGCTGCGTCTGCCGGTCGCGCTGGGAGTGCTGCTCGTCGTCCTCTTGGTCAAGCCCGCAGGGCTCTTCGGCCGCGTGGTCGTGCGGCGCGTATGAGCCGTTTCGCCAAGCTGATCGGGCTCGGCCTGCTCGTCTGCGCCGTCGTGATCGCGCCGTTTCTCGTCTCGAACTACCACACCTACCAACTGGGTTTCGTCGGCCTCTACCTCGTCGCGCTCGTGGGCCTCGACATCCTCACCGGATTCACCGGGCAGATTTCGCTGGGGCACGGCGCCTTCATGGGCATCGGTGCGTACACGACGACGATCCTCGTCGTCGACCACGGCTGGCGCGACCTCTGGACGATCCCGATCGCAGGAGTCGCCGCTGGTGCGATCGGCCTCGCGTTCGGATTGCCCGCGACACGATTCGCCGGCCCGTACCTCGCCCTCGCGACGTTCGCGATCCCGCTCTCGTTCATCGGCCTCCTGAAGCGCTTCCCACACTTCACGGGCGGCAACGTCGGCAAGAACCTGCCGCAACTGCGCTCCGAGCTCGGCTGGCATGTGAACCCGTCGATCTGGTTCTACGTCGTCTGCTGGGTCGTCGCGCTCGTCATGTTCCCCGGCGCGTTCCTGATCGTTCGCGGACGGTTCGGGCGCGCGCTGCGTGCGGTCCGGGACAGCGAGATCGCCTCGACGGCGAACGGCGTGTCGACCGCCACGATCAAGACCGCCGCGTTCGGCATCTCGGCGTTCTACTGCGGTGTCGCCGGCTCGCTCTACGCGATCGGCATCACCTACGTGAACCCCGACACGTTCCCGATCGACCTCTCGATTCTCCTGCTGGTCGGCATCGTGCTCGGTGGAGCGGGGTCGCTCTACGGGATGGTCTTCGGTGCTCTCTTCGTCGAGTTCATCCGGATCAGCTGGGGGCCGGGGATCCTCGACCTCTTCAGCAAGGCGCATCACGTCGACACGCACGCTCCCGGATCCGGTTTGGTCGTCTACGGCGTCGTCCTCCTGCTGGTGCTCTATGTCGCCCCTGCCGGAGCCGCCGGGCTGCTCCGCCAACTTCTCGCTCTGGCGGGGCGTCTCAGAGGGAAGAAGGACACTTCTCTTTCGGATCCAAGCCTCGTATAGTCGAGGCCAGATCACCCCCAAGGTCATTCCGCAGAAGGAGACACAAGCATGAGGAAGACGTTCCTGCTGATCGCCACGGCGCTCGCCGTCTCAGCCGTCATCGTCGTGACGGCCGGCGCGACGTCGTCGGCGACGCCGGGCGTTACAGCCAAGTCAATCCTGCTCGAGGGCACGTTCCCTCTCAGCGGGCCGGCTTCGGGGTACGCCCCGATCCCCGCCGGCATGGGCGCGTACTTTTCGTACGTCAACGCCCACGGCGGCGTGAACGGACGCAAGATCACGTGGAAGTTCGAAGACGACGGGTACAACCCCGCCAATACGGTGCAGTTGACGCACAAGTTCGTCGAGCAGGACAAGGCGTTCGCCCTCGTGGGCGGCCTCGGCACCGAGCCGCAGACCGCGGTGCGGCAGTACCTGAACGACAACAAGGTGCCGCAGCTCTTCGTCTCGACAGGCGCAACCACGTTCGACCGTGACTTCGCCAAGTACCCGTGGACGCTCGGCTGGCAGCCCGACTACGAGGCCGAAGGCGCGATCTACGGCAAGTACATCGTCAAGAACCTGTCGTCGGCGAAACTCGGCGTTCTCTACCAGAACGACGACTACGGCAACGACTATCTCCGCGGCCTCAAGGCGGGCCTCGGCGCGGCACACACCTCGCAGATCGTCAGCGCCCAGCCATACGACCTGAGCGCAACGACGCCGCCGGCGGTACAGGTGGCGAAGCTGAAGGCCTCCGGTGCCGACACGTTCGTCATCTTCGCCACGCCGACGCCGACCATCCAGTCGTACGTCATCTCGACGAAGCTCGGCTGGCACCCGGCGCACGTGATCACGAACTCGGTCTCCGCGACCGACCCGTTCCTCACGATCGCTGAGAAGAGCGGCTCCGACAACGTCGAGGGGTCGATCAGCATCAACTACCTCCTCGACCCGTCGAACCCGGCCTACAACAAGCAGCCGGGCATGAAGCTCTATCGCCAGATCATGGCCAAGTACGACCCGAAGGGGAATGCCAACGACCCACTCAACCTCTACGGCGTCGCCAAGGCATGGACGACCGTGCAGGTCCTGCAGGCCGCCGGCAAAGACCTCACGCGGGCCGGCCTGATGAAGGCGGCGCGGTCGATGACGTTCACGAAGGGGAAGAAGAACGCGAACCCGTTCGCGCTGCCCGGCGTGAGCGTCTTCACGAGGGGGAACTTCCAGTACCCCATCTCCCAGGTGACGGTCATCCAGTACGCGAACCACGTGTTCCAGCCGCTCGGGACCCTGATCAACGGCCGCGGCGCGCTCCGGTAGCACACGACCGACCGCAGTTCGAAAAGGGCCGGCCCAGCGCCGGCCCTTTTCATTGCGGCAAGATGCGCGCATGCCAGAAGCCGTGATCGTCTCAACTGCGCGCACGCCGATCGGCCGTGCCGCCAAGGGCTCACTCGTCGATGCCCGCCCCGACGACCTCGCCGCATTCGCCGTCAACGCCGCGGTCGAGCAGGTGCCGGCGCTGCCGCGCGAGGAGATCGTCGACGTGATGATCGGTTGTGGCTTCCCGCAGGAACGGCAAGGGATGAACCTCGGGCGGCGAGTCGCGCTGCTCGCGGGGCTGCCGGAGACGGTGCCGGGCACGACGGTCAACCGGTTCTGCGCATCGAGCCTGCAGACGATCCGCATGGCCTTCCATGCGGTCAAGGCCGGTGAGGGCGAGGCATTCGTGGCAGGCGGCGTCGAGTCGACCTCCCAGGTCAGCGGGTATCCGAAGTCCGAGGAGGAGCTCCACCCTGCGCTCTTCGGCGACGACGCACCCATCGCGAACGTCTACATCCCGATGGGGCTCACGGCCGAGAACGTCGCCGAGCGCTGGGATGTGTCGCGTGAGGACATGGACCGGTTCGCGCAGCAGTCCCAGGAACGCGCGGTTGCCGCTCAGGATTCGGGGTTCTTCGCGCGCGAGATCACGCCGTACGAGGGAGTCGAGGCCGACGACGGGCCGCGGCGAACGTCGACCTACGAGAAGCTCGCGGCACTCGACCCGGCCTTCAAGCCGGGCGGGAAGGTCACGGCGGGCAACGCGTGCCCGTTGAACGACGGCGCCGCGGCGGTCGTCGTCATGTCGGCGAGCCGCGCGGCCGAGCTCGGGATCGAGCCGCGCGCGCGGATTCTCGCGTCCAGCGTCTCGGGGGTCGAGCCGGAGATCATGGGCGTCGGCCCGATCGAGGCGGTGCGCAGGGTGCTCGCTCAGGCCGGGATGACGATCGACGACGTCGACGTGATGGAGCTGAACGAGGCGTTCGCCGCCCAGGTGTTGCCGGTGTGCCGCGAGCTTGGTGTCGACCCGTGGAGCGACAAGCTGAATCCCCACGGCGGCGCGATCGCCGTCGGTCATCCGTACGGCATGACCGGCGCGCGGATCATGAACACGCTGCTCAACGACCTCGAGACGATGGATCGCACGATCGGGCTCGAGACGATGTGCGTCGGCGGCGGGCAGGGCATGGCGATGCTCGTGGAGCGGCTGAGCTAGCTCTGAGCGCGCTCGCGCTCGTCCTCGCGCTCGGTTCCTCGATCGTCTGGGGGACGGCGGACTTCGCCGGCGGCTCGCTGACCAAGCGGCTGCCAACGTTCGCGGTCACCGTGGTCTCACAGGCGGCTGGGTTCGTCGCGCTGATCGCTGTCGTTGCCGTCCGCGGGGACGTCGGCGGCCGTTCGTTCGAGCTCGGCCTGCTCGCGGGCCTCGGGGGCGGCGCGGGGCTCGCGGCCTTCTACCGCGCGCTCTCGCTCGGCACGATGAGTGTCGTCTCGCCCGTGGTCGCGTGCGGTGCGGTCGTGCCGTTTGCGATCTCGATCGCCACCGGCGAACGTCCGTCGGCGCTGGCGCTCGCCGGGGCGATCGCGGCGCTCGGCGGCGCGGTGCTCGCCTCCGTGGAGGAGCGGCGCGCTTCGTCTCCCGCCCGCGTCCGCGCGATCGGGCTCGCGGTGGTCGCCGCGGTCGCGCTCGGGCTCTTCGTGTACTTCCTCGGTCTCGGCAGCCGCCAGGGCGATGCGCTCTCGACGCTGCTGGGCGCGCGTGTCGGCTCTCTCGCACTGCTCCTCGCCGTCGCGGCCATACGGCGGGCGTCCCTGCGCGTCCCGCGGCCCTGGCTGCTTGCGGTCGCCGCCGTCGGGCTCGCCGACGTGACGGCCAACGTGCTCTTCGCCTTCGCCGCCGGGCATGCGCTGCTGGCGCTCGTGTCGGTGCTCGGCTCGCTGTACCCCGTCGTCACCGTGCTCCTCGCGCACGTCCTGCTCGGCGAACGCCTGACGCGCACCCAGCGCGCAGGGGTCGCGATCGCCCTCGGCGGCGTAGCCGCCATCGCGGGCGGGTGACCACCGAGGCGCCTCGGTGGATCGTTCGTGACACTTCGGTACACCTTGGTCTGACCACGAGACCGGTCTCGGGAAGCCGGTCCCTTCCGAGGCCAGCAGCGGTCATCTCGCGGGTTGTGGATCGTTTGTGACGCTTCGGCAACTCTTGGTCTGACCACGAGACTCGGCTCGCCATGACATGTCCCCGGTGGCTAGGTTCGCTCGTCGAGCCACGGCTTCAGCTCGGCCCACAGGTGCTCCATGGTTGTCGTGCGCGCGGGATGGAGCGGGTCGTATGGGATGTAGTTGACCGTGCGGACGATCCAGGTCCCGTCGCCACCGAGATCGAGCACGTTGATGCAGGCCGGCGCCTGCTCGAAGGTGCCGAAGTAGGTGCGTCCGCCGGCCAGCGCATGCGAGAGGAGGATCCGGTTCACGCCGCCGTGGAACACGGCGAGCGCCGTCTGCCACTCCCGCCCGACGAGCTCGTCGAACGCCGGCACGACGCGGTCGAGCGCCTCGCCGAGCGACTCGCCGCCGAGGAAGCGCGCGGCCTCGTCGCGCACCTGGAGTGAGCCGACGAAGAGCTCTTCGAGCTCCTCACGCGGGACATCGTCCAACCGCCCGCCGCGCCACTCGGCGAACGCCGGCCAACGCTCGGGCCGACTCTCCGGAACGACCACCGCCGCCGTCTCGAGCGTTCGAGGCAAGCCACTCGTCACCACCAGGTCGAACGTGATGTCCCCGAGAGCACGATGCGCGGCCGCAGCTTGCTCGAGCCCGCGCTGGGTCAGGCGCACGACCTCGGGGTCGCGCTCGCCGACGTACGAGACCTCGGCGTGCCGCATCAGGTAGAGCCGCCGGCGCACGGTGCGTAGCATCGCAGCGATGGCCGATCAGCCACCGCTCATCGACGAAGAGAAGGTCGAGGCGTTCCTCGATACACACGGGCTCGGCGCCGGACCGGTGGTCGCAACACGGATCGGCGACGGCGGCGGTTCCAACTTCACCTTCCTGATCGAGCGCAGCGACGAGAAGTTCGTTCTTCGCCGCCCCCCACGTCCACCGCTCCCCCCGACGGCACACGACATGGTGCGCGAGGCCGGCCTGCAGAACGCGATCCGCGCCGCCGGCTTCGGGCGGCTCGCGGAAATCGTCGCGGTCTGCGACGACGAGAGCGTGCTCGGTGTCCCGTTCTACGTGATGCGCCACATCGACGGGCACGTGATCACGGGCGAACTGCCGCCGGGCCTCGAGACCGAGCAGGCGCGCAGCGCGCTCGGCCTCGATCTCGTCGACACACTCGTGGAGATCCATTCCGCCGACGTCTCGCATGACGCGCTCGCGGCGTTCGCACGCCCCGGCAGCTACATGGAGCGCCAGGTGCGCCGGTTCAAGCAGCTCTGGGAGATCAACAAGACACGCGAGCTGGCGCAGGTCGAGCAGGTGGGGACGTGGCTCGCCGACCACCTGCCGGACCCACTGCCGGCCACGGTCGTGCACGGCGACTACCGCCTCGGGAACATGATGGTCGCGCCCACCGAGCCCGCCCGGATCGCCGCCGTGCTCGACTGGGAGATGGGAGCGATCGGCGACCCGCGCGCCGACGTCGGCTATCTCCTCGCCACGTACACCGAGCCGAACGGCCGCGCGAGCGCGCTCGGCTCGTCGCCCGTGACAGGAGAGGCCGGCTTCCCGACCCGCGCCCAGCTCGTCGCCCGGTACGTGCAGAGCAGCGGTCGCGACGTGCAGCCACTGCCGTGGTTCGAGGCGCTCGCGCTCTGGAAGGCGGCGGTGTTCTGCGAAGCGATCTACGGACGGTTCATCCGCGGCGAGCTCGGCCGCGAGGACACGCGCGCGGCCGTCTTCGAGCACGCCGTGCCGCTGCTCGCCGAGACGGCGCTCGAAACGATCAGCTAGCCGCTTCGGCGACGCCGCGCAACGTCGCCGGGTCACGCGTCGAGATGAGCAATGTCGTTGCACCGCTCTCCCGCCAGGCGGCGAGGCGATCGCGGATCCGCTCGACCGAGCCGACGAGCGCGACCTCGTCGACGAACGCGTCCGGGACCTTCGTCGCAGCCTCGCGTTGGTTGCCGCCGAGGAACAGATCCTGGATCTCGCGTGCCTCCGCTTCGTAGCCGTAGCGGGTGAAGAGGTCGTTGTAGAAGTTCTTCCCGCGGGCGCCCATGCCTCCGATGTAGAACGAGTAGTACTCCTTGAGCATCGCCCGCCCGGAGTCGACGTCGTCGGTGACGATCGCCGGCACCGATGGTGCAACGTCGAAGCCGTCGCGCGCGCCTTGGAGCGGGAACACGGCTCGCGCCTGCTCGGGCGACCAGAAGATCGGCAGCCAGCCGTCGGCGATCTCGAGGGCCTGCTCGACCGCCTTCGGCGCGATCGCCGCGAGATAGATCGGGATCTCCGGACGCAGCGGCCGCGCCATCAGCTTCAACGGCTTGCCGAGACCGGTGCCGCCCTGGACCGGAATGTCGTAATGCGCTCCATGGTGCTCGAGCCGCTCTCGGCGGACGATCGCGCGCACGATGTCGACGTACTCGCGGGTCTTGCCGAGCGGCTTCCCCCACTCCTGGCCGTGCCAGCCCTCGACGACCTGTGGGCCTGACGTGCCGAGCCCCATCAGAAAGCGGCCGCCCGAGAGCAGATCGAGCGTCACGGCGGTCATCGCCGCGTTGGCCGGTGACCGGCCCGGCAACTGCATGATCGCGGTGCCCAGCTTCAGGGTCGACGTCTGCGCCCCGAGCCAGGCGAGCGGCGTGATCGCATCCACGCCCCAGGCCTCCGCGGCCCAGGCCGAGTCGTACCCGAGCATCTCCGCCTCCCGCGCCAGCTCGAGCAGCTCGAGCGGGTTCGTGCCCGGCGGTGCGTAGCCCATGTAGAAGCCGAGCCTCATTGGTCAAAGCTACTCCTCTGCGATGCTATGGAAATGACGACCTCGACCTTTGCCCGGCCCGCGGAGCGGCTCGCCCAGGTGCGCGCATTCATGCATGAGCGTGTGCTGCCCAACGAACACGTGCTCGACCAGGAGAACGACGAATCGGACGCGCTCGTCGTCAAGCTGCGAGACGAGGTGCGCGAGCTCGGCCTCTGGGCGCCGCACGTGCCGCCCGAGGCGGGCGGTACCGGCACCGGATTCCTCGACTACGCCTACCTGAACGAACAGATCGGCCTCACCGTGTGGGGGCAGCTCGTCTTCGGGTGCCAGGCGCCGGATGCCGGCAACGCCGAGATCCTGCACATGTTCGGCACCGAGGAGCAGAAGCAGCGCTGGCTCTTCCCGCTCGTCGGCGGCCAGATCCGCTCGTTCTTCTCGATGACCGAGCCGGAGGTGCCCGGCTCCGACCCGACGACGCTCCGAACTCGCGCCGTGCGGGACGGCGACGAGTGGGTGATCGACGGCCACAAGTGGTTCTCATCGGGCGCCGAGGGCGCTGCGTTCGGGATCGTGATGGCGGTCACCGATCCAGAAGCGGCGCCGCATGCACGCGCCACCCAGATCATCGTTCCGGCCGACACGCCGGGCGTCGACGTCGTCCGGCCGGTGCCGGTGATGGGGCATGCCGGGCGTGGCTGGTCGACGCACTGCGAGGTGCGGTACACGGATGTCCGGGTGCCGGTCACGAACACTCTCGGCTCGGAGGGCGCCGGGTTCCTGATCGCGCAGAAACGGCTCGGGCCGGGCCGCATCCACCACGTGATGCGCTGGCTCGCCCAGATGCAACGCGCCTTCGACCTGATGTGCCACTACTCGCTCGAGCGCGAGGCGTTCGGCGAGCCGCTCGCCCGCAAGCAGACGGTTCAGAACTGGATCGCGGACAGCTACGTCGAGATTCAGGCATGCCGTTTGATGACACTCGACGCCGCGCACAAGATCGACGGCGGTGACGAGGCGCGGGTCGAGGTCTCGGCGATCAAGTTCTTCGCAGCGAAGGTCCTGAACGACGTCATCGACCGGGCGATCCAGGTGCACGGCGCGAAGGGGCTGACCGACGAGACCCCGCTCGCCCACATGGCGATGATGGCGCGTGGCGGCCGGATCTACGACGGCCCCGACGAGGTCCACCGCCAGGTGGTCGCCAAGCGGATCCTGCGCGCGTTTACCGACGGCGACGGGTGGCAGTTCCAGTAGGTGGACTCGCTGCAGGGGAAGCTGCTCGTGTCGTCTCCGGCGCTGCATGATCCGAACTTCCGCAAGACCGTGGTCCTGATCGCGCATCACGACGACGAGGGTGCGATGGGCCTCGTGCTCAGCCGGCCCTCGGAGGTCGCGGCCGTCGATGCGGTGCCCGCACTCGAAGGTCTGCCGGGCGCGACCGACCCGGTGTTCGTCGGCGGGCCTGTGCAGCCCGAGGCATTCATGGTGCTCGCAGAGTTCAACGACGTCGAGGACGCAGCCGCGCCGATCATGGAGCGGCTCGGTTTCATGGCGGCCGAGGCGGAGCCCGAGGATCTTTCGATCCGGCGGATGCGCCTCTTCGCCGGCTATTCGGGCTGGGGCATCGGCCAGCTCGAGGCCGAGCTCGAAGAATCGTCGTGGATCGTCGTCGACGCGCTCACCGACGACGCATTCGCCGACGACCCCGAGGTGTTGTGGCGCACCGTGCTGCACCGCAAGGGTGGCCCTTTCGAACTGATGGTCGACATGCCGTTCGACCCCGGCCTGAACTAAGCGCCGACCGGCGGCAGCCCGACGGCCTCGCCTGCGCGGCGCGGACCAGGGACGTTCGGGAACCGGAACGGCGCGGGCGAGCGGCCCGGCTGGATGAACCAGCATTCACCGGTTCCTTCACTCGTGGCCGCGAGCCACATCGCAGCCGCGACTTCGTCCGGTTGCAGCAAGGGAAACCCGGCTGCCGCGAAGAGCGCTCGCTGGTCGTGCTGGTCGAGCATCGGCGTATCGGCGATCCCGGGGCAGATCGCATTGATCCTGATCGGCGCGATCTGCGGAGCGATGCTGCGCACGAAGCCGACGACGGCGTGCTTCGTCAGCGAATAGATCGCGTCGAGCGGCATCCCGACGAGGCCGGCGAGCGACGAGGTCACGACGATGGTGCCGTGATCCATCACCTGCGCGAGACGACGCACGCCGAGAACGACGCCGTCGACGTTCACGGAGATCGCGTGCCGGTAGTCGTCGTAGGCCAGCGTGCGGAGATCCGTGCCGGCCGTGAGGATCCCGGCGTTCAGGCACGCGAGATCAACCGCCCCGACACGCTCCCACGCGGCGGGGTCGGTGACGTCGAAGCCGGTCGTCAGGTCGAGCGACGACACCTCGTAGCCCTCCCGCTCGAGCCTCGCCCGCATCGCCCGGCCGAGACCGCCCTCTCCCCCGGTCACGAGCGCCTTCACGGCTCGAGCACCACCTTGCCGACGTGCTGCCTGCTCTCGATCAGTGCATGGGCCGCCCCGGCGTCGGCCAGCGGGAAGGTCGCACCGACGATCGGTTCGATCTCATCTTGCGCCCAGAGACCGAGCAGCTCGATCGCGCACTCGTGCACGAGGTGCGGCTGTAGCTTCATGAGACGACCGAGGTAGATTCCGACCACCGACGCGTTGCGCCCGACGAGCCACTGCACGCTCGGGTCGGTCCACAAGCCGCCTGCGAACCCGATCGCGACGATCGCCCCAAGCGGGTTCAGGAGCGGCAACGAGCGGGTGAACACCTCGCCGCCGACCGGGTCGATCACGAGGTCGACGCGGAGGTCGTCGAGCTGGTCGTAGCCGAGCGCCTCGTCGGCGCCCACGCCGAGAGCGAAGGCGCGCTTCTCGTCGGAGCTCGCGGTGGCGATCACCTTGGCCCCGAAATGCTTCGCGAGCTGGATCGCCGCACAGCCGACGCCGCCGGAGCCCGCGTGCACGAGCACGGTCGACGCAGGCGTGATGCGCACCTGGTGCTGCAGCGGGATGTACGCGGTGAGGTACGTGGTGAGGAACGATGCCCCGGCCGCGAACGTCGCGTTGTCGGGGAGCGTGAACGTCCAGTGCGGATCGACCTCGACCTGTTCCGCGTACCCGCCCGCCGCGCGCGGCATGGCGAGCACCCGCCGGCCGCCGAGCTCACCTGCGACTTCGTTGCCGAGCACGTACGGCAGATCCGGAGCCTGCGGATAGAGGCCGCGCCTGATCAGGATGTCGGCGAAGTTGACGCCTGCCGCGCGGACGTCGACCACACTGCCCGCCGGCTCGGGCCAGTCCTCGAGCGTGAGGTCGCCGCCGACCTCACGCAGCACAACGGCCTTCACCGCCCGGTCCAGTTGGCGGCGCGCTTCTCGAGAAACGCGGCCACACCCTCCTGCCCGTCCTCCGAGTTGAGGCATGCGGCGAACGCCTGCACCTCGCGCTCGTCGCTGCGCACGTCACGCGTGTCGCGGAGGAGCTCCTTGATCTGGCGGAGCGCGTGCGGGCTCTGCTTCGCGAGCGGTTCGACGTAGCGGGCGATGCCGTCCTCGAGGTCGTCGACCACGAACTCGACCAGCCCCCACGCCTCGGCCGTCTCCGCCGGAATCCGCTCGCCCGACATGACGAGCCAGCGCGCGCGTCCGGGCGAGATCAGCCGCGGGGAGCGCTGGGTGCCGCCGCCGCCGGGCAGAAGACCGAGGTTCACCTCCGGGAAACCGAGCTGGGAGTCCCGCTGCGCGATGCGAAAGTCGCAGGCGAGTGCGATCTCGAGCCCGCCGCCGAGGCAGTAGCCATGGATCGCGGCGACGACCGGGACGGGCGCCTGCTCGATCAGGTCGGCAACCGGTTGGATGCCCGCGGGGCGTTCCCCGTCTGCCGCGCCGCCGACGAAGCCGCTGATGTCCGCGCCGGCCGAGAACGCCCGCTCGCCCCGCCCGCGCAGGAGGACCGCCCGGACGTCGGGACCGAGCTGCTCGAACGCGCTCCAGAGGGTGTCGATGATCCCGGCGTTGACAGCGTTGACGGGCGGATTGTCGAGCCAGACGGTCTCGATCATGTCGTCGCTGCCGGCTGCTCCGCGAACATCTCACGCAGCTCCGTCTTGCGGAACTTGCCGACACTCGTCTTCGGGATCTCGGTGACGAACTCGATCCGATCCGGGAGCCACCACTTCGCGAAGCTCGGCGCGAGGAACTCGCGCAGCTCGTCGGCGGTGGCGGTCTGCCCCTCGCGGAGAACGACGGCCGCGAGCGGACGTTCGTCCCACTTGGCGTCGGGTATCGCGATGACTGCCGCTTCGGCGATCGCCGGATGCGCCATCAGCGCGTTCTCGAGCTCGACGGAGGAGATCCATTCGCCGCCGGACTTGATCACGTCCTTCGAGCGGTCCTTGATCATGATGAAGCCACGAGGGTGCATCGCGACGACGTCGCCCGTCTTGAACCAACCGTCCTCGGTCCACCGCTCCGCCTGCTCAGGGGTGTCGTAGTACCCGGCGGCCACCCACGGGCCGCGGATCTCGAGCTCGCCCATCGACTCGCCGTCCCACGGCAGGACGGTTCCCTCCGCATCGCGGTTGCGCAACTCGACGAGCGGCAGCGGCCGTCCTTGCATGCCGATGTAGTCGAACTGTGTCTCCTCGTCGGCCTGGGCGAGCTCGCCCGGGAGCTGCGCCGTCGAGGCGACCGGCGAGGTCTCGGTCATGCCCCAACCGTGGACGACGCTCAAGCCGTGGCGTTGCTTGAACCCGGCGATCATCGAGCGTGGCGCGGCCGAGCCGCCGACGAGCATCCCCTTCATCTTCGAGAGGTCCCACCTGCCGGGATTCGCGTCCAGCAGGCCGAGAATGCCGAGCCAGATCGTCGGAACGCCCGCGGTCCAGGTGACGCCCTCCTGCTCGAACGCATCGAGCAGGCTCTCCGGGTCGAGATGCGGGCCTGGGTAGACGAGCTTGGCGCCGATCATCGTTGCGAGATACGGGTAGCCCCAGGCATTCGCGTGGAACATCGGCACGACGGGCAGGATCGAGTCGGACTCCGAGACACCGAGCCCCATCGGGTTGCCGGCGGCAACGCCCAGCGTGTGCAGCATCGTGGAGCGGTGCGAGTACAGGACGCCCTTCGGGAGCCCGGTCGTGCCGCTCGTGTAGCACATGGCCGCCGCCTCGTTCTCGTCGAGCTGCGGGTCGTGCCAGGCGTCTGCGTCGGCGCCGGTGACGAGCTCCTCGTAGCGAGTCCTCGACCACGAGCACGTGCTGGATGGGCGTCCGCTCGACGAACTGCTCCAGCAGCGGCACGAGGCCCTTGTCCACGATCACGACCTTGTCGCCGGCGTGCGTCGCGATGTAGGCCAGATCGTTCGGGTGTAGCCGCAGGTTGAGCGTGTGCAGGACGAACCCGCCGCTCGGGATGCCGAGATACGCCTCGTGATGCTGGTGGTGGTTCCAGCACAGCGTCGCGACGCGGTCGCCTCGCTGCAGGCCGAGCTCCTGCAGACCGACCGCGAGCGCTCGCGCGCGACGGCAGTTCACTGCATACGTGGTGCGGTGGAAGCTCTTGTCCGGGAGGCGGGTGACGATCTCCTTGCTCCCGTTGTACTGCTCCGCCCGCCGGAGCAGGGACGGCAGTGTGAGTTGGTAGTCCATCATCAGGCCGTTCACTGCTGCATCTCCTTGATCCTGACGCGTTTTGCAAGGTCTTCCGGACCGACGAGCTGACCGTCACGCTCGACGTAGCCGTCTTTGCCGCCGACGATGAAGAGGATGAGATCGTCGCCGGTGCGGTTCGCGATCATGCGGTGCGTCGTCGACTCGACGTGGACGATGCCGCCCTCGGCAACCTCGTGCTCGTCCCCGTCGAACGAGAACGTCGCCGTGCCACGGTGCACGAAGTAGAGCTCGTCCTGGCGGTCGTGGTAGTGGTTCGGGCCCTCGTAGCCGGGCGGGAAGATGAGCGCGTTGACGCCGAATGCGCTCACACCGAGCGGCCCGCGGACCTTGCGGAACCCGTAGCCCTGGCCCAATTCGTCCAGTGAGGAGATCGAGTAGCTCATGCGCGTGATCCTAGGCCGCGCGCCGCCGCCGCGAAAGGCGGACTGGCTATCGGATCGGTTCGGGCCAGATCCTGACGAGACACGCGCTCACGACGGCGAGGACGCCGAAGACGCCGGCGACGGCGCTTCCGGCCGTCTCGTAGAACGCCACGATCGCCGAGGCGAAGATCACAAGCTCGACGAGGAGCCGCGAAGGATCCGGCAGGCGATGTGTCGCCTTGGGCGCCACCACCAGACCCCACATCACGGCTACGACGAGGGCGACCAGCCAGCCGACCAACGGCCAGCCCCACCACACAAACGCAATGAGCGCCGCGATCTCGCAGGCGAACCGGACGGTGAGGTTGAGCACCTTCATGAGCCGAAGAGAAAGCGCGTCAACACCCGGTCGCGCAACCGGTCCGGGAGCCGCTCGACGCGTGCGCGGCGCCTGGCGTCGGGGCCGACGACGTACCGCGTCCTCGGCTTCGGCGAGGTGAGGGCGTGCTCGACCGCTTTCGCCACCTCGAGCGGCGGGACGGCCCGGGAGGCACGCGCGGCGGCGAGGGCACGGAACTTGGTCACCCGTGCACCGTACAGCTCGGCCGCCTCGGCCTGGAACTCCTCGACCGCGCGTTGTGGTTTCGACCAGATCGGGGTGGCGATCGTCCCCGGCTCGACGATCACCACCTGCATGCCGAACGGCGCGAGCTCGATCCGCAGCGCATCCGCCATCGCCTCCAGTGCGAACTTCGACATCGCGTAGGCGCCCAAGAACGGCAGAGCCGACCGCCCACCGATCGACCCCATCAGGACGACGCGGCCGCGTGACCGGCGCAGCGCCGGCAGAAACGCCTGCAGCACGCGCAACTGGCCGACGACGTTGACGTCGAGTTGCCGCGTCAGTTCCTCCGCCGGCAGGAACTCGAGCGGCGCCGCGATCGCCATCCCGGCGTTGTCCACGAGAGCGTCGAGCGACTCGACCTGCGCCGCGGCGTTCGCAATCCCCGTCGGGTCGGTCACGTCGAAGACCAGCTCGGTCGTCTCGGAAGGCGCTTCGCCCTCGCGCCGCACCGAGGCGTAGACGGTCCAACCCGAATCGCGCAGGTGCGCCGCGGTGGCCCGCCCGATCCCGGTCGACGTACCGGTTACGAGGACAGAAGCGATGCTGCGATCTCCGCGCGGTGCTCGCGGCCGTACCCGAGCGCGCCTTCGAGCCAGAGCGCGCGCTTGTAGTAGCGATGCAGCGGGTGCTCCCAGGTGAAGCCGATCCCGCCGTGCGCCTGGATCGACTTCTCGCACGCCAGCACAGCGGCCTCCGTGGCCTGCGACTTCGCCGCGGCGACCGCGAGGTCGACTTGCTCGTCGTCCTCTGCCACGCACCATGCAGCCCAGTACGCGAGTGAGCGGGCGAGCTCGACTGCGACGTAGCCGTCGACGAGCGAGTGGGAGATCGCCTGATAGGAGCCGATCTTCTTCCCGAACTGCTCGCGGCTGGAGACATACGCGAGCGCCAGCTCGGTCGCCTTCGAACCGATGCCGACCGCTTCCAGCGCGAGCGCCGCGAGCAGCCGTCGCTCGACGTCGGCCCACTCGCCCTGTGCGGCGTCGGCGCCGTCTGGCGACAGACGCCCCAGGCCGAGCGTCTCGTCGACGGTCGCGAGCCTGTCGCCCTGAGCTTGCGTGCTGCGCATGTCCGGTGTCAACACACGGGTCACCTGGTCGAGATGAGGGACGAACCCGTCGATCTCGATCGACCACACGTCGTCGCCCGGCTGGGCCGCGACCTCGCTCAGTGTGAACGGGCCGTCGTAGAGCGCTCGACCGAGCTCCTCGAAGAGCACCGCCGCGTCGAGGAAGGTGAACTCGCCGCCTTGCAGGATCCCCACCCAGCCGAGCTCGGCGAGCTGCTCCATCGAAGGCGACGGCGTTGCGTCGAGAAAGGTGCGGGCTTCGCGCCGCAGGTCGTCTTGCTCCGCTGAAAACGAGAAATCCATCAACGACACTCCATCTATCGACTGCGTGGGAGGTTGAGCACGCGCTCGGCGACGATGTTGCGGAGGATCTCGCTGGTCCCGGCCTCGATCGTGTTCCCGCGCGACCGCAGCTGCTGGTATTGCCAGTACCCGTCGGCGTAGCCGCCGCCGTTCGTCAGCTGGGCGTGCGAGCCGAGGATCTCCAGCGCGAGCTTGGTCAAGCGCTGGTTGTTCTCCGACCACACGAGCTTGGACGCGGAGCCCTCGGGCCCGGGGATGCCGGTCTTGGTCAGCGTCGTCAACGAGCGGTAGTTCGTGTACTTGAGGGCCTGGAGCTCGACCCATTCGCGGGCGATGCGGTCTCGAAGGATCGGATCGGTGACGTCCCGCTCCTTCGCCAGGGCGATCAGCTTGCGGACGGCGACGTCGAGCGTCGCCGAGAGGGCGAAGCCGAGTGTGCCGCGCTCGTGCAGGAGCGTCGTCATCGCCACCTGCCAGCCGTCGCCGACGGCGCCGAGCACGTTCTCCTTCGGCACCTCGACGTCGGTGAAGAAGATTTCGTTGAATTCCGGATGCCCGGTGATCTGGACGAGCGGCCGCGTCTCGACGCCCGGCGCGTGCATGTCGACGATCACGTAGGTCAGGTTCTTGTAGCGCGGCGCATCGGGCAACCCCAGCCCCACGAGGATGCAGAAGTCGGCAATGTGCGCGAACGACGACCAGACCTTCTGTCCGTTGACGAGGAAGTGGTCGCCCTGGTCCTCGATCCGGGTGCGCGAGGCGGCGAGGTCGCTGCCGGCGTCGGGCTCCGAGAAGCCCTGGCACCAGATCTCATCGGCGATCAAGATCTTTGAGAGGTAGCGCTCTTTCTGCTCGGGAGTCCCCCACGCGATGATCGTCGGCCCCGCCATGCCGAGCCCGATCACCCCGAGGTGTGACGGCGCTTCGGCGCGCGCGAGCTCCTCGAGGAAGATCGCCTGGTGGCTGTAGGGCGCTCCGGCACCGCCGTACTCCTTCGGCCAGGTGAGGCCCGCGTACCCGGCCTCGCCGAGCTTGCGGCTCCAATCGCGGTCGGCGTCCTCGAAGCGGCGGGCCCCGCGCGTCTTCGAGCTCGACGGCAGGTTCTGCGTGATGAACTCGCGCACCTCCTGGCGGAACGCGGCCTCCTCCGCTGTGTCGCGAAGTTCCATGCCGCGATCCTAGTCCTCGCCCTGGCGCAGCGTCATGCACGTCGATGTGGCGTAGGCGACGAGCGAGCCTGAATCGTCGGTGATCCGGCACTCCAGCAGCGCCAGAGTCCGGCCCGCCTTGATCACTGCTCCGACCGCCGTGAGCCGTCCCGTCCAGACCGGCTTGAGGAAGTTGATCTTCAGCTCGACCGTTGCGAACGACTCCCCTTCTGCGAGCAGCGAGAGGTTCGCACAGCCCATCGCACCGTCGGCCAGGTCGCAGAGGATGCCTCCATGGAGCGTCCCGGGCGGGCTCGAATGCTCCGGGCCGGCGTCGAGCTCGAAGGTCACACGCCCGGGCTCGGCCGCGACCATCCGCATCCCGATCAGCTCCGCGATTGGGGCGCCGGAGACCTCGCCGGAGATGATCCGCTGCAGCACCTCGAGCGTCACGGTGTCAGCACCGTCCGGATCACCTCGCCGCGCTGCATCGCAACGAGCGCGTCCTGCCAGTCCGTGAGCGGCGCCGTTCGAGTCACCATGCCTGCCAAGTCGAGCTTGCCCTCGAGCGCCCAGCGCGCGAGGCGCGGAAAATCCTCCTGCGGCAGGTGATCGCCCCCGTGTGAGACCAGGATTCGCGCGCGCCGCCCGAAGAGGCCCGGCAGGTCCAGCTCGGCGCGCTCGCCGGCAGGCGAGAGCCCGATCAGGACGACGGTGCCACCCGTCGCGATCATCCCGAGCGCCTGTTCGAAGGTGCCGCGTCGCCCGACGACGTCGAACGCGAAATCCACCCGCCCGGGCTCGGTGTGCGTCGCGCCGAACTGCAACGCCTGTTCGAGCTTGCGCTCGTCGAGATCGATGGCGCGGATCTCCGACGCCCCGGCGATCCGCGCCCCCTGGATCACCGAGAGCCCGACCGCGCCGCAGCCGATCACCCCAACGCGCGCGCCTGCCCAGACCTTCGCCGTCTCCAGTACCGAGAGCACGCCGGTCGCGACCGCGCAGCCGATCAGGCACGCCTGCTCGGCCGCCAGCTCACGAGGCACCCGCACGGCGGCGGCCTGAGCCACGACGGTGTGCGTGGCGAACGTGCCGGTGCGCAGAGCGGGGGTCAGCTCGTCGCCGTCGGCGCGGAAAAGCCGACCCGGCGCGGCGGGCGGCCGGCTGCAGTGGCGCGGCCGCCCGCGCAGGCAGGTCGGGCACTGCCCGCAGGCGGCCTTCCAGCCGAGCACCACGCGATCACCGGCTGCCACGCCGTCGACCCCGTCACCGACGGATTCGACGGTGCCGGCGCCCTCGTGCCCGAGCAGGACCGGGAATGCGTGCCCCCAGCCGTCCTCCTCGATCACGTGCAGGTCGCTGTGACAGACCCCGGTCGCCTCGATGCGAACGAGCACCTCGCCCGGGCCGGGGGCCTCGACACGGATCTCCTCGAGCGCGATCGCGCCGGGGCCGGCGAGGACTACGCCGCGGTCGAGAGCCACGAGCGATCGAGCTCGCGGATCGACGTGCCGCCCGCAAGGGCGAGGCTGAGGTCGATCTCCGCCAGCAGGTTCTGGATCAGCTCCTCGACGCCGCGCCGCCCGCCGACCGCCAGCGCATAGGCGTACGGGCGCCCGAGCAGCACCGCATCTGCACCGAGAGCCATCGCCTTCAGCACGTCGGCGGCGCAGCGAATGCCCCCGTCCATCAGCACGACCGATTCCGGCAGGGCGTCGCGGATCTCGACGAGCGCATCGAGTGCCGCCACCGCACCGTCGACCTGCCGACCGCCATGGTTCGAGACGACGACGCCGTCGATCCCGTGCTCGAGCGCGCGGCGCGCGTCGTCTGCGGTGAGCACTCCCTTGACGAGCAGCGGCAGCTTCGTCTGCTGCCGGAGCCAGTCGAGGTCGTCCCACGTGAGGCCGAGGTTCGGGAATGTCGCGAGCATCGTCGCCGCGGCGGTGAGCAGGTCCTCCTGTGGCGGCTCTGCGAGCCGCGAGAGGAAGACGGGGTCGGAGAAGTACTGGCCGCACCCCTCGCCCCTGATGAAGGGCAGATAGGCCTGGCGCAGGTCCCGCGGGCGCCAGCCGAGCGTCAGAGTGTCGACTGTGATCACGATCGCGCCGTAGCCCGCTTCCTCGGCCCGGTGCACGAAGCTGGCGCAGATCTCGCGGTCGTTCACCCAGTAGAGCTGGAACCAGCGCGGTGCGCTCGTCGCAGCGACTTCTTCGATCGAATGCGTCGCCGCGCTCGAGAGCAGCATCGGCACGCCCGACGACGACGACGCCTCGCCGACCGCCAGCTCCGCCGACTCGTGGGCGATCGAGAGCACGCCGATCGGCGCGAGGAAGAACGGCCCCGGCGAGCGCATCCCGAGCACCTCGACCGAGAGGTCGCGGACGACATTCCCGGCGAGCATCCGCGGCCGGATCCGCCACTTGCCGAAGGCATCGAGGTTCGCGCGCATCGTGGACTCGGCGCCGGCCCCGCCCGCGATGTACCCGAATGCGCCGGAGTCGAGCTTCGCCTCCGCCGCGCGTTCCCAGTCCGCCGCCGTGATCGGCCATTCCGGCGGCTCTTGCGCAATGTAGATGGCGTTCTGGACCAGCGCCCCTGAGAAGCTCATACCCGCTCCGGCGCCGGCAAAGCCGGCACCTCTGCTCCCTGCTCGCCTCCGTCAAGCCTACGGCTCATACAACGATCCTAAACTGGCGCGATGAAGACTGCGCGCCTCGAGACGTTCAGCGACGGCGTGTTCGCGATCGCCGCCACGTTGCTGATCCTCGAGGTGCATCGCGCCGGCGGCTCGGTGGCCCACGGCCTGGTGCACGCGTGGCCGTCCTACGTGGCCTACGCGATCTCGTTCCTGACGATCGGGATCATCTGGGTGAACCACCACACGGTCATGCAGCAGATCGACCGGATCGATCGCACGTTCCTGTTCATCAACGTCGTCTTCCTGATGATCGTCGCGTTCAGTCCCTATCCGACCCGGGTCCTCGCCGAAACGCTTCGCGACGGCTCGAAGGCGGCGGCCTTCGCCTACGGCTTGACCTTCACGCTGATGGCGATCTCGTTCGGCACGATGTGGTTCTACGCGGCCCGTGGGCGGCGATTGATCGCCACCGATGCCGACCAGCGGGTCGTCAGCGGGATCTCACGGTCGTTCGCACCCGGCTGGATCGTCTACGCCGCGGCCACGCTCTCGTCGCTCGTCTCCGCATATCTCGCCGTCGCCCTGTACGCGGCGATCGCGCTCTTCTACGCGGTCGAGAACTCGCTCTTCGGACGCGACGACTGACCGGCGATCGCGCCTTCTCGACCACGGCTCTTTGCTGAGCTCCGAAGGGACGGCCCCGAGCCAGTGTTCGCGAATGACCCTTGAGCTGTTCGAAGGACAGGCGCGTTGCGCAAAAGCCGTATCAGGGGTTGGTCCGATGTCGGCTCAGTTCGGCGGCGAAACAATCGCCTCGTAGGCGTCAACGCGCATGGAGGCGGTGGCGTAGCGAACAGAGCTGTTGTGCAGCTCACATCTTGGAGGAGGAACTGATGACCGTCGTTGAGCAGGAACGGGTCGCAACCACGGTGCCGTTGGACTGGAACGAGGTCTACTACACCAACTGTCCGATGGTGTCGGCGAACAACGTCGACCAGGAGCTCGGCTGGTGTCGCGAGGAGTTCAAGAAGATCGGCGTCGAGTACGCCTACTTCCGCTCCCGTTCCGAGAACAACTTCTATCCGCACTACATCCACAACCTCGACAACCTGTTCCGCTTCGGCGGGCTCTACCCGCCGATCGCCGTCAACGCGGACCTTCGCCGGACGCGTCTGCTGGGTGCGACGCAGGTTCACGAGGGCGGCTGCATGCTCGCGCGGGCGCGGGACGATGTCTTCCGGATCGAGGATCTAAAGGGGAAGAAACTCGGCCTAACGAAGAGCCTGAACACGATCAAGAACGACTGGTGGCGGATCCAGGAGCATTCCGGGATCGAGCTGATGTTGCGGATCCATGGGATGACGATGGACGACGTGGAGATCGTTGAGTTCCCGTATCCGGACGACTGGTACGACAAGCCGGAGATGCTCCAGGTGACGATGAACAACCCATCGGAGTTGTGGTTGCGGCGTGATCACAAGCATGACCTCGCCTTCCGGCCGCTGGAGACGGCGCTTGAGAAGGGCGTAGTCGACGCGATCTACACGCAGAGCAAGGTGTTCGAGCATCTCCAGGAGGCGACCGGGAAGTTCAAGGCGATCGAGGACCTCTCGCGCTACCCGGACTGGACGATGCAGATGGCGAACTGCCCTGCCGTGATCACCTGCACGGACGTGATGGCGGACGAGCACCCCGAATTGGTCATCGCTTACATGCGGGCAATGATCAAGGTTGGGCGTTGGGCGAACGAGAACAAGCACGCCGCCGCAGGGATTCTCAACCGGCAGACCTTCTACAAGGATGTCGAGGACACCTATCAGGGCATCAAGCACGTCGACATGGTCCCCAACCTCTCGCCGCAGAACCTTGTTGCGATCGAGATCGGCAAGGACTTCATGTTCAGCCACGGCTACATCAAGAACGACTTCGACGTCCACGAGTGGGCTGCCCCGGAGTTCCTAGAGCAGGCTGCGATCTCGCTGATGGAAGAGCAGTGGAAGCTAGTCACCACGGACAAGCTGCCCGAACCGACCGACCTCGAAGAGGCATTGACCACCCGCCTCGGCTAGGCGGAACCAACACCGAACGACAACAGTGAGCAATGGCCGGGACGCAGGAGTGCGTCCCGGCCGACCTCGAAGGAGAACAAACAATGACGAGCACCGCTGCGATCACAAAGACCGCTGCCGAACTGGTTCAGGAAGCGCGTGCCCAGCTCGACAACATCACACCTGCCCAGGCCTACGAAGAGCTCTCAGCCGGCAACGCTGTCGCGGTCGACATCCGCGAGCCGGTCGAGTGGGAGCACCACATCGACGGTGCCCTCCAGGTGCCGCGAGGGTTGCTCGAGTTCGCAGCCGACCGGGCCAGCCCGCGCCACATACCCGAACTCGACCCGCACAGCCGCGTGATCGTCTACTGCCGCTCCGGCGCGCGCGGTGCGCTCGCAGGCGCAACGCTCAAGACTCTCGGGTTCGAGAACGTCGCCAACATCGATGGCGGCCTCAGCGCCTGGACAGAAACAGGCCTACCCACCGGCGAGCACCACTCCGAGCTCTAGGCCTCCTACTCGCCCCTGCCGCCTGCAGAAGTTCGGCGGCAGGGGCCGACTCACCCACCCACCGTCCAGTGACGGCGCTCGTTCGGGCCAGGGGCCCTCCCTGACGACCAAGCAACTATTCCGGGCCTGTATTACCCGGGACAGCTACGAAAAGTGTCGAGGTACTCGACGGCGCCTCGGTGGTGGTCTACACGCTCAGGCTCTCGAACCGACCACAGTTGGTGGTGCGAAGCAGGCTCAACACGAGCGTCAGATGGAGCGCGTGAAAGACCTCAGCTGGGGCAATCGGTTCGGTGCAACAGCTGGAGAGGCGCCTAGCAGATTCGAACTGCTGTAAACGGCTTTGCAGGCCGCTGCCTAACCACTCGGCCAAGGCGCCAGGGGGCGGAATGGTATCGGGCGGCCCGGGTGCCCCTGGCTGACCCCGAGCCTATCGCCGGCTGAATGGCGGGTATACAGTCGCGGTTGCCGTGTCGTTGCAGGAACGCAGCGCATCCGAGCGCGTCCAGGAAGCCCGCGAGCGTTTCGTCGCACGCGGTATCTCCACCCCGCCGCTCGTCGTCGAACGCGCCGAAGGGGCACGGATCTGGGACGCCGAGGGCCGCGAGTACATCGACTTCGCCGGCGGGCTCGGCTGCGCCAATCTCGGCCACAACCTGCCGGCGGTCGTCGACGCGGTGCATTCACAGGTCGACCGCTACATGCACCAGTGCTTCATGGTCGGCATGTACGAGCCCTACGTCGAGGTGTGCAGGCGGCTCGCCGAGCTCTCACCCTGCCGGGGCGAGAACCAGAAATCCGTCCTCCTGTCGAGTGGCGCCGAGGCGGTCGAGAACGCCGTCAAGATCGCCCGCGTTGCGACCGGCCGGCCCGCGGTGATCGTGTTCGACAACGCGTTCCACGGCAGAACGCTCCTCTCGATGACGATGACCTCGAAGGTCGTCCCCTACAAGGCCGGCTTCGGGCCGTTCGCGCCGGAGGTCTACCGGACGCCGGCGCCGTATCCCTTCCGCGGGATCAGCGAGGACGACGCGGTCGACGGCCTGAAGCGGCTCTTCAAGGGCGACGTCGATCCGCACTCCGTCGCCTGCGCGGTGCTCGAACCGGTGCAGGGAGAAGGTGGCTTCATCCCGATGACGCCCGGCTTCCCGCACCGCCTGCAGGAGCTCCTCGACCACTACGGGATCCTCTACGTGAACGACGAGGTGCAGTCGGGCTGCGGCCGCACCGGCCCGGTCTGGGCGATCGAGAACTACGACGTCCAGCCGGATCTGCTCGTCTCGGGCAAGACGCTCGGCGGCGGCCTGCCGCTCGCGGCCGTCACCGGCCGCGCCGAGGTGATGGACGCGGTCCCGCCCGGAGGCCTCGGCGGGACGTTCGGCGGCAACCCGCTCGCCTGCGCGGCCGCCGCGGCGATCCTCGACGCGCTCGCGGAGCAGCGCCCGCGCGCGGAACAGATCGGCGCGCACCTGCGCGAGCGGCTCGAGGCGATGGCGCCCGCCGGTTCGGAGGTGCGCGGGCTCGGCCCGATGGTCGCGATCGAACTGCCCGAGCAGACGGGAGACGAGACGGGCCGCATCACCGCCGCGGCGCGCGAGCAGGGGCTGATGCTCCTCTCCTGCGGCCTCTACGGAAACGTGATCCGGATCCTCGTGCCGTTCACGATCGGCGACGAGGAGCTCGAGCGCGGCCTCGACATCCTCGGGAGGGCTCTTGCCGGCTGACGTCTCCGTCGAGGGGATCCGGAAGAGCTACGGGGACGTCGTCGCGGTGGACACCGTCGACCTGAAGGTCGGCGACGGTGAGTTCTTCACACTGCTCGGCCCGTCCGGCTCGGGCAAGACGACGACGCTGCGGATCATCGCCGGCTTCGAACAGCCCGACGCGGGCCGGGTCACGCTGGGTGGCGAGGACATCACGAACGAGCCGCCGTACGCGCGCGACGTCAACACGGTCTTCCAGGACTACGCCCTCTTCCCGCACATGACCGTCGCCGACAACGTCGGCTACGGGCTCAAGGTGAAGGGCGTCGCGCGCGCCGATCGAAAGCGTCAGGTCGAGGAGGTCCTGCGCATGGTGCGCCTCGACGGGTACGGCGGACGCAAGCCGGTGCAGCTCTCGGGTGGGCAGCGGCAGCGGGTCGCGCTGGCACGGTCGATCGTCAACCGGCCGAAGGTGCTGCTCCTCGACGAGCCGCTCGGCGCGCTCGACCTGAAGTTGCGCCAGGAGATGCAGATCTTCCTCAAGACGCTGCAGCGGGAGCTCGGAATGACCTTCCTCTACGTCACGCACGATCAGGAGGAAGCGCTGACGATGAGCGATCACGTCGCCGTCTTCAACGAGGGGAAGATCGAACAGATCGGGTCGCCGAACCAGGTCTACGAGCATCCCGCAACGGAGTTCGTCGCCGGCTTCGTCGGCACGTCGAACATCCTCGAGCGCGGCGGCAGGCGGTTCTCGGTTCGGCCGGAGCGGATCGAGTTGAACGGAACCGGACAGCCCGGCACGGTTGCCGATGTCGTGTTCGTCGGCGCCTTCACGCGCATCCTCGTCGACACCGATGCCGGCGACAAGCTGACCGTCGTCCGTCAGAACGACGGCTCAGCGGTCGAGCCCGGCGCCCGCGTCCACGTTCATTGGCGGGACGAGGACGCGTACGAGATCACCCCCCAACACACTCTCGAGCAGGAGGTCAGATGACGAAGCGCATGTGGTCGCTGGTTGCGGTCCTCGCGGTCGGACTGGCGTTCCCCGCGGCCGGCGTTTCCCGGCAAAGCGGCGGCACCCTCAACATGATCGCGTGGGAGGGCTACACGCAGGCGCAGTGGGTGAAGCCGTTCGAGAAGGCGACCGGCTGCACGGTGCACGCGAAGTACGCGGGCTCTTCCGACGAGATGGTCACGCTCATGCGCTCCGGCGGCGGGAACCAGTACGACATGGTCTCCGCGTCCGGTGACGCTTCCCTGCGCCTCATCTACGGCAAGGATGTGCAGACGGTCGATCCGTCGAAGATCCCGGACTACAAGAACTTCGGCAAGGCCTTCCAGTCGCCGCCGAACAACACGATCGACGGGAAGCACTACGGCATCTCGCTGCAGTGGGGCCCGAACACGCTCCTCTACAACACGAAGAAGGTGTCGCCCGCCCCCACGTCGTGGGCCTCGATCTACTCCCCGAAGTACAAGGGGAAGGTCACCGTGCCGGACAACCCGATCCAGATCGCAGACGCGGCGCTGTACCTGATGAAGACCCAGCCGTCCCTCGGCATCAAGGATCCGTACGAGCTGAATTCGACCCAGTTCAACGCGGCGATCAACCTGCTGAAGAAGCAGAAGCCGTTGATCAAGAAGTACTGGGCGCTCGCCTCGGACGAGATCGACCTGTTCAAGAACGGCGATGCCGTGATCGGCGCATCGTGGCCGTATCAGACGAACACGTTGATTGCTGCCAAGGCTTCGGTGAAGGACCTCGTGCCGAAGGAAGGCGCGACGGGCTGGCTCGACACCTGGATGGTGTCGTCACACACGAAGAACCTCGCTTGCGCATACAAGTGGCTGGCGTGGATCTCGACGCCGAAGGTCCAAGCGGAGCAGGCGATCTACTTCGGTGAGACCCCCGTCAACTCGAAGTCCTGCGCGATCATGGACAAGCTGTCCAAGGGCTCGTGCGCGCAGTACCACGCCAACGCACCGCTCAAGTACTTCAAGCAGATCCACTTCTGGAAGACGCCGATCGCCGACTGCGGCAACGGCCAGAAGAACTGCATGGACTACACGAAGTGGCAGCAGGCTTGGACCCAGCTCAAGGGCTGAGCTCGGATCGGACCGGAGCGCGCCGTCGTCTCGGCGGCGCGCTCTGGCGCCGACGCTGGCTGAAGGGCGTGTCGCTCCTCGCACCACCGGTCCTCGCGTTCCTGATCGTGTACATCGCGGCGCTCGTCGCCTTGTTCATCTCGTCCTTCTGGACCGTCGACGCATTCACCGGCCGGGTCATCCACACGTGGACGCTCGACAACTTCAAGGAGATCTGGAACGGCTCGACGTACCGCACGGTGGCGCTGCGCACGGTCCTGATTGCGGCGGCAGTGACGGTCACCGATGCGATCATCGCCTTCCCATTCGCGTACTACATGGCACGGCTCGCCAAGCCACGCGTCCGTGCGGTGCTGTTCATCCTGGTGCTGCTCCCGCTCTGGGCCTCGTATCTCGCCCGTGTCTACGCATGGCGCCTGATCCTGAACTCCGACGGGATACTGAACTGGACGCTCGCGAAGCTTGGGCTTCCTGCCGCGAACATCGCCTACACGAATACGGCAGTGTGGATCGTCTTCTCCTACATCTGGCTGCCCTTCATGATCCTGCCGGTCTACGCGGCGCTGGAGCGGATCCCCCACTCGTACATCGAGGCGTCGCGCGACCTCGGCGCCAGAGGCGGCCGGACGTTGCGCAGTGTGATCCTGCCGCTCGCGCTGCCCGGCATCGTCGCCGGTTCCATCTTCACGTTCGCGTTGACGCTCGGCGACTACATCACGCCGCTCCTCGTCGGCGGATCCTCATCGCAGATGATCGGCAACATCGTCTACGACTCCGCTCTGCAGGCGTCCAACCTTCCGTTCGCAGCCGCATACGCAACGGTGCCGCTCGCGATCATGGGTGTCTACCTCCTCATCGCCCGCAGGCTCGGCGCCTTCGAGGCACTCTGATGGAAGGACGCGGCACCCGCATCGCGCTCGGCGTCTGGATCGCGCTCGTGCTCGCGTTTCTCTACGTGCCGATCGGCATCATCTGCCTCTACGCCTTCAACGAATCGAACGTCCAGAGCTGGCCGATCTCGGGCTTCACGACGAAGTGGTTCGGGCCGGCGATCCACAACCCGGACATGCAGCAGGCTCTCTGGCTCTCGCTGAAGGCCGCCGCGCTCGCCACGTCGATTGCGCTCGTGCTTGGGACGCTCGCCTCATTCGGCGTTTACCGGTTCCGCTTCTTCGGGCGCGAGATGATCTCGTTCATCCTCGTCCTGCCGATCGCGCTGCCCGGGATCATCACGGGCATGGCCCTCAACTCGTACTTCACCTACTTCGCCTGGTGGCGCAGCCACTTTGGTCTCTGGACGATCGTCGTCGGCCACGCAACGTTCTGCGTGGTCGTCGTCTTCAACAACGTCGTCGCCCGCCTCCGCCGAGTGCCGGGCTCGCTGACCGAGGCATCGATGGACCTCGGCGCCGACGGCATCCAGACGTTCCGATACGTCACGCTCCCGACGATCTCGACGGCGCTGATCTCCGGCGGCCTGCTGGCGTTCGCGTTGTCGTTCGACGAGGTGATCGTGACGACGTTCACCGCCGGCGCCAACAACACCCTCCCGATCTGGATTTTCGGCCAGATTCGCCTCGGACAGCAGCTGCCGCAGGTGAACGTCGTCGTGTTCCTGATCCTCGCAGTGACCATCATCCCCGTTGCGCTCGCGCAGCGCCTCACCCGCGAGAGCGGGATCCTTCGCACCGAATAGGAGAGACAGTGGCAACCATCGACGTCATCAACCCAGCGACTGCCGAGACGATCGACTCGGTCCCCAACATGACGGCCGAAGAGGTCGACGAAGTCGTCGAGACCGCCAAGCAGGCACTGCCGGAATGGCTCGACGCGACACCGGGCGACCGCGCCGCCCTGCTGCTGCAGCTCGCCAATGTGATCGAGGAGAACGCCGAAGAGCTCGCGCAGATCGAGTCGCGCAACGTCGGCAAGCCGCTCATGGTCTCGCGCGACGAGATGCCGTTCTGCGCCGACAACCTGCGCTTCTTCGCCGGTGCCGCGCGCAACCTCGAGGGCAAATCGGCGGGCGAGTACATCAAGGGCTACACGTCGATGATCCGCCGCGAGCCGATCGGCATCGTCGCGGGCATCTGTCCGTGGAACTACCCGCTGATGATGGCGATCTGGAAGCTCGGCCCGGCGATCGCCGCCGGCAACGTGCAGATCCTCAAACCGTCCGAGCAGACGCCGATGTCGCTGCTGCGGTTCGTCGAGCTCGCCAAGGACGTGATCCCGAAGGGCGTGCTGCAGGTGGTCACCGGCGACGGCGTGCCGACCGGAGAACGGCTCGTCGGCCATCCCGACATCGGCCTCGTCTCGTTGACCGGGGACATCGCGACCGGCAAGCTGATCGCGCGCAACGCGGCCGACACGCTCAAGCGTGTGCACCTGGAGCTGGGCGGCAAGGCGCCGATGGTCGTCTTCGACGACGCAGACCCGGCGCAGGTTGCCGAAGGCATCAAGATCGCGGGCTTCTGGAACTCGGGCCAGGACTGCACCGCCGGCTCACGGATCATCGCCGGTCCGAAGATCTACGACGCGCTCCTCGAGGCGCTCGTGCCGACGGTCGAGGGAATCAAGGTAGGCGACCCGGCGTCGAGCGACGACATCGAGATGGGCCCGGTGATCACCAAGGATCAGCAGGACCGGATCCTCGGCTTCCTCGAGCGCGCGAAGGGCGCGACGGTGCTCACGGGCGGGAGCAGCGGACGGCGACACCGGCTGGTTCGTGCAGCCGACCATCATCACCGACGTCGCCCAGGACGACGAGATCGTCCAGAACGAAGTGTTCGGGCCGGTGATCACGGTGCAGCGCTTCGCCGACGACAACCAGGCGATCGAGTGGGCGAACGGTGTGCGCTACGGCCTCGCCGCCTCGGTCTGGACGCGCGACGTCGGTCGCGCGCTGAACGCGGCACGCAAGCTGCAGTTCGGAACGGTCTGGGTGAACGACCACCTCGTCCCCTCTCGTCCGAGCTGCCGCACGGAGGCTACAAGCAGTCCGGCTACGGCAAGGACATGTCGATCTACTCGATGGAGGAGTACACGCAGCTCAAGCACGTGGCGATGAAGATCGACTGAGAAGATGCCGACGATCGAACATCTGGCGCTCTGGACGGACGATCTCGAAGGGCTGCGCTGGTGGTACGAACGCTGGCTCGGCGCTCGCACCGGCCGGCTCTACCGCCACGACGAGTTCTCGTCGTACTTCCTCGAGTTCGAGGGCGGGGCGCGGCTGGAGCTGATGCACATGCCGGGGCAGGCGGCCGGACTGCGCGCGCACGTCGCGTTTTCGCTCGGCTCGAAGGAGCGGGTGGACGAGCTCGCCACGGAGCTCGGCGCCGTCGAGGGGCCACGGACGACCGGCGACGGTTACTACGAGGCTGTCGTCTTCGACCCCGACGGCAACCGCGTCGAGCTGACCGTCTAGCGGTAGTTCTCCTAGCGAATGCGGAAGTCCGACAACGGAGTGAATTTGACGCAACTCGCGTCGAGCCCGGTCGCCGTACCACGTTCGAGAAAGCGGTCGATCAGCACCGGCAGGCAGCCGAGCGTCGCGACGCCGTGCCCCTGGCTCGGAGCGAGGATCACTTTCGCGTTCGGCATCGCCTGCTGGACACCGGCGGAGTTCGCAGGCGGATCCTTCGGATCGGCGCCACCGTCGAGCACGAGCGTCGCCACGTTCGACTGAACACGCGACCAGTCCTCCCCGGTCGCGTCGACCTTAGGCCAGGCTGCGCAGACCGCAGCGCTCTGGAGCGCATCCGCCGGCTCCGTGTAGGCCATGAACGTGCCCTTGGAGTTGGCGGCCGCGATCGCCGGATCACGGGCAGCCCACGCCTCGGTGCACATGATCGCGAGCGGCATCACCGCGATCTCCTCGCTCGCGGACGAGTAGTTGACGATCTCGTGAGCGAGCGCCGTGTAGCTCCCCTTCTCCGCCTGCGCGAGCGTGAACGGCACGCGGGCGGAGTTGCCCGACCACGTGAGCATCTCGTCGATCGTCCCCGCGGTCGCGGCTGCATCGACCACGACCTTCCCGACCCGGGCCGGCTTCTTCGCGAGGCGCGCGAGCAGGGCCGGGAACCGGGCGAACCAGTGCGGGAACGTCTGCCGACACTGCGCGTCCGCCTTGCAACGCTTGTCGAGCAGGCTCAACGCCCGTTGGGCGCTGGATGCCCAGCGTTCGAAGACCGGGATGTCGAGCAGGGTGACACCGTCGAGCACGACCGCGCGGACCGTCTCCGGGTGGCGTCGCAGGTAGATCTGCGCGGCGGTCGCGCCGTACGACCCGCCGTAGAGGTCGATCTGGCCGTACCCGAGGGCCTGCCGGACCGCATCGAGGTCGTCCATCGCCTCCGGCGTGCGGTACATCGTCACATCGGCAGGCACCTGCCCCAGGCACTCTGCGACCAGATCGGCGATCGCGCCGTCCAAGGTGGCGAGCTTGCACTGGAGTGGATTCGATCCTCCGACTCCGCGCTGGTCGACGAACACGATGTCGCGGTGCCTGTTGATCTCGGAGAACGCGCTCGCGATCCCTGGCAACTGCTCGAGATCGACTCCTCCAGGTCCGCCCGTGATGTAGAAGAGCGGGTCGGCACGGCGCACGGACTTCACCGTCGCCGGCAGCACGGCGACGCTCAGCTGGATCTGAGAACCGCCGGGAATCGCGCGGTTCTCGGGAACGGTGACTTTCGCGCACTGGGCCGAGCGCCACCGATCACACACGCGGCGAGGATGACCGGGATTCCGATCATGCCGCGATTGTCCGCCCGAGATCTCGTGCCGCCATCAGAGGATCCCCGGATCTCCGGATCAGAGGTTTTCAATTCCGCAAGCTCCCCGTCCGAGGGGACCCAAACCCCGGCCGCGGCATTCGCGCGCACCTGCTCCGGTTTGGTGGCACCCGCGATCACCGACGAGACCGGCGAGACCGCGGCGAGACCGCCGATCGCAACGTCGAGCAACGACACGCCGTGGGCCTCGGCCCACGCGCGCAAGCGCTCGACCCGGTCGAGGTCGGCGTCGTCGATCTTCCGGCCGTGCAGCCGTGTTCCGGGGGCCGGCGGCGTGTCGCGCGAGACCTTGCCGGTGAGGAGCCCGCTCGCGAGCGGGAAGAACGGGATGAAGCCGAGCCCGAGCCGCTCGCAGACGGGAATGACGCCGGCTTCGGCGTCGCGTCGGAGCCATGAATACTCGCTCTGCTCGGACACGTAAGCGGGCGAAGCAATCGCCTTGGCGCGCTCGAGCGTCTCGGCGCGGTAGTTCGAGGTGCCGAACGCGCGAATCTTCCCCTCTTCGACGAGCTCGTCGAGTGCGCCGATCGTCTCCTCGAGCGGCGTGGCGGCATCTTCCTCGTGGTGCTGGTAGAGATCGACGACGTCGGTCTGTAGACGCTGCAGCGATGCCTCGAGCGCCGCGCGGATGTACGTCCGCGTCCCCCGATGCTCCGTGCCGTCCCCCATCTCCTTGCCGAACTTCGTAGCGAGCACGACCTGGTCGCGGCGTCCGCGGAGCACGCGGCCGAGCAGCTCCTCGCTGCCGCCGCGGTTGCCGTAGATGTCGGCCGTATCGAAGAAGGTGGCCCCGACCTCGAGTCGCCGCGTCGACCACGGCGCGCGTTGCATCCTCGTCGAGCCGGCCGCCGAAGTTGTTACAGCCGAGGCCTACGACGCTGACGGTCAGCGGGCCGAGCTTCCTGGTGCGCACGCCCGGAACGTATCGATAGCGTGCGCGGGTCATGCGCTACTGGGAGGACTTCCAGACCGGCGACGTCGTCGAAGTCGGCCCGGTCACGGTCACCGCGGAGGAGATCGTCGAATTCGCGACCCGCTTCGATCCGCAGCCGTTCCACATCGACCCGAGAGCGGCCGAGCAGACGCAGTTCGGGGGCCTGATCGCGAGCGGCTGGCACACGACGGCGCTCTTCATGGGGATGTTCGTGCGTGCGGTGTTGCTCGACTCCGCATCGCTCGGCTCTCCAGGGGTCGACGAGATCCGCTGGACGGCGCCGGTCCGCCCCGGCGACACGCTCTCGGCCCGGTCGACGATCACGGACGTGCAGCCGTCGTCGAAGGATCCTCGGCGCGGGACGGTCTGCACGACCAACGAGGTCTTCAACCAGGACGGCGTACTCGTCATGCGGCTGAAGGCGCGCGGTTTCTTCGCGCGGCGATCAACGGGTGTCTGACACCAGTGGTGTCGGCGACCAGGTTCGCGTCAGCGCCACGTCGTGCGGAGGACGCGCAGCCAGTTCTCGTGCGTGATCTTCGCGACCGCGGCTTCGTCGTAACCTGCGCTCCGCAACGCGTCCACGAGCTTGGGCAGGCCGGCGATGCCTCCGAGCTCCCGGGAATCACCGCGCCGTCGAAGTCCGAGCCGAGCGCGACATGGTCGACGCCCATCCGTTCGGCGAGATAATCGACGTGCCGCACGATCTCACCGATCGGCGTTTCGGGCACGAGCGACCCGTCTTCGCGCAGGAAGGTGACCGCGAAGTTCACGCCCACGATGCCGTCCGAGTCGCGGATCGCGTCGAGTTGCGCGTCGAGCAGGTTGCGCGACGCTGCGCAGAGCGCGTGGGCGTTTGAGTGCGTCGCGACGAGTGGCGCGGCGGAGAGCCTCGCCACGTCCCAGAACCCGGCTTCGTTGAGATGCGACACGTCGACGAGGATGCCGAGCCGGTTGCACGCCCGAACGAGCTCGCGCGACCTGCTTCGGTCAGGCCGCCACCGGTATCGGGCGACGACGGAAAACGAAACGGCACGCCCTCCGCAAAGTCGTTCGGTCTCGACCACACGAGCCCGATCGAGCGCAGCCCTCGCTCATACCACCGTTCGAGATTCGAGAGGTCGGACGCGATCGGCTCCGCGCCTTCCATGTGCACGATCGCCGTCACTCGGCCCGCGCGGAAGTCCTCCACCGAACCGGCGCGCTCGACGGGCAGGGCGCACAGCACGTCGAAGAGCTCCTCCGCGATCCGAGCCGCCTCCTCGTGCGGGATCGGACGGGCGAATCGGGACCGCATAGGGGATCTCGGTCGGATCCGGCACCTGTGGCGACGGGACATAGAGCGCGAAGAACCCGCCTGCAAAGTCCGCCGCGCGCGCCGCGACGAGATCGAGGTGCTCCGTGGGCTCTCCCCGCCAACGATGCAAGACGAGGTCATTGTGGCCGTCGATGATCACTGCCGCATCCTACGGGCGCCTATGGCAGGCTCCGTCCTCGTGACCGAGGCACCGTTCCGAATCCTGATCGCCGAAGACGACGCGCAACTCGCGGAGCTCGTCGAGAGCATCCTCGACGAGGACGGGCGTTTCGTCCTCGTCGGCCGCGCGTCGAACGGTGACGAAGCGGTTCGCCTCTGCGCCGAGCACACGCCCGACATCGTGTTGATGGACATCGGCATGCCGGGCCTCGACGGGATCGACGCGACACGTGCGATCCATGCACGCGATGCCGACCAGCATGTCGTGATCTACACCGGCTCCGACGAGTACGACGACGTGGGCCGCGCCGACGCAGCGGGGGCCGCCGGGTTCCTGCACAAGCACGCACTGACCTCGCCCGATCTCGCCGATGCGCTGCACGTCCTGCACACCAACTACCTCAACCGGGTCCCCGATCCGGAGTAGCGTAAGTGGCCCGCCGGAGAAAGACCGCACGCAGCTGGTCGTTCCTCACCTCGCACGGGGTGACGCTGGTCGAGGTCACACGAACGCCGGACGCGACCGTTCGGGAACTTGCGGAGCGGACGAACATCACCGAGCGCCAGATGCACCGCGTGCTCGACGACCTCGTCGCCGCCGGGTACGTGTCGCGGTCTCGGGTCGGTCGCCGAAACCACTACAGCACAGACCTGTCGCGCCCGATGCGCCACCCGTCGGTCGAGCATCACCTCGTCGCCGAGCTGATCGCCGCGTTCAGCCCGTAGGACCGAGGTGGTTCAGGTCGCTCGTGTGACGAGGATGCGGGCGAGCCTCACCTCGGCCGCCCGAACCGCGGGCTCTGCGACCAGCGGCGCGGTCGTCGTGAGCGTGATCTCGGTGCTGCCGCGCCCCACCAGGACGAGATCGACGAAGACGCGCGTGGTCGCCGAGCCTGCCTTGACGTCGACCGTCGTCCGGTAGGCGCGGATGTACGGCGCGATCGACGGGAAGGCGATGCGCCGAACCGAGACGAGACGCTCGGACGCGCTCAACTGCTTCTTGAGGTTGCTCTGCAGGCACGGCATGACCTGGGGCGCAAGCACCGTGCGCCGCCAGTCGAGCCGCACCATCGCCGGCGTCTCCAGCACCTGCGCCTCGCTGTCGAACTCGACGCCGGGGTGCTTGAAGACGGTCTCGGCGGCGCCGATCAGCACGAGGTCGGACTGCTTCGGATTGAAGTTCGCGCAGCCGGTGCCCGACGACAGGTCGGGCTTCTTGTACCCACCGGACCAGCCGGCCGCCCCGCCGAGGTCGGCGCGGTGCATGACCGCAGCCGCGCGCCGCTGCCTGACCCGCCGAGGTCAGGTGGATCTGCTCCCGGTCGGCGACCGCCGCGCCCGCGAGGAGCAGTGCCGCCGCGAGCACGCCGAGGAACGCAACCGTCTGCCTCTTGCCGAATCCCCTCATTGCTCGACCCCCCTCGTCGTGTCCCGGTCAACACGCTATCGGCGCTCCGGGCTCGGCTCTTGAGGCCTGCCGCCGGGTCGCGGTCGCGATTCACTAGGGTCACCTCCGACGATGAGGGGCTTCGGACTGAGAGTGCTGAGCGCTGCGGCCTGTGTTGCGGTCCTGGCCACGTCGGGAGCGGTGGCGGCCAGAGCCCGCCACCACCGCCACAGCGCGGCGGGTGGCCGGCCGGTGACGGTCGTCGCTCGTGGCGTGCCGACCCCGACGGAGTTTGCGGTCACGGCCGGCCGGGTCTTCGTCTCGGGTTACGGAGACGAGCAGAATGCCAAGGTCGCCGGCGGCGTCTACGTCCTCGGCGGCGGCAAAGCGGTCAGGGTGCCGGGATCGCCGGCGCACGTGTTCGGCCTCGCCGCGGCCAAGGGGACGCTCTACCTGAGCTCGGGAGGGCAGATTCTCGCCTGGAGCGGCTGGAACGGCCGCCGGTTCCAGACAGCGCGGGTCGTCGTGACCGAGCCGGACGGGTTCGGTGACTTCAACGGCCTGGCCGTCGGTCCCGACGGTCTGATCTACGTCGGGGCGAATCCCGACACGTCCAATCCGGCCTACGCGAACAGCTTCCTGACCGTCGAGCCGGCCTCGGGAGCGATCGCGGTCGTCGCGACCGGGATCCGCCAGCCCTGGCAGCCGCTCTTCCTGCCGGGCAGGCCTCTGCCCCTGGTGTCGGATCTCAATCAGGACGACCTCGGGCCGAAGCGTCCGCCGGACTACCTCCTCGCGATCGAGCGAGGCGCCGACTATGGGTATCCCGAGTGCCCGGCGACACCGAGCACGTGCCGAACTGACCGGGCCGTTCGTCCAGTTTTCCGCCCATGCCTCGCCGATGGGGCTCGGCTACGTGAAGGGCAGGCTCTACATCGCGCTCTACGGAGGCGTCGGCACCGGCTCCGAGGTCGTGATGCCCGCGGCCGGCGGCCGGCTGACACCGTTTCTGACCGGGTACAGGGCACCGGTGATCGCGGTCGCGGCGATCGGCGGCAAGCTCTACACCGGGGACCGGGCGGCGCGATCTACCGCGTGACGCCCTAGCGGTCGCCATGGAGGCGGCCCGGTGGTGGGCGATGCGGCCCGCACAGAACCTCGAACCGGCGAGCTACGTCTGCCCGTTGTGCGACGGGATGCTGCACGCGACCAGCGAGCACGCGCTGATCGCGCCGGAGGGCGACCCGTCCAGGCGGCGGCACGCGCACATGGAGTGCGTGCTGGCAGCGCGCAAGCGAGGCGAGTTGCCGACCGAGGACGAGTTCAAGAAGCGGCGCCGCGGGTGATCAGCGCCGGCTCGGCCTGACGTCCGACTCACCGACCGACTGCATCGCGGACGGACACCGTAGTGGAAGCCCTGGCCCCGCTCACAACCGAGCGTCGTGATGAGGTCGCTCTGGGACGCCCGCTCGATCCCTTCTGCGACGAGCCGCGTCCCGAGGGCACTGCCGAGCCCGATGATGGCGCGCAGGAGCGCCTCCCCTCCACCCTCCTCGTCGATCGTCGCGGTGAAGCTTCGATCGATCTTCACGATGTCGACCGGCAGCTTCTGGAGATACGCGAGCGACCCGTAACCGGTCCCGAAATCGTCGAGCGCGATCTGGACGCCGCGCTCCTTGAGCAGGGCGAGCCGTGTTTCGACGGGTCGCCCGTGTCGATCACGACGCTCTCGGTGATCTCCAGCACCAACTGCTGCGGCGCGAGGCGGGCCCAGTTGGCTTCGGGTTCGTCCTCGAGCGTGCGAGACGAAGTTCGGGATGCTGAAGCTGCCGGGCCGAGACGTTGACCGCGATCTCGAGCACCCGCCCGGTCTTGGCCCGAGCCGCGCGATATGCGTGCAGGCTTCCCGCAGCACCCAGTTTCCGATCGGCACGATGAGGCCGCATTCCTCCGCGAGCGGGATGAACTCCAGGGGCGCGAGCTCCCCGAGGGTGGGATGTCGCCAGCGGATCAGGGCTTCGTAGCCGTCGGTCGCTCCCGACGCGAGCGTGACGATCGGCTGGTAGTGGAGCATGAACTCGGCGCGGTCGACCGCGTCGCCGAGCTCGGCGACACGCCGGTAGCGAACGAGCGCGGCTTCGTCGAGGGCCGGGTCGAAGAACGCAAACCCGAGCCCCGGATGCGACTTCGCCCGATACATCGCCGCGTCGGCTTCCTTGAGGAGAACCTGAGGGTCGTCGCCGAGCGCGATGCCGATGCTTGCATCGACCTTGATCTGGCGCCCTTCGATCTCGAGCGGCTCCACCAAGGGCCTGTGCAGCCGTCGGCGACGCTGGACAGCGATTCGGATGGATTGGACGCTTCAGATCGCTGCCCGACTCGTCAAGCCGCCGAGCGCGCGCCATGTCGCCAGTACGGATACGGATTCGAGCTTCGGCGAGAGATCTCGAAGGCGTCGCGGCGTCGTACCGAACCGGTCACCAATGCTCTTGAAGTTGTTCAGGTCGACGAACGAGGAGCACCCGTCTGCCGGCCGGAACAGTTTGCGGGTCGCGACGGCGTCGTCGAGCCGTTCGTGAAGTGGACAGCGGAACGACTCGAGACCCGTCAAATCGGGTGCGTAGAGCGCCTGTGCGGCGCAGCTGCTCCTCCGCCTCCCGCTCCGTCGGTGTCGAAGCAGATGCCCCTGCAGATGAAGAGGCTCTCCCTCGTCCCTTGACGACCGCGCCCTCATCTCGAATCCAGACCCCAGCGGGCGTACATTCGCGCGCAAGTCGGTATTGCAACGCTCAGGGGCATCGTGTGTCCTGTGCGTCTTCGCGTGGACGGCGAGAACGCGGTCGCGAAGCGGTGATCGGGATGAAGGACTTGACGAAGAGCAGCTCGTCCCGACTGCCGGTCCGAGACGGAGTAACCGAGGATGTCCTCGATCTGCCGGCTCGTGAAGAGGTTGGAGCTCGACGGCGTCGAGGGCGTCGGCGTGGGATGAACGAGCGGCAACTGCTCGACGAGCGGTGCCGAGATACTGACGGATCGAGTATTCGGCGCGCTCAGCCGCGGCCTCACCGGTGGCCGTCGGCGACCACCCGCTCACGCTCGATCACGATGCTTCGCGATCCCGGCCGCGACGTCGACCAGCTCCGGGTCTGCGCGCGGTCCAGGCGGCGGAGGCCGAGGCGGTAGTAGAGGGCGAAGATGCCGATCACCTCATCCGCGCGTCGACGATCAGGCGTCGACCAAGCGCGCGCGGCCCATGCTCCGAGCAAGCTCGCGAAACGGTTCCCAGAGCAGGTCGACGGCGGTGTCCTCGACGACAACGGTCTCGCTATGGAGGCGGCGGCCGTCCCGCAGGATCCCATGCCATAGCCGATCGCCGCCCCGTCGATCGCGTCACACAGTCGGGCCGTCGGATTCGACGCGGAGCGACGAGGGTCCGGCGAGCGTCTGTGTCTCGTGCTCGACCAGCAGGACCGATCCGATCGCCTCGGGCACGTAGGCCTCGATCAGGCCGACGAGCATTCGAGCACTTCGCGTGTCTCCGCCCGGAAGCGGCCTTGACGAGCGACTGCGCGTTCGTCTGCAGCCGGCGCAGGGACACGATCAGGCTCAGTGGTGACCGAGGCACCGGCGCACGCTGGATCGTCGGTGTGTTCGAGCGACTAGGCATCCCGCCAGCAGGGGATGCGGGGCACCTCGACAGCGTCTACGCCGCTGGCTCCGGCGCTGCCTGGAAGACGGGCACGACCTCGGTGCGGCGCCAGCGTTGAGGCGGCGCGTGCACGCTCTCCATGCGAGGGCAGGCGATCCTCGGTGTGGGCCCGGTACCAGCGGGGTAGCGTCGGTTAGGGGGCGGAGAGCCCAGTGCATAGACGGAGAGAACGATCGTAAAGACGACCGCGACGGTGATCTCCGAGGCGTGCGGGAGCGGCCGTGCTCGAGCGCGATCACGGTGAAGACGATCGAGGCCAGTTCCGCGTGGACCAGCCAGCCGACGAATGCGACAGTTCTAAGCCTGCATGAGTGCCGACGAGTGAGATCGGCGACGGGCAGCATGCGCACCGCGGTGAGACTGAGCACGCCGTAGAGGCGCGGTGCGCCAGGTCGAGATCCGCCAAGCACGGTCCCGGCAATCGCCGCACCGAAGACGAGGAAGGTGACGCTGTTCGCCAGCCCGCCGAGTTGGTCGAGGAGGTAGGTCGTCTCTCCTTCGGTGTCGCGGTGGAACGTTCCGTACGCGAATCCTGCGACGAAGGCCGCGATGAAGCCGCTGCCGCCGAGCGGCGTGGCAAGACCATAGGCGAGCCCGGCGGTCGCGACCGGCAGGATCTGCCTCCAGCCGGAATTCCAGTCAGGTCGATGTTGCCCGCATCGCACCACGAGGCCGCCGACGACGCCGGCGATCACCCCGAAGAGCAAGCCCGTACCCGATCGCGTCAACCACCAGCACGATCGCGCCGTGGTTCGTCTCCGAGCCCCGTCTCGGCCTCGGCGATCGCAGCGCGATCAACAACAGCGGAACGCAGATGCCGTCGTTCACCCCGACTCGACGTTGAGTCCCTGCCGGATGCGAGAGGGAAGACGCGGATCGGTCGACGACGGCCTGTCCCAGCGCCGCATCCGTCGGCGCCAGGATACAGCCAGGATCAGCACCTCCACGACGCTGAACGACCCGAACAGTCCGGCCCCGATCCCCGCCCGCCGGATCGTCAACGGCAGGCCGATCCCGAGCAGCCGCGGCGGCAGCCGGTACTCGCGTCGCAGGGCCGGCACATCGATCCGGACGCGTCGGCGAAGAGCACCAACGTCAGCATCAGCTCGGCGAGGACGCGAACCTGCTCGCTCGACGGCCCGAAATCGATCACCCCGCCCCTCGCTGCCGGCGAGCAAACCGGCGGAGAGGAAGAAGATCGGCGCGGACACCCACGTTCGGCCGATGCGTGCGCGAGAGGCCTGCATAGAGCAGCAGGATTCCGGCAGCAGTTGCGAGGCTCCGGTGCTCAAGAGCGCGATCCTACGTGCGACCTTGCCGGGCCGACGTGCTTCGGATCGAGCTAGGCGGCTGTGACTTGACAAGGCGGTGCGGGTCGGCTAGCGCGCGACGTCGACCCTGCGACGACGATCCGGCTGAAGTTCGTCCCGTCGATCTGGAAGCCGTAGCAGCCCGCAGTGAGAACCCGAACACCGGACGGGATGCCTCGGCTGCCCCTCGGCTGTCCGCTCCAACCGACGGTCTCGAGCGGCGAGATCCGCAGCTCTCGATTCGGCTGCTTCATGCCGTTGAAGCCGATCATCTGCGAGCCGTCGAGGCGACGCCCGCAGATCAGCACCGGCCATCGATAGCTCGGCAGCACGTACCAGAACACCTTTTCACCGAACCACGGCCCGCCGTATTGCTCGTCTCGAGTGGCAGACAGCAGGCCGTTCCGAGAGCCGAGGCCCGGATAGACGGGGCCGCGGCCGATGCCGGAGCCTCCGAAGATGTTGACCCGCCTCCACGCCACGCGCGTGTCCACGCGGCTGACGGGACAGCGGGCCTCGTGCTCCAGTTTCGGAGCTGCAGCGGCCTGCGTCAGTCCGTTCCAGCCATCTGCTGCGCTCGCCGCGGCAGCCGAGAGGACAACCCCCGCAGCCAGTACTCCGACGGCACCTATCGCGACTGCGCGCACGCTGGACGGCTCAGCATCGGACCTCGACCCCCTGCATCAGCTGGAGTACGAATCCTGGGCCGCTCGAGGTCCCCGAGCACACGCGCGGTGCAGTCAGCCGACTTTTGTCCAGTTGCCGCAGTTCTGGGAAGAGAACCCGGCATCCGTGGCGGCGATCGTGACGATCGACTGCCCGTTGAACGAGTTCGCGATGATGTCGCCGAATTCGCCCGAAAAGCCGCTGAAGCGTGCCCAGTAGCAGTCACCGGTCACGGTGACCTCCTGATAGGTGCCGGGCGCGATGTCGACTCGACGCGGTAGGTACGTCCTTGAATGCCACGGCTGGAGGCGGCGGAGGCGCGGTGACCGTCGCGGTGGCGGTGACGGTCGGCCCGGGCACGTTGACCCGTTCGTGATCGTTTTCTGCTTCGCGGCACACACTAGGTCTTGGCAGCGTGATGCAATGACCCGCATGCAACGTGATCGTGCGCGTAAGCACCGCCGCAGTGCCGGCACCGGCCGTGAGCAGAGCGAGCCTGCAACCAGAATCAGTGCCTTTCTCGATCTGCTCACGAGGCTTTGGAGCCTACTCTCGTGCCCGACCTCTACTTGATCGACAAGGTGCACGGACCTCCCGCGTCTCACCCGACGTACGAAGTCACATGAGGTCGCTCGTCATCGTGTTGTCTGTTGCCGCAATCGCTGCTCCAGCGGCGCTGGCCAAGGGACGTCTCTCGGTCGGACTTGGAGACTCGACACCGCGTGTCGGGCAGCCGTTCACCGTCTACGTTCGCACGGGCTGGGTCGTCCCCGGCAACGACTGGCTCCGGCTGATCGCGGTCGCACCCAAACAGGACTGGTACGACGTCGTCGGCACCGTCACCGGCGACTCGTCTCTGAGCCACGCGAACATCCCGCACGACGGCTTCGAGATCAAGCTCAGGCGCGTCGGGCCGCTGAACTGGCGCGCCGTCGTCAGGCTTCCCCCGGCCGGGACGGTGGCGACTGGTCGTCCCGAATGGAACGCACCTCGGCTTCATGGTTCCGCCGCCTGCGGCGTGGATGCCCTGGGTGCACGTTCACCGCTAGAAGCTTCAGAACGATAGGCCTGAGGAACGAACGTTCAGGTCAGGTACCTGGTATCTCAGGTACCAGGTACCGATCCTTCGAACGACCTGATTTCTCGAGTCATTCCAGGAGTCGCTACCGCTTGGCGGCGTGGCTTCCGGCGGCGACGAGCATGAGGAAGACGAGCACGAGCACGACCCACCATGCGACGCTCAACGTCCCGTTGTGCCAAGTCAGTACATCCCACATGGATCTGACCGTACAGCGGCCAACGAGTCGAGACCATGGTGGATCACACGCAAACCCGATCCGAAGATCCGCGGAGAAAGGTGACCTGTGACGCGATTCGCAGGCTCGACGGATCGGGTCCGCTGCGGGTGTCTAGACACGTCGTCGCGCGAACCCCATCCGCCCAAGCCACGGCGGGGGGAGAGGTCGACGGCCGTGGCAGCCGTGATCAGAACACACTCGCGCCGCGATGACTACCGGGCCGGGTCAAAGGTGCCGGCCGCGGTTGGTGCATTTTACGGGGAATGCTGAACTGCTAGCCCCTACGGGGGCCAGGGTGTTCGCCGCGGACGAACTGGTAGGCGAATCCGCCCACTGCAGCGCCGAGGATGGGCGCGAGGATGTAGAGCCAGAGGGCGTGTAGGTCGCCGGAGACGATCGCCGGGGCGATCGACCGGATGGGTTCATCGAGGCGCCGCTGATCGGGCCGCCGAACATTGCGTCGAGTCCGATCGTGCCGCCGATCGCGATCGCGGCAGCTTCACCCACAGCGCGGGTGTCTGTGGCGACGGCGAGGATCACGAACATCAGGAAGGCGCTCATCACGAGCTCCCAAAGAAACGACTGCGCCTGCGAGCCGGAAGGCACCGTGGCACCGACGTGGGCAATGTTGCCGAGTGACCCGCGCAGGATGAGCGCCGCTGCGAGTGCTCCGGCCAGTTGCGCCGTCCAGTAGCGGGCCGCACGTGGCCAAGGGAAGTGCCGCGTCAGCGCGAACGCGAAGGTGACTGCACCGTTGAAGTGGGCGCCGGAGATGTGCCCGACGGCGTAGATCATCACCATGATCACAGGCCGAAGCTGAAGGCGACCCCGACGTGTCCGAGCTGGTGCGTCTTTGCGTCGACCATGATCGCCCCGCAGCCGGCGAAGACCAGCGCGAACGTCCCGATCGCCTCGGCGACCAGCGCTCGCAGATAGAAGCGGTTCACTCGGACGGAAGGAGCTCGGCGATCAGCCGCTGGACGCGCTCGTCGATTTCCTCCCGGATCGTGCGCACCGCCTCGAGGTCCTGCCCCTCAGGGTCGTCGAGCTCCCAGTCCTCGTACTTCTTGCCGGGATAGATCGGGCAGGCATCGCCGCAGCCCATCGTTATCACCACATCGGCGGCCTGGACAACTCGTCGGTCAGCGGCTTCGGGAACTCCTCCCCCATGTCCACGCCAACCTCTTCCATCGCCTCGATCACAGCGGGGTTGATCTCGTTCCCGGTGCGCTTCCGGCCGAGCGGACGTGGATCCGACCCTGCGAGCGGAGCTTCACCAGGCCGGCGGCCATCTGGCTGCGACCGGCGTTGTGGACGCAGACGAACAGCACTTCGGGCTGCTCGATGGCGATCAGATGTTGCGCCTGGGCGAGTGCCTTCGCCGCTCGCGCGCGAAGCGGTGCGCGAGCACGGGCACGAAGACGTTGATCCGGAGCCGCCGAGCAAGTCCAACGAGTCGCCGATGTAGCGCTCGATCGTCTCGACCGAGAAAACCCCAGCGAACTCGGCCTTCAACTGGTCTGCGGCCTGCCGAACGTGACGTTGCGTGACCGGATCAAGTGCCTGGCTCATCCAAGACTCCCCTGGTATCGACGACGAACTATGTCCAGGAGTGTGACAAGGAGATCGATCTCTGTCAATATCGCGTCGTGAAGCCGATCGCGACACTCACAGGGGGCTGTCCACCACTCCTTGCCGGAGCGCTCGACACCGACGAGGCAGCCGGGCTCGCGCAGGCGTTGAAGGTGATCGCCGACCCAGCGCGGCTCCGACTGCTCAGCCTGATCCAGGCCCAACCGACCGGCGAAGCCTGCGTCTGCCACCTGACCGAGCCGCTCGGGCTCACCCAGCCGACCGTCAGCCACCACTTGAAAGTACTGCTCGAAGCAGGGCTCGTCGAGCGCGACCAACGCGGCAGCTGGGCCTACTTCCGTGTTTGTCCCCGATCAACTCCGGAAGCTCGGCGAACTGCTCGCCTGAGCGAGTTCGATCAGGCTCAGCAGCAGCCCGTTTTCGGTCCAGGCTGGATCACGGGCAGACCCTTCGCCCCCAGCGTCTCCGTCTTGCGCGCCTTGACGATCGCGCCGTGCATGCCGTCTGCGACCTGGTGGGTGAACTCGACCGAGACGTCCTCGAGCCCGGCCGCTTCGAGACCGGCCACATACTCGCTCTTCGACAGCGCACCGGCGATACAGCCGGCATAGGAGCCGCGCTCGGCGCGCTCCTCGGGTGTGAGGTGGTCCTCGGCGACGATGTCGGACACACCAACCCTTCCGCCCGGCTTCAGCACCCGCGCGACCTCGGTCAGCACGGCGGCTTTGTCGGTCGACAGATTGATCACGCAGTTCGAGATCACCACGTCGACGGAGTTCGCAGGCAGTGGAATCTCTTCGATGATCCCCTTCAGGAAATGCACGTTGGTAACGCCGGCGTCGGCCGCGTTGCGCTGTGCGAGCCGAGCATCTCGTCCGTCATGTCGAGCCCGTAGGCGGTGCCGGTCGGGCCGACCCTCTTCGCGGACAAGATCACGTCGATTCCGCCGCCGGAACCAAGGTCGAGGACGACCTCGCCTCGGTGCAGATCGGCGACCGCGGTCGGGTTGCCACAGCCGAGTGATGCGAGCACAGCCGAGTCGGGAAGCGCGTCGCGCTGCTCGGCGTCGTAGAGTGCCTTGCCGAACGTCGACGCATCACTCTCCCCGTCCACACAACACGAGCCGCTCCCACACCCGCAGCCGACGGAGCCCTCGGTCACCGCGCGGGCAGACTCGGCATAGCGTCGACGCACCTCATCACGTAGCTCGTCAGCAGTAGCGGTCATCAGCAGCACACTCCGTTCAGATCAGCGACGGCCGCGAGCTTCTCGACAGCATCGCGCCTCAGCGAGAAATAGGCCCACTTGCCACGTTGCTCACGCTAGAGCAGGCCGGCTTCCGTCAGCCTCTTCAGATGATGCGAGACCGTCGGTTGGGCAAGCCCGAGCACGTCGTTGAAGTCGCAAGCGCAGACAGCGCGCACCTGCAATCGCAATGAGATTGACGATCCGCACGCGAGCCGGATCGCCGAGCGCCTTGAACAGTTCCGCCGTCCCGTGCGCCTCCTCCTCGTTCAGCGTCGGCGCGCCGAGCGGCGCGCAACACGCCACAGGCTCGAGCGTGGCGGTCACGCGAACCTTCCGCCGTGGGCGAGAGCCCTTTCATGCGAGCCTGCCACAATCGCGCCTCCAGTCCGTATCGACATTCATCAATATATTGATGAATGTCGATCTGTCAAGACCGGGCGCCGACCGAGAGCCAACTAAGCTGCGCGTTCTCCCTCGGCGTCCACCTCAACGGCGTCGTTGACGAGTTCGCTGATTTCGCGCTCCGACTGTCCGGCCCGCTGCGCTGTCTCAACCAGCAGCAGCATGTGCTGCTCACGTGCTTCTTGCCTTTCCCCTGACACAGGGCCTCCTCTCGATGTCGCGTCCACGTCCAACGTAGCGACCAGCGGGGTTGAGATGAGGTAAGGGTTCTGTGGCGATCGGTAGGCCTCGTTCGCTCCTGAATCCCGATACTGCCCCCATGAACGCAGTCGAAGGCCCTGACCGGTGGTTCACCGTCAGCAGCACGGATGAAGCTCGCCGACCGCAAGGAACTCGGCGAACGGCTGTCCGGATTTGTGTACGGGACAATCGTCGTGCTCTCGGTCATCGTCACCGGGGCGAAGGCATTTCCGCACGGGCTCGGGCATGTCGCACTGCTTGTCGCTGTCACCACCGTTGTGTTCTGGCTTGCCCACGTCTACGCGCATGCCCTTGCGTTCAGCGTCGGCCACGACACGCACCTCTCGCTGGCCGAGCTCCGCCAAATCGCGCGACGCGAGGCGTCGATCCTCGCAGCCGGCGTTCCACCCGAAGCGGCACTCGTCCTCGGCAGCATCGGCCTGCTCAGCGAGCACTTCGCAATCTGGCTCTCGTTCGGACTCGGACTTGCGGTGCTCGGCGTCACGGGCATCGTCTTTGCACGCGTCGAGCGCCTCGGACCCCTCCGGGGGATCCTGGCGGTGCTCGCCAACCTGGCCCTCGGTGTCGTGCTCATCGGCCTCAAGGTGCTGGTCGTCCACTAGCGAAGTCGCTGACGTCTGTGGCTCTGACGTGCATTCCGCCGCCGACCAGGTGGTTCACGCACGCTTTAAGAACGCAGGATGCAGGGTTATACTCGCGACCCCGCCGCGGGTCGAGAACGTGGGCGTGGGCCGTGTCCCCCGACGCATCCCGCACGCAGCGGGAGCCATCCGACCACCTCTAAGAGGCGACCGTCGCAACTAAGGAGAAGACTGTGAAACGGACGACGACGATAGTCCTCGCGTTGTGCCTGATCGCGCTGTTGGCCGCTACAACCGGCTACAGCTTCCGCTCCACCCCGCATCAGGCAAACCGCACCGCCGCTCTGCAGGACCACCGCGGCGGCACGCTCAAGCTCCTGGCGAAGGCGGCCGCCGGCACGATCGATCCACAGGTCAACTACACCCTCGAGTACTGGCAACTCTTCCAGGCCACTTACGACGGGCTCGTCGCCTTCCAGAAGGCCGGCGGAAACGCCGCCTTCAACGTCGTGCCGGACCTCGCCTCGAACCTGCCGACGCCGACGAACGGCGGCAAGAAGTGGGTATTCCACCTGCGCAAGGGGATCAAGTTCTCCAACGGCAAGGCGGTGACTCCCAAGGACGTGGTCGCCTCGTTCCAGCGGATCTACAGGGTGAAGGGCCCGAACGCGGGCTCGTTCTACGCCGGCATCGTCGGCGCGACCGCTTGCAACAAGACGCCGGCGACCTGCACGCTCAAGGGCGGCGTGGTCGCGAACGACGCGGCGAACACGATCACGATCAACCTCGTCAAGCCCGACTCGGAATTCAAGTACAAGCTCGCCGTGCCCTTCGCGAGCATCGTCCCTGCGGACAGCCCACCCAAGGACGTCGGCACCAAGCCGCTCCCGGGCACGGGCGCGTACTACTTCGCATCCTACAACCCGAACAAGCAACTCGTGATGAAGCGGAACCCGTACTTCAAGCAGTGGTCGCAGGCTGCGCAGCCTGCGGGCTATCCGGACGAGATCATCCAGTCCTACGGCCTGACGGCGGAGTCGCAGATCACCGCGGTCGAGAACGGACAGGCGGACTGGTCGTACGAGAACGCGCCCGCCGACCGCCTCGGCGAGATGGGCTCGAAGTACGCGAGCCAGGTGCACGTCAGCCCGTTGACGGCGTTCTGGTACGCACCGATGAACGTCAACATCCCGCCGTTCAACAACCTGAAGGCTCGCCAGGCGGTGAACTACGCGATCGACCGCAACGCCGCCATCAAGATCTTCGGCGGTCCGAAGCTCGCGTCGCCGTCGTGCCAGGTGCTGCCGCCCGCCTTCCCGGGCTACAAGCCCTACTGCCCGTACACCAAGAACCCGGGCACGACGTGGTCCGCGCCCGACCTCGCGAAGGCGAAGGCGCTCGTCAAGGCCTCTGGCACAGCCGGGCAGAAGGTCGCGGTCGTGAGCTCGCGACGACGAGGTGAACAAGGCGATGGGGGTGTACCTCCAGAGCGTGCTCAACTCGATCGGCTACAAGGCGACCGTCAAGCCGATCTCCGGGAACATCTTCTTCACCTACGGGCAGAACACGAAGAATCACGTGCAGATCCAGGTCCAGCAGTGGTACCAGGACTATCCCGCTGCCTCGGACTTCCTCTACATCCTGTTCGGCTGCGAGTCTTCCACCCGGGCAGCGACTCGAGCATCAACTTCTCGGGCTGGTGCGACAAGCCGATCAACGACCAGATGCACAAGGCCCTCAACACCGCGGTCCTGAACGAGTCGGCCGCGGACGTCCAGTGGGCGAAGATCGACAAGAAGGTGACCGACCAGGCCCCGATGGCCACGCTGTTCACGCCGAAGCACCTCGACTTCGTCTCGAAGCGGGTCGGCAACTTCACCTTCAGCAAGCAGTTCTACTGGCTGGTCGACCAGTCGTGGGTCAAGTAGGGAACCAGGCGGGGGCCGGGCACGCGCCCGGCCCCCGCCCGATCAGCGCCCTGTGACCGAGCCCGCCGTCGGGGGGGTGCCGCCCGCTGAGCCGGCCGCGCATGCCTCGCCCGGCGCCGGCCCGTGGACGCTCGCATGGCGCCGGCTCCTGCGCAACAAGATCGCACTGGTCGCACTCGGCGTCTTCGTGCTGATCGTGCTCGTCTGTCTCGCGGCACCCATCTACGCGCACGACATCGCCCACACCGATCCATTCACGTCGAACCTCAACGGCACGACGATCATGAACGGGAAGAGGGTGCCGGTGATGCAGCAGACCTCCGGCGGCCTCGGGCTCGGCGAGACCCCGATCGGCCCGACCTGGGATCCGGCCCACTACTTCCTCGGCGCCGACTCCCAGGGACGCGACGTGGCGGCCAGGCTTCTCTACGGAGGCCGCAACTCGTTGATGATCGGGATCGCGGCCGCGCTCCTGACCTGCCTGTTCGCAACCGTGATCGCGATCATCGCGGGCTTCTTCGGCGGGCTCACCGACGGCGTCCTCGCGCGCGGCCTCGACGTCGTCTGGGCGTTCCCGGTCTACCTGCTCGCGATCTGCCTCTCGACAGTGCTCCTCACCTCGGGCGGCCTCTCGCTCGGCCCGGTGAGCATCCAGGCGGGGAGCGTCGCGCTGCCGATCCTGATCATCGGGCTCGTCTACATCCCGTACGTTGCGCGACCGATCCGCGGCGAGGTCCTCTCCCTGCGCCAGCGGGAGTTCGTCGAGGCCGCCGAGGGGCTCGGCGCCTCCAACTGGCGGCTCCTCTGGAACGAGATTCTGCGCAACGTGATGACCACGGTGATCGTGTTCATCCCGATCATGATCGCCCTCGCGATGCTCACCGAGGCGGCGCTCTCCTTCCTCTCGATCGGCGTCCAACCGCCCGACGCGAGCTGGGGGACGATCATCAACGACGGGCAGGGCCTGCTCTACACCAGGCCCGTGGTCGCGCTCGCGCCCGGGATCGCGATCGTGCTCACCGTGCTCGCGCTGAACGTGTTCGGCGACGGCATCCGCGACGCGCTCGACCCGCGCGCCAAGCACCGAGGCCCCGCCTGATGGCCCGCTTCATCCTCTTCAGGACCGCGTCGATGATCTTCGTCCTGTTCGCGATCAGCGTGCTCGTGTTCCTGATCTTCTTCGCCACCCCGGGCGTCGACCCGGCCGCACGCATCGCCGGACGGGAGGCCGACCAGCAGACGCTCAGACAGGTGCGCCACGACTTCGGGCTCGACAGGCCGAAGCCGGTCCAGTACGTGATCCTGATGAAGAAGCTCTTCATCACCCGTGACCTCACCTCGTACGTGAACCGCGGCGCGACGGTGTGGCCGCAGGTCACCGAGGCGATCCCGGTGACGCTCTCGCTCGTGCTCGGCGCGTCGGTGATCTGGATCCTCTTCAGCGTCGGGATGGGGCTCGTGGCGGCGGTGTTCCGCGGCACCCCGGTCGACGCGGGAGTGATGGTCATCGGGCTGATCGGGATCTCGATGCCGGTCTTCTGGCTCGGCGAGATGGTCAACCTCGTCAGCCAGAGCCGCTTCCACGACACGCTCCTCTTCTCGTGGGTGCCGCCGCTCGGCTACATCCCGTTCACGGTCTCGCCAGTCGGCTGGTTCAAGGCGCTGCTCCTACCCTGGATCACGCTCTCGATCCTCTACATCGGGATCTACGCGCGCGTGCTCCGCTCCAGCCTGATCGAGTCGCAGAGCCAGGACTACGTCCGCACTGCGCACGCCAAGGGCCTGACCGGAAGCCGCGTCCTGATCCGGCACTCGCTGCGCACCTCGATGCTCGCCTACGTCAGCCTCTTCGGGCTCGATTTCGGCGCGCTCGTCGGCGGCGCGGCGCTCCTCACGGAGGTCGTGTTCGGCCTGCACGGGATCGGCTGGCTGACCTACCAGTCGCTCCAGAACTTCGACCTGCCGGTGATCATGGCGACGGTGATGTACGCGGCGTTCTTCGTCGTCGTCGCGAACGCGGTCGTCGATCTGTTCTACGCCGGGCTCGACCCGCGGGTGCGCCGTGCCTGAGAGCACGTCCGTCCCGCTGCTCGAGGTTCGCGACCTGCGGGTCTCGTTCCGGACGGAGGAAGGCGTCCTGCAGGCCGTCGACGGGCTCTCGCTGACAGTCGCCGCCGGCGAGGTGGTCGGCATCGTGGGCGAGTCCGGCTCGGGCAAGACCGTGTCGGTGCTGGCAGTGATGCGCCTGATCCGGGACCCCAATGCGACGATCGAGGGAGAGGTGCTCCTCCGCGGACAGGACCTGATGAAGCTCTCCTCGAGCGAGATGCGGGCGATCCGCGGCGGCGAGATCGCGATGATCTTCCAGGACCCGATGACCGCGCTGACCCCCGTCTACAGCGTCGGCTGGCAGATCGCGGAGCAGCTCCGCGCGCACGAGGAGATGACCAGGCGGCAGGCGAACCGGCGCGCCGTCGAGCTCCTGGGCGCGGTCGGGATCCCGAACCCCGAGCGCCGCGCGGGCGACTACCCCCACCAGTTCTCGGGTGGGATGCGCCAGCGCGTGATGATCGCGATGGCGCTCTCGTGCAGCCCCTCGCTCCTGATCGCAGACGAGCCGACGACCGCCCTCGACGTCACGATCCAGGCGCAGATCCTCGACCTGATGAAACGCCTCAAGAGCGAGTTTGGCTCCTCGATCCTCATCATCACGCACGACATGGGCGTCGTCGCCGACCTGGCCGAGCGGATCGTCGTGATGTACGCGGGCCGGGTGGTCGAGGAAGGCCCCAAGTCGGCGATCTTCCGCGACACGCAGCATCCCTACACCTGGGGACTGCTCGGCTCGATCCCGCGCGTCGACCGGCCGCGCGTCCGTCGGCTTGCTGCGATTCCCGGCGCGCCGCCCTCGCTCCTGGCTCCCGGGGACGGTTGTCAGTTCGCGCCCCGCTGCCCACACCGGTTCGAGCTCTGCACGACGCGACCGGAGCTGCTCGAGCGAGTCGGCCCGGGCCATTGGGACGCGTGCCATCTCGACCCTGCGCTGCGGCCTGCCTTGCGCGCCGCGTCGCTCGCCGGCGAGCCAGAACGGGAAAGCGCTTGACGGAAGCCGGCTCCACCCCCGTGCTCCTCGAAGCCGTCGACCTCGTCAAGCACTTCCCGGTCCGCTCGACCTCCGTCCGCCGCCAGTCCCGCGAGTACGTCCACGCGGTCGACGGCGTCTCGCTCGAGGTCCGGCGCGGCGAGACTCTCGGCATCGTCGGAGAGTCGGGCTGCGGGAAGTCGACCCTCGGCCGGCTCCTGGTGCGACTGCACGAGCCAACCAGCGGCACCATCCGCTTCGACGGCACCGACATCACCTCGCTCTCACGGCGCGAACTGCGACCGTTCCGCCGCGAGATGCAGATGATCTTCCAGGACCCGTACGCATCGCTCAATCCGCGCAAGCGCGTGGGCCAGATCGTGGGCGACCCGTTCCAGATCCACCACGAGGGCTCGCGCGGCGAGGTGCGCGGGCGAGTGCAGGAACTGCTCAAGGTCGTCGGCCTGTCGGCCGACCACATCAACCGCTATCCGCACGAGTTCTCGGGCGGCCAGCGCCAGCGCATCGGTGTCGCCCGCGCGCTCGCACTGAACCCGCGGCTGATCGTCGCCGACGAACCGGTCTCGGCGCTCGACGTCTCGATCCAGGCACAGGTGGTGAACCTGCTCGACGACCTGCAGGACGAGTTCCACCTCACGTACGTGTTCATCGCGCACGATCTCGGCGTCGTTCGCCACGTGTCCGATCGGATCGCCGTGATGTACCTCGGCGTGGTCGTCGAATCGGCGCCGGTCGACCAGCTGTTCGAGCGCCCGATCCACCCGTACTCCGAGGCGCTCCTGTCCGCGATCCCAGAGATCGACACCAACGACTCGAACGGCCGGACGCCTCGCGCGCGCATCGTGCTCGAGGGCGAGGTACCGAGCCCGATCGATCCACCGAGCGGCTGCCGGTTCCATCCACGCTGCCGCTACGCGACCGACATCTGCCGCACCGAGCGACCCGTGCTCGCCAGGTACGGCAACGAGCACCTGGCTGCCTGTCACCATCCGCTCGGCAGCGGCGACCCGACGATCGAAAGGAGCTGAGATGACCGAGGGCGAAGGGACGATGGATTGGGGCGGCCACCAGACCTGGTACCGCCTCGTCGGCGAGCTCGACCCGGAAGCGGCAATGACACCGGTCGTGATCTGCCACGGTGGCCCCGGAGCGGCGCACGACTACTGCGAGCCAATCGCCGACCTGAGCCGGTCCGGCCGCGCATGCGTCCTCTATGACCAGCTCGGCTGTGGCAAGAGTGAGCTCTTGCCCGAGGCGCCGGCTGCTTTCTGGACGCCTCAACTCTTCAAGGACGAGCTGGTCGAGCTCACGCGACACCTCGGGATCGCCGACCGATACGCGGTGGTCGGGCAGTCGTGGGGCGGCATGCTCGCGCTGGAGCACGCCCTCGACCACCCGCCGGGGCTGAAAGGGATGGTCGTGGCCGACTCTCCGGCGAGCATGACGCTCTGGGTCTCGGAGGCAAACCGCCTGCGGGCAGAGCTACCGCCCGAGGTGCAGAAGACGCTGACGCGGCACGAAGAGGCCGGCACGACGGACGACCCGGAGTACGAGGCGGCCGTCGGTGTGTTCTACGAGCGCCACGTCTGCCGGGTCGTTCCAATGCCCGACTGCGTCCAGCGAAGCTTCGCGCAGATCGCGGCCAACCCGACCGTCTACCACACCATGAACGGACCGAGCGAGTTCCACGTGATCGGAACGCTGAGCGGCTGGGACATCACCGACCGGCTCGGTGAGATCACGACACCGACCCTGCTCGTCTCGGGCCGCTACGACGAGGCAACTCCGCTGATCGTCGGGGAGATCCACGACCGCATCCCGGGCTCGGAGTGGACGATCTTCGAGGAGTCGAGCCACATGCCGCACGTCGAGGAGCCTGAGCGGTTCCTGGAAAGGGTGGAGGCGTTCCTGCGCACGATCGACTGACCGCCCCGGCGGCGCTCGCCGCCCGACTGGGGGTGGACGGCGGTGGAGAGAGCGGATGATGGGACTCGAACCCACGACCTTCTGCATGGCAAGCAGACGCTCTAGCCAACTGAGCTACATCCGCGAACGGTCGCCAGTATAGCCGGGGTCGCCCGGTGCTCAGCTCAGGCCCAGGCGGGCAGCCATCGTGGCCGCGACCGCCTGGAGGCCCGAGAGCGGCCGGATCATCACCGTGAAGCGCTCGATCAGGCCGTGCTCGTTCTCCTCGAGGATGTCGATCCCCTGAAGCTCCCGGTCGCCCACGTTCGCCTCGAAGAAGAGGATCGTCGTGCGACCGTCGCGCCACTCGCTGGTGTAGCGGAAGTTCTCGAACACGGTGGCGACGAGACGGAGGATCTGCGCCACCGTCTCCTTGCCTTCGTAGGGCTTGTAGACGGCGGGGCTGCGGAACACGACATCGTCGGCGATCGTCGCCAACGCCGCATCGTGGTCGTCGGCGAGCACAGCGACACCGAACGGATGCTGCACGTTCACGCGGTGTCCAGTGCCTCGTTGACCAGGCGGTCTGCGAGCTCGTTCTGCGCGCGCTTCACGTGTCGATACTCGACGTTCGCGAACTGTCGCGCAAGCGAAGCTGCCTCGACCGAGAGCCCGCGGAGGGCGGCATTCTTCACCCGGTACTCGCCGCGCATCTGCTTGACCATCAGCTCGGAGTCGGAGACGACCTCGACGTCGGGCACGTGCAGTTCGGCCGCCTTGCGCAGGCCGGCGATCAGGCCGCTGTACTCGGCGACGTTGTTCGTCGCGGAACCGATCGCCCGTCCTTCGGCGGCGAGCACTGTCCCATCCTCGGCCTCGAGCACGTACCCGTAGGCCGCCGGCCCTGGGTTGCCTCGGGCGCCGCCGTCCGTGAAGAGGCGCGCCTTCAGGAGGCCAGTCCTTCTCCAGAGATTGCCGGCGACCCGACCGCGGTGTCTGACACCGTCGGTGTCAGACACCTTTCCGGCGGCCGCCGTCGGCCGGCCGACAGACTCATGCGTTGTCGATCTGCGCCCGCTGGAGCTTGCCGCTGTAGTCGACGTACACGGACTTCCACTCGGTGAACACGTCGAGCGCCGCCTGGCCGGCCTCGCGGTGGCCGTTGCCGGTCTGCTTCATCCCGCCGAACGGCAGGTGCACCTCGGCGCCCGTCGTGCCGGCGTTGATGTAGGTGATGCCGGTCTGCAGGTCGCGCATCGCCCGGAACGCCTTGTTGACGTCGCGCGTGAAGATCGAGGACGACAGCCCGTACTTGACGCTGTTCACCGCGCGCACAGCCTCCTCGAAGGAGTCGACCGGGATCAGCGCCGTCGTGGGGCCGAAGATCTCTTCCTGCGCGATCCGCATCTCGGCGTCGACGTCGGCGAAGACGGTCGGACGGTAGTAGAAGCCGTGGCCCTCGACACGCTCGCCGCCCGTCAGCAGCTTGGCGCCCTCGCCCTTGCCGATCTCCGTGTACGAATGAATCTTCTCGACCGCGGTCTCGTTGATCACAGGCCCGATCTGCGTATCGTCCTCCCAAGGGGCACCGATGCGCATCTTCTCCGCGCCCGCGACGAGCTTCTTCTGCAGCTCCTGGTAGACGGCGCGATGCACGATCACACGTGACGCGGCGGTGCAGCGCTGGCCCGCAGTGCCGAACGCCGACCAGAGGATCCCGTCGACGGCGAGATCGACGTCGGCGTCCTCCAGGACGATGATCCCGTTCTTGCCGCCGAGCTCGAGGTGCACGTGCTTGAGCTGGTCGGCGGCGTTCTTGGTCACGAGCACGCCGGTCTCGCGCGAACCGGTGAAGGTGATCACCGGCACATCGGGGTGACGGACGAGCGCGTCGCCCGCCTCCTCCCCGAACCCGTGCACGATCTGGACGACGCCCTCCGGCAGCCCCGCCTCGTGCAGCAGGTCGACGAAGCGCTGCGCGAGCAGGGGCGTGTCCTCGGCCGGCTTCAGCACGACCGTGTTGCCGCAGACGAGCGCCGGGCAGAGCTTCCACGCCGGGATCGCGATCGGGAAGTTCCAGGGGGTGATCGCGCCGACCACGCCGACCGGCATGCGAACGCTCATCATGAACTTGTCGCGGAGCTCGGAGGGCGTCGTCTGCCCGAACAGCCGCCGGCCCTCGCCGCCCATGTAGTAGCTCATGTCGATCGCTTCCTGGACGTCTCCCCCCGCCTCCGCCTTCACCTTCCCCATCTCACGGGTCATCAGGTCGGACAGTTCCGGCTTGCGCTGCTCGAGCAGCTGCGCGAAGCGGAAGAGGATGTTGCCGCGCTCCGGCGCCGGAACGAGACGCCAGTCCTCCCAGGCAGCGCGCGCTACCGCGACCGCGCGGTCGACGTCGCCGGCCGTCGAGCGCGGGAAGGTCTCGATCACCTCGCCGGTCGACGGGTTCAGCGATTCGAAGGTCGTGGTCGCCATGCGGCGATCGTAGCGGCCGCTAGGAGTCGGGCAGGGCGGTCTCGGGGAAGGTCCCCGTCACGCGGGCGCGGCGGCGGTCGCGGATCACCCGGCGCTCCTTGTGCTCCCCGGCGTCCTTGCCCGCCCGGCGATCCGGGCCTTCGCGGCGGTCGATGATCACCGTCACGTTCGGGTTGTCCTCGTAGTACGAGGCCATTTTGTCGAAGAGCTCCGCCTCGAGCTCCTTCGGGATCACGCAGTAGATCACCGGCTCAGTGTAGGCAGTCCGGCGGCGGCGTCTAGAGGCGGGCGATATTCGGGACGATCCGGCCGTCCTCTTCCATGTGCGAGTTCCACTCCGTGATCGGGCCCTCGAGCTCGCTCGGATCGTGGCCGCGCTCCTCGAGGCGAACGGGGTTGTCCGAGTCCAGCGAGACGCGGTACTGGTACCAGGAGATGTCCCAGGCGACCGTCACGACCACCTCGGCATTGACGCCGGAGAGGACGACGACCGAGACCTTGGGCTCGCCGAGCGACTTGCCGATGCCGCCGACCGTGCGCCGGTACTGGGACGCATTGAAGATGTCGGCGGCCTCGACCATGGACAACTCGTGCTCCGAGAGACGGCGCAGGATCGGCTCCGAGGCGATCGTCTCCTCGGGGCCACGCGGCCGGGTGCCGAGGATCCCCGAGAGGAAACTGCCCCGCCGTCGCCGCTCGGCCGGGACGGTCGGCGACGTGGGCGCGCCCTCACGCACCCAGCCGTACTCCATCGCGGTCTCGGCGCAGAGGGGGCAGACATCGACATAGTCGGCCCCGCCGTTCGGCGAGAACCGAATCGCTCGCTCACCCATCAGCAACGTGCGCTCACAGATCGCGCACGCACGGTCCACGGTGACCCGTGTGATGCGTGTCATGGGCGAAGCGTAGCGAGGTGGCATGGGGTGCGCTCCTAGGCCGGGACCGCCTCGTTGTCCTTCTTCGCCGCCTCGATCAGCTTCTGGGCGATGTGCGCGGGGACTTCCTCGTAGCGCAGGAACTGCATGTGGTAGTCGCCACGGCCACCCGTGAGCGACGTCAGAGCCTGGTTGTACGTCAGGACCTCGGCCATCGGCACCTCGGCGCTGATCGTGGTCATACCGCCCTTTGGCTCCATACCGTGCAGGCGCCCGCGCCGGGAGTTGAGGTCGCCGTTGATCGCGCCGACGGCCTCGTCGGGCACGGTCACCTCGAGCTCCATGATCGGCTCGAGCAAGACCGGCTGCGCCTGCTCGTAGGCCGAGCGGAAGGCCATCGAGCCGGCGATCTTGAACGCCATCTCGGAGGAATCGACGTTGTGGTAGCTGCCGTCGACGAGCGTCACGCGCACGCCCTGCACGGGAGCTCCGGCGAGGTTGCCGTGCTGCAGCGCCTCCTGGATGCCCTTGTCGACCGCGGGCCGGAAGCCCTGCGGGATCACGCCGCCGACGATCTTGTCGACGAACTCGTAGCCGACATGGTCGTCGAGCGGCTCGAGCACGATGTGGCAGTCGCCGAACTGGCCGCGGCCGCCCGTCTGCTTCTTGTAGCGGCCGTGCGCACGCGCCTCACCCTTGATCGTCTCGACGTACGGCACGCGCGGCTGGTGCAGCTCCATCTCGACGCCGAAGCGGCGCCGCGCCCGCTCGACCGCCACCTCGACATGCACCTGGCTCATCCCCGAGAGCAGCTCCTCGCCCGTCTGTTGGTCGCGCGACAGTCGCAATGTCGGGTCCTCCTCGCCGAGCCGGCGGAGCGCCTGGGCGACCTTGTCCTCGTCGCCCTTCGTCTTCGCCGAGACGGCGAAGCTCATCACCGGCTCGGGGAACCCGAGCGCGGGCGGCTCGAGGTCGTGCTCGGCGTCGACGAGCACGTCGCCCGTCTGCACCTCCTTCAGCTTCGCGACGGCGCCGATGTCGCCCGCGCCGAAGCCGGTCGCCTTCTCGTGCTCCTTCCCGTCGAGCGTCATCAGCGAGCCGAGCCGCTCCTTCGAGTGGTCGCGATGGTTGACGAGCGTCGTGTCGCTCTTCACCTCGCCCGCGTAGACGCGAAAGATCGAGATGCGGCCGGCAAACGGGTCGGCGACCGTCTTGAAGACGAAGGCGGCGACGGTCGCGTCGGTCTCGATCGGCGAGCCCTTCTTGGCCGGGCTCGGCACCCCCTCGACGATCAGGTCGAGTAGCGCGTGTGCGCCGAGGTTCTTCGTCGCGACACCGCAGGCGACCGGGTAGATCTCGTCGCGCGTGACCGCGTTCTTCAAGGCTGCGGCGATGTCCTCCGCCGGGATCTCCTCCCCGCTCAAGTAGCGCTCCATCAGCGCCTCGTCGGTCTCGACGACGGCGTCGAGCAGCTTCGTGCGGTACTCCTCGACCGTGGTGGCGAGCTCGTCGGGAATCGGCACCGGGTCGCCCTCGCGCTCACCGTTCGGGTCCAGGTAGGCGCAGTTGTGGAGCAGGTCGACGACCCCGGTCAGCTCATGCTCCGCGCCGATCGGCAGCTGGATCGCGATACAGCGGTCCGAGAGCTGCTCCTGCACCGCGGCCAGCACCCGATAGAAGTCGGCGCGCTCGCGGTCGAGCATGTTGACGTACACGACCCGGGACAGCTCGAGCTCCTCTGCGCGGTTCCACACGCGCGTGGTGTTCACCTCGACGCCCATCACGCCCGAGACCACGACCAGCGCGCCTTCGACCACGCGGAGCGAGGCGACCGTGTCGGCCTGGAAGCCGGAGTCGCCGGGCGTGTCGATGAAATTCAGCTTCCGGTCCTGCCACTCACACGAGCAGAGCGACGCGGACAGCGACATCTGGCGCTTCTGCTCGTCCTCGTCCCAGTCGGAGACGGTCGTGCCCGCCTCGATCGTTCCGAGCCGGTTCGTCTTGCCCGCCTGGAAGAGCAGGGCCTCGACGAGCGAGGTCTTGCCCGTTCCGCGGTGTCCGACGACGGCAACGTTGCGGATCTTCCCGGCTTCGATGGGCATCGAGTCCTCCTGAGCGCGTAGAACGGGTCGCGCGAATCCTATGCCCCGGCCGGGTCCAGGGCGAGACGTCCCGTCACCGTGTGATCCGAGGCGACCGACCAGTCGATGCGAACGGCGTGCGAACCGCACGAGCCGAGTAGCCCGTCCGAGGCCAGGGACGTCACCGTGCCGCGGCACGAGGCGCCCGTCGGGAAGTTGAGCGCGAGCGCCGCCTGCTCGACCTGGCCCTGGTTCACGAGCAGATCCACTCGCAGCCCGGCGCCCCCCGCATGGCCGACGACCGAGAGCACCGGCGAGGAGTCGGTGCTCACCACCTGCGCGGTGACGGATCCGGTGAACGCCGTCGGCACCGTGCCGGCGACGGGCGAGGCGACGGCTGTCGTCTTGTGGGGCGCCTTCGGCTGCGGCGCGAAACCGAGAGCCAGCACGGCCACGATCGCGGTGGCTGCGACGCCGGCGACCACACCGACGCTGACCGTGCTCGCGAAGCGGCCGAGGAACGCGAGCCCGACGGTGCACACGGCCACGGCGAGAAGCGCGATGAACCAGAAGTCCTGACGATCGGTGCCGGCGAGCAGGCCGTGCGCGGTCGCGGTCAGCCACACCGCGAGCGTCACGTAGTGAATTCTCCGCCAGACGCGAAACGGAAGACGCTTGCGGACGAGATTCGAGATCGACACCGCGAGGAGGAGCAGCGCCGACGTCACCCCGAGCCCCACTCCGAGCGGACGGTAGGCCGTCTGGAACGGGATCACGAGCTGAACGATCGAGATCGGGACGACACGATCGAGAAGCAGCGCGACGCCGTGCAGGCCGAGGAAGACGCCGGTGAGGATCGCGAGGTAGCGGTGCACTTCCTCGACCGCGAAGCGCGGCCAGGTGAACCTGGCGCGGGCCGACATCAGCACCCCGAGCACGACCGAGGTCGACATGAGCAGGTACGCGACGATCCCCGCGGAGCGGGCTACGTACCAGGTGAGGGCGGTCAAGCTGCCGCCTCGAGCGGAACGCTGCTGGTCCAGGTTCGGTTGGTCAGCACCGCTCCGTCGAGGTCGACGAACCGGCCGGCGAGTCTGCGGTCGTCGAGCCAGGCAGGCCCCTCGTCGTCGAGGAGCAGCGCGGCCTTGGCTGCGATATCGGCCGTCAGGCAGGTCGGCGCGGCGACCGTGACGTCGCGCCAGCGGGAGTCGCGCGGGAGCGCCGGTTCGCGGATCGATCAAATGATGGCGGCGCTCGCCGCCTCGGAGCCACGCGCGTGTCGCCACACTGCTCGTCGCCAGCCCGCCGCGATCGAGCGTGACCGCGTCACCGCCCGGCACGCCGACCACGATCGGGCGGGTCGTCGCGAGGTCGCCGCCGGCTGAGACCCAGCCGTCGCCGATCAGCGCCAGCGCATCGTCGACCGTCCGGCCCTTGACGACGCCGTTCAGGTCGAGGATGAGCGGCACCCAGCGGATCAGGATCGTCCCGCCGAGTGACCAGCGAGGCGGAGGGGGCACCGCCGCCGGCTCGACCGGACCGCCGTCAGGGGAGAGCAGCGAGAAGTCGCGGTCGTAGCCGGCGGCGAGCAGTGCGCCACCGACGGCGGGGGTGACAAGCCCGCCGGTGGCGTGAGCGGCATCGAGTGCGAGGGAGAGCATCGACGCCAACTCCTCCGAGACGACCGTCACGCCGCGCGGGTGGGCGTTGACACGATTGAGCTCGGAAGATTCGAGGAAGCGGCTGAACCTGAGATCACGCTCGTCGAACAACCTGCGCACTCCGTCGGAGCGCAGACCGGGCGGCAAGACCACCTCGCAGCCCATCGACCGGAACGCGTTCATGACCCGGAGCTCTGGACGACGGGTGGGCTGGCGGCAGGCGCCGGGCTGATCGAACTGCCGGAGCCGGTGGAATCGTCCGTGCCGCTGCTCGGCGCAAGCCCGCTCGACTGGGCCGCAGCTGCGACCGCATCCGATTCACTCGGGATCGCCGCCTGCGCTGAGCTCTGGTGGTGCCCGTGCGCTCCCGGGTGGGCCGCGCGCGCGACCGCCACGCCGCCGGCGAAGAGACCTGCTGCGACCACACCGATCGCATAACGGGTGACCTGGACACGGCGGCGGGCGGTGTCGACGCGGGAGGAGCGGTTCATGACTCCAAGCCTGACCGGCGGGCCTAAGCCGGGACTAAGGCCTTGGTTCAGGTTTCCTATGGATTCAGACGCGGGCGGCGGCGCCGGCGAGGCGGGACTTCAGTCGCAGGATCGCCTTGGTGTGAAGCTGGGAGACACGCGACTCCGTGACACCGAGCACCTCGCCGATCTCGCGCAGGGTCAATTCCTCGTAGTAATAGAGCGTGACCACGAGCTTCTCCCGCTCGGGCAGACGGGCGATCGCGTCGGCCAGCGCCTCACGCATCTCGGCCTCGTCGAGGACCTCTGCGGGCCGCGGGCCGGTCGTGTCTTCGATCGTGTCCAGCAGCGAGACCTGGTCGCCCTCGCCGGAGACCGACCAGAGCTCGTCGAGCGCCGCGATCGAAGAACGCGAGATGTCGGTCAGCGAATCCTCGAGCTCGGCGACGGTGATGCCGATCTTGGCCGCGATCTCCTCGTCGGTCGGAGCCGTCCCGAGCTTCGCCTCGAGCTCGGCGATCGCGCGCTCGATCTCGCGTGCACGCGACCGCACCGAGCGGGGCACCCAGTCGAGGGCGCGCAGCTCGTCGATGATCGCGCCCTTGATCCGGGCGATCGCGTAGGTCTCGAACTTGATGTCGCGGCCGGGGTCGTAACGCTCGATCGCCCCGATCAGGCCGAGCAGCCCGTACGAGACGAGATCGCCCTCATCGACGTGCGCCGGCAGGCCCGAGCCGAGACGCCCGGCGACATACTTGACGAGCGGCGCATAGGTCAGGATCAGCCGGTCGCGGATCGCTCTGTCGTTGGTCCTCCGGAATTCCAGCCAAAGTGTTTGTGTGTCCTCCCCCGCCACTACTTGAGAATACGCGCTAGAAGCGCGTTTTCCTTAGTGCCGAGTAGGCAAGCGACCCCATCCAGGCCGCGAGAGCCCCCGAAGCCACGGCAATCGGCCACTGCGACGCCGTCGCGCTGTAGACCGCGATCCCGGCAAACGCCAGGGTGATCAGCGTGAAAAGCACGGCCAGGGGCACGCCGGGATGCTACTGCGGAGGCCGCCGATACAATCGAGACCGCGAACCGAGGGGCGTGGCGCAATTGGTAGCGCACCGGTCTCCAAAACCGGGGGTTGCAGGTTCGAGTCCTGTCGCCCCTGCTCGGAGGGAACCCTGCTTCGGCGGGGTTTTCCGTTTTCGGAGTCGTTTCCCCGCGAGGCGGATCAATAGTGGAAGCATCGGTACCTGGTACCGGAGGTACCAGGTACCTGTCTTGCGAAGCTCGCCGGGCGAGTTCATCGCGAATGACGCCATTAGGATTACGCCGTGCCGTTCACGCTCATCAACATCAAGGAGGATCTGGAGGACATCGGCCCGAGGTTCGACGGCGCGCCGGACCTGGAGTTCCGCGCGGCGACCAAGGCGCTCGAGCTCGAGAAATCCGCCCTGAGCTACCAGCGCGTCCCGCCCGGCTATCGCTTTCCGTACGGCCACACGCACATGAAGCAAGAGGAGGTGTACGTGGTCCTGCGCGGGCGCGGGCGGATGAAAGTCGACGACGAGATCGTCGAGCTCAAAGAATGGGACGCAGTGCGCGTCCCTCCCGGCTCGTGGCGAGGCTACGAGGCTGGGCCAGAGGGCCTCGAGATCCTCGTCATCGGTGCGCCCAACCTCGGCGAGGATCCGCGGGAAGACGTCGATGGTCAGCGCGACTGGTGGGCTGACAACTAGCGGAGTGGTCCGGGTAAGCGCCAAGTATGCGGCGCAACCGGGCCCGGATCTCGCGGGGCCGATGAGTTTTCGGTGGTCTGCCAGTCTCTACCGGGTACGGGTCCCTGAGCGCCTAGAACGCTCTCGCCTGCAGTAACCACCCCGGGAGGCCGCATGAAGCTTCTTCTCACTTCGTCTGGCATCAGTAACCCGAGCATCGACGACGCCCTCGTCGGCCTGCTGGGAAAACCGGTCGCGGAGTCCAGCGCCCTCATCATCCCGACCGCGATCTATCCCTTCCCCGACGGTGCGGCCGGAGCATGGCGGGCGATCTGCGGTAAGGCCCCGAGTCCTTTGTGCGAAGTGGGTTGGAAGTCGTTGGGGGTTCTGGAACTCACCGCGCTGCCTAGCATCCAACAGGAGAGCTGGGTCCCGATGGTTAGGGAGACCGACGCCCTCCTGGTCTGGGGCGGCGATGTCCTGTACCTGTGTTACTGGATGCGGCAGTCAGGACTGGCAGACCTCCTGCCGTCGCTGAGCGAGTCGGTCTACGTGGGGGTGAGCGCCGGGAGCATCGTAATGACCCCCTACAACTGCGACGCGGAGTTCAACCTTCAGTACGTGCCCGCAGGCAGCGATATGGCGAAGGAAAGCGACAGAGCGCTGGGGCTGGTCGATTTTGCGTTGCGTGTACATCTGGATCGCGAGGGCTTCGAGGACTCCTCCCTGGCCAACATAGAAGAGTGGGCCTCCGGAATACCAGTCCCGACGTACGCGATCGACGATCAAACCGCTATCAAAGTGGCCGACGGTACGGTCGAAGTCGTCTCCGAGGGGAACTGGAAACTGTTTACCCCCGGCCCGGAAGCGAGCTACTCGGCTTGAGACACGCGCGCTCGGCTGGGCCAGTGTTCGCCAGTGCACCCTGAGCGCACCTAGTTCGAAGGGGTGTCTGACACCTTCAAGGTGTCAGACACCAGTGCGCGTGGCCTGCGCCAGCGTCCTCGCGCCTCTTGCCTCAGCTGATCAGCGGTCTGGGATCTTGAGCTCCCGGCCCGTGTAGAAGCCCGAGCTCTCCTCGACCACGTACGGCGCCATCGCCTGGCGCCGCTTGCTCTCGACGTCCGACACGCGATAGCGGTCACGGGATTCGGGCGAGTCCCAGATCGAGATTCCGACCACCTCCGTGTTGTCGGAGGAATAGCACTCGTACGCGCGGAGCATTCCGGCCGGGTACTCACTCGGTCGCCACGACCGGCTGAACTCCTCGCGCGCACCCGGCATCAGCTTGCGGGTCGTGATCCAGACGTGGGCCGTATCGAACTCCATCAGGGACCTCCTCGAGTGGGCTCGTCGCGTCGCGCAACCGATCTTACGCCCGCCGCGACCGGCGGTCAGCCGTCGACGGACGCCGGCGTCGGCTGCTGCACACCGAGGGGCAGTCGCACCACGAACGTCGAGCCGGCGCCGGGCGTCGATTCGACCTTCAGCGTGCCTTCATGCGAGGCGACGATGTCGCGGGCGACCGCGAGCCCGAGCCCCGTGCCGCCGACCGTCGCGGCGGCGTCCGGAGCGCGGAAGAACTTCTCGAAGACGCGCTCCGCGTCCTCCCTACTGATGCCGATGCCGTCGTCCGACACCGAGATGACCGCGTCACGCCCCTCGGCACGCGCCGAGACCCTCACCTCCCCTTCCGGCGGTGAATACTTGATCGCATTCGAGAGCAGGTTGCCGACGACTTGTGAGAGCCGGTCACGGTCACCGTCGACGATCAGAGGCCCGCCGGGCGTGTCGAGCGAGAGGCGATGGCTGTCGGGCTGCAGGAAGAACAGCTCCGTCTGCTCTCGCACGAGCTCGACGAGGTCGAACGGGGTCCGCACGAGCGTCAGGTCGCCGCCGGCCAGAAGCTCCACGTCGAGGAAGTCTCCGGCGAGGGACGCGAGCCTGCGCGCCTGAGCGTCGATGATCTCCAGGTAACGCCGTTGCTCGTCGGGCGGGAAGTCCCGCTCGAGGAGCAACGCGGTGAAGCCGAGCACGGCGGCGAGCGGCGTGCGCAGCTCGTGCGAGACCATGCTGATCAGATCGCGTTTGTGGCGCTCGCCTTCGCGCAGCTGCTCGTTCTGCAGGATCAGCTGGTGGCGGCCGAGCTCGAGCGACCGCGTCATCGAGTTGAAGGCGGTGACGAGCGTTCCCACCTCCGCCGTTCCGCCCGGCTCGAGCCGCACCGTGAGATCGCCGCTCGCAACATCGGCAGCCGCCTCGGCCACACGGCGGACCGGCCGGGCCACTCCGCTCGCGACCCACGCGCCGAACAGCAGCACCAGCGCCGACGAGACGATGATCGCCGCGATCCCGACACCGACCGCCGTGTCGACGAGCTTTCGCGCGTGCGCCGAGGCCTCCTGAGCACGCTCGTTCTCCACCGCGAGCAGCGTGTCCAGGTTGCCGTTGATCTCCCCGAGGCGCCGCTTCGCCTCACTACCCGCCGCCCGGCCGCGGGCCGTGGACGGTGAGTAGCGCATGATGCCGATCACGGGGTCGGCGTAGTCGGTCAGGTAGTCGTGGAGCTCGTTGGCGACGCGCGTGGCCCGCTCACTTTGCGGCGGGTCGTCCCGAACGAGGGTCAGAAGATGCGCGACGCCGCCCGGCACATGCGCCCGCGTCTGGGTGAGGATGCCCAGGAAGCGCGGATTCGAAGACAGCACGTAGCCGCGCAGCGCCGACTCGAGATCGGCGGAGACCGTCCTGAGCTGGAGCGTCGCAACGGTGACGTCCTTCGAGCGCGACTCACGCGCCTCCGCCTGCCGGAGGGAGAGGATCGCGAACAGCGCCGCGACGAAGAGGATGCCGACCAGAGCTGCGACGCTCGCGGCGAAGAGGCCGACTCGCGGGACGAGCGACAGGCGCCTCACTTGTGCCGCCCGACGAGCTCTTCGGCGATCGACAACACATCCTCGACGCGAAACGGCTTCGCCAGGAAACTGTCGGCGCCGCTCTCGAGCGCGACGTCGATGTTCTCCTGCGCCTGCCACGCCGAGACGACGACCACCCCGACGTCGCGCAGTGCAGGGTCGGCGCGGATCTCGCGCAGGACTTCGATCCCGCCGAGCCCCGGCAGCATCACGTCGAGGAACACGAGGTCGGGCGGTGACTCGCGCAGCTGGGCGAGCGCCGTCTCCCCGTCGGAGACCTCCTCGCACCGGAACGCATCGCCGAGCGTGACCACGAGCAGCTCACGCAACGGCGCTTCGTCGTCGACCACGAGCACACGTGGACGGTCGTCAACTAGCTCGTCCGTCACCCGACCAGCCGGAAGAGGAGCACCTCGCGCCGAGGCCGAAGGTGCGTTGCGGTGACCGTGAGGGTGCCGCGGGCGTTGTCGAAGAGGCCCGTGCCCCCGACGATCGGGATCTCGTAGAAGAGCCGCGACTGCAGAGCACCGGTGGCGACGAGCGTCCCCTTCGGCAGCACATACGTCGCGACGCAGGTCCGGTTTCGCGTATCGACGAACGTGCAGGCGATGACACTGCGGCCGATCGACTTCTCCGAGAGGCTCGGGTTGTAGAGCCGCTGCATGATCGTCTCGACCGCGCCGGCGACGGCTCCGTTCGCGGGGCGGGCCACGCGATACGTCGTTTGTAGGTCCGTGATCCGGATCTGGGCCGGTCCGGTCGCGCCGTCGGCAGCGCTGAGAGTCGTGAACAACGCCACCGGCAGGCAGGCGATCGCTCCCAGCGTCATCACTCGCCACTTGGCTCGAATCATGAACACCCCTTTCGTCGCCGCGCTCAGTGTCGCACAGGCACCTGTCGGCCGAGGAGCGCGACCGGAGCCCGACATCGAGATCATCTATCGGCGCGCGGAGTCGTCCCCTCAAGCCCCGCAGCGCATGTGCCCGGTCGAGCCCGGATCAGGCCGCTGAGCGCGCCTGCACGCCGATCCGCTCGGTGAACTCGGCACCGCCCTCGATCGCACGACGCACCGGACATGCTGCGGCGACCGCCTCGAGGCGCGCGAGCTGGACCGGCGTCAGGTCGGCGCCGATGCCGATTTCGATCGCGAATCGCCTGGGCGTGGAGCGATGGTCGTATTCGACGTCCACCGACACGGCGCCGAGGTCCCAGCCTTTCGTGCGTCCGTACATCACGAGCTGGGTCGAGATGCAGGCGGCGAGCGCAGCCGGCAGCAGCTCGTGCGGCGAAGGCCCGCTGCCCTCACCGCCGAGCTTCTGCGGCTCGTCGGTGATGATGTGGTGTCCCCCGTCGATCTCGACGTCCTGCCGAAGTGTTCCCGGGATGGCGCGGGCGGTCGCGGTGAGCGTCATGCCCGCACTCTTGGCGACGGCCCGCCGACGGTCATCGGGGAGGCTGCTGAACGTCCTGCGGGAAAGCCGCCCGCTGTGAGGAGACGACCGGGAGCGCCCCAGACGCTCCCGGTCGTCACCAGGTGCGAGCCCTGGACGCTCAGCCTCCGGCCGGCACGTAGCTCGCGCCGGCTGCCAGAACCGCCTGCGCCGCCGCGAGCCGCGCCACCGGGACGCGGAAGGGCGAGCAGGAGACGTAGTCGAGCCCGATGCTCTCGCAGAAGGCAATCGATGCGGGGTCTCCACCGTGCTCTCCGCAGATCCCGATCTCGATCGACGGCCGCGTGGCTCGGCCGCGCTCGACGGCAGTGCGCACGAGCTCGCCCACTCCCTCCACGTCGATCGTCTGGAAGGGATCCTGCGCCAGCAGGCCGTGCTGGAGGTAGAAGGTCAGGAACCTCCCCTGCGCATCGTCGCGGGAGACGCCGAGCGTCGTCTGCGTGAGGTCGTTCGTGCCGAAGGAGAAGAAGTCGGCATGCGCGGCCAGCTCGCCCGCCCGCAGGGCGGCGCGAGGCAGCTCGATCATCGTGCCGACCTTGTACTCGAGGCCGCCCTCTTCGGCGACCGTGCGCGCTGTCAGTTCGACGAGCCACTCCAGCTCGGAAGCGAAAGCGACCAGCGGGTGCATGATCTCCACCACCGGCAGGACACCTGTCCGCTGCTCGACGGCCTGGGCGGCCCTGACGATCGCCTTGATCTGCATCTCGTAGATCTCGGGCCGCTCGATCCCGAGCCGGCAGCCGCGGGTGCCGAGCATCGGGTTCGCCTCGCGCAGCGACTCGATCCGCTCGCGAATCCGCACGTCCTCGACCTCGGCGGGATCGGGAAGGAACTCGTGCAGCGGTGGGTCGAGCAGGCGAATCGTCACCGGCAGCCCGACCATCGCCTCGAAGATCCCTTCGAAGTCCGACTGCTGCATCGGCAGCAGCTGCGCGAGCGCCGCCGCGCGTTCCTCGACGGTCGAGGCGAGGATCATCTCGCGCACGATCGGCAGGCGCTCCGCGGCCATGAACATGTGCTCGGTCCGGCAGAGACCGATTCCCTCGGCCCCGTGCTTGCGTGCACGCTCGGCGTCGAGCGGCGTGTCGGCGTTCGCATAGACCCGCAGGCGACGCACGTCGTCGGCCCAGTCGAGGATCGTCGCCAGATTCGCATCCGGCTCCGGCTCGACGAGCGGCGCGAGACCGAGGATCACGCGCCCCGTGCTTCCGTCGATCGTCAACGGATCACCCTCGCGGATCACGGCTGCTCCGATCCGAGCCGTGCGCTCGTCCAGGTCGATGTCGAGTGCTGCACAGCCGGCGACGCACGGCTTGCCGAGCCCGCGTGCCACGACAGCTGCGTGCGAGGTCATCCCGCCTCGGGCGGTCAGGATCCCCTGGGCCGGCAGGAGGCCGTGGATGTCGTCCGCGGTCGTCTCGGGCCTGACGAGGATGATCGCCTCGCCGTCCGCGCTCCGCGCGGCGGCAGTATCCGCGTCGAAGACCGCGAGGCCGCAAGCGGCTCCCGGCGACGCGCACAGGCCCGTTGCGACGACGGCGAGCTCGGCCCGAGGGTCGATCGTCGGATGCAGGAGCTGCTCGAGCTGTGCCGCATCGATTCGCTGCACAGCCTCGTCGCGGGTCAGAAGGCCTTCGCCCGACATGTCGACCGCTGCGCGCAGCGCGGCGGTCGCGGTCCGCTTGGCACCGCGGGTCTGGAGCAGGTAGAAGCGGCCACTCTCGACCGTGAACTCGACATCCTGGATGTCCCGGTAGTGCCGTTCGAGCTCGGCGACCGCCGTCTCGAGCTGCGCGTGCGCTTCGGGCAGCACTACTCGCATCTCCGCTACGGGCAGAGGTGTGCGCGTGCCGGCGACGATGTCCTCGCCCTGTGCCTCGGACAGAAACTCGCCGTACAGCCCCGGCCGGCCCGTTGCCGGATCGCGGCTGAAGCAGACGCCGGTCGCCGAGTGCGAGTCGCGATTGCCGAACACCATCTGGACGACATTCGCCGCGGTACCTGCAGCTTCGGAGATGCCGGCCGTTGCCCGGTAGACCTGGGCCCGAGGAGCATTCCAGGAGTCGAAGACCGCCGCGACGGCAGCGAAGAGCTGCTCACGCGGGTCCTGCGGAAAGTCCGTGCCGGTCTCGAGGACGTAGATGCCGCGGAACGTGTCGACCAGCTCGAAGAGGTCGTCGTGCGTGTGCGGCGTGGTCGTCGTATCCCGCGCCTCGAAAGCCTCGAGCTCCTTCGCAAAGAGCGCCGAGTCGATTCCCGCGACGACCTCACCGTACATCTGGATCAGGCGGCGGTAATCGTCGAGCAGGAAGTGCACCGAGGACGGGTCGGCCTGCCTGATCACGGCATCGTTCATGCCGAGGTTCAGGACGGTCTCCATCATCCCCGGCATCGAGACCGGGCCGCCGGAGCGGACGGACACGAGCAGCGGATTCACCGGGTCGCCGAAGCGCTGTCCGCTGCGCTCCTCGAGCACCGCCAGGTGCTCCTCGATCTCCACGCGCAGCTCCGCCGGCAGCGGCCCTGGGTGCGCCAGGTGATGGCGGCACGCCTCGGTCGTGACGGTGAAGCCGAACGGGACCGGCAGGTCGAGCGCGGTCATCTCGGCAAGGCCAAGGCCTTTGCCGCCGAGCACCTCGCGCCCACCCTCGCAGTATTCATCGAAGTCGTAGATCAACTTGGCAGTCATGTTGCGCACCTCCCGAGAAGGTCGTCCCAGTCGGCCTCGACGGGCAGGTTGGCCATCGGCTCGACGGTGACACTCATTACTTCGAGTCTTGGTTCGGCTCGGAGAGCCAGCATCGGCGCGATCCCCGATCGGGTCGCGGGATTCCCGCAGGGGCCGAAGCGAGGCGATTCGGAAAGGGGCGAGGCGGCCGCACAGGGCGGCCGCCTCTGGGAAGTGGACCTGATCAGACTGCTTGAGCGACGGGTGTGAGCACCTTCTGCGCGAGCTCGGCGAGCCGCGTCGAGTAGCCCCACTCGTTGTCGTACCAAGCGACGACCTTGACCTGAGTCCCGCCTGCGACCAGCGTGAGGCCGGAGTCGAAGACCGACGAGAACTGCGACTTGATCACGTCCGACGAGACGAGTGGCTCGTCGCTGTACTGGAGGATCCCGGCCAGCTCGTCGGTCGCGGCCGCTAGAGCGAACAGCGAGTTGACCTCGTCCACGGTCGTGGGACGCTCGACGTCGACGGTCAGGTCGACGAGTGAACCGGTGAGGATCGGCACGCGGGTGGCGAAGCCCTGAAGCTTGCCTGCGAGCTCGGGAATGACGAGCCCGATCGCGGTCGCGGCGCCGGTGGAGGTCGGAACGATGTTCGCCGCCGCTGCACGCGCGCGGCGCAGATCCTTGTGCGGAAGGTCGACCAGACGCTGGTCTCCCGTATACGCATGGATCGTCGTCATGACACCGTGGCTGATCCCGAGACCTTCGTGGAGCACCTTCGCGACGGGTGCAAGGCAGTTGGTCGTGCACGAAGCATTCGACACGATGCTGTGCGCGAGCGGGTCGTAGGTCTCGAAGTTGACGCCCAGGACGAGCGTTGCGTCGACGCCCTTGCCGGGCGCCGACAGGATGACCTTCTCGGCACCCGCAGTGATGTGCCCGGCTGCAGCGTCGCGCGTGCGGAACTTGCCTGTGCACTCGAGCACGACCTCCACTGCGACGTCCCGCCACGGAATCGCGTGCGGAGCGGTCTCGGCGAACACCGGGATGCGCGTCCCGTCGACGACGAGGGCATCCTCTTCGACACCGACAACCCCGGGGAAGGGGCCGTACACCGTGTCGTGGCGCAGCAGATGCGCGAGTGTCGCGACGTCCGCGACATCGTTGATCGCGGCCCATTCGATCTCTGCGCCGCTTTCGTAGGCGGAGCGGAACGCGCAGCGTCCGACCCTGCCGAATCCATTGATCCCCACACGAACGGTCATTTGCTCTTCTCCTTCGCTTCTCTTGTCGGTTCCAGACTGCACCGGCCCTCGTCCCGACGCACCGGGGTTTTCCCGCAGTTGGCTCCGGGCCTTTGCCGATTACCGCGAGCGCATTGCGGCGCATGATCGAAGTCCGAGGCCTAGAGGAAGGAGGCTCTCATGTACGAGATCGTGCTCTGGGCGACCGACGCGTCGCCCATCGCAGACGGTGCGCTCGCGGAGGCCCTGCGGCTCTTGCAGCCCGGCGGTCGCCTGATCGCGTTCCACTGCGACGAACGGTTCCTCGGTGGGCGCGCCGCCGGACTGCCGATCCTCGCCGACGAGACCGACCGGCGCGACAAGCTCGTCGCGCAGGTCGAGCACCTGAAAGCGGACGGCGTCGACGCCGAATTGGTCGTCGAGTCGACCCGCCACAACATGGCCGGGGAGATCGCCAAGGCCGCAGATGCTCACGACGCGGACGTCATCGTCTGCGGGACCCGCGGCTTCGGCGTCGTCGCGGGAGCCGTCGCCGGCAGCGTCGCCATGCGCCTCCCGCATCTCGCTTCGTGCCCGGTGATCGTCGTCTCCGAGAGGGCCGCCGAGCGGCGCACGCTCGCGACGCGGTAGCCGGTTCGGCGTGGGCGCCGCGCGCAGGCAGCGGCGCCTACGCTTCGAGCCTGTGCCGGCAACGATCCAGATCGAGCACCTCCGGGTCGTCCGCGGCGGCCGCGTCGTGCTCGGCGACCTGTCGCTCGAGGTGCTGCCCGGCCGCGTGACCGGGCTCCTCGGGCCGAGCGGCTGCGGCAAGTCGACGCTGATGCGGGCGATCGTCGGCGTCCAGGTGGTTGCGGATGGCCGCGTGACCGTCCTCGGTCGCGACGCCGGAGACCCGACTTTGCGGCACGAGATCGGCTACCAGACCCAGGCGCCTTCGGTCTACACCGACCTGACCGTGTCCGAGAACCTGCGCTACTTCGCCGCAGTGACCGGCGCTCCGATGAGCCGCGTGGACGACGTGCTCGCTCAGGTCGCGCTCCAGGATTCGGCAGGGCGGATCGTCGGCTCGCTCTCGGGCGGGCAGCGAACCCGTGTCTCGCTGGCGACGACGCTCGTGAATCGCCCGACCGTGCTGGTGCTGGACGAGCCGACGGTCGGCCTCGACCCGATCCTGCGCGCCGACCTGTGGCAGTCGTTTCGCGCGCTCACGGAGCAGGGAGCGACGCTCCTCGTCTCGAGCCACTCGATGGAGGAGGCCGCCGAGTGCGACGACCTGCTGCTGATGCGCGACGGCGCGATTCTCACCGCGACGACGCCCGACGAGCTCCGCGAGCGCACGGGCGAGAACGATCTCAGCCGGGCCTTCCTTGCGATCGTCCGGGGCGGGTAGCGCATGACGGCGACCGCTTGGCGTGTCCTCTTGCAGATTCGCCGCGACCCGCGGACGATCGCGCTCCTCCTCGGTGTGCCGGTCGGCCTCCTGACGCTGCTCCGGTACGTGTTCGACTCGCAGCCGGCGACGTTCGAGCACATCGGCGCGCCGATGTGCGGGCTGTTCCCGTTCATCTTGATGTTCTTGATCACGTCGATCGCGATGCTGCGGGAGCGAACGTCGGGGACGCTCGAGCGGCTGATGTCCCTCCCCATCTCGAGACAAGCTCTGCTCGCGGGCTATGCGATCGCGTTCGGCGTGCTCGCGGCGGTTCAAGCGGCGATCGTCTGCACCGTCGGCTTCGCGTGGCTCGGTCTCGATGCCGCTCACGGGGCGTGGCTCGTCGGCCTGCTCGCCGTCGGCAACGCCTTGCTCGGGATGGCTCTCGGACTGTTCGCGAGCGCATTCGCGCGCACCGAGTTCCAGGCGGTGCAGTTCATGCCCGCGATCGTCTTCCCGCAGCTGCTTCTCTGCGGTCTCTTCGTCCCTCGCAGCGCGATGGCCGTGCCACTGCAGTACGTCGCCTACGCATTCCCGCTCACCTACGCCTTCGATGCGCTCAGCCGCGCCACCCGCGGCGGCCCGCTGGGCGGCATGTTCGCGCTCGACGTCGCGGTCGTGATCGGCGCCACGCTCGGCGCGCTCGCGCTCGGCGCGGCCACCCTGCGGCGCCGCACGCCGTAAGCGGCCGCAAGACGGCCTGTGGTTTTCCCCGATGCGCCACCCTGCCGGGGGCGGAAAGCTGAATGCATGATCCCGACGGTGAACGCACTCGGAATGGTGATTGCGACGCTGCTGATGCTGCTGGCAGGGCTGTCGAAGAAACGTCTCGAGTGGAAGCCGCGCGACGAGACGCGCCGCGGCCGCAAGCCGCCCGGCACTGCCTGATTCGCAAGAATCGGGCAGATGCAGGCGATCCGAGCCGAAGGGCTGACGAAGCGATACGGAAGCACGCTCGCGCTCGATGCGCTCGACCTGGCCGTGGCGCAGGGCGAGATCTACGGCTACCTGGGGCCGAACGGCTCCGGGAAGACGACGACCATCCGCCTGCTGCTGGGCCTCCACCGGCCGACCGCGGGTCGCGCGGCGCTGTACGGCCTCGACGCGTGGCGGGAGCCTGTCGCCGCCCACCGCCACGTCGCCTACGTCGCCGGCGAGCCGTACCTCTGGCCCGCGCTGACGAGCACGGAGACCTTCGCCTTCCTCGAGCGCCTCCACGGCTCGACCGACGGCGCCTATCGCGATCTCCTCGTCGAGCGGTTTCAGCTCGAGACGAGCAAGAAGGTGCGCGCGCTCTCCAAGGGCAACCGGCAGAAGGTGCAGCTCGTGGCCGCCTTTGCGACGCGGGCCGACCTGCTGGTCCTCGACGAGCCGACCAGCGGGCTCGACCCGCTGATGGAGGTGGCGTTCCGCCAGACGGTGCTGGAGGCGAAGGAGCGCGGGCAGACCGTGTTCCTGTCCTCGCACATCCTCAGCGAGGTGGAAGCCCTGTGCGACCGGGTCGGCATCCTGCGCGCGGGGCGGCTGGTCGACGAAGGAACACTCGCCGAGCTTCGGCATCTGAAGTCCCAGACGGTCGAGATCACGTTCGGCGGGGCGCCGCCCGACCTCGCTGCGGTTCCCGGAGTCCAGGTGGCGGAAGTCGCAGGGAACACCGTGCGGCTCGAGGTGACGGGGAGCCCGCAGGCGCTGTTCGCTGCGCTCGCCGGCCGGGCGGTGACGGCGCTGACGAGTCGCGAGCCGTCGCTGGAGGAGATCTTCCTGCACCACTACGACGGGTCGGAGCCAGGTGGGCGCTACTAGCGCGATCGCGCGGCGCTCATTCGCCGACGCGCGCGTGCGCACCGGGTGCTTCGCCGCCCTGTTCGTCTTCATGGGTGCCGCAAACGTCGTCGGCTACCGGCGCAGCTATCCCACGGTCGTGGACCGAGTGCGGTTCGCGCGCAGCTTCGGCGCGAACAAGGCGGTGGAGCTCTTCTACGGCTCGCCCCACGATCTGCTGACCGTCGGCGGCTATGCCGCCTGGCGCGTCGGTGGGGCCGGCGCGATCCTCGCCGGCGTCTTCGGGATCCTCGCGGCCGTCCGCGCCCTGCGCGCCGAGGAGGATGCCGGCCGTCAGGAGCTCGTGCTCGCGACCGCCGTCGGCCGCCGCTCCGCCTACCTCGGAGCCCTGGCCGCGATCGCGGCCGGGACCGGTGTCCTCTGGCTCGCGCTGTTCCTGAGCTTCGTGCTCACGCGCCTGCCGGGCGGAGGCTCGGCGTTCCTCGCGCTCTCGGCCGTGTCGCCGGTCGTCGTCTTCGCAGGCGTCGGCGCACTCGCGTCACAGCTCGCGCCCACGCGCCGGATCGCCATCGAGCTCGGGACGGCGTCGCTCGTGCTCGCGTACCTGCTGCGAGTCGTCGGCGACCTGTCGACGTCGCTCGGCTGGATCCGCTGGGTGACGCCCCTGGGCTGGAGCGAGGAGACTCGCGCGTTCGCAGGCGCGCGGCCGGTCGTCCTTGCGCTGCCCGCATGCACCGGCGTTGCGCTTCTCGTCGCCGCCGGGGCGATCGCGAAGCGGCGTGACATCGGCACCGGCCTCCTACGGGCGCGAGACAGCGCGGAGCCTCGCCTACGGCTCCTCTCCTCTCCCACGGCGCTCGCCCTGCGCGAGGAAGCCGGCAGCATCGTGGTCTGGACGGGCGCGCTGGGTCTCTTCGCAGCGGTTGTCGGCGTGCTCTCCACGAGCTTTACGGCAGCGAACCTCCCCGCGAACCTGCGCCTGCAGCTGCACAAGCTCGGCGTCGAGTCGATCACCACGCCGCGCGGTGCGCTCGGGTTCTACTTCCTGCTCTTCGTCCTCGTGATCAGCCTGTTCGCCTGCTCCCAGATCGCATCGCTTCGCCGCGACGAGGCCGAACAGCGCCTCGAGACGCTCTTCGCGCTCCCGGTCGACCGCCGCCGCTTCCTGGCCGGGCGCATGCTCCTCGCCGCCGGCAGCTCGGCGCTGCTCGCGTTCGTCGCCGGTTTCTGTGCATGGGCCGGCGCGGCAGCCGAATCCGCACATGTGGCGCTGCCCCGGCTGCTCGAAGCGGGCGCCAACTGCCTGCCCATCGCGCTCCTCTTCCTCGCGCTCGCAACGCTCGCATTTGCGCTCGTGCCGCGCGCGACCAGCCTCGTCGCGTACGGGCTGGTCAGCCTCAGCTTCCTCTGGCAACTGCTCGGCGCTCTTCTCGGGGCACCTCGTCTGCTGCTCGACCTGAGCCCGTTTCAGCACTTCGCTTTCGTGCCGGCACAGGCATTTCGCGCCGGTCCCGCCGCCGGGATGCTTGCGATCGCGGCGGTAGCCGCGATCGCAAGCATCTGGTCGTTTCGGCGGCGCGACCTCACCGGTGACTGAACGTGCCTGCTATCCCTCCCAGTCCCCGGTGATCAGCGCATAGAGCAGGGCCTGCTCGGTGGGCATGCGGTTCGCCGCCTGAGCCCAGACGACCGACCGCGGCCCATCGATCACCTCGGCTTGCACCTCACTCCCTCGGTGGGCCGGGAGGCAGTGCATGAAGACTGCCGACCGAGCGGCGAGCGCCATCAACTCCTCCGTCACCTGGAACGGCGCGAACGCCCGTTCACGCTCGGCGACCTCGGACTCCTCACCCATCGACGTCCAGACATCGGTGTAGACGACATCAGCGCCGGCGACGGCGAGCTCCGGATCGTGGACGATTTTCACGTCGCCGGCGACGGCCGGCTCGTAGCCGCGAGGGGCCGCGATCGTCAGGTCGAGGCCGGTCAATCCGGCGGCCTCGACCAGTGAGTTGGCGACGTTGTTCCCGTCGCCGACGAATGCGAGCTTGATCCCGTCGAGCGCGCCGCAGACCTCCCGGATCGTGAGCAGGTCGGCCAGAGCCTGGCAGGGGTGATGCTCGTCGGTGAGAGCGTTGACGACGGGGATCGTCGCCGATGCCGCAAGTTCCTCGACGGTCGCGTGCGCAAATGTGCGCACGGTGATCGCGGCAGCGTAGCCCGAGAGCGTGCGGGCCGTGTCCGCGATCGTCTCACCCCGACCCAGTTGCAGCTCGTCGGGCCGGATGATCTGGTCCTCCATCCCGAGGCGTGATGCAGCCGTCGCGAAGGAGATGCGCGTCCTGGTCGACGGCTTGTCGAACAGCGAGACGACGATGTCGCCCTCGAGTGAGTGCAACCACCCGTACGGGCGCTCCTTCATCCGGGCCGAGAGCTCGAGCAGTTGCTCGAGCTCGGCCACCCGGAGGTCGGCGAGCCGGAGCAGGTGCCTGGTACGTGTGCCGGTGGCCATTACTCCTCCCTCATGCGGTGGTCATGAGGTGCAACGTGCCGAGAATCGGCGCGAGCACCTCCTCCAGTGTCGGCTTCCCGACTTCTTCGAGGTCGTAGGTGACGTGCCTGATCGGGTGCCGGGAGTCGATCAGCCGGCTGAGGTCGATCGGCGTCCCGGTGATGACGACATCGCAATCGACGGCGTTGATCGTGTCCTGCAGGTCGCGCAGCTGGCGGCCCGAGTAGCCCATTGCGGGCAGCACGTCGATCAGGTGGGGCCACTGCTCGAGTGTCTCCTTGATCGTCCCAACTGCATAGGGCCGTGGATCGACCAGAGAGGCGCCCGCGTTCCGGGCAGCCACGGTGCCGGCGCCGAAGGCCATGCCGCCGTGGGTGAGGGTCGGCCCGTCGTCGACGACGAGCACCCGCTTGCCGAGGATGTCGTCCCCGGACTGCAGCTGCACCGGCGACTTGGCGTACACGACCCGGGCGGTCGGATTCACGCGCTCGACGTCGGCGACGACTCGCAGGACGTCGGCGGGCTCGGCGGTGTCGACCTTGTTGACGACGACGACGTCGGCCATGCGCAGGTTGACCTCACCCGGGTGGTAGGTGAGCTCGTGGCCCGCTCGCAGGGGATCGACGACGACGATGTGGACGTCGGGTGCGTAGAACGGGAAGTCGTTGTTGCCGCCGTCCCAGATGATCACGTCGGCCTCCGCCTGGGCCTGCTCGAGGATCTGCGCATAGTCGACGCCGGCGTACATGACCATCCCGAGCTCGACCGGCGCCTCGTACTCCTCGCGTTCCTCGACAGTGGGGTTCACGGCGTCGATGTCGGCGAGCGAGGCGAAGCGCTGGACGCGCATCGCCTCCAGGTCGCCGTAGGGCATCGGGTGCCGGATGAGCGCGACCGACAGACCGTGTGAGCGCAGGATCCGGCCGACTGCCCGGCTCGTCTGGCTCTTGCCGCAACCCGTGCGAACCGCCGTCACTGCGATCACCGGCTTGACGCTGTTCAGCATCGTCGAGCGCGGGCCGAGCAACGTGAAGTCGGCGCCTGCAGCCAGCGCGATCGATGCCTTGTGCATGACGGACTCGTGGGCGAGGTCCGAATACGCCAGTACGACCTCGTCGACGTCCTCGCGCAGGATCAGGTCAGCCAGTTCGTCCTCGGGCACGATCGGGATGCCTCTCGGGTAGAGCGGCCCTGCGAGCGACGGTGGATACGTCCGGTCGTCGATCCCGGGAATCTGCGCTGCCGTGAACGCGACGACGTGCATGTCGCTGTCCTCGCGGAACACGGTGTTGAAATCGTGGAAGTCGCGCCCGCCGGCGCCCATGATCACGACGCGTCTCATGATTGCTCCTTTCAGTGCGTCAGCTGGCGGCGCAGTTGGGTCTACCAGGCCATCGTCAGTCGGCCTGCTGCGCGACGCATCGGTGCCTTTGCGGACGCACCGTCCGGTCCGCCGCTGACGGCGCCGAGAGTCGCGGAGGCGTGCGAAGACGTGCGAAGGCGTGCGGGTTTCCCGCAGTGCGGTTCCGCACGAAGTCCGATGGCGATCGAGCGCCGCCGCCGCAAAGTGCCCCAAAAGGCCGAACGACCACCTCGGCCCAAGCGAAAAGGAGTTTCAGAGATGCGCAAGTACCTGGAGATTGGAGGCGTCCTCGCAACGGTCGTGCTGATCGTGTTCGGCGTCGTCGCAATCGCACTGGGCGTCAACGGCCGCAACACGGTCCGCGACAGCCTCAAGGCAGAGCAGATCGTCGGCACCCCCGATATGACCAAGGCCGGCATCGCGGCCGAGGCCAAGGCGGCCGGGCTGCCTGCTTCCATCAAGCTGCCGACGGCGAACATCGCCGGCAAGGCCATCACCACCGGCGCCCTCGCCCGCGACTTCGCGGAGTACATGAGGATCCACGCGCTCGAGGCAAGTGGTGGGCTGACGTACTCGCAGATGCCGCGCTATGCATCCGCCGACGGCAAGGGCACGAACGACGCGACCAAGGCGACCAAGGGAGCGAACGGGCAGCCGCTCGACAACGCGGCGCGAAACACCTGGGTGACCGAGACCGCCCTCGCGACCGCGCTCAACGCGAGCTTCCTGGCCGAGAACGTGGCGCTGTTCGGCATCGTCACCGGCGTCGCGTTCCTGCTCACCGGCATCGGCTTCGGGATCCTCGTGCTCTTCGGAACGCTCCGCGGCCGCGAGCCGGGAGCTCAGTTCTTCGGCAAGCGCAAGCCGGAGGTCGCGGGAACGAAGACCGTTCCCGCCGCGTAACACCTGCGCATCTCCGAAGGCGGGCCGCCTGCAGGCGGCCCGCCTTTGTTCTTTCAGACCAGGAAAGGCCAAATGGAATCCCTCAGCACCATGCTCGACTCGCTCGCCGGCACCGCGTGATGCTGGGTGTCCGTGACACCCGGCGGGTGGCGTGGCGGCGACAGCACGCGCAACGACACTACGTCGGCTACGTGACCGTCACCGACGAGGCCGTTCGCCTCGCGGGCAGGGAGCAGACAACGGGGATCGATGTCTCGCTGTCCATCCCGCACACCGCGATCCGCGACGTTCGCGTCGGCACGAAGGACACCGAGATGGTCGACGGCGAACTGACCGTCGTGCTTGCGCTCCGCGACGAAGAGCCGATCTACGTCCGCCCGCTCGGCGACGGCTCGCCTGATCTCGACGGCTTCGCCCGGAAGTTCCGCGCGCGGTAGCTCCCGTCAGGCGGGAGGCTCGAGCTGCCCGTGCTCGATCGCATAGCGAACGAGCTCGGCCCGCGTCGAGAGCTGCAGCTTGCGCATGATGTGCGCCCGGTGGGTCTCGGCCGTTCGAACCGAGATGAAGAGCTGCTTGGCGATCTCCTGGTTCGTGTGACCGAGCGCGAGCAGCCGGAGCACCTCGCGCTCACGGTCGGAGAGCGGGTCGGATGCGGCCGCCTCCTGCGCGGCGGCGTCTGCGGCGACCATGCGCGCGCCGAGCGCCGGATGCACGTAGCGGTTGCCGCCGGCTACCTCGCGGATCGCCGCCACCACTTCCGAGTCGGCGGCCTCCTTCAGAACGTAGCCGCTCGCACCCGCCGCGAAAGCTTCCCGCACGTAGCTCGGATCGTCTTGCATGGAGAGCATCAGCACCTTCGCGGCCGGAGCCTCGTGGAGCAGCTTGGGCAGGGCCTCGATGCCGCTCTCGTCGGGCATGACGACGTCGAGCAGCACGACGTCGGGCTTGCCGGCGCGGACCTCGAAGACCGCGTCGCGCGCATTCCCGGCGTCACCGATCACCTTCATGTCCTTCTCGGCCTCGAGCAGGAGCCTGAGGCCCGAGCGAACGACCGCATGGTCGTCGACCACCACGATCCGGATCACGCGAGCGGTACCTCCGCGACGAGGCTCGTCCCCGTGCCGCGCGTCGATTCGATCGTCGAGGCGCCCGTCGAGCAGGGCGAGGCGCTCGCGCATCCCGGCCAGCCCGATCCCGCCCCGAAGCTCGTCTTCCGCGTCGAATCCGTGCCCGTCGTCCTCGATGAGCGCGGTCGCGGAGCCGCCGCGGAGAACGAGCAGCACGCTGACGCGCCGCGCGGCGGCGTGCTTGGCGATGTTCGTCAGCGACTCCTGCACGATCCGGTACAGAGTGGTCTCCACCTCGGACGGCAGGCGCTCCTCGCCAAGCTGCGATTCGAAATCGACGTGGATCCCCGTCGCCTCGACGAACGTCTCGACGAGCCTTTCGAGGGCGGGCACGAGGCCGAAGTCGTCGAGCGCCTTCGGCCGCAGCTCGACCGCCAGCCGGCGGACGTCCTGCAGCGTGGCCACTACGAGCTCCCGCAATTGGGCGAGCGCTGCGCTCTTGTCGTCGGCCTTCTCGACCGTCTTCAGGCCGAGCAGGACCGAGGTGAGCGCCTGACCCGTCTCATCGTGCAACTCCCGCGCGAGCCGGCGGCGCTCGGCCTCCTGCCCCTCGATCACGCGTCGCAGCGAATCGCGCTGTACGCGCCGCGACAGGTCGACGGCGACGGCGGCGCGCTGGGCGAAGTGCTCCGCCAGCCGCAGGTCGGCGCTCGTGAAACGCGGGTCGCGCCCCTCCCGGTCGTGGGCGAAGGCGATCCCGATCGACCCGCCCCGCGTCAAGAGCGGGACGTAGAGGCCCGTGGTCGCACCGAAGTGGCGGGCCACCTCCTGACTGACCTCAGGATCGTCGAGGATCGCGTCGACACGCTCGCTCCGGCCGCGTTTGAGCACGGCCCCAACCTTGGTCTCCAGCGGGACCAGGTCGTGCAGCAGCTCGTTCGGCTGTTCGGAGGCGATCGCCTCGATGCGGAGGCCGTCCGGCGTCGGCAGGGCGATCGCAACCACACGGGCGTGAATCAACTCGCGCAACCGCTCGACGACGAGCTGCAGGAGCCGAGGCAGCTCGAGCTCGCCGGCGAGGGCGGCGCTGATCTCCTGAAGCGACTCGAGCTGCTTCGACCAGGCGGTCGCCGACTCGTACAGGCGCGCGTTCTCGATCGCGACGGCCGCCTGCGCCGAGAGGAGCGCGACGAGCTCCTCGTCCTCCTCGTCGAAGTCGGCTCCGGACTCTTTCTCGGTCAGGTAGAGGTTTCCGTAGGCGACGCCGCGCAGCAGGATCGGCGTGCCGAGGAAGGCCCGCATCGGCGGATGGCCGGGCGGAAAGCCGACGGAGCGTGGGTCTTCCGCCAGGTCGTGCAGGCGCAATGTCCGGGCGTCGGTGATCAGCGCGCCAAGGATGCCCCGGCCGCGCGGCAGGTCGCCGATGACCGCCCGGGTTTCCTCGTCGACGCCGTGCGTAACAAAGCGCTCGAGGCTCGTCCCGGTCGGGTCGATGACGCCGAGGGCGGCGTAGCGCGCACCGGTGACCAGCGCTGCCGCCTCGACGATGCGAAGGAGCACTGCGTCGAGCGACAACTCCGAGCTGATCGCGAGCCCGGTCTGCAAGAGGGTGCGCAGCCTCGTTGACTGCTCGGTCTCCACGCGGCAATCGTCGCAGAATTCACCAGGTCTTCGGCGAAGCTGCCGGCGCAGGCCGGCCGATCCGAACCCGCATGTCGACTGCAACACAGCCGTCCGGGCCTGCCAGCACCGGATTCAGGTCGAGCTCGGTGACCTCCGGGAGGTCGACGGCGAGCCGCGAGAGCCGGTGCAGGAGATCCGTCAGGGCGGTCCGGTCGGCTGCAGGAGCCCCGCGCCAGCCGTCGACGAGCTTCGCGGCCTTGCCGGTCCCGAGCAGCTCGGAAGCGTCCACATCGGTGAGCGGCGCGAGTGCGAAGTTCGCGGAGCCGATCAGCTCGGCGAGCACGCCACCCGGGCCGAAGGCCACCAGGGGCCCGAACACCGGGTCCTGCACGATCCCGGCGAGGAGCTCAGCACCCTCGGTCAGAAACTGCTGCACGATCACCGGCCCGCCCATGCGGGAAGCTGCCGCGCGCACCTCGTCGGCGGTGCGCAGATCGAGGGCGACACCGCCGGATTCGGTCTTGTGCGCACCGGCGGCCGCGGTCTTGACGACAGCCGGCAGCCCGAGCTCCTCGGCCACAGCAGCGGCCTCGTCGGGGGTCTCTGCGCGCCGCTCACGGACGAGCGGGATCCCGTAGGCCTCGAGCAGCGAGTGCGCTCCGTCTGCATCGAGCCAGCCTTCGTCGGCGTCATCGACGATCGCGCGGGCGCGTGCCTCGTCGACCTCGACGTCCGGCGTCGTGCCGGCTGGGCGCCTGAGCCAGGCCGCGCGCTGCGCGGCCAGGCCGAGGGCGTGTGCGGCAGACTCGGGGTACTCGAAACCTCCGTGCGCGGAGCCGTCGGCGCTCATCACGACGGAGAGCAGGGGCTTGTCGGACTCCTTGGCGTAGCGCGCCAGGAGCTCCTGGACGGCGCGCGGGTCCTCGACGACCGGCGGCACGAAGAGCGCGATCAGGGCGTCGATGTTCGGATCGGCGAGGATCGGCCCGATCGCGAGCTCGTAGGTCGCGGCATTGGCCGAGCCGAGCAGGTCGACCGGATTGGTGACGCTTGCCTCCTTCGGCACGCTCTCGCTGAGGATGGCGCGCGTCTCCGGCGTGAGCTCCGGGAGAACGAGACCGTGAGCCTCGCACGCGTCGGCGCAGAGGATGCCGAGCCCGCCCGCGTTCGTCAGCACGGCGACGCGATTGCCTGCAGGCGCCGGTAGCGAAGTGAGGAGCACTGCGGTGTCGAGCAGCTCCTGAAGCGTCGTCGCACGCAGCACGCCCGCTTCGCGGAAGAGCGCGTCGACGACGACATCCGAGCCCGCCAAAGCCGCGGTATGGGATGCCGCAGCGCGCGCACCGGCGCTGCTCGTGCCGCTCCGCATGGCGAGGATCGGCTTTGAGCGGGCCACCCGCCCGGCGACCCGCGCGAACTTGCGCGGGTTG
>CAWGLA010000003.1:0-734652 GCA_963823265.1 uncultured Thermoleophilia bacterium
CCCGGAGAGGAGAGGGCCTCCAAACCCGCCTGGGAGTCCCAAGCGTCTGACCGCCTCCACCGGGGTGGCGGTCTTCCGCCGCTCGACTAACCGGCCTGGTCGTCGAGCTCGGAGACCTAAGACGCGGGTGAGTTCTCGAGGCGCGCGCGGATCGCCGCCCGGATGCGGTCGCAACATTGGCATCTCGTGCTCCATGTGCCTGAACTGGCTCTGGAACATGACGATCAGCCGCATCGGCGACGTCGCGATCACGCTTGCGACGCGACGCTCCGTATCGAGCAGCCCGATCTCGCCGAAGAACTCGCCCGGGCCAAGCTCGGTGAGACGGTTGCCGCCCTGGATCACGTCGGCCGTGCCCTCTTCGATCACGAAGAACTCGTAGGCGAACTCTCCTTCTTTGGCGAGCGAGTAGCCCTCGTCGACCGTAACCTCGTCCGTCCACTGCCCCAGCCGCTTGAGCTCTCCCTTGGAAAGACCGGAGAACAACCCAATTCCCTGCAGCTCCTTGACGTCCATAGCGTGATGATGTCAGCGTCGATCGCCCAGCACAAATGCGTCTGGGAGTCCCAAGCATCCGATCGACCTCACGGGGGTGGGGTCGTCCGCTGCTCGACTAGCCAGCGGTCGTCGCGCTCGAGTTCGACCGCGTCGTAAAGAAGACGTGGCAGCGGGGCGCGCCGAGGCTCAACGCTTGAGGTGCTCGACCATTGGCCCAGCTCGCGTTGCGATCTTTGACCTCATCGGCAAGGTTGGTCGCTGCGTTGGTCGCATCGTCAGCCCCTGCGGCCACCCTCTCGGCAGCCGTACTGGCCTCCTGCGCTGCTTCTGACGTCGGCGTAACTCATCAAGGGTCGCCAGTCACCGGGTTTTCAGGCATCTACTCTGGTGGCGGCGGCTGCCGCGGGACTCGCCTTCACGGTCACCCTGAGAGCACCGTCGAGAGTGGCGCCGGTGATGTGCTCGGCGACCGTCCTCGCGATACTTGCGAACGCTGCCGGCAAGGCGGTGTTCGGGGCGATGGCCGGCGTCTTCGTTGCCTCCCTGACTATCGGAATTGCGGGTGGGCTGGGCGGCGTGCCGCTGCGGATCTCGCCACTCGTGAACATCATCCCGGGGGTTCTCATGCTGGTGCCGGGCAGCGTGGCGTTCAGCAGTCTCTTGCAGCTTCTCGCGGGTCAGACGGTCAGCGGGATCAATGCTGGCTCAACACCTTCGTGACGGCGATGTCGATTGCATATGGGCTAATGCTCTCCACGATTGTCCTTCCTCCGCGCCACGCGCCAGGTCCGCCGGTTTGAGCGGCGAAGGGAAGGTTCGCCTTGAGTTTCGGGGAGACGTATTCTCTGCCGGGTGAGGAAGTCCTTGCAGCTCCAGGACTTGTCGCCTGTCTCGTTGCTGGAATCGTTCTAGCGACTGCAGTTGTCGGGAGTGTCCAGGCGGCGGGTACCACGACGATCGAGTCGACGTCGGAGCCGACGACGGTGGTCACGACTGAGACGGTCGAGCAGACGACGACCCGGCAGATCATTCTGCCTGCGCCGACTACGACTTCGAGTTCGAGCTCGGGCAGCGAAACGCCTGCGTGGGTGTGGGTGTTGCTCGGGATCCTCGCGGTCGCCCTCGTCATCGTGATCGTCGTGCTCGCCACCCGCAGCAGGGGCGGCGACAGTGGGGCGTCGGCGGCCGAACGCCGGCGGCGGCTTGACGGGGCGGTGGCCGGTTGGACGGCGCAAGGTTGGGCGCTCGAGAGCCAGAGCGCCGACTCGGCCGTCCTGCAGCGGGCGGGTGAGCAGATGATCGTCAGCGTCGACTCGGCGGGGCAGCTGTCTACGCTGCCGTACTCGCCCGGACCGCCTACCTAGTTCCCAGGGTAAGCAACCGAGACCACGAAAGCCACGAGCGGCACCAGACCGTCGCGACGGTAGGTAGGGTCGAGGGTTGCGGCGCCGACCCTCACGGTTTGTTGAGGGGATGCTCTTCGCCTCACCCAGTTGCGAAGAGTCCGAGCCCAGTCAACTGAGGAGGACACCATGGAAGGGTTTCCTTGGCATCCGACGTTGCGGCACGCCTTTGTCCGAAGGCCTCTGGTGATCTCAGTCGTCACCGTGCTTGCGCTTGCTGTCCTGGCAGCGGCGGGGGTGGCGGCGACAAACGGATCGCGGAGCGGCACCGCGCCCGGCCCCAACGGCTGTCCGACCAACAAGAGCGCGAAGACCGCCCCGATCGCCGACCTCGCGCCGCCCGCGCGCCTGCAGATCGGGGCGTTCGACGTGTTGTCCGGCTCGATCAACGCGCAGACCGACAGCTTCACGCTGAAGGTCCGGGTCGGGAGCACCTGCAGCGTCAACATCAAAGGCGCGAGTGTCTATGTGACCGCGGTGCCGTACAACCAGTTCAGCATCCCGGCGGAAGAGCTGACCGGGGACGACGGCACCGCGATCCTGGTCTTTCACCGCGATGCGAACTTCCCCGCGAGCGACCAGCAGCAACAGCTGACGCTCTTCATTCGCGCGACCAAGCCGGGTGAGGACCCGCTCGCGGGCGTCTCAACCCGGCGGCTCGTGGGGATCCCGTTCTCCGGTTAACGCCCGTCTCGGACGGATGGCCGCGTCACGAGGCGGCTCGTGACGCGGCCCCGAACCCAGTCGTGGCGGAAGAGGAGCGGGAGTGCCCGACTGGTTGCGAGACCGCTTAAGCAGTCCCGCAACTGGCGGAGCTTGTGCCTTCCGCGTATCTGTTTCGGGACACGGTTGAGCCCGAGCTAGACACGAAAGCGGACGACCCCACCTCCATGCAACGGATCAGGCGCTTGGGGCTCCCGGCGCGGGCCCGAGCCAGGTGACCTTCGGCGCCCGAGCTGGCCGAGCTGGCCGGCGAACGACCGCGATCGTGGCGGCGGCGCGGCCTCGCTGGCGAAGGAGCCTGGCCCTGTCGGGAGATGTAAGGCCGGGGACGGGAGAGCCGCCAGCCACCCCCGGCCTTACGAGACGCCCAGTGACCAAACCGTTCGTCCCACACAGATGGTCAAGGAGCCGGATGCGAACTCCCCACAAGTCACTCCGACTGTCGCAAACCTAGCCGTGTCTTCCGAGGCGAGCGTAAAAAGCTGGTAACGGTCCAGGTTGGATGGGCCAGGCGCGGCAGGACTCCCAGGCGGGGCTTGAGCTCGAGCCCGACGACCAGGTCGGCTAGGCAAGCAGCGGAAGACCCCACCCCTGCGGCGGCGTCAGGCGCTTGGGACTCCCAGACGGGCGCCCCGACTCAAGTATCCCGACGACGGCACCGATCCCTTAGCCACTGCCTGTCTGAGGAGAGTCGTGTCGTCGTCAGTCGGATCGCCAGGTTCAACGCATCAAGTGTCCGGCGGTCTGACCTGGCGGAGGGCTCCTGCGTCGGGTCTTCGGCCGAGCATCCGCTTCGCGATCGCGCTTGTACTGACGCTCGGCTGGGTTGGGTTCAGCGTCTGGGTGTCAACGGTCTGGAGAGGTGAGCTGGAAGCCGCGATGGTCCCGTCATGGCGTGGGTGATCCCGATCTTCCTCGCCTACATCCCCGGTCTGATCATCTGGTTCATGATCTTCACGCTCCTGATCACACGCTATGAGGAGCTACCGCTCGATCCTCCCAAGGGCGACTGGGCTGAAGGCGAGTGGCCGTCGGTGACGATCCTGGTGGCGGCGTGGAACGAGAGCGCCGGGATCGTCCGCACGCTCGAACACATCGGCGACCTCTCGTATCCCGGTGCTCTGGAAGTCGTGGTCGCCGACAACAACTCGACCGACGACACCGCCCTGCTTGCGGACGCGGCGGGCGCTCGCCTCCCGTTCCCGTACCGACGGGTCTTCGAGGAACGGCAGGGCAAGCACCACGCTCTCAACGCTGCCCTGGAGACGGTGACGACACCGCTGGTGGTGACGGTGGATGCCGACACCCTCCTGCAGCAGCAGGCGCTCACGCGACTCGCGGCTCGCGTGACGCGCGCGCCGCAGGGCCAGCACGTCTGCGCGTGTGCAGGCGCCCTCGTCACCGAGAACCCCCAGGCGACGTTCGTCACCCGGATGCAGCAGTGGGACTACCGACTGGGGATCAACGGCGTGAAGCGGATGCAGGCGGCGTACAACACCGCGCTCGTGGCTCAGGGCGCGTTCTCGGCCTACTGCACGAGTGATGTTCGTGCCGTCGGCGGCTGGCCTGATGCGATCGGCGAAGACATCGTGCTCACCTGGACAATGCTGGCCGCACGCGGGCTCGTCCAATACGAGCCAGTCGCACTCGGCTTCACAGTCGTCCCTGAGCGGCTGAATGTCCTCCTGAGCCAGCGCTCACGCTGGGCACGCGGCATGTTCGAGGGCCTACGCACCCATCCACCTCCCACACAGCCACGCATCCTCGCGAAGCTGGTCGCCGGGATCGACTACCTCGTCCCCTGCCTCGACATCGGCGTCATCTTCTTCTGGGTCCCTGGAGTCATTCTCTTCCTCTTCGGCTACCCATTGATCTTCGGCTGGTGGTCGATGCTCCTGCTCCCGATCACACTCGCCATCTTCGGGTTCCTCCAGCGGTGGCAGGCACGTCACGTTTTCCGGACGCTCGACATCCACCCCAAGAACGACAAGCGCGGCTTCCTCGGCTACCTGTTCGCCTACCAGGTGCTGACCTCCGCAGCCGCACTGCGCGGCTACGGCGAGTACCTCGCCGGAGCGGGACGCCGCTGGAAGTAGACCGGAGCGGCGAATGAGCATGATCGTGCCGGCGGCGCCGGCCTCCCCCGTGTAGGACGTCAGGCGCTTGGGACACCCAGACGGCGCCTCGACCCCACATCTGTTCGTTCGGGCGCGACATAGTCTGGTTGCTATGTCTGCCGCGGAACGAGTGACGGTGCGCACACCCGCCGGGTTGCGTCTGACCGCAACCCATGATCGCGGCCGTGACCGCTGGCGCGTTGAGCCCGGCGGGTACGAACGCCGCGACCTCCGAGATGCGTTAGCGCAAGCCTCAGGCTCATCACGTGACGCAGCGTGGATCGTCTCGGTGGCTGAAAGGATCGCGCCACCTACCTCCGAGGGATAGTCATCTACGCGCCCTTGCGCGAGCCTGGTCCTGCTCGCCCGAGCTCGACTACGAACTCGCTAGCGGAGAAGCAGCGGAGCCTCTCCCCCTAAAGGCGGTTCGGCGGGTGGGACTCCTAGACACGTTCGAGGTGGGCGGCGTGGGAGCCCGGTCGAGGTGGGCTCCCACGCGCGTCCTTTTGCGGTTGATCGGGCGCCTAGCGGCGGCGGGCGACGCGCCTTGAAGTGCGCCGTGCGACTCTGCGTGCTCCGAACATCTCAGATCTTCCTTTCTTCGCAGTTGGTCTACGCCGTCTGTGGGGTCTTCTCGAGGGCTTGGTGTTCCTTTGCTTCCTCGGCCGTGATCAGGCCGATCTCGACGAGGTCGAGGGGGCTGATGAAGCCGTCGCTGATCCGGAAGCCGCCGACGCGCGCGATCGCGTCACGCAGCGGCACCGCCCAGTGATGCTCGATCAGGATCAGCGCAGCAGCGGAGTCGTTCGGGATCTCCTCGAGGACGTCCCAGGCCTCCTCGTCGTTGAAGAACTCGACGCCTTCGGCAGTTGCCTCGGCGCCTGCGAGCGCGCCAGTCTTCATGCCTTCCTCGCCCTCGATCCCGAGGCCGATCAGGGCACCGACCTTGCTGCCGAGTTCGATCGCCTCGTCTTTGGTCAGGTTGCTGAGGTGCATCACCTCGATCTCACCCGCGGCGTCCTTGTAGACCGCCAGCGCGTCGATCACCTTCACCGTGTCGTTCTCGCGCAGCTTCTCCAGTTCCGCGATGACCTCTCCGTGGAAGTCCGGATGCGCGAAACCCAGCACGATGAGTTGAACCGGTCCGATAGCCATCTTGTCCTCCCGTTTGTCGTTACCTGCCTACTGCTAGAGCCGATCAGGATGTTGCGAGGATCTTTGCTTTCTGGGCGTCGAATTCTTCCTGCGTGAGGACGCCTTGATCCTTAAGCGTGCCGAGCTTTGCAAGCTCTTCGAGCGCGGAGTCGGTGAGACCGGCCGGCGCAGGGGCGGCGTCTGGCTGCGCGGGCTCCTCGACCTGCTGGGCTTCCTCGTCCGCTTGGTTGCGTGCGCGGCGCTTGCCGATCGCATAGGCGCCGCCGCCGACGGCCGCAGCGCGCAAGAGCGGCCTTCTTCTTCCCAACATGAGTCACGATCCTTCCCTAGATCAGCTCCGTGCGACACTAGCGGGCGGGCTCAAACCGGGCTTCACCCTGATCGAACGATGGCTCCCGATCGGGCGGTCTCTACGTTGGCGGTGTGAGGTATGTCGTTGCCGCAGTCGCGGGGCTGGCCGTGGCGTTTGCCGTCACCTCCTGCGGCGGCGGAAACCATGCAGCCGTCTCGACGGCGCTCTCATCACTCTCGAGCCGAACGACGGCCAACGGGACGACGACGGGCGCAACCACGACCGCGCCCGAGACGGTCACGACGCCGCCGACCACCGCCACGACGACGCGTGTGCCGACAACCGTGGCCGTGACGGTCACGGCGCCGCCAACGACCGTGACGACGACGCACGTCCAGACCGCGACCGTGGTCTCGACAACGACCGCAACGACCACCGCCGCCGCACCCGTGCCTCCAGCGACCACAACCGCGCAGACGACGACCAGCGGTCTCAGCCCCGGTGCAGCCGCGGCCGCAGGCGCTGCCGTCGCGTCGAAGAACGCGGAGACCACGAGCAGCGAGACACCCTGGGGCTGGATCGCCTTCGGGGTCCTCGCAGTCGCGGTCGTGATCGGCGGGGTTGTCTGGTGGGTTCGCCGCCGCCGGAAGCCCTCGGCTGGCTGATCGGCTCGCTCGGCCTGCGGAGGCTTGCTCGGCAATGCCGTTCGACGTCGCTTCCGGGGCGCTCGTGGACAAGGAAACCCGAAAACCCGTAAATTCCGGATTTCCACTGTGAACATCTCCGCTGCGCAGTTTGTTTTCGGAGCAAACCAACCAAAAGGAGACCCCAGGTGCTCGCTGACAGTTACCCGTTCTGGAACGTGATGTGGACGATGCTCGTGTTCTTCTGCTGGATCCTCTGGTTCTGGCTCCTGTTCGAGGTCTTCGCGGACGTCTTTCGCCGCCATGACATCTCGGGGTGGGGCAAGACCGGCTGGATCGTCTTCGTGGTCATCCTGCCGTTCCTCGGCGTCTTCATCTACCTGATCTCCCAGAACGACGGCATCAGCGAGCGGAACATCCAGCGGGCGAACGCCCAACAGGCCCAGATGGACAGCTACGTCCGCCAGACCGCCGCCAGCGGCGGCGCCGCCGGCGAGATCGAAAAGGCCAAGACGTTGCTCGACAGCGGTGCGATCACCCAGTCCGAGTTCGACTCGCTCAAGCAGAAGGCCCTGGCCTAGGAGCTTGACCGTAAGCGTCCCTCAGCGAGTTGCGATCCGGGCGGACATCCAGCTCGGGTGCAACTCGCTGAGCTCACGAGAAGTGCGCGATGATCAGGACACCCACGATCGGTGAGGCTGCGAGGCGACGGCGGAACACGAAACTCGCTGGCCTGTCGGCTCGCGGCGTCATAGCGTCGTTGGACTGGGGCGAGGCGATCGCTCTTGTTTGCGAATGTCGACGTGCGAGTTGCGGCGCAAGGGTTTCGCTGCCCAAGGCGCTCTTCCACGGGCTGGTCGGGGCGGACGGGTTCTGGCTCGTCGCCTCCGGCCACGTCGGCGCCGACGAGCACGTCGTTGCGTCCTCCGCCGGCTACCAGTTGACCGTGCGGCGCAGCTACGTGTTCGAACTCGAGCCAGCGCCAGCGGATTAGCCCCGAAGGAGATCTGCAGCCTGGGACTTCCAGCCGTGGGACGACCAAGCCGGCTACGCGCGCAGCGGACAACCCCACCCCGGTGGGGTCGATCAGGCGCTCGGGACTCCCAGACGGGGAGGCCCGCGCCGCCGCGTTAGAGCTGCTTGTGCCGGCTGCGGTGAAGAGCCTGGCCGCGCACCTGGGTGATGGTGATCCTGCTGCTTGGCGGGCTGCGCTCAGGGTTTTCGAGCAGGCGTTCGGCCGGCCGGTCGACGTCGTTGAAGAAGAGCCCGATCCTGCCACGCTCGACCCGTTCAGGGTTGCCGAGATGACGCAGTTGCGGCGTGCGCAGTTGGTCCGTCGGGTGCTTGACGCCTATCCACATCTGGCGGAGCTTGCGCCAGCGCATCTGTTTGCTGACGCGGGCGAGCCCGAGCTCGACGACCGGGCCGGGTAGACGAGCGGCGGTTACGAGCCCACCCCGCTGAAGCCGATCGTGCATATGGGACTCCCAAGGCAGTAGTTTGCCGAGCAGGAGGATCGGCCAGGCCGGTTAGTCGAGCAGCGGGAGGGCCTGCCCGGAGGCGTTCATTCGAGCGGGATTCGGGAAGTAGGGCCGTGGCGGGCAGCGGCGACGGCTTCGAGGCGCGTGGTTACCCCGAGGGCTCGCAGCAGATGACGGACGTGGTTGCGGACCGTTTCCGTGCTCAGGTGGAGCTCCTGGGCGATCTGCTTTGTCGAGCGTCCCCGCTCGAGGAGACGTAGCACTTCGGCCTGCCTCGGCGTCAGGTGCACGGGTGGAGTGCTTGCCTCGTTGTCGAGCGGGCCGGTCAGCAGCCCGAAGACCCCGACCACACGCTCGCCGCCCATCAGCGGAACGGCGCTCACTTCCAGCGCGAGGCGGGTTCCGTCGGTCGAGACGAAGACCCCGCTTGTCTCGGTCGCCGCTGTCGTGCCGAGCACCTTGCGCGCGAAGAGCTCCTGCGCCTGCGCCCGGTCCTCCGGGCCGACAACCGAAGTGAAGTGCCGGCCGCGGACGTCGCCGAGGAGGCGCTCAGCCGCCGGGTTGATCCACCGGACAACCCCGGCCGTGTCGAGGACGTAGCTCGGGACGAGTAAGCCGTTAAGCGCGCGCTCGACGTCACCGCCGACCGTCAGCCCGCCAGCCGTTGAAGTCATTCCCACAGTGTGGTCGATGGATGAGGATCTGTCACGCCGCGGTCTGACAGGCGTCGCCGAAACGCCGGATGGCTTATCTCGAGGCGCTCTGACGTTCTGCGTGGATTGGGGCGTCTTGCGCTTAACAGTGCGGGGAGGACGGCCGAAGCCGCCCTCCCCGCACTCAATTGCGCCGCCGACGAGTCGAGCTCGTCGGCGTGCCGGCTAGGCGGCTCCGAACACGTAGTCGGTGCCGTTCACCTTGAGCGAACGGAGCAGCGCTGAGAGCGTGTCGCCCCCGGTGAAGCCCGTCGTCACCTTGATGCCAGTGACGGCTTCCGAGCCGTGTTGTGCGAGAACATCTGCCCATGCCTGCTGGCCGGGCGCACCACCGTCGCAGGAGTCGTCGTCATAGCGAACGTCGCCGCCTGTCACCTCGTAGGTGTGGAACACGTTCTCAGACGGCACGGTCGTTGCGCACCGCGTCGCATCGAAGATGACGTCGTGGTCACCTGCCAGAAAGATCCGCAGGTACGGAGAACCGATTGCGTTGCCGTCCGCCGTCGAGTGCTCGACGGTGTATGACAGCTGCGTGATCTGGGCGAGCGTCAGACCGTTCGCTCCCGTGTAGAGGACAGAGCCGCCTGCAAGGCCGCCCTTCGCGTACGGGCCGAACTGAACGCCGTCGAGCGTCGTGGCGACGCTCGCGTTGGTGCCGGCAAACTTCCCGCTGAGCCGAAGCAGAGTCGGCGCGGGGGTGCCTGCCGAACCCTGCGGGCCCTGCGGACCCTGCGGACCCTGCGGGCCATTCGCGCCCGTGTTCCCCTTCGGACCCTGCGCACCCGTGGGCCCCTGCGGGCCGGCTGCGCTGGTCCCTTCTGGCCCTGCAGCGCGTTGCGCGCGGCGGGCGAGAGATCGGCGAGCGAGACTGCGCCGTCCTTGATCTGGCTGGACGACGTGATCAGGTAGTGGTGGGCGGCGAATGCGCCGGAGGTGACCGCGAGCATTGCAACGAGCACCCCGATTAGGGTGATTCCCTTTTTCAAGTTCGTTCCTCTCTTAACCCCGGGCCGTCACGGTGCGAGGAGGCGGGAGCAGTGTTCGGCCTGGGATCTTCACGCTGCTCTCTCGCAAAGATCACGGTAGTCCGAACCCGGCGAAGCGACCATGACACGATGGGGTAGGTTCGGGGCCTCTATCAGTCGACCGGCACGACGAACGATTAGGATGGACTCGCGACTCGAGGGTCGCAAGTCCGACCCCGAGGGCGAGGCGTCGGTCGCGACCTTTAAGAGCGGGCTCGTCGACAGCCACCGCGTAACAGGCCTGGGTCCAGAACCCCGGTAGCATTCGAATTGACGAGAGGAGAGTCATGTCGAAGCTGTTTGCACTGTTCGCTTTGGTACTGGCGGGTGCCCTAGCTGTCGTTCTCTTCTTCCGGCGCAAGAGCGGAGAGTCTTGGGGTTCAACGTGGAAGTCGGCGAAGGACTCAAGTTCCTCATGGAGTGAGACCGTCGCCCACGAGTCCGGCAAGGCTGTCAACAGAGTGACGGCGGCAGCGGAACAGGCAACCACCGCGGTGTCCGACCTTGGCGATGAGCTCAAAGGAAATGCGGCAGAAGCAGCGCGCGACGCCGGCAAGACTGCCGACACCGTGGCCGCAGAGGCTGACGATGCGACCAACGCAGCGACCAACCTTGCCGATGAGGTCAAAGATCGCAACGCGAGCTAGGTGTAGGACCCGAGGACGTTGTTCCGGTTGAGCGCGTGTAAGCGCTCGAGCGGGGCTTGGCGGCCGAGGCTGCGGTGTGGTCGTCGTCGATTGTAGAAGTCGAGCCAGCCGGGGAGCGCGCGGCGTCGTTCGTCGCTTGTGCGGTAGACCGCGCCGTAGGCCCAGCCGCCGAGCATGGTGCGGATGAAGCGTTCCGCTTTGCCGTTGGTGCGTGGCCGGTAGGGCCGGATGCGGAGGTGTTTGATCCCAAGCGCCTGGCAGGCGAGCGCGTGGATCGCGGAGCGGTAGGCGTTGCCGTTATCGGTCATCAACCGTTCAACGCGGATCCCGAAGGCAGCGAAGTGCGCGATCGCGCGCCGGAGGAAGCCGACCGCTGTAGGGGCCCGTTCGTCGTCGAGCACCTGCCCGCTCTGCGAGACCGACCAGCGCGGATCTCGGCCCTTTGGTCGCGCGTGGGCCCAACCCTGCCGCCAGCGGAGAGTTGTTCACTGCTCGCCGCGAGTGCGAGTCAGCCGCGCAGCCGCTCCCTCAGGCCGCTTGACGGGGGCGTCGGTGGCGAAGTTGGGCGAGGAGAAGCCGCTCGCGCTGCAAGCCTGTCAAGGCGGCCTCGTTGAGCTGTCCAATCGGCAGCGCACGAACGCCTCGCTCGTTGGCTGTCCAACTGTCTGGACTCCAAAGCGGCGTCGGCTTCCGCTTACGGATCCATGCATTCACGGTTTGAGTGGGCTTGCCGACGATGGTGGCGACCTCCCTGACGCTCAACGCCTCCTCACTACTGCGGTCGGCGACGAGCGCGCGCATCGCCCGCTGCTGCGCCCGCTCCAACGCACCCCCATAGACCTCCTCGCCGAGCTCGATCTCGACTTCGGCAACAAGCACTTCGTCGAGGTCGACACGCGCGTCCTCGAGGCGGCCGGCGACAGTCGCGATCTCCTGCTGTAGGCGCGCGAGCCCAAAGACCAGGGTGTTGCTCTCCAAGACAGCGAGTTCGCGTTCCTCCCTGGTGAGCCGCGACTGCAGCTCGTTCAGCCTGGCCTGCCGTTGCTCGACCGCTTCGAGTTCGCGTGCGGAGGCCTCGAGCGTGTCGATCAGGAGTTCGACTCGTCCGCAGGCGTCGTCGATCGCGGCCGGGCTCGGACCGAGCCTTGGCTCGTGGTAGCGCAGTTCATTCCACGCGTAGCCGATTGCGATTCGCGCAAGATGAGGCTGGCTGAGGTCTCGGTAGACGTCGCCGACGCTTCGAATCAGGTCGTGGCCGACGACCGCTCGGGCGAAATCGTCGCTCGTCTGTTCGAGATAGCTGTGCGGCTCCTCCAGCTTGGCAAGGGCGCCAGCACGCCGCATCATTTGGTAGGCGCAGTGGCGATACGCATGCGGGTTGTAGCCGTGGTACCTCTCCTGACCGCGCGCTAGGAGCGGGATCGAGCCAGTCCCATCTGGAGCGGCATGACCGCTGATCAGACGAGCAAACGCGCTCGCATTCAGCCGGAGGATCGATTGATCGGGCTTCGGCTTGCGATGCGGCCAAAATGGCGAGCCGGTCTGTCCAATCGTACGACCGGTGTAGACGATCCACTCCTCGATCCAATCGGCGAGTTCCTCGGGGAGCGCGAGGACGTGCTGCTCGTCGGCCGCTCGTGTCTTTGCGGGTCGGTACACGATCGCCGGACCGATCACACCGTCGCCGAAGTTGTATGCCGGTCGATAGTCGTCGACGTTGAGCGCGTGCAGGGCATCGACCCGCTGACCGTGGGCGAGGAGAAGCCCCGCGAGGACGCGTCGACGTAGCCGCAAGTACCGCAGACGAGGACGCCCAGATGCAACCTCCTCGTCGAGGCGCCGCAGGAGGGCGCGGGCCTCGTCCCAGAAGGACCGGCGGTCTCAACCCGCGCCCACACCGCCCCGCAAAGCTCGAGATCTGGGCGAGTCGGCTTGACGAACCACGGCTCCAACAACTCAAGCGGCAGCCCAGGGCTGTCGCTCGCGAGTACCGATGACCGCAACTCGACCAGCACCGCGCACAGTTGCAGCACGCCCGTAACGCGTGTGTTGATTGTCCCCGCAGAAAGCAGTGCGCCCGGGGAACGTCGCCGTGTCTCGACTTTGACCGGCTGCTGCGACAGCTCGATTACCGCGTCTTCGAGCCGCCGCGCTGTGGTGGCCGGCCCCCAGCAGATCAAGGTCAGGACCGCCCGCCAGAGCGCGGCCGGAACGAATTCGAGCACCCAGTCGAGTGGAAGGGACGCGTCCGTCGAGCGGGTGCGTGTTCGTGCCCAGTAGCGCTCGATCACGGTGTGGTCGATGCCGAGCCGCCGCAGCGCTGTCGCGCCGGCGGGCCAGCCGAAGCGAGGAACCTCTGGGTGCGCGGCGGCCACTGGACGCCCGTCGCGATAGCTCTCGACGAGGCAGCAGGCAACGAGTCCGCTCGTCATCTGCCCCACCTTGTCGCGGGTCTTCGAGCGGCCGCGCGCGATCATGCCAGAGAGGACCGCGAGTACAAGGCGAGCTTCGTCGAGTGTCATCTGCAGGCCGAGTGCGTTGACGTCTGCCTGCGTCTGTAGTTCCATCCGGGCCGTACTCGGCGCGGGGATCGGATCAATGTGATTGTTGGCGTCGGTTGGATTCATGGTGTGTTCTTGTCTGTGAGTGGAGTGTGGGTGGCGATGCCGTACGACATCCTCGATGACCTGGGAGGCCATCAAGTCGTGCGTGCTTACCCTTTAAGTTGAGATGTTCAGGGAAAATAGGTAGTGCGATCGTTGAACGATTCGATTCGATGCCGTACGACATCCTGGACGACCTGGGAAGTCAGCCCGGGATTTCGTCACTCCTTAAGGCTCCGATGTTCAACGTAAGAATCGTTGACTGCATCGGCGCGAAGCCGTGCGACATGTTTCACACGTTCAAGCGCAACTAGGGCCAAAGGAAATCGTCGTCGGTCACCTCGTTAAGCGGAAATCGGTCTGTCTCGGGTCTGCATTCGTGTTCCCGGTACCCGTCGTGGCCTTCGGTTATGAAGGCCTTCCCGAGGCCGTCGATGACGACCGGTCCGGGCGCTTCGTCGAGTGCGACCTGAACGCCGCCGTAGGTCGTGTAAAGCCAAATGGTTCCCCCGCATTGTGTGCACTGCGTCTGTGCCTGTGCCTCGAGAGGCGCGGTCTGAATAATCTTCGTCATTACCCTTTAAGTCGCCGTGCGCGGCGAGATTCATGTGTCTGACATCTGCCCGGCGCGCAGGCTGGCCATCACCGTCACGTTGGCCCTGGTCTTCGACTTTCCCTCCGCGATGAAGAGGGATAGCCCGACGAGCAGGATCCGGATCTGGTCGTCCATTCCACTCATTACCGAGCCGAAGTGCCGCATTTTCTTGTGGCGCGGCGACAACTGCTCAGAGAGGCGGAAGCGATGGCTGCATCAGGCTCGAAAGGAGGAGGTCCAGCGAGTACACCGCCTCGAACCTCGCGAAGACTGGCGCCTGGCGGACCGGACGACAGCGGCGGCTCCTGATAGCCGCGACAACGCACCGAGACGAGGAACGTCGCAGGTTGATGCCTTGACGGGTCGGACTGCGACCGTAGCGAGGTTCCTCGAGAGCGCTAGCCGCCACGGGCGGCGCCCGGCCCGCTAGACCTGTCTCAGGCGCTCGCTCAGCACTTCCCTCGCGATGCGCGTGGCGAAGTCGAACCGATCGACCACCCCCAAGAGCCCGCCGGGGTGAACGATCGGCACGAATTGCTCGTGGCGGTCGAGGACGCGAAAGGCCAGCAGCGTCGAGACCTCCGCGGCGGACTCCTCGAGTCGGCCCGTGGCGAGATCACCGTCGAGCCATCGCTTCAACAGTTCCTCGGTGACCCAGACCTTCTCCGCCTCCTCTCCTCCTCCGGGTCCGACCCACGGCGGGTTCAGACTGAAGTTGAAGATGGTCGAGCGAGCATCTTCGGCCGGGGCGTACCAGTCCGCAAGCTGCGGATGAACGGCAGCCAGGGCGCGCGCTACCGCCGACGGGGAAGCGAGCCCGACGAAGCTCTTCTTGCCCGCGAGGAAGACGATTTGCCGGACTTTGGCGAAGTCACGCGCGAGGGAGACGACGAGGAAGAGTCGCGTCGACCACCAAGTTCTCCCGCGACCGAGATCGACCTCGAGCAACTCGGGCGATTCGCCGCCTGCCGCCTCCGCCAAGCGACGGTCAATCTCCGGCATCAACGTCGATCCGAACTGAACCCGCTTCGTGTCGACGAGCTCCTTCGACAGTGCGTCCTCACCCACCGGCCTCATCGCCGCCGTCATCTGCTCCTCGATCCGAAGCTCCAGATAGACGGCGACGCTGAGCTCGCGTGCGAGGTCGTCGGGGTTCCGGAAGAAGCTGACGAGCCTTGTCTTGCTCAACTCCTTGCGAAGCCTCGCGACCTGCCTCGCCGCTTTCACGGTTCCCGACACGGCATCGATCGCTGCCGCCGGCCACGGCGCATCGTCGTGCAGGAGGAAGACCAGGCGGGGCTTCCCAGCCTCCACGGCCTTGCGGTACTCAAGCTCCGTGATCGATCGCCCGTCGGGGTTGCCCTCGTCCGGAACGAAGCCGTAGCGCCAGGCGAAGACGCCGACGTAGACATCAGATCTGGCGACGTCTCGAAGGCATTTGTCGAGTGGACGTACGTCTGCGGCGACGTAGTCCTCCATGCCGATGACGGTGTGCTCCATCTTGCGCAGCGTCGCTGCGACGGCAGCCCGATGGTCCTTCAGATCGGCGTAAGTCGAAGAAAGGTAGATCGTCGCCACCTGCGTCTCCCTTGGGCCTGCGCTGACTGTACTACCGCTGCGGGAAGCCAACGAGTTCGTCCGGCTACCCGCATGAGTGCGCCGTTTCCTCTGCGTGACCTCAATCCTTATAGGTGTCCTTTGGTGCGCGAACGCTAGACCCACCTGGATGTCAACGACTCCAGAGTTTGGGGAGAGTTCCGGCTCTCTCAATTGGCCCGGTTGTCTTTGTCTGCCTTCACTCTTCCGGATCGAGCAAGTCACGTCGAGCGGCGAGCGCGCCCTCGTCGACACCTCCGCGTCTTCATCGGGCCTCGCGACCAGGACGAGAGGCCGCTCGTGCCTGACGGCCTGTTTACTACGCGATGTTGTCCGGATTGCCTTCTCTTGTTGGGCGGGAGGCGGAGTTAGCGCGCCTCGCAGGAGCTGGCCGATGAACGAGCAGTTCGTCGATCATTACCGCGGCCTGCTCCGCTCCTGGGCCGCCGACAACGCGGTCTAGACGCATACCCTGGGCGGATGGCCGAGACCGCGATCCTCGTGGTCGACGATGACGCTCCATCCGCCGGATGCTGGACAGGACTCTGGCCGCCGAGGGGTACACGGTCAGGTCGGCTGCAGACGGGGGCGGTGCGCTTGCAGCGGTCGAGCGTTCCGCACCGGACCTGATCGTGCTGGACGTCGCATGCCGGGGCTCGACGGGCTCGCGGTCTGCCGGCGGCTGCGTGCCAAGGGGCTCGCTACTCCGGTCCTGCTGCTGACCGCGCGCGACGAGATCCCGGATCGCGTTGCCGGGCTCGACGCCGGGGCGGACGACTACCTGGTCAAGCCGTTCGCCACCGACGAACTGCTCGCTCGTGTTCGCGCGCTGCTGCGCCGGCACGCGCCGGGGAGCTGCTCGTCCTCGCCGACCTGACCTTCGATCCGGCAACGCGCTCCGTGCAGCGTGGCGGCCGCGAGGTGATCCTTTCGCCTCGCGAGGCAGACCTGCTCGAGCTGTTCCTGCGCAATGCCCGTCGCGTCGTCTCGCGGGAGCAGGCGGTGGCCAGATCTGGCAGGGCGCGACACGTGCGAACACCGTCGATCGCACGGTGACGAATCTGCGCCGCAAGCTGGGGGAGCCGGCCTTGATCGAGACCGTGCGCGGCGTCGGGTTCGTGATCGGCCGATGAGCATCTGGCTGCGCTCGATCCTCGCGGCAGCGGTCTCGACGATGCTCGCCGTCGTCGTGCTTGGCTCGGCTGTCGACGTGCTCGTCGCTCGGCATCTGCACCAGAGTCTCGACAAGACATTGCGCGCTCGTGCCGTCGAGGTGGCGCAGCTTGCGGCATCGGCTCCGGCGCTCGTGACGCAGCCTGGTGCGCTCGACGCCCCCGTCGGCTCGACTCAGGCGATGGTCGAGGTCGTCGATCGTCGCGATCGCATCGTGTCTCGTTCGCTCTCGCTCGGGGGACGAGTGCTGCCCCGCTCGATTGCGAGGCAGGCGATCGCGAGCGGCCGCGGACGTTACGTCACGGTCGATTTCGGCGGGGAGCGGCTCCGGGTCTACTCGGCTCCGCTGGCCGATGTCGCCGGTGGCGGCGCGGTGCTGGTCGCTGCATCGACCGCCGACGTCGTCGACATGGTGCGAACGCTCCGCGCGCTGACCCTGGCCGCCGCGCTGGTCGCCGCCGCGGTCGGCGGGGCGGCCGTGGCGGTCCTGATGCGGGGCGCACTTCGCCCGCTCGTCCGTCTCGATCGCGCGGCGGCGGAGATCGGTCGCAGCGGCGATGCCCGCCGGCGCTTGCCGGACCCCCGGCGGCACGATGAGGTGGGGCGGCTCGCGACGACGCTCAACACGATGCTCGAGGGGCTCGAGCGCGCCCGAGACGCCGAGCGCCGATTCCTGGCCGACGCATCCCACGAGCTGCGGACCCCTCTGACGGCGTTGCGCGGCAATGTCGCGCACCTGGCCCGCTACGGCGCGACTCCCGGGCTCGTCGCGGATCTCGAGTCCGACGCGCAACGGCTCGCGCAGCTTGCGGACGACCTGCTCGCGCTCTCGCGGGAAGAAGCCGCGCCGCCCCCGGCCGAGGACGTGGCGCTCGACGAGCTTGCGCGCAGCGCCGCCGGGGACGGGGTCACACTGCACACAGAGCCCGTCGTCGTGTGCGGCGATCGCGCAGCGCTCGAGCGAGCCGTGCGCAACCTGGTCGAGAACTCCCGCCGCCACGGGAAGGGCTCGATTACCGTCACCGTCGCCCGCCGCAACGGTCTCGCCGTGCTCAGTGTCGAGGACGAAGGGCCCGGCATCCCACCGGCCGACCGGGAGCGGGCGTTCGAGCGCTTCTACGGTGCAGGCTCGGGGCTCGGGCTTGCGATCGTTCGCGCCACGGCGGAGCGGCACGGCGGGCGTGCCTACGCCGAGGGACCGCGCGTGACAATCGAGCTCGTCAGGAAAGCATCAGAGTCCGTCGGCGACCCTTCCGGGGAGAAACCCGAGAAAGGACTGCCGTGAGGATCTTTCGCACCCTGCCAACCTCCCGTCTGGTTGTGCTGCTCGTCGCGCTCGTCGCCGTGCTCGTCGCCGGCGTCGTCGCGGTTGCTGCCCGGGGCGGCAGCGGGTCGACACCGCCGCCGAAGCCGCTCGCGCAGGCGATCCACGACGCGCTCGGCGCGCCGGAGCCGGCAGGTGTGACCGCACGGATCTCCTTCACGAACAAGTTGTTTCCATCCGGCGCGCTGGCGGGCCAGGCGGGGTCGGCGCTGATGACCGGCGCGACCGGTCGCCTCTGGGCGAACCGGAACGGTGGCCGTCTGGAGCTTCAGTCGGACGCCGGCGACGCGCAGATCGTCTGGAACGACACGAAGGTGACGGTGTACGACGCGAGCTCGAACACGGCGTACACGGCTGATCTTCCGCAGAAGTCGGACGGCGCCGGCGCCACCGCGCACGCCGTCCCGACACTCGACGAGATCACGACGTTCCTCGCCGACCTCGGAAAGAACTGGACCGTCTCGGGTGCCGAGCCGTCGAACGTCGCAGGCGAGGAGGCCTACACCGTGTCGGTCTCGCCGAGTCATGACGGGGGGCTGCTCGGCTCGGCGCAGCTCGCGTGGGACGCGCTGAACGGGACGCCCCTGAGGATCGCGGTCTACGCCCAGGGCTCGTCGTCGCCCGTGCTCGCACTCGAGGCAACGGACATCTCGTTCGGCTCGGTTCCCGACTCGGACATCGCGGTCCCGCCGCCTGCCGGCGCGACGATCGTCGATCTCTCGTCACAGACAGCGGGCGGATCCTCCGGCGGAGCAGGCGCGCCGGTCACCGGGCTTGCCGCCGTCGAGGCTGCCGCTCCGTTCCCCGTCGTCGCGCCCGACACGCTCGTGGGGCTCCCCCGCCAGGACGTGCGGCTCGTCGGCCCCGCCGATTCTCGCTCCGTGCTGGTTGTCTACGGCCAGGGGCTCGGTGCGATCGTCGTCGTCGAGCGGAAGCAGGACGGCGCGGCGGCACAGCCGGGGATGCTCGGCGCGCTGCCGTCGATCTCCCTGGACGGCGTGACCGCCCACGAGCTCGCAACGCAGCTCGGCACGGTGCTCAGCTGGGATCGTGGTGGCGTTTCCTACCTGCTCGCGGGATCGATCCCGACCTCTGCGGCCGAGTCGGCGGCGCGCGCGCTCAAGTGAGCGACGCGCCGCCGCTCGAAGCGCAAGGTCTCGTCAAGCGCTACGGAGACATCGTTGCGGTCGATCACGTCGACCTGACCGTCGATCGCGGCGACGTCTTCGGGTACCTCGGTCCGAACGGCGCGGGAAAGACGACGTCATTGCGGATGCTGCTCGGGCTGATCCGTCCCACGGAGGGAAAGGCGCAGCTGTTCGGCCGCGATCCGCTGAGCGACGGCGCGCGTGCGCTGGACGGCGTGGCCGGTTTCGTCGAGGGCCCGCGGTTCTATCCGTATCTGTCCGGCTCCCGCAACCTGCGGCTGCTCGGCGATCTCGACGGTGGTGTCCCGACCGCGCGTATCGAGGAGGTCCTCGATGTCGTCGAGCTGCGCGATCGCGCCAAGGACCGTGTGGGTGGCTACTCGCACGGGATGCGACAACGGCTCGGCATCGCCGCATCGCTTCTGCGCGATCCGAAGCTTCTGCTCCTCGACGAGCCCACGACGGGCCTCGATCCTGCCGGCATGCGCGACATGCGTGAGCTCGTCAAGCGGCTCGCGTCGGAAGGCATCACGATCCTGCTCTCGAGCCACGTGCTCGCCGAGGTCGAAGAGCTGTGCAACCGCGTCGCGATCATCCGCAAGGGGCGGATCATCTACGAGGGGCGCCTGGACGAGCTGCTCGAGAGCGCCAGCGGGGGCTACCTGCTGCGCACGAGCGAGCCCGAGCGCGCTCGCGCGCTGCTGCTCGCGCATGGGATCGATGGGCCGGTGCTCGAGGCTGGGCAGCTGCGCTTTCAGGCGGAGCCGGCGGCGATCGAGGCGCTCAGCATCGCTCTCGGCCAGGCGGGAATCGGCATCGCCGCGCTGATGCCTCGCGTCGCGACGCTCGAGGAGCTGTTCCTCGACATGACCGAGCACGAGGCCGTCGCTTGACTCTCGTTTACAGATGGGAAGTGCTGAAGCTGCTCGCGCAGAAGCGGACGTACCTCGGCCTGGGTGCCGCGATGCTCGTGCCGCTGATCTTCGTCACGGTGCTGATCCTGAAGACCGGCGGCCCGAACGACATCCCGCTGGGCCGTTACATCAGGGAGACGGGGCTGGCGACGCCGTTCGTCGTTCTGTTCTTCATGTCGATCTGGGCGTTCCCCCTGATCACGGCGCTCGTCGCCGGCGACATCGTTGCATCGGAGAGCCACAACGGGACGTTGAAGACGATCCTCACGCGCTCGCGAAATCGTGGCGAGATCTTCGCTGCGAAGGTCTTCGCGACGTTCACCTACACGGCCATCGTCGTGTTCGCGATGGGCTTGGTCGCGTTCGTCGCGGCGAGCAGCGAGTGGGGGTTCAACGACCTCACCTCGCTCTCCGGAACGACGGTCAGCAACTGGCATGGTCTCGGCCTGCTCGCTGCGAGCCTGGCGATCTATGCCTGGCCGATGGCAGCGATCGCCGCCTTCGGGCTCTTTCTCTCGACGGTGACCCGCAACAGCGCGGCGGCCGTGGTGGGCACGCTCATGTGGGCCTTGCTGATGCAGCTGCTCGGCGTGCTCCCGGGCACCGAGTCGATCCGGCCGTACCTCCTCGGCGAGCAGTTCCAGGCGTGGCACGGCTTTCTGCGCACCCCGGCCGACTGGACCCCGATCGTGCGCGCGCTCTGGGTCTGCACGCTGTACATCGCCGCGCCACTTGCCGTCGGCTACCTCGTCTTCCTGCGCCGCGACGTCGCCGGCGAGTAGCCCCGCCGCACGGAGCGTCACGCACGCTCGACCAGCTCGTGCTCGAGCGCACGGCCGCAGCGAACGACCTGGCGGAGGTCGGGCCGACTCGTCCTCGTCCCGCACGACGCGGGTGAGATGGCGTTGACGCGCACGCCGGGGGACCGAACTCGGCTGCCCAGGCCCGGGTCAGGGTCTCGATCGCGCCGTTCGTGGAGCTGTAGGGGGCGCGCCGCCGCGCTCGGCCATTACCGGTGCGATCGACGCCGTGAGGAAGAAGGGCGCCTTGACGCTCGCGGCCTGGGCCTAGCGATCGCGAGCCGCCTCCTCGAGCACCAGGGTGCGGCGACCACCGCGTCCAACGGGAATGGCGCGACCTTCCCATATCACCCTTCGCCAAGAGCACGAACTGTGCGAGACGCGCTCAGCGTGACACCTGCGAGACCTCTGGCTCTACCAACTACGCGTCCAAGTCACGATTCTTGGTGCATGATCTGCGACCCGATCTCCTCCGCCTAGACCAGGAAACGCGATCGGCTCGGCAGTCCCTCTGGTGTATCCCGATGCGAGCCACATTGAATCGCGGCCGAGCAGGGTTTATTCTCGGCGCCGATCCATCGGTCTCACTGCGGCCGGCCGATCCCGCGAACCGAGAGAGGTTGGAGCCACTGTGAGTTCGGACCCGGACGGCACGAGCGCCGAGGACGCCGGCGTGACGACCTCCGGCGCGGAGGGCGCGTCCACCGATGCCCCGAACGCCTCCGCGGAGGTGGGAGTCGGCACGACAGGCACCGAAGGCGTGACCACAGCCGCCGACAGCAGCCCGGACGCTGGAGCCGGTGGCCAGTCTGAGGGCATCACGTCCGAGAGCGAGACCGCGACCAGCGAGACCGGCTCGGTCGGGCCGGGAGGCGACGGCCCTCCAGGCCTTGGAGACGCCGGCGGCGACGGCGGCGACGGTCCTCGCAGCGGCGGGGACGGCCCCACCAATGGCGGAGACGGAGGGAACGGCGGTAGCAGCGGCGCCGCCGCGGTCGCAGGCACCGCGGTCACGACGGTCGAGCAGGGACGGCGCGCCCCCTGGTGGGAGAGCCTCGCCCTCGGCGTACTGATCTTGCTGCTCGGGGCCACGCTCCTCTACTCCCTGATCCAGATCTGGCCGGCCGTTCAGGCCGGCAAGGATCCCGCCAAACTCGACGCCTCGACGCCGATCACCTGGTTCGGCCGGAGCTACTCGCCCACGCCGGAAACGGCGTTGCTTCTGATCGTCGTCCTGGCCGGGTCGCTCGGCGCCTTCCTCCATGTCGCGACGTCCTTCAGCGACTACGTCGGCAACCGGCGCCTCATGCGCAGCTGGACGTGGTTCTATGTGCTGCGCCCCCTGGTCGGCGCCGCGCTCGCGGTCATCATGTACTTCGCGCTCCTCGGCGGCCTGTTTACCTCTCAGGGGACCAGTTCGATAAACCCGTACGGCATCGCCGCCCTGTCTGGGCTGGTCGGTCTCTTTTCGAAGCAGGCGACGAACAAGCTCCAGCAGATCTTCGACACGGCGTTCGCGGTTGGTAAGGGGGAAGGCGACGATGCACGCGGCGACAGCATCGGCAACCCCAAGCCGACGATCGTCGGGGTGTCGCCACCGCAGCTCACAAGGGGCGGCGACGTCAGGGTCACGCTCGCGGGGATCGGCTTCATTCCGGCTTCCGTCGTGAGCGTCGCCCGGCCGGACGGGGTCGATGTGCCCCGGACGGCCGTCCTGAACGAAGATGCCCAGACCCTGACGGTCACTCTCGAGCCGGAGGACATTCAGAACGCAGGCACCCTCGTCTTCACGGTCATCAATCCCAAGCCCGGCGGTGGCACCTCGGCACCAAACACGGTGAACGTGGTCGACCTGGAGCCCGACGGGTCGGCCGGCGGCGGCGAGTAGCTGCCGGGGCGCGCGCCGGCCGGCGCCGCCCGCCCGCGGCCGGCCCGCGGCCCCGCGCCGCGCGCGCGCGGGCGAGCGGCGTCGGCCGCCGCGCCGCGCGCGCGCCCGCGGCCGCCTCTGTCGCGCCGCGCGAGAGCCGCACGCACCGGCCCTCGAGCGGGCCTGGCCACTTGGCCGAGCGCCGGATCGTGCGGCGCTGATGACGACAACGCCTTCACCTACGTGAAGAACCGCTCCTGCGCGAGCTGCTCGCCCGCCACCGCATCCGCACCTGACACCGAGCCCTACCGGCCCGCACCGAACGGAAGGTCGACGCTTCCACCAGACGATGGCCGCGATGGGCCTACGGCTCGCCTACCGCCCCATCACACGCACCGAAGCACTGCCACACTGGCTCGACCACTACAACACGAAGCGCACACAGCTCACTCGGAAACCGACCCCCGATCAGCGCGCACAACGTGTGGGTAGACCCTAGTCGCGGCGGCACACGAAGCTCGGTGCCTCTCGACGCGGATGACGGGACACACGAGTCCGACGAGCCCCGGCGGAGTGAATCGCCGACCAGAGCCGCGTCCGTCTCGACCCGGTGGTGGGTTTGAGATGCCGCTCGGCCTGTTTCTGCTCGCGCTCGGCTGCGTCCTTCTCTACTCGCTGAGCGCGCTCTGGCCCGCCACGCAGGCTGCGGTCTCCGAGGGTATGCCCCCGTCCGCAGCGGCTCGCACGGTGCACTGGTTCGGCGGCGCGTACACACCGTCGTCGGAAACGGCCATGCTCCTCCTTGTCATCCTCTCCGGAGCCCTCGGCAGCTCCCTCCCCGCGATCGTCTCGTTCGCCGACCAAGCCGGCAACAGGACGCTCCGGGAGCACTGGGCCTGGTGGTGTCTCGCGCGCGTCCTCGTCGGCGCGGCGCTCGCGGTTCTCGTCTACCTGGTCGTTCGCGGTCTGCTCTTCAAGCGAAACGAACTGAGCGGCGTCGAGAACGCGGCCGGCATCGCGTGTGGGGTGCGTTAACTCGGTAGTGGGTCAGGGGCGGTATGTCGGCCGTAGAGTCGTGCGCCCGTCCCGTTGACTCGAGGAGTTGATTCTTGTTCTGGTCGCTCTGCTACCTGATCTTCCGATGCATGCTTCAGCTCGTACTGCTTCGTCCCCGCTCGAAGGAGTTCAAGGAGCTCGAGATTGTTTTGCTTCGGCACGAGCTCTCGGTCCTGCGTCGACAGACGAGTCGACCGCAACTGACGGCGACTGATCGTGTCTTCTTGGTAGCCGCAAGTCGGCTCTTGCCGCGGTCGAGCTGGCGATCGTTCTTTGTCACGCCGGCAACACTCCTGCGTTGGCATCGCCGGCTCGTCGGCAGACGCTGGACGTACGGCGGTCGCGTCGGTCGGCCGCCGATCGGCGCCGAGATCAGGGCGTTGGTGCTGCGGGTGGCGCGCGAGAACCCGCGCTGGGGATATCAGCGCATCGTCGGCGAACTGCGCGGGCTCGGGATCGAGGTCTCTGCGACAACGGTGCGCAAGTTGCTGCGGCAAGCGGGGCTCGGCCCCGCCGGCGTGCGGTCCGGCCTCTCGTGGCGTGCGTTTCTGCGGGCGCAGGCGGCGAGCATGCTCGCGGTCGACTTCTTCACCGTCGAGACCGTCTCGCTGCAGCGGTTGTACGTGCTCTTTTTCATCGAGCTAGGAAGCCGACGTGTTCACCTGGCCGGCTGCACGGCCAATCCGACCGGCGCCTGGGTCGCCCAACAGGCCCGCCAGTTCGCCTGGACGCTGCAGGGGCGTCCGTCGCTGTTTCGCTTCCTGATCCGTGATCGCGACAGCAAATTCACCCGCGACTTCGACGCTGTCTTCCGCAGCGAGGGCATCGAGATCATTCGGACACCGATCCGTGCGCCGAAGGCAAACGCGTCCGCGGAGCGCTTCGTCCGCACCGTCCGTTCCGAGTGCCTCGACTGGCTGCTGATCGTGAGCCGGCGCCATCTTGAGCGTGCGCTTCACGTCTTCGTAGACCATTACAACAGCCACAGGCCACACCGCTCATTGGACATCGCACCGCCAGACCCCGACGCGCGCAAGCTCCACGTCATGCGTTCACCCGCGACGGGCATCGAGCGCCGCGATCGCCTCGGCGGACTCATCCACGAATACAACCTCGCCGCGTGATCGAGTTTGCGCACCCCACAGGCACGTCGCACTGTCACGGTGGAAGCGTCCACCGTGTCAGGATTCGTGTCAGATTTCAGGGTCTGACGGAGGCCGACTGAGTCACTCCGAGACGTAATCGGAGAACCACGATCCGGATGGATCCGGTACCGTCGCACTGGGTCGTAGCCGACCTTCTACTTCGATCCCAGGTGCGCCCATCTGCGAAGTAGCTGCTAATCGCAGCTCGTGGACCAGACGGCTTTTGATCCGCATACCAAACCGCTGCCGTGCGAGAGCGATGCGAGATCCAGACCTAAACGTCAGAGGGCTTGCGTTCCTATCGAGGTTTGCCGGTGTCGATCCAGCTTCGAAAGACGTCGACCTGTTCTTGGGGCCAGGCGCCGTCGCAGGGCATCGTCCCGGAGCTCACTCGGGCGAAGATGTCGTCCGCGTGCACGCTGACGTCGTCATACGACCAAAGGTCGAACGCGAACTGCATCGACTCTCGGTCGCGAGACCGGAACAGCGTCTTGACATCGTCTTCGAAGCTGAGCGGCTGCATCGGAATGACTCCTTCCGGGGCGGATGTAGGGGAGGCGGGTGAAGGAGAGGCGTTGAAGCGGCTGGCGCTGTCCCAGTCGCCGAAATGCGCAGCCAGCGAGTCAGCGACGCCCGTGAGCGCTTCCCCGACGGGCGCGAGCTGCTTCGCCAGCGGGTCAGGCGCGCTCTCTCGCACCTTGTCGCAGAAGCCGGCTGCTACGCGGAGCCGCTCTTCGAGCAGCGTCCAGGCGGCCGCACGGTGCGGCATCAGATAGTCGCTCTCGTAGAACAGCTCGAAGCTCGGGCCGGCAGTTTAGGTCCGGGTGGTCGGGGCCGACTGGAAGCGTCGTCAGCAGGTCCCCCAGTGGTCTGATCGCTCCGAACATCAGGGCGAGCGTGCCGCTCGAGAGCGTGGTGAGCTGAGCGTCGGTCTCCTCGGTATGACCGAAGAATCGCGCCAGCATCTGGAGCAGGATCTCGTAGCTGACGTTGAAGAGATCCCCGCAGCCGGCGGTGATTCGGTCGCCGATGCGTGGTACCGACTCGTCGTGCTCGGACGGGCGAACCGTCGCGAAGATGACTGGCCGCGCGGGCTGGAAGTCGGGGTTGGCCGTGGTCATCTGCCGGTACTCGTCGAGAATCTGGACGAACTGCCCAAAATGTGCGTGCTCCCAGTGGCCGCGCGCCCCCTCGCCCTGTTCGAGGATCGTGTCGATTGCCTGCTGAGCCGACGCGAGATCAGTGACCGGCACGAGCTCGGGCCAGCGGAAGTACGCGCTGGTCGCTTGAGCACGCGGAGCGCCGACAAAGAGGTGCCTCTCGCCGAACTTCTCCGCCAGGCGCGCGAAGCCCTGCTCGATCGAACGGTAGAGGTGCGAGACGGTCGCAAAGTCCTGTCGCTTGCGGCACGATGTCGCCCTCCGCGAGCAACGGCACCGCCTCGTGGATCGGCGCGTCGATCTCCTTCGCGCCCTCGAACTCCATGCCCTCGGGGCGCTCGAGAAACAGGAAGTGCCGCAGCGCCGCCTCGCCGAACGGCACCAGCGTCAGTGTGACGCCAGCCGGAAAGTGATGCGCCGGGGCGGGCAAGCTCGGGCGGCTGAGGTGCGGAGCCGCACCGATCGCCGCCAGCAGATTCTGTACCAGCGCCAGGTGCAGCATCTCCTCCGTCGCCACGTGGGAAATGACCCGCCGCCATCTCCGAGCAGCATCGAGTTCCTCCGCGGTGATCCCCTCGTCCTGGCCCTGTTTGAGCGAGCTGGCAGCGAACAGGTACTGACACATGATCCCGTGCTCGAGCTCGGCCGCCTCGCACAGCATGTAGATCAACGCCTCGCGGTGCTCGATCACAAACGGTGCCTCAGGCTCCGCGAGGCCACCGCGCGAAGCTATGACCTCAGCCAGCCTCCCCCGCTTGACTGCAACCGCGTTCTCGTTGGCGTCTGACCTCATCGCTTCGCGCCCGTTGCTCGCCCGATCCATCCAACCACAAAGCGCCGCGACGAGGCAAACGCCCCACCCCACGCGACCCTCGCCCGCGCACTGACCGGTGCCGAGCAGTCTGCGTTGTGCCTACAGAAGGCCCAAGAGCGAGTACAGACACCAGCTTCGGTAGGCGTTTAGGTCTGCAGATTTTCAGCCGTCGACGGCCGGTCAGGGAGCTGCGCAGCCCACCAGTCGAGCGGGACGATCCGCATCGCGAGTTCGAACGAGCCTCGATCGAGCGACTCAGCGAGCTGGGCGATAGCCACGAGATTGTCACGCAGCCACTCGTCCTCGACCGGCCCCGCGGCCTGAGTCGCCGGGCTGACACGGCTCAGCCGCGGCCGAGTCAAGTGGTCCTCGAGCGGCTCGGACTCGTCGAGGACGCTGCCCCACCAGTACAGACGGCTGTAGAGCTCGACGTGGCGATCGACGATCTCCGCGTACGTGCCTGAGTTGACCATCACGTTGGCCCAACGTCCGAGCACCTCCCGACCATGACCGAGCAGCCCCGCGATCAGTCGGTGCAGCTGTTCGCGGCGGTCAGTGTTCGCGAGCATTTCGTCCATCGCAGCGGTGAGACGCGGCGTGTCGCGCACCGTCTCGGAGGCGGCCGCGAGCGCCCCGTGGTCGACCTCGCCATCGGGAACGAGACCGGCAAGCTCAAGCAGACCGGTCCACACGAGGCGAGCCGTGCTGACGAACTCGAACAGCGCGTACTGCGCGAGCACGGACCAGCGCTCGCGCTGCCGGCGCTCCAGCACGTCGTTGAGCACCGCTGCGGTCAACCCGACAACGATCAAGCTGCCGACGAGGCTCGTGAAGAGCGCGTGACGGGACCAGAACCGGTCGTTGGCAAGATCCCAAGCGATCGCCCCGAAAAGGACGAGTACACTGAGGCCGCCAATGATCCGCGTCGCGCGCACGTACGTCCGAAGCGAATCGGTGCGGCGCGGGCCGACAGCGTGACGAGCCATCTCTTGCCGAGCATATTGCGCCCCGCGCAGAGGAGTTCATCGTCGCGATGAGCCATCGCCTCGGAACCAACTCCCCTCACTCCAGAGAAGGCTCGCAAGCGACGCTGTCAGTCAAGGCCGCCAAGCAGACGGTCACCCCAACTGATCACCTACCTCGTAGGCGGTATCGACTATGTCGGCGTTGCTCCTTGCCGCTATGGCGTCTCCAAGCACGTGTCGCTGACCATCAGCTTCATCGATTCACACCCTTCAATGAAATGTGTACGGTCGTCTCGGGGAGGGATCGCGCCGCGACGCGGTTCTCGAGCGTCGCGGCCAGTGCCTCGCTCATCGCCTCAGCGCGTTCCGACACCGTGATTGTCACCCTGATGTCGGCGACGTTCAGCCGATCCCCGTGCCACTCCGCGGAGACGCTCACGTCGTCGGGCAGCCCATGGGCGCGGAGCAGCGTCCGCGCTGACCACGCGAAGTCCGAGCTGATCGACGCGATGAAGAGGTCGTCTGGAGTTGGGGCGAGCCCGTGACCGGAGTTCGGGTCTGCGAGATCGAGGATGTGGCCGCTGATGCTTGCCTGGAAACCGTCTCCCTGTCCGCGTGGCAGCACGAAGAGCGCATGGCTCGACTCGGCTTCCACGGCGGCCGCGTTGTCGCTTCGCTGCCAGAGGAGCGCGACGTCGCCGCCGTTCTCGGAGGGTGAGCTGAGCTCAAGGACGCGCTTGGGTGCGATATCGGTGCGGTTCGTGGCTGTGACCGCGCTCATGACAGGTGCTTTCTCTGAAGAGATGAATTGGCGAGGAGGACGGTCGCGCCCGCCGAAACTGCTCGAGTCCGGGGCCGGGCCGGCGACAGAGCCGCCGCCGTCCGTGGGCTCGCGCCACTCCGGCTCTGCCAGCTATGAGAGATGGCCCGGACGAGCATGTAGGGCACGACGACGATCGCCAACGTCAGCGTCGCCAGCGCCATGAGCGCGACGATCATGAGCGCAATCAGCCCGAGCCACGGGAGCGAGAGGAAGACGACGGTCCCAACGATGACGAGCGGCGTCCACGCATAGAAGTAACTCAGCATGATCCTTCCTTCCTGAGCGATGTAGGTGCGTTTGTCACAGTGCGAGGATCGCGCCGCGGGGGTGGCACTCGCATCCGCCGACGCGCCAGCCCGAATCGCCAGTCGCGGGCCGGCGCCGAGCTGGAGACGGTTACGCCGAGGTGAAGCTGCTGGGAGGCAGGCGCCCGAGCTGGTTGCGCGAGGTGATCTCCAGCTTCAGGAAGACCTTCCGCAGGTGGTACTGCACTGTGCGGGGGCTGATGAACAGTTGTGCACCGATCTCCGGATTGGAAAGACCGTCCCTGGCCAGCCTGGCGATGTGTGCCTCCTGCGGCGTGAGCACAGCGCGCGTGTCGTCGCTACGCCTCCGCACGGTTTCACCCGTCGCCAGGAGCTCGTGCCGAGCGCGCTCGGCGAACCCCTCGGCCCCGACGCCGCCGAACACCTCGTGGGCGGCTCGGAGCTCCTCGCGTGCATCGATGCGGCGGTTCTCGCGACGCAGCCATTCGCCGTACTGGAGTCGAGCCCGCGCGTGGTGCAGAACGCCTCGGCTGCGTCCAAGCCGTTCCACCGCCTCGCGGTAAAGGGCTTCCGCGTCTCTCGCGTCACTCAGGAGCGCGCGTGAGCCGGCCTCGATCCCGAGCGCCCAGTCGGTGCCGCTTGCCCGCGTTCGGTCGGTCAGGCGCTCTAGCGCCCGGACGGCCCCTTCGGTCTCGCCGCTGCGGACACCCGCCTCGATCAGCTCTGCGAGGGACCAAGCGAAGAGTCCGACATCGTCGTGTTCGCAGCCACGCCGGGCAGCTGCGAACGCCTCGGCATAGCGGCCGCGCCCGTTGTACAACAGTGCTGTTGACCACTCGATGACGCCGAGTCCCATTCCCTCGCCTCGCTCCGTCGCCTCGAACCTCCCGGCCTCGATCAGCTTGAGGCCGTCGGCTTCGTTGCCACGCCAGGCGGCAAGCATCAGCGCCGCGTACTTCAGCGGCGCGATCCGCGTTGCCTGCGTAATCGCGTCGGCCTCCTCGATCAGCTCCGCGGCGGCAGAGAAGGCTCCGGTGTGGACGTGGAGCGACGCCCGGTAGGTGGCTGCCAGCGGAATCAGGCTGAGCGCGCCGGTCTCTCGCGCGACGCGCAACCCTCAGTCGCGAGCTCGTCCCAAAGCTCGTCGTCCCAGAGATCCTGGGCCAGGCGACACGCCAGCCAGAGCCAGCGTACGTCGCCTGGTGTCGATCGCTCGACATCGCGGAAAGCGTCGAGTGCCTTCCGCAGCTGCGGTAGCCCGGCTGCATAGCCCTCGGTGAATCTCGTCGCCAGGCCGTCGAGGAGCAGGTCGATTGCGCGCGTCGGCTGTGGTGCCGCGGGCGCCGCCTGAGCGGCCTCCGCAGCCTCGCCGACGCCGGGATGGTCGCTGATCCGACCGGCGAACATTGCCGACGCCATCGCCTCGAGGTGCGTCTCGCGCGCCATGGCGGCATCCAGTGGCTCGAGACGCTTGGCAGCCTCGAGGAGCAGGGATGGGGAGGCCCCGCCGCGGGTCCGCGCGAACGCGATCTCGGCGCGCAAGCGCTCTAGCTGGGCACGTTGAAGCTCGTCGAGCGGGCCTAGCTCGGCTGTTGCGAGCAGGTCGAGTGCCGCGTCCGAGGCCGCGGCGTCGAACTTCGCCTGAGCCGCGGCGACGGCCCGCCGGCTTCTCTCGGCCGGGTCCGGTGTGAGCTCCGTCGCATAGGCCAGGAACGCCGCAGCGGCTGCCGCTCCTCCACGGGCGTGCGCCCGGTCGGCCGACCGCTCCAACTCGGCGGCTACGTCCTCGTCGACACCAACCGCTGCGTGAGCACGATGCCATGCGCGCCGATCCGGATCGGTCTCCGGATCGGTCGCCTCGGCCAATGCTCGATGGGCTGCTCGCCGATCCGAGTGGGTGGCTGCTCGGTAGACGGCGGATCGAATCAATGGATGACGGAAACGGACGCGCGCACCGACCTCGACGAGTTGCGCGTCCTCTGCCGGCGAGAGCGAGTTCCGTTCGATTCCAAGCCCCTCGGCCGCGCGCCAGACGAGCGTTGCGTCACCGACCGGTTCGGCCGCGGCAAGCAGCAGGAGCCGCTGTGCCGCAGTCGGCAGTTCCGCGGTGCGCTGGAGGTAGTGGTCCTCTAGGTGACGGGGGAGGTCCGTCGTGACCGGCTCGAGGCCGAAGCCGCCTGCCAGGCCGGAGGCGGTCATGCTCCGGGGCAGGTCGAGCAGCGCGAGCGGGTTGCCGCGGGTCTCGGCGATTATTCGATCACGGACGCGCTCGTCGAGACGACCAGGAACGGCTCTGGTCAGTAACGTGCGCGCGTCCTCCTCCGCGAGACCGCGCAACCGCAGTTCGGGCAGGCCGTCGAAGTCAGGTCTGGTGTTCGGCTCCCGGATCGTGAACGTGATCGCGACCGACTCTGCAAGCAGACGTCGAGCGATGAACCCGAGGACCACGGCCGAGGCGTCGTCAAGCCATTGAGCGTCCTCCACGAGACACACCAGCGGCTGCCCCTCGGCTGCGGCTGATAGCAGGCCGAGTACGGCGAGCCCGACCAAGAACCGGTTGGGGATGTCACCGGGGGCGAGTCCGAGGGCGACGTTCAGAGCGTCCTGTTGTGGCAACGACAGCGCGTGGAGCTGGTCGAGTAGCGGGGCGCAGAGCTGGTGGATCCCGGCAAATGGCAGCTCCATCTCCGCCTCCACGCTCGTGACCTGCGCGACCTGGAAACCCGAGGCGTGATCGGCCACGTACTGGAGCAGCGCGGTCTTTCCGATGCCCGCCTCGCCTCGGATGACCAGGACGGCACTGTGCCCCTCGCGCACGTTTGCCAGGAGACCGTCGAGAGCTTCGCGCTCGCTCGTCCGGTCGAGAAAACCGGATACAAGAGAGGCGGTCATCTCCCGTGCAACGCTAACCGACTCGCGACCTTTGGTGCGCGTCCCGAGGGCTGAATTGGCAGAATCTCCTCGGAGTGAGGGGTTGACAAACCCGCTACGGCTGCTGGTCACGGGAGGCACGGGCGTGCTCGGCCGCGCGATGCGCCCCGTCGCGGAGGCCGCGGGTCACGAGCTCGTGATGCCTGCGCGCGAGGAGCTCGATCTCTTCGATCCGGTTGCGGTCGAGGTTGCAGTCCGGGACGTCGATGCGGTTCTCCATCTCGCGACGCGGATCCGCCCGATCGAGCAGCTCTCGGACCCGGCTGCGTGGGCCGAGAACGATCGGCTGCGTGCCGACGCCTCGCAGAACCTCGTCGACGCGGCGATCGTGGCGGGGGTGACGGTCTACGTCCAGCCCACCGTCACGTTCGTCTACCCGACGAACGGCCCGGTTTCCGAGGACACTCCGGTCGGCGAGGTCTCGCCGCTGCTGCTCTCCGTGCTCGTCGCCGAACAGCAGGCGGAGCGTTTCGCTCGCGCGGGTGGACGCGGCGTCGTCCTGCGACTCGGGCTCCTCGACGGTCCCGGCACGGGCGACTACCCGCCGTTGGCGGAGCTCGGCGCCACGCTTCATGTCGGGGATGCAGGCCGTGCGCTCCTCTCGGCGCTCTCGCTGCCGAGCGGCATCTACAACGTCTGCCGTGCGGGCGAGCGTGTCTCGAGCGAACGTTTCGCGCGTGCGGCTGGATGGCGTCCGGCGGGCGTAGATTCTCGCTGATGGCCGGCCCAGGGACAGCAGACCTTCACGGCCGCTGCGAGCTGCTGCGCTCGCTGCATCGTCCCGGCGAGCCTCTGCTGCTTCCGAACGCCTGGGATGTGGCCACCGCGAAAGTCGTTGTCGCGGCCGGGTTCCCCGTGGTTGCCACCACCAGCGGCGGCGTTGCCGCTGCGCTGGGCTATTTGGACCACGAAGGTGCGCCGGCCGAGGAGATGCTTGCCGCGGCTGCGCGAATCGCGCGGGGCGTCGGGGTGCCGGTGACGGTCGACGCCGAGGCCGGTTACGGCATGGAGCCGGCCGAGCTGGTGGCTGCCCTCCGGAGCTTGGGGGCGGCCGGCTGCAATCTCGAGGACAGCGACTACGCCGCCGGCGGCGTCCGCGATGCTGACCGGCACGCGGAATGGCTCACGGCGGTTCGCCGGGCCGCGTCGGAGGACGGCTACCCCCTCGTCATCAACGCCCGGGTCGACGTCTTTCTCGCCGGCTTTCTCTCCGGCGCCGGTCCCGGCACCCAGGAGGAGCTCGTTCCCGAGGCCCTGCGACGCGCGAACGCCTACCTCGAAGCCGGTGCCGACTGCGTGTACCCGATAGCCCTGTGGGAAGAGGAGCCGCTTCGCCGCTTCATGTCCGAGCTTCGCGGCTCGGTCAACATCACGCGCCTGCCGCCGGCGCCGTCGCTCGCCGAATTGGCCGCGCTTGGCGTCGCGCGGGTGAGCTGGGCGACCCTCTTGTATCGGGACGCAATAGCTCGGTTCGAAGACCAGCTCGCCACGCTTCGGGCCTGAAGACAAACCGCTGACGGCTCGCGGCGGCCGTAGCCGCGACTGGCGACTAGCTGTCCCGCCTACAGAGGTTGTGAACGGCTGAGGTTCTATCCGGCTCTCCTTTGAGGCTGTGGGTCTTCCGGGACTCACGCTCAAAGGAGGGCACGGATGTGTCTGCACGCTAACGCCAAGCTCGGACTGGCGGGTCGGCTTGCGCTGGTGCGCGCGATCGAGGAGGGGTGCTCGCTGAAGGCCGCCGCGGCGGCCTTCAGCGTTTCGCCGGCGACGGCGCATCGGTGGTGGCATCGGTGGTTGGACGGCGGCTGCCAGGCGAGCGCATTGCTGGATCGCTCGAGCAGGCCGCACCGCTCGCCGCGGTTGCTCACAGAGGAGCTGCAGGAGCGGATCTGTGACTGCCGCCGTCGGACCGGTTGGGGTCCGCGGCTGGTGGCCGGCGCGACCGGCTTTGCTCACTCGACGGTCTGGAAGGTGCTCCGCCGTCACGGCCTCTCCCGCCGACCGGCGCTGGTCAAGGAGCCGGCCAACCGCTATGAGTGGCCCTGTCCCGGCGATCTGCTGCACATGGACACGAGTCGCTACGCCCGCTTCCTGCGGCCCGGCCACGCGGTCACCCGCGACCGCCATCGCAGCGCGCAAGAGAAGCGAGACGGCGTCGGCTACGACTACGCGCACGCGATCGTCGACGACCACAGCAGGCTCGCCTATGTCGAGCTCCACGACGACGAGAAAGCCGCAACAGTCACCGGCTTCCTCGAACGGGCCCTCGCCTTCTTCGCCGAGCACCGGATCGTCGCGAAACGGCTGATGACCGACAACGGCTTCAGCTACGTCAAGAACCGCTCACTGCGAGAGTTGCTCGCCCGCCACGGCATCCGTCACCTGACGACCGAGCCCTACCGGCCACGCACCAACGGCAAGGTCGAGCGCTTCCACCAGACGATGGCGCGCGAATGGGCCTACGGCCTCGCCTACCGCTCGCATCGACAACGCAACCAAGCACTGCCACACTGGCTCGACCACTGGAGTTCCCCCGGTTTCGTGGACACCTGAGCGTTTGGCCCGTCTGGGTCGAGCTGGAGGATGGTGTTCATGTCAAAGCGGAGGGATGTACCTCAAGCCGTATCCGGAGGCGTTTCGGCGTGAGCGGTCGCGCTGGTTGATTCGAGTGGCCGTCCGATCAGGGAGATCGCGCGTCGAGCTCGGGGTCTCGTATGAGTCGCTGCGGATCTGGGTGTAAGCAGGCCGAGATCGAAGCCGGCGAGCGTGAGGGTCTGAGCAAGCGACGAGCGCGAGGAGCTGCGCCAGTTGCGCACGCAGGTGAGGGTGCTCGAGGAAGAGCGGGAGATCTTGAAAAAAGCCGCGGCCTTCTTCGCGAGGGAGAGCGGGAGCCGGTGAGCGTCTTTCGGTTCATCGCTGCGGAGCGGGCCTACCATCCAGTCAAGACGCTTTGCCGGGTGCTCGGCGTCAGCCGCTCCGGCTTCCACGCCTGGGCGAGCGCGGCCACCGTCGCCGCGCGCAGCTCGGCGATCAGGCGTTGCTGGAGCGGATCCGGCAGCTGCACGTCGCGAGCCGTCGCACCTACGGCTCGCCACGGATCTATCGCGACCTGCGCGCCGACGGAGTCGCCGTCGGTCGCAAACGCGTCGAGCGGCTGATGCGCCAAGACGGCCTCTCCGGCACGATCAAGCGTCGACGCGGCCATACGACGATCCGCGTCCCTGGCGTACGCGTCGCCGACGACCTGGTCAGGCGCGACTTCCGGCCGTCGGCAGCCTAACACGGCTCTGGGTCGCGGACATCACCTACCTGCGCACCTGGGAGGGCTGGCTCTACCTCGCGGTCGTCGTCGATTGCTACAGCCGCCGCGTTGTCGGCTGGGCGCTCGAGGACCACCTCCGTGCCGAGCTCGTCGTCGACGCGCTCGAGCAAGCACTGCACCGACGCCAGCCCAGGCCGCGGCCTCGTCCATCACTCCGACCAAGGCTCGCAATATGTTTCGCTCGCCTTCGGCCGACGCTGCCGCCAAGCCGGCATCGAACAATCGATGGGCGGCCGCCGCAGCGCCTACGACAACGCAGTCTGCGAATCGTTCTTCAAGACCTTGAAGAGCGACCTCGTCGACCGCCGCAGCTGGCCAACAAAGCCGCGAGCTGCGCACCGCCGTCTTCGATTACATCGAGTGCTTCTACAACCGGCAACGACGCCACTCAAGCCTCGACTACCTCTCACCAGCCGAATACGAGAAGATCACCGACGAAAGCAAAAGCGGCCTAACGACCCCGTGTCCACCGAACCGGGGGAACTCCACACTACAACACGCGAAGGCCGCACAGCTCACTCGGAAACCGGCCCCCGATCAGTCGCGTTAACAACGTCCGTGGGTAGGACAACTAGCGCCTCGGCTGGCATATGCGCTGATGCGAGTGCGTCCCCGGCGCGTGATCCTCGCCTTATCCAAACGCAGCGATCCCGAAGGAGAGACAGATGACCACCGCATCCACCGAACAGACCATCACCGAGCACGAGGCAGCGCAGATCGAGCGTGCGAACACCTCGAACGTCACACCGGTTGTCTTCGTTCACGGGCTCTGGTTGCTGCCCTCGAGCTGGGACAACTGGGTGAAGCTGTTCGAGGAGGCCGGTTACGTGGGACTGACTCCGGTCTGGCCCGACGATCCGGAAACGGTTGACGAGGCGCGAGCGAACCCGGACGTGCTCGCCAAGAAGACCTTGAAGCGGGTCGCCGATCACACCACCGAGATCATCAATAGGTTGGATAGGAAGCCGGCGCTGGTGGGGCACTCGACCGGGGGCTTGCTGGCGCAGATGCTCGCGGGCCGGGGCCTCTCGGCCGTCACGGTGGCGATCGATCCCGGCGTCTTCCGCGGCGTTCTGCCGCTGCCGGCCTCAGTGGTCAAAGGGGTGGGGCCGTTCCTGGTCAACCCGTTGACTCGCGGCCGCGCGATCACGCTCACGTTCGACCAGTTCAAGTACGGCTGGGCGAACGCGCTGGACGAGCAGGAGGCGAAGCAGCTCTATGACACATTCCACGTCGCCGGATCCGGGATCTCTCTCGTGCAGATGGGGAACGCGAACCTAAACCCGTGGACGGAGGCGAAGGTCAACACGACGAACCCCGACCGCGGCCCCCTGCTGATCATCGACGGCGAGAAGGACCACACCGTGCCGTGGGCGATCGCGAACGCCGCCTACAAGCGGCAGCGGCGCAACCCCGGCGTCACGGAGATCGTGAAGGTGCCGAACCGGGGCCATTCCCTGACGATCGACCACGGCTGGGGCGAGGTCGCCCAGAAGTCGCTCGACTTTGTCAGGCGGTTCGCATGAGCGGGTGGCGCCGCTGGACCAATGGGAACGCGACTCATGATCGAGAGCTGGCGTGTCAATCAGACAAGTGAAAGGGGACGAGATGAAGATCGTCGTCATCGGCGGCACCGGCCTGATCGGGTCGAAGCTCGTCAAGAAGCTGAGCGAGGACGGCCACAACGCGGTCGCGGCCTCGCCGGATACCGGCGTCAACACGATCACCGGGGAAGGGCTGACTGATGCCCTTGCCGGTGCCGAGGTGGTCGTCGACGTCGCGAATGCGCCCCAGTGGGACGACGCGGCGGTGATGGAGTTCTTCCAGACGTCGAGCCGGAACCTCATCGCGGCGGAAGTCGCCGCCGGTGTGAAGCACCACGTCGCGCTGTCGGTCGTCGGCGTCGAACGGCTCGGCGAGAGCGGCTACTTCCGCGCGAAGGTCGCGCAGGAGGAGCTGGTGAAGGCGGGATCCGTGCCGTACACGATCGTCCGGGCGACGCAGTTCTTCGAGTTCATCGGCCGGATCGCCGACTCGAGCACGGACGGTGACACCGTGCGTCTGGCGCCCGTGTTCGTCCAGCCCGAGTCGGCCGACGACGTCGCCGCGGCACTCGCTGACGTCGCCCAGAGCGAACCGGCGAACGGCATCGTCGAGCTCGGAGGCCCGGAGCAGTTCCGCCTCGACGAGCTCGCACGCCGCGTTCTCGGCGCGAAGAACGACCCGCGTCCGGTGACGGCCGACGTCCACGCTCGGTACTACGGCGCAGAGCTCGATGACCACTCACTCACGCCAGGCGGGAACGCGCGCATCACTCCCACCCGCTTCGAGGAATGGCTCAGCCAGTCCGTGGCCGGATAACAGCCAGACCGACACAACGAACCGAGGGAGGCTTCGATGCTTACTCAGACACCGACAGAGACCGACGACCAGCTCGTCGGACACGCACAGCCCACGATCGTTCTCGTCCACGGCGATTGGGCTGACGGCTCCTCTTGGTCCAGCGTGATCGAGCGACTGCGGGAGAAGGGCTTGACGGTGTTCGCTCCGCCCAACCTGCTGCGCGGGCCGGCCGCCGACGCGTCATATCTCGCGGACTACCTCCGCACGATCTCCGGGCCGATCGTGCTCGTTGCCCATTCGTACGGCGGATTCGTCATCACCAACGCCGCAAACGGCAATCCGAACGTCAAGGCGCTCGTGTACATCGACAGCTTCATGCCCGACGAGGGCGAGACCCTGGGAGAGCTCGCGGCGCGCTCGGGCTCCGCGATCAGCGAGAGCGCCCTCAACCCCGTGCCCTCCAATGGAGGAGCGGACCTGTATCTGCGCTGGGACGCGAACCCGCCGTATCAGGGCTTCACCGAGGCGTTTGCCAATGGGGTCGAGCCGGAGACCGCGGCGATCCTCCATGCCGCCCAGCGGCCGGCCTCGGCCGCCGAATTCGGCGAGCCGTCCGGGCCTCCGGCGTGGAAGACGATCCCGTCGTGGTCGCTCATCGGGACGCTGGACAAGGTGATCCCGCTCGCGCTTCAGGAGGAGATGGGCGACCGGGCCGGCGCACATATCTCCCGGGTCAAGGCCGGCCATCTATCGCTCATCACACGCCCCGACGACGTCGCCAACGTCATCCTGTCTGCCGTCGACGCGACGAGGGGATCCGACTGATCGAGACGGGCGGCTGGCGTCGGAGAACTCGACCGACTGATGTTTCTGGGGACAGGCGGTGGGGCCTGGCCCCAATTCCTGTGGCGGCGCGCCGACCCGAGTGTGCCTGTGCTCGACCCGGGATCGCACCAGTGTCTTCCACTGGCGCGACCAGTCGCCCGAACGCCGAGAGTGAGCGCTGTCTACGGAAGGAGATCTACATGAGCACGTCGCTGGGAAAGCACCCGTCGGAGGCCGCCTCGGCTGGCGTGGCGGCGCCGACCCGGCTCGACAGCAGGTTCACCAGCCTGATGCCGCACGACCGGGTGGAGATTCGGGAGGGCTACGCCAAGGTCGGCGATCAGAGCTTGCATTACGTCGAGGCCGGCGATGGGCCGCTGATCGTTCTGCTTCACGGCTTCCCAGAGTTCTGGTTCGGTTGGCGGCTGCAGATCGCGCCGCTCGCGGCGGCAGGTTTCCGGGTAGTCGCGCCCGACACGCGTGGCTACAACCTGTCATCGAAGCCAGAGGGCTTCGAGGACTACGCGGTCGACCTGCTCGCGGCCGACATCCGCGGCCTGATCGGAGAGCTCGGTGCGGAGTCCGCCCTGTTGGTCGGTCACGACTGGGGCGGAAGCATCGCCTGGACGACCGCTATGAACCACCCCGAGGTGGTCGACCGACTCGTCATCCTCAACGCGGCGCATCCGCGCAAGCTCTCGGAGGGACTGAAGCACCCGAGCCAGCTTCGGAAGTCCTGGTACTTCTTCTTCTTCGCAACACCGGGACTGCCCGAAGAGGTCGTGCACGCCAGAGACTGGCACTTCTTCCGGCACTTCCTGGAGGACGCGAGCCCGCCTTACACGCCGCAGGAAATCGAACGCTACGTCGAGTCATGGTCGCAGCCGGGAGCACCGGCCGGGATGATCAACTACTACCGCGCCTCGGTCAGACAGTCCCAGAAGGAAGCCACAGCAAAGCTTCGCCCGATCTCGGCGCCGACACTGGTCATCTGGGGGAGCGCGACTCCTACCTCGGCTCCCAGCTCGCCGAGCCCGACCGGAAGGATGTGCCCAATCTCGCCCGCGTCGAGCGCCTGGCCGACGCGTCGCACTGGGTCCATCACGACGAGTCTGAACGCGTCAACGAACTGCTCATCGACTTCTTCGCCTGAACGAGGTTTCCCTCGCGGAGCGCGGCGTCTTCGACGTCGCGCTCCGCCGATTGCATCACTTCTTGACGGGTTGCTCGACGCCGGTCGACCGCAAGATCGCACTTTCGCGAGTCCGGTGAGCGCCTCTGTCACCGTCGAGGCCCCCAAACGACGAGCGCCGCGTTCCTTCGGCCTCCGCAGGGTGGCAGCTGTCCCCTCGCCAAGGGGCCTGTTCGTCGCCTGGATGAACACGCGTCGCCGAGGCGGCGTGACCGCCACACCGGAGGTATCCAAATGCTGACTTTGCTTCGCCTCATGAACGTGATCCTGCTCGTCTCGATCGTCGCGTGCATCCTGGGTGCCCTTGCCGGGCTGATCCTGTTCGTGCCGTTCCTCGCCGGCGCATGGGTGCTCAACGCCTTCGCGCTCGCGGGCTATGAGGAGGACGCTCGACCGGGCTGGATCGAGCGGTTGCACGCATCGATGAGGCACCCGTCGAGCGGCGCGGACGTGGTTCCAATCCGGATGCCGGCTCGCGCAGTTTCGCCTGTCGAGATGCCGGATGGCCGAGCGGCGTGAGCCCTTCGCCGCCCGTCGCAAGGCTGTCCCCTGCCGGTGCGGGCGTTCGTCGTACCGGCGACGGCTCCGAACTTCCCGTCGGGTGCCGTCCCACTAAATCGAAGGAGGACATGTGAAGACCACGCTCGATATCCAGATCTCCGACCTCCGCGCCAGCCTGAACGGCAATGTGATCGGCTCGGACGACCCGGGATACGACGAGGCGCGCCGCGTCTTCTTCACCGGCTTCGACCGTCGGCCCGCAGCGATCGTCCGCGTCGCCGATGCGTCCGACGTCGCCCGCGTCGTCACCCTGGCACGGCAGACGGGCGCCGAACTCGCGGTACGGAGCGGCGGCCACAGCCGCGCAGGGCACGGCACGGCCGAGGGCGGGATCGTCCTCGACCTCTCCGCGTTGAACGCGGTCGAGATCGACGCCGACGGCCGAACCGCGTGGGCGCAGACCGGGGTCACGGCCGGCGACTACACCAAGGCGACTGGCGAACACGGCCTCGCCACCGGGCTCGGCGACACGCCGACCGTCGGCCTCGGCGGGATCACTCTAGGCGGCGGCGTCGGCTTCCTCGTTCGCAAGAACGGGCTCGCGATCGACGACTTGCTGGCAGCTGAGGTAGTGACCGCCGACGGCGAGTTTCTCGAGGTGGACGAGGAGACTCACGCCGACCTCTTCTGGGCGCTCCGGGGCGGCGGCGGCAACTTCGGAGTCGCGACCAGGCTCCGATTCCGGCTCCACGAGATCGACGAGGTCGTCGGCGGGATGATGATGCTCCCGGCGAGCATCGAGGTGATCAATGGGCTGGTCGCCGCGGCAGCGACGGCCCCGGAGGAACTCTCCGTGATTGCGAACGCGATCAAGGCCCCGCCCCTGCCGTTCATTCCGGCTGAGTCGCACGGCAAGCCGATCGTGATCGCCCTGATGGTTTACGCGGGAGATGCCAAAGCCGGTCAGCGGGTGATCGCACCGATTCGCGCCCTCGCGACTCCGCTCGCCGACATGGTCCGGCCGATCCGCTACCCGGAGATGTATGCAGGCCCAGAAGCCCCGCAGGCGCCGTTCATCGCCGGGACGAACGTGCTCACTGATGCCTTCGGGGCCGGCGCCGCAGAGGCGATCCTCGAGCATCTCGAGACCTCCGCCGCCCCGATGGCCGGCATCCAATTCCGCGTGCTCGGCGGCGCGATGGCGCGCGTACCCGACGACGCGACCGCCTTCGGGCACCGCGGAGCGAAGATGATGGTGAACATCGCCGCGATGTATGAACGTCCCGAGGAGGCGCCAAGGCACGAGGCGTGGGCGAGCAGCCTGGCGACGGCGCTTTCCGGCGGAAACAAGGCCCCGGCCTACGTCGGCTTCCTCGGCGACGAGGGGGAGGAAGGGGTCCGCCGCGCCTACCCGCCCGAGACCCTGGCCCGGCTCACCCAGGTGAAGCGCCGGTACGACCCGGACAACCTCTTCCACCTCAACCTGAACGTGCAGCCAGACGCGGGTTGAGGACGGCACGGCCTAGGAGATCCTGCGGCGGTAGGTGGCCATGGCGAGGCTGTACGCGGCGATGAGGATGCCGACACACCAGGCGAGGGCGATCCAGATTCCGGTGCCGACCGGCTGCTGTGTGAACAGGTCGCGGATGGCGTTGACGATGGACGTCACCGGCTGGTGCTCGGCGAAGGCGCGCACCGGGCCGGGCATGGTGTCGGTGGGCACGAAGGCCGAGCTGATGAAGGGCAGGAAGATGAGCGGGTAGGAGAACGCGCTCACGCCGTCCGTGGACTTCGCGGAGAGACCGGGGATGACGGCGATCCACGTCAACATCAGGGTGAACAGGACCAGGATGCCGGCGACCTCGAGCCACGCCAGCAGTCCTGCCCCCGAGCGGAAGCCCATGAGGAGGGCGACGAGCACGACGACCACGAGCGAGATCAGATTGGCGACCACCGAGGTCAGCACGTGCGCCCAGAGGACGGACGAGCGTGCGATCGGCATCGACTGGAAGCGCTCGAAGATGCCGCTCTGCATATCCGTGAAGAGCCGGAACGCGGTGTAGGCGATGCCCGAGGCAATCGTGATCAGCAGAATGCCGGGCAGCAGGTAGTTGACATACGAATCCGGCCCGGAGTTGATCGCGCCGCCGAACACGTAGACGAACAGCAGCAGCATGGCGATCGGCATGACCGTGGTCGTGATGATCGTGTCCGGGCTGCGTGTGATGTGGCGCAGGGAGCGTCCCAGCAGGACGGCGGTGTCGCCGAAGAAATGGTTGGTCATCGTTGTTCCTCACTCGTCGGTGCCGACCCTGCCATTGCCAGCGCGCCGTCCTCGCCGTCGTCTCCGACGATGGCAAGGAAGACGTCCTCGAGGGTCGGCTGCTTTTCGATGTATTCGACCTTGGCGGGCGGAAGCAGCTGCTTCAGCTCGTCAAGGGTGCCGTTCACGATGATCCGACCCTCGTGGAGGATCCCGATCCGGTCGGCGAGTTGTTCGGCCTCGTCCAGATACTGCGTCGTGAGCAGCACCGTCGTGCCGTGCTGGGCGAGTGCCTTGACGGCCTGCCACACCTCGATGCGTGCCTGGGGGTCGAGCCCGGTCGTCGGCTCGTCGAGGAAGATGACCTGCGGATTCCCGATGAGGCTCATCGCGATGTCGAGACGACGACGCATGCCACCCGAATACGTCGACACCTTCCGCGCGGCCGCGTCGGTCAGCGAGAAACGCTCGAGCAGGTCATCCGCGATCTCGCCTGGATCCTCGAGGTGCCGCAACTGGGCGACCAGCACAAGGTTCTCCCGACCGCTGAGGATCTCGTCGACGGCGGTGAACTGCCCCGTGAGGCTGATGGACTCCCGCACGCTCGCCGGCTGCGTGGCGACGTCGAAGCCGTTGACGCTGGCAATCCCCGCGTCGGCCTTGAGCAGCGTGGACAGGATCCTCACGACTGTGGTCTTGCCCGCCCCGTTGGAGCCGAGCAGGGCGAAGATGCTGCCCCGCGTCACGTCGAAGTCCACGCCGCGCAGCACCTCCAGCTCCTTGTACGACTTCTCCAGACCCTGCACGCGGATCGCAGACCCCTGGACCGGCTGTGCCGTCATGAGCGAGTCCCCCCGTATTCCCCTTCGGCGCGCTCAATGGCGGCGATCAGCCGTTCCCGCGCCCGATCAGGGACATAACCGCCCCGCGTGTAGTTCTGAGCAAACGCCTCCACGAACTCCACGGGGTCATCGCCGACGATCTCGCGGATCGGGGTTCCATCCGCCGCGGCCCGTTCGAACAGATCCGCAAGATCTTCGAACTCGGACGCCACGCTGTCGGCGTCGGTCGGCACGAAGTGCATCAGATAGTGCTCGATCGCGTCGACCGCCGTGCGGTAGTTCTCGGGAAGCTCCTTGACGCGCGCCTTGTACGCTCGCCAACGCCGTTTCGGGCCGATCACCTTTGAGATGAAGCCACCCTTCTCTGTGTCGGACATTGTCTATCTGCCTCCTTCATGGAGCTGTTCGAGCCGTTCCGTGAGGAAGCTCCAGGTCCTCCAGAACTCTTCGAGATATCCCTGCCCCTGAGCGTTCAGGGAATACACCTTGCGCGGCGGCCCCTTCTCGGACGGGACCTTCTCCACGTCGACGAAGCCGCGCTGCTCGATCCTGACGAGCAGCGCGTAGACAGTTCCCTCGGCGATGTCGGAGAAGCCCTGGTCCCGCAGCCACGCCGTGATCTCGTAGCCGTACGCCGGCCGGCCGGACAGGATCGCGAGGACGATGCCCTCGAGCGTTCCCTTCAGCATCTCCGTCACCTGCTTGTTGCCCATGGAACAGCCCCTTCCGGCTACTCATTGTTACTAGCTACTGGTACATAGTAACACTGAATAGTGGCTGCCGCAAGGCTCCCCGAGTCGAAGGCAAGAAGGCCGACGAGGAATTCGATCGCGACTTGTCGATGCGCTGGAAGCGGGCGAACGGTCAGCCGGGCACGGGCAGCGGCAGGGGCTCCGGCACCGGTTCCGGTTTTGGGAACGCCGCGAAGCCCTGGGGCGCGAGGGTCGTCAGGGCACTCGAGGCGACACCGGCGTCCGAGACCGTGAAGACGCTCGAGCCCACCACCGCTGCGCGCCTGATCGGCGTCCCGACGGCAGTGCCGGCCGCGTGCGTGATCCTTCCGACGAGGTCGATCCCGGCCTTCCTCCCGACCCGGTAGCCCACTGCCCGGTCCATGAACGGCACGACCACAAGCCCCGTGCGCGGCCAGAAGAGGAAGGCATGGTGGTCGGATTCCGATTCGGACCAGCCCGGGCCGAGCGTCGCGTGGGCGATTCGGGTCGGGTGGCGCAGGTCGGAGACGTCGAAGAGCGAGAGCTGCGTCCCGACCGGACGGCCCTGCTCGCTCACGTCCTGGCCGATCCCGAGCAGCAGGTCGCTGCCGATCGGGTGCAGGTAGGCCGAGTAGCCCGGAAGCGAGAGCTCGCCGAGCACGCGGGGCTGTGTTGGATCGGAGAGGTCGACGGTATAGAGGGGATCGACCTGCTTGAACGTGACGACGTAGGCGGTCGGGCCCGACGAAGCGGACCGCATAGACGCGGTCGCCCTTGCCCAGCCCACCGACGCGGCCGATCTGTTCGAGCGCGCCGGCCGTTGGGCGCAGCGTCGTCAGCGAGGACTCGGTCGAATCGCTCGAGTTGAACCACGCCGGTGCGTCCGTGCTCACCACGCGCAGGACACCTGCGTGCTCGGAGAGCGACCACTGGTTCAGCAGGTAGCCCGACACCTGACCGCTGCCGCGGTAGCGCGTGCGGACGGGGTCGGAGATGTCGAAGCGGTGGATCGCCGTGGTCACGGTGGGCGGCAGCGCAGTCGGTGTCTCCGTGGCCGGCCGGTCGGCCCAGCGCTCGGTCGCGAGGTACAGGTTGTTCGGCGAGGCGTAGACGATCCGCGCGTCCGTCATCACGCCGATCGAGTCGACCGGATCGAGGCCCTTGGCCAGGTCGACGGTGAGCACGGTCAGCATCCCGAGCCCGGAGAAGCGCTTCGGGCGGTCGACGTTTCGGCACTGGACGAGCGGCCGCGCCGCCTGCGCCGGGCGCCCTGCCCGTTTGAGGCTGTAGGTCGGGAGCCACGAGCCGACACGTGACGACTGGACGACGTTCCGGTTGTGGTCGCGCGCCGTTCTGAGCGCCTGGTCCGTCGACTCGGCCGGTGTTTCGAACGGCAGGATCGTCGGCACCTGTGAGGAGACGACGATGCGCGCCGCCGTGCCGACCAGGCGCGCGTCGACGTAGGCGCCGTCCAGCGTGAGCGTGCGGACGAGGCGCAGCGCCTTCGGATTCGAGACATCGATCTCCGAGAGCACCGACTTCGCCGGGGAGTACGGCATCGCGATTGCGGCGGCGGCGGGACGGATCGGCGCCCAATAACCACCGCGCGAGAGAACAACCAGCCGCTTGCCTGCGAGGAGCAGTTCGTGGCTCCACCCGTTGTCGAGCTTCAAAGAGTCGAGCAATCGCGGGCGCGCCTCGGTGACGTCGACGGCATTGAGTCGGCCGCCGGTGACCGCGAAGAGGGTCGTGCCGTTCGTCTTGACGAGATCCGGCTCGTCGACGCCCTGCTCCTGGACGTTGGTGCCCGAGTAGTCGACACCCTCCGTCGGGCCGGCGTCGCTCGCCCTCGCGCCGGCCGCCGGGACCGGGGCGCTGGGGACGCCGCGGGCGATCGCCCCACCACCGAAGCCCCACGGGCCGACGAGCGGCAGCGCCTGCGACTTCACGTAGCCGAGCAGGTCGCCGCAGGAGCGAAACGGCAGCAGGCGAGCGGCGTTCGCAGCGGCAGGGGTCGTGGGCTGGCCGGCGGCCGAGTGGCCGGTGGTCCCGCCGAGGCCCACGGCGAGCACGAGGGCTGCCGGGACGAGTGCCGTCCGCTTTCCGAAGCTCATGTACTCGTTATACGCCGCCCCGGGGCCAAAGGGTCACAGCGGCGTCGGATCGAGCGGGCGACCTCGCGGGCCGCCGCCCGGCGAGTTGAACTTGGCCGTTCCGGTGCCCGTTCGAGCAACTGGTGACGTCAAATCCTGGAACGGGCAAAGCTCAATGCCGAGTGCGCTTGACAGGATCGTGCGGATGTGCACATAGTCGGTTGACCTTCTGCGGCGGGTGATCAATCCCGATTTTGGGGGGTGTGTCATGCCAGCAACGCGAAGGGCGAAGGTTGCGGAGGGGGCCCGCACGAAGAACGGTCACGTTGGCTCCGAGCCCGAGTTGGCCGGTGGCGTCGTCGAAGCTCAACTGATCGACGATGCGAACGTCGTCGAGCCAACAGAGATAGGTCTGTTGATGGGAGGCGGTGCCGACAAGTTCGTCGATAACGGCGGAGCCGTGATTCAGGTTCCACAACTCTTCCTGATCTACTGGGGCAGCGCTTGGACGGCGAGCCCGGCACCGACGCCGACGTCGGGGCAGATCACGGCCGCGTGCCGGACACTGATGGCGAGTGCCTATCTAACCGGGCTTGCACAGTACCGAGGGATCGGACGGGGCTTTGTTCGAGGTTCTGTCGTCATTACGTCGTCCAACCCGCCCGCTGGGTTCACCGATAGTCAAGTCAGTACGTTCATCGACGGCCAGATAAATGCCGGAACGGTGCCGGGGCCTGATGTTGACAACCAGACGGTGTATTGCGTTGTGATGCCGAACGGCGTCAACGCCAGCAACACCAGCTTCATCGGCGAACACACCTATTACACGCGGTCCGGTCAGCGCATCCATTTCGCGTGGATCACGAACTCAGGCAATCTCTCCTCGCTGACGAGAATCATCAGCCACGAGTTGGTTGAGTCGGCGACCGATCCTGAGGGGAGTGCCTTTCTTGGCGTCGCCGGCACCTGCAGTCAGGGCGGGTGGTGTGAGATCGGCGACGTTTGCTCGTCGACATCTCTCCTCGACGGCGTCACCGTCCAGTCCTATTGGTCCAACCAAGCGGGTGCGTGCGCCGTACCGGCCTGGCCGGCAAGGACATATCCACGTTTCGGAGTTCAATGGACAGGGATCGTGCCGGCCAACTCCTCGAGGCGCTGGTTCACCTTCAACTGGGCCGAGTGGGAGCGCGTGGAATGGCGGATGCTCCCCACCGTTCCGCGGCCCGGCGCCGCCCAACTCCGTTGGACAGTCGCAATCGAGCGCGCATCAGGGAACAACCTCACGTATTGGATCACGGTCTACAACTTGACAGCTCTCGACGTCACCTTCGAAGGCCGTTATGCCGTACTCGGCCGGACGTAGCGGCGACTTTGAACTGACATGCACCGCGAGCGCAGAAGGAGACACGAGCCATGACGACTGGAGTGCAATTCAGAGGCACGATGACTGCGAATCAGACACAGCGCTGGTTCACGTTCAACTGGCCGGCCCTTCAACACGTGCTGTGGGAGATCGTGCCGACCACGCCCCGTTCGGGCGCCGCGCAGGTCGATTGGGATGTCGCCATCGAACGGGCCGACGCCACGCACGTTACGTACTGGATCACGATCAAGAATCTGACCAGCGCGTCGCTGCAATTCGAAGCGCGCTACGCCATTCTCTGAGGGGAGCGTCGATGCGTATCACGATTGAAGTACCAGATGACATGACACGCCCCGGCAACGAGTCAGGCCCGTCGGTGACCTACCAGTCCAGCGGTGCGGTGGAGGGAATCCCAGGCGACGCTGTCTCGGGTGGAGAAGCTTCCCCTGCAGTTGGTGGCGTCGCTGCGACCCTGGACGATGCTTCATCGGCAGGCGCCGCGGAGCAAGACAATCTGTTGGCGGCCACAGGTGCCATGGATAGCGCCAACGATGGAGGCTCTGCGCCAGACTGAGATTCGCTGCGACAATCGGAATCCAGATCGCCGCGAGTGGTCGATCCCAGGTCCGCCCATGGGCGAGAGACCGCTGACAGGTAGGTAATTCCTCCGATGACCTGAGTGCCTGGCCGCTGTAAGACGAGTCTAGGTCAACGCGGAGGAGCGATACGTGTTTCGACGGGTAACGGCGTTGGGCGCCGGCGGTCGCAACGGTTGGGTCTCTGCCCGTCGCGTCGTCATGGCGCTCGTAGTCGTCAGCGTTGCTTGGTGGCCCTTGGCCGCGGCCGGAGTTGGTGGGCCTCTGCCGTCCCCGTGGTGGATCCCGTTCGGTGTGGTGTTGGAGGCCGCGCTCCTGATAGGACTCTGGGTCTTCTGGCGAGCCGCCTGGTGGGTCGCGGTGATCGCTGCCGCCGAGGGCGCAGTCGTCGATGGTGCCGGTCTCACCCGCAACTTGTCGGCTGGAGGCGTCGTGGTTCTCATCCTCGGTCTGCTGTACCTCACGCTGCTGATGCATCCCCAGTTGCGGATCGCTGTTCGCCCACTGCGACGGTAGCCGGGACAGAGCGCCCACGATCAGCGACGCCGCGCCGCTTGGAGAACAGAATCGGCCCGCGGCGGGGTAGCGGAAAGCACCTCCTCGCCACGGGCCGATCGAGACGCCTGCGTCCTGAGTGAGGATCGTGCAGGCGTGTTCCCGGTTGGGGCTAGACGAGCGCCTTGATGAACAGCTCGACTTCCTCGACGGGGAAGGTCTCGACCTCGATCACCTCGAGGCCGGCGATCCGGGCGTGTGCCTTGAAGGCTGCCTCGACCGTCGGATACTTGACGATCGCGAAGAAGTCCCAGGGGCCCATCATCGCGAACGGCGCTTCGAGCTCGCCCTTCTGCTCCTCGACGAAGAACTTGATCTTCTCGAGGTACTTCGGCGCCTCCTTCAAGCCCTCACGCCCTTCCGGCGTCAGCTTGATCAGCGCGAGATACGTGAACATCGCCACCTCCAATATGGGTTGGTAGACGAGAACCCCGAGCATCTCTCCCCCGCGGCAATCTCGCATCGGCGCAGACGCTGATGCGAGAGAATGCGGTGGGGGAATCCCGCCCGCGCAAAGCCGATCGGCCGACGCTCGCGCCGCTGCTACCGTCGGTCGATGCCGCCTCACAGCGCCGTAGCCGACGCGCCTCATCGGCAGCATTACGGCGTCACCTTCGCGCTGCTCGCGATCGCCGGCATCTCGTACGCCTTGCTGCAGTCGCTCGTCGCGCCGGCTCTGCCCGAGATCCAGCACGCCCTGCACACGTCCGAGAACTCCGTCAGCTGGGTGCTGACCGCGTACCTCTTGAGCGCCTCGATCGCGACGCCGCTGATCGGGCGGCTCGGCGACATGTACGGCAAGGAACGGCTCCTGATCATCGTGCTCGTGCTGCTCGCCGCCGGCACGCTCGTCTCCGCACTCTCGACCACGCTGGCGGTGATGCTCTTGGGTCGCGTGATCCAGGGTGCTGCGGGCGGCGTGTTCCCGCTCGCCTTCGGGATCATCCGCGACGAGTTCCCGCGCGAGCGCGTGGCCGGAGGCATCGGCCTGATGTCGGCACTGCTCGGCGTCGGCGGCGGCGTCGGCGTCGTCCTCTCAGGGCCGATCGTCGACCACCTCTCCTATCACTACCTCTTCTGGCTGCCGCTGATCCCGATCGTGATCGCGACCGCGTTGATCCAGGTGTTCGTGCCGGAGTCACCGATCCGCATTCCCGGCCGCATCAACTGGGCCGGCACGGCCCTGATGTCGACGGGGCTCGCCGCCGTGCTGATCGCTGTCAGTGAAACAGCGAACTGGCACTGGCTCTCCGCCAAGACGATCGGCTGCATCGCTGCCGGAGTCGTCCTCCTCGCGTTCTGGGTGCGGAGCGAGTCGCGCTCCGACCATCCACTCGTCGACATGCACATGATGCGGATCCGTGGTGTGTGGACGACGAACACCGTTGCGCTCCTGCTCGGCTTCGGGATGTACTCGTCCTTCATCGTCCTGCCGCAATACGTCGAGACGCCCACCGATGCGGGATACGGTTTCGGCAGCTCCGTGACGCAGGCGGGCCTCTTCCTCGTTCCCTCGACGTTGATGATGCTGATCGTCGGTTCGCAAACCGGCCGGTTCGAGAAGCGCTTCGGGTCGAAGCCCCCGCTACTCGCGGGCGGGGCGTTCGCGATGGCCTCATTCCTTGTCCTCGCCTTCGCACGCAGCGAGCGCTGGGAGATCTACCTGGCGTCCGCGCTGCTCGGCGCCGGGATCGGACTCGCGTTCGCTGCGATGGCGAACCTGATCATCGAGAACGTCGGCCCGGAGCAGACCGGCGTCGCGACGGGCATGAACACCGTCACACGCACCGTCGGCGGCGCCTTCGGCGGCGCTGCGACCGCCTCGATCCTCGCCGGGACCGTCACCTCGAACGGTTACCCCACACCACACGGATTCACGCTCGCCTTCGCCGCCTGCGCTGTGGCGCTCGGGATCGGCATCCTCGCCGGGCTCGCGATCCCCCAACGGCGACCCGAGCAGGCCTTCGAACCACACGAGGTCGGCGACGTCACCACCGAGGCGCTGGCCGGCGAGTACTAGACCCGGGCGCCGCCGCATCGACTGGAAGAATGGCGGCGGATGGACTGGGGCGACCGGGACTGGGCTCACGACGACGAGTTGCAGCCGTGGGTCAGCGATGACTCCGAAGCGCCTCCGAGCACGCACACGACCGCGGCGATCCTCCTCGCGGCTCTCGCGATCGCGGTCATCGCGTGCGTCGCAGCCGGTCAGCTGCCCCGCCATCATCCGCTCGTCCCGGCCTTCGCGTTCACGCTGCCACACGTTTTCGGTCGAACTCCACCCGCCGTTGCAGCAGCCGAGGGCCGGGGCCGGACCGAGCCCCTCGGCGGCTCCAACGTCGCGACCGATCCGTCGACCTACACGTTGCGCGGGCGAACGGCGTCGACGGACGGACAGCACGTGCCCGGGAAGGTCGTGCTCCGCGGTCGCTGGGATCACGCAGCATGGTTCGTGCTCGCGCGGACACGAACCGACGAGGCGGGAAACTTCCGGGTGACGATCAAACTGCACCGGCGCGGGCTCCTCGAGCTCCGGCTGCAACTACCCGACGGGTTCGTCGGGACGAAGACTCTCCGCGTCAGTTAGCGGCTTCGGTTCACCGTTCGTCCCGGGCGAGCTCGATCACTGCCTGTAGCTGCGACGCGTGCGCGACAACGTCTCCGATCACGACGACGGCCGGAGCAGCGAGGCCGCCCGCGTTGCCCGCGATCGTTCCGAGCGTCCCGGTTCGGGTCTCGGCGCCCGGCAGTGAGAGGCGGGAGATCACCGCGGCCGGTTCGTCCACCGATCGTCCGGCGAGGATCAGGTTGTCGGCGATCGTCTCGAGGCGGCCGAGCCCCATGAAGATCACGAGCGTCCCTGGGGTGCCGGCGAGCTGTCGGTAGTCGAGCTCACGCCCGTCGCCCGAGGTGCCCGTCAGCACGGTCAGTTGCGCTGCGACGCCACGGGCAGTCAGCGGGATGCCGGCAAGTCCCGGGATCGCGGTCAGCGTCGAGAGACCGGGCACGACCTCGTGCTCCACGCCGGCGGCTGCGAGCGCCTCGACCTCTTCGGCGCCGCGGCCGAAGATGAAGGGATCGCCGCCCTTGAGGCGCACGACCTTGCGGCCCCGCCTGCCGTGGTGGACCAACACGTCGTTCACCTCGTCCTGGCTCAGGCCCTCGCGGGCGATCCGCGTCGCGCCGACGGCCTCGCTGACGAGGTCGAGTGAGACGAGCCGGTCGTAGACGAGGATCTCGCACGCCCGGACGAGCTCGAGCGCGCGCACCGTGACGAGCCCCAAGTCACCCGGACCTGCACCGACGATCGCGACCGTCATCTCCGCTCCAGCGCCGGCAAAGCCGGCGCCTCCGCTCCTTGCGAGGCTCCGTCGAGCCTACTCCGCTCCAGCGTCGGCAAAGCCGACGCCTCCGCTTCTTGAGAGGCTCCGTCGAGCCTACGCCTCATCGGCCTCATGCCAGGGCCTCCTCCACGACCCGCTGGAAGTAGTCGCGCCGGGCCTCGTAGGTCGGCAGCTCGCGCTTCGCCCACGGACGCAGCGCTTGCAGGAGCAGCGCAAGCTCGGCGTGCTGCGGGCCGACGAGGTCTGCGATGTCGTCCCGAATCCTCTGCGCCAGCGCCGGAGATGCACCGCCGGTCGAGACGCCGACCACGATCGGGTCTCTTCTCACGACCGCCGGCAGGATGAAGTTGCACAACTCGGGGTCGTCGGCGACGTTGCACAGCCTGGAAACCGCCGCCACCTCGATGTTCACCGCACGATCGTTCGTTGCTGCGATGACGAGGAATCGATCCGCAGCATCTTCCGGCTCGAACGCGCGCAGAAGCTTCGAGACAGGGAGGCGCCACAGCTCCTCGTCGATGCGCGGTGCGACGACGGTGACCTTCGCATCGCATTCGAGCAGGCCCTGCACCTTCTCGGTCGCGACGCGGCCGCCGCCGACCACGAGGCAGTCACGACCATGCAGGTCGAGACAGGCCATGTAGTACCTCACGTGCCCACGCTCGTCACGCGGGCACCGGTTGCGTCGAGTCGTACGGTCGCCTCGAGCCCGTCGGCCTCGATCGAGAGCGTGAATGCTCCCGGCGCGACCGCGGCGATCTTCACGGCATCGATCCGCGCGCCGGAGAGTGCTTGCAGCGCCGAGGTCACTTCGCGTGCGCTGTCCGAGCGCACCCGTCCTCGCGGAAGCCTGCGCAGGGTCGTGAGCGCTGCCTGTTCGCCACCGGGCCCGTAGTAGGCGCGAATGCGGCCCGTCTGCAGTCCGAGCTCGAGCACCGACTCGAGCAGCTCGGCGGCGTCCCCCTCGACCGCACCCTCGTCGACGGCTCCGACGAGCTCGGAGAGCCGGCCGCGCATCGTGTCGTCGCGCGCCATCGCCTGCACCGTCTGCGCCTCGGCAAGCGCGACGTCGCGGGCCTCACCCTTCAGCGCGACTGCATCAGCCATGGTTCTGCTCACCAAGGAGAGCGTTCAACTCGTGCTCGAGGCCGCCTGTCTCGATCGCGCAGTGGATCCCGCACTCCTTCGGTGCATTCGTCTCCCACCACCAGCGGCCGGCACGCAGGTCCTCGCCCTCCTTGGTCGGGCGGGTGCACGGTTCGCAGCCGATCGAGGTGAAGCCCTTGTCGTACAGCGGGTTGTACGGAAGCTCGTGCTCGCGGACGTAGTCCCAGACTTCTTCCTCGGTCCATTCGGCGAGCGGGTTCAGCTTGACGATCGCTCCGTGATCGTGGTCGATCTCGACCTTGCGGATGTCGCTGCGCGTCGCCCACTGGTCGCGGCGGAGCCCGGTGATCCAGGCGTCGAGCCCGGCAAGGTGGCGCTGGAGCGGCAGCACCTTGCGCACCTGGCAGCAGAGCAGTCGATTCTCGACGCTCTTGTAGAAGAGGTTCGGTCCGTGCTTGGCGACCATCGCGTTCACCGGGGGCGCATCCGGCGAGAGCAGGTCGAGCTGGAGCTTCGGGTAACGCTCGCGCATCAGCTCGATCAACTCGAAGGTCTCGCCGGGCAGGCGCCCGGTGTCGACACTGAAGATGCGGATCGAGGGGTCGATCGCATAAGCCATGTGCAGGAGGACGGCACCGTCGGTCTGGAACGCGGTCGAGATCGAGATCCGCGGGCGCGAACTGCTCGATCGCCCACTCGAGCACGACCTCCGGCTCCTCGCCCTCGAACTGAACGCTCAGCTCGCCTGCTTCCAGATCATCAAGCAGATCGACGGACATGTGCCTCCCTTCCGGCAAGACGAGCGAGCTCGTCGTCGGTGGTGCGGTCGCAGAACGACCGGAACGTCTCGCGCATCGGCCCGGGCGTCGACCCAGCCGGCAACGAGACCGGTCACGGCGGCGTCGAGCTCCTCGGTCGGCACCCGCTTGAAGACGGGCCGTGCGATCGCCGCGGGCCGGTCGAGGCTGCCCCGCAAGAAGACGTCGTAGGCCTGATGGCGCTTTCCTTCCGCGTCGCGCACCGTCGTGCCCTGGAACCCGAGGTCACCGACCCAGTGATGCGCGCACGCATGCGGGCAGCCGTCGAGATGCAGGCGCAGTCCGTCGATCGTCCGGCCGAAGCGCTGCTCGAGCATTTGCACGAGCCCGTCCATCCGTGACTTCGTCTCGGTCACGGAGAAGTTGCAGTGCGGCTCTCCCGTGCACGCGACCGCATCGCCGCGGAGCGCGCCGGCGTCGAGCGGCAGTCCGATCTCGGAGAGTCGTTGCTCGACGAGCGCAACATCGGCCACGTCCGTGAGCACGAAATTCTGCTGGCGGGTGATCCTGAACTCGTGGCCGAGGTCGGCCAGCGCAACCATCTGATCCCCGGTGATCAGCCCGAGGTGCACCGGGACGCCCACCGAGCGGAGACCGTCCTTCTGCTCCCGAACGCCCAGGTGGTTGTCCGGCGGCGGCGCCTGCGGCAACTCGAAGTCGTCGAACCGGCGGCCGAGTCGTGCCTCGACGAGGGCGCGCATGCCCTCCGGCCCGATGTCGTCGATCATGAACTTCAAGCGAGCCTTGACGCGCGAGACGCGGTAGCGGAGATCCTCACGCCACTCGTCGAGGATCGCCGCGAGCACCGACACCGCCTCGGCCTTCGGCACCCAGATGCCAAGGTCGCGGGCGATCCGCGGCACGGATGACAACCCGCCGCCCACGAGCACGCCGAAGCCCTCTTCACCGTTCCGGATCGCACCGACGAGTGCGATGCAGTTGATCTCCGGCGCGGCGCAGCTGTCTACACACGCGGTGATCGAGATCTTGTGCTTCCGCGGCAGATCGGAGTAGTCCGGGTTGCCGTAGAAGAGCGCCGCAGCCTCCTCGAGCACGGGCGTCGGGTCGAACAGCTCGTCGTGAGCACGACCCGCGAGCGGACAACCGGTGATGTTCCGAACCGTGTCACCGCAGGCTCCGGCCGAGGTCAGGCCGGCGCTGTGCAGACGTTCGAACACATCTGGGAGACTTGCGAGCTCGAGAAAGTGCAGTTGCACGTTCTGGCGTGTCGTAAGCTCACCTTCGCCGCGGCCGTGCACGTTGGAGATCTCGCCGATCGCGCGCAGCTGCGCCGGCGACGTCACGCCGCCCGGGATCTTGACACGCAACATGAACGTCCCGATCTTCGGCTTGTCGTGGTACAGACCCCACCACTTCAGCCGAACGAGGTCTTCCTCGTCGACCTGCTCGTAGCCGGCTGCGATCAGCGCAGGCAGCTCGTCGAGCATGCCGAGGGGGCTCTTCTCGCGCTTCATCCGCTCCACGGAGTTCCGTTTCAGGACGAGCTCGAGCGTGGGCGCCTCCTTCATCTGTCGCCAATACTACAAAAAGTAAAGCGGATGCCGGGAACCTATTACTTTTCTTTTGATAGCTTGAGGGCTCGTCTCTCTTCCTCTGGAGATGACTTGGGGGCAAGACAGGCGGGGCCACCCCACAGGAGAGGGGTGGCCCCGCCCACTTCAGCCGGCGTCTCCGACCAGATAGTTGAGCGAGCAACTATCTGCTAACGTGACCCTGATGGAGCTCGGCGTCTACACGTTCGCCGAGCTGACGCTCGGCAGGCGAGATCAGTGCGAGCGAGCGCCTGCGCGACCTGATCGAGGAGATCGAGCTCGCCGACCAGGTCGGGCTCGACGTCTTCGGCGTCGGCGAGCACCACCGGCCCGACTTCGCCGTCTCGGCGCCGGCGGTCGTGCTCGCGCGGCCGCCGAGCGCACGAGTCGGATCCGCCTGACGAGCGCGGTCACGCGTGCTCAGCTCCGACGATCCCGGTGCGCGTCTTCCAGGACTTCGCCACGCTCGACCTGCTCTCGCGGCGGGCGCGCCGAGATCATGGCCGGGCGCGGCTCGTTCATCGAGTCGTTCCCGCTCTTCGGGTACGACCTGCGACGACTACGACGAGCTCTTCGCCGAGAAGCTCGACCTGCTGCTGCGCCTGCGCGAGTCCGAGCGCGTCACCTGGCCGGGCGACGCACCGCGCCGCGCTCGACGACCGCGGCGTCTACCCGCGGCCGCTCCAGGATCCGCTGCCGGTCTGGATCGCCGTCGGCGGCACGCCGCAGTCGGTCGTGCGCGCCGGCATGCTCGGGCTGCCGCATGGCGCTCGCGATCATCGGCGGGCATGCCCGAGCGCTTCGTCCCGCTTCGCCGAGCTCCACCGCCGAGCCGGCGCGCGAGGCCGGACACGACCCGACGCGCTCGCCGTGGGCATCAACTCGCACGGCTACATCGCCGACACCTCGCAGCAGGCGCCGACGAGTCGTTCCCGTACGTACGCGGCGATGATGAACCGGATCGGGCGCGAGCGCGGCTGGCCGCCGCATGACGCGCGAGCAGATACGACGCGGCTGCGCGACGCCGCGCGGCGCCAACTGTCGTCGGCAGTCCCGCAGCGAGGTCATCGAGAAGATCCTCTTCCAGCACGAGCTCTTCGGCCACGACCGCTTCCTGGTGCAGTTCAGCGTCGGGACGATGCCGCACGCGAAGATGATGCGCTCGATCGAGCTGCTTCGGCACCGAGGTCGCGCCGGCCGTGCGCCGCGAGGTCGCGGCCGTGCCTGCCTAACACGTCCGACCGCCGGGGGACGCGGATCGAGAAAGGAGCGGCTTGATGCAAGACAAGATCAACCTGGCCGAGGCCCTGTCGAGCTTCGACGAGGTGTTTCAGCCGAGAATCATCGGCACGATGAACGACTACAAGCTCGCCGTCGTGAAGGTGCAGGGTGAGTTCACCTGGCACGCTCACCCCGACACCGACGACTTCTTCCTCGTGCTCTCCGGGGAGCTGACGATCCAGCTGCGCGACCGCGACGTCGTCCTCGGCCCCGGCGAGCTCTTCGTCGTCCCTCGCGCCGTCGAACACTGCCCTCGGTCGGACAGCGGTGCAGAGGTGCTGCTGATCGAGCCGGTCGGGACCGTGAACACCGGCGACGCCGAGCGCAGTGAACTGACCGCCGCGGAGCGGCAGCTCTGACCGGCGGAGCGGCAGCAGACCGCCGCTGCGGTCCGCCGGTCGAGTCGCAGGTCGCGTCAGGCGTTGCAGCCCGCGGGCTCGGTTGCTCCTACGTTGGCCCGCCGTGCTTCGGCACGCCGAGGTAGATCGCGTAGACCGTGACGGGCTTCTTGCCGTCGTTGCGCGCGAGGTGCACGTGGTTCGCGGGCTCGACGAACGATGCGCCCTTCGAGACCTTGAACGGCGCGCAGCTTTCACGGTCGGGTCGAAGACGGTGAGCGTCCCGGCGGCCACGACGACCGCGACCGGTGCAGCCGTGCGTGTGCCAGCCGAAGCTGCCGCCGGGCGCGATCGTGATCTACTCGAAGACCATCGATCCGGCCTGTCGCGTTGATCGTCGTCGCCTGCATCATCCCGTCGCAAGCGGCTTGGCGACGATCGGCGCGCCGCCCCCGAACGACGGTGCAGCGACCGCGAGCGCGCCGACGAACGCCAGGCCCGAGCAGCTTGATGTTCAGCATGCCTATCCTCCTGTGCGAAGTGAGTTGGACATCTCCGCGACCGGAGGCTAGGAGGCGCGTCTTTGCACCCGCTTTGCGCGCGCCTTAGCGAGTCGAGCGCGCATCGCTCGGCGCATGGGCGGGCCGGCTCGTGGAGCAGCGGGGTTATAGGTTGTCCAGGATGGCTGATGTCAGCGTCAGGCTGCTCGGCGGCTTCGAGGCCGACGGTCGACGGCGTCGCGGTGCCCGATCCAGCCTGGCGGCTGAAGAAGGCGCGCGAGCTCGTGAAGCTGCTCGCGCTCGCGCGCGGCCACCGTCTCCATCGCGAGCAGGCGATGGACGTGCTCTGGCGCGACCTCGCTCCGGCCGCGGCCGCGAACAACCTGCACCAGGCGGTGCACGTCGCGCGGCGCGCGCTCGGCGCCGACGCGATCGACGTGCGCGACGAGGTGCCTCTCGCTCACGGCGCGACGTCGACGTCGACCGCTCGAGCTGCGCGGCCGCGGACGCGCGGCGGGTCGAAGACCGCCGCCGCCTACCGGGCCGCGCTCGCGCTCTACGGCGGCGAGCTGCTGCCCGAGAACCGCTACGACGACTGGGCGGAGGCGCGCCGCGAAGAGCTCGCGACGCTGGCGGCCGAGCTCGCCGAGGAGTCGGCGGCGCTCGGCTCGACGACGCCGTTCGGGCTGCCCGGCCGATGCGAGCTCGTTCGTCGGCCGCGGCCGCGAGCTCGCCGAGCTGGAGTCGCTGCTCCGCCGCACACGCGCTGCTCACGCTTGTCCGGCGCGGGCGGCGCCGGCAAGACGCGGCTCGCGCTCGAGCTCGCCCGCGGCGCCGAGCCGGCGTACGAGGCGGGCGCCGCGCTCGTCGAGCTCGCCGCCGCTCGCCGACCCACGGCTCGTCCCGGACGCGATCGCGACCGCGCTCGACGTCAGCGCCGCTGCCGGCGCAGGAGCTCGTCGACGGCCGTGATCGACTTCCTCGCGGCGCGCGACGCTGCTGCTCGTGCTCGACAACTGCGAGCACGTGCTGGCGGCGACCGCCGCGCTCTCGGACGCGCTGCTCCGCGCGGCGCCGCAGCTGACGATCGTCGCGACGAGCCGCGAGCCGCTGCGCGTCGCCCGGCGAGGTCGTCTTCCGCGTCCCCTCGCTCGAGATCCCCGACCCCGAGCAGTCCGCTGCCGCCGGCAGCGAGCTGCTCGAGTACGAGGCGGTCTCGCTCTTCGTCGACGCGCGCGGCCGCGGCCGCGCCGGGCTTCGCGCTCGACGAGCGAGAACGCCGAGGACGTCGCGCGCATCTGCCTCCGCCTCGACGGGCTGCCGCTCGCGCTCGAGCTCGCAGCGGCGCGGCTCGGCGCGCTGAGCCCGGCGGCGATCGCGGATCGGCTCGACGACCGGTTCCGCCTCCTGCGCAGCGGGCAGCCACGCCGCGCCGACCCGGCAGCAGACGCTGACCGCGACGCTCCAGTGGAGCCACGACCTGCTCGAGCCCGACGAGCAGGTGCTGCTCCGCCGGCTGGCGGTCTTCGCCGGCGGCTTCGAGCTCGAGGCAGTCGAGGAGGTCTGCGCGGGGGACGGCCTCGACGTCGACGGCGATCGCAGACGTGCTCGCGCGCCTCGTCGAGAAGTCGCTCGTCACGGTCGAGGACGGCGGCCGCGGCACGGCGCTACCGCCTGCTCGAGACGGTGCGCATGTACGCGCGCGAGCGGCTCGCCGAGGCCGCGCGAAGACGACTGCTGCTCGCGGAGCGGCATGCGCAGCTGGGCGCTCGCGCTCGCCGAGCGGCGAGCGAGGGTCGCCGCGGCTCGACCGCGAGGCGGCGAACCTGCGCGCGGCCCTCGACGCTGCTGCTCGCAGCGCGACCCGCACGCGGCGCTCGCGCCTCTGCGTCGCCCTGCTGCCGTTCTGGCTGCGGCGGATCGAGCTGGACGAGGCGAGGCGCCGGTTCGCCGCCGCGCTCGACGCCGCCCCCGAGCGGACGGCGCTCGCGGGCCGAGGCGCTGCTCGCGGCGGCCGCGATCGACTTTCGCAGCGGCGCGCTCGTCGACGCGGGATGCGCGCTCGCCGAGGCAGAGCCACGCCGTCGCCTCCGAGATCGGCGACGCGCACCGCGAGTGGCGGGCCTTGCAGTTCCTCGGCGAGTTCGGCGTCGCCGGCGACGACGTCGACGTCGCGGTGCCGTGGCTCGAGCGGGCGCTCGCGCTCGCGCGCTCAGAGAGCGATTCGCGGCCGCCGAGGCGATCGGCGTCCATTCGCTCGGCGTCGCCGCGCTGGATGCGCGGCGACCTGCGCGAGCGCCGACCGGATCTGGTCGCCGAGAGCATCGAGGCGTTCCGTGCGCTCGAGGGGTCGACCGGAGACGATTCCCTCCCCGCTCAACATCGCCGAGATCCGGACGAGCCTGCCCGAGCGGCCGCCCGGGCCTGCAGCACGTCTTCGAGGACACGCTGCAGCCGTTCGTCGAGATCTCCTGCGACGCGGCGACCAGCTACGCGCTTGCGAACCAGGCCGGCAATCGCCCGCGCCCGCGGCGACATCGCGAGGCGCGCGGCGCTGCTCGACGAGAGCGACGCCCGCTTCGCGGCTGCCGGGCGACGACGCCGGGCCTGGCGACGGTCTCCGTCCGCCGCGCCTACACCGCGCTCGCCGAGCGGACGATCTCGCGGCGGCGCGCGAGCAGCTCGAGCGTCGCGCTCGACCTGCGCAGCCCGGCTGGGCGACCGCCGCGGCCGAGGGCTCGTGCTCTCCGGGCTCGGCATGGTCGAGACGATCGCCGGCGACTACGACAGGGCCGAGCGCGCATCTCGCCGAGGCCCGCGACATCTTCCGGCGCGCGGGCGACCGCTGGGGCCTCGCGAGCACGCTCTGGCGCACCGCCGACCTCGCGGTCGCGCGGGGCGACCTCGACGAGCGCCGAGGCCGCCCTGCAAGAGGCGCTGCGCGGTGCTCGGGGAGACGCAGCGCGAGCGCTGGATCGCGAGCACGCTCGCGGGCCTGGCCGAGGTCGCCCTGCTCCGCGGCGACGTCGAGCAGGCGCCGTCCTCCTCGCGCGACGCACGCGACCGCTACGCGGCACGAGACGACGCGCTCGGCGTCGCGACGATCGACGAACGGCTTCGCAGCCTTGCAAAGTGGCCGCTAAGGCAGGGCAAAGGGGCGCCGGATACGCACTTCCGCGCACAGCCAAGACGAAAGGAAGAGGGACATGACGCCAGACAATCGCCCCGGTCCTCGGGGAAGCGACGGTGCAGGAGCTGCGCGAGGGCGTGCGGCGGGGAGATCGCTGACCGCCGACGACGAGGCGTACGCAGAGGCGTGCCGGGTCTGGAACGGCGCCCACGACGGTCGCCGCCCGGCGCTCATCGTCCGCTGCGCCGGCGCCGCCGACGTGGCCGCCGCGGTCGGCTTCGCGCGCAGCAACGACCTGACCGATCGCCGTGCGCGGCGGCGGCCACAGCATCGCCGGCTTCTCGACCTGCGACAACGGGATCGTGATCGACCTCTCGCCGATGAACGGCGTGCGAGTCGATCCGGACGCTCGGCGCGCGGCCGTCGGCGGCGGCGCCGTCTGGGCGGACGTCGACCACGAGACGCAGGCGTACGGGCTCGCGACGACGGGCGGCCTCGTCTCGTCGACCGGCGTCGGCGGGCTTCACGCTCGGCGGCGGCATCGGCTGGTCGATGCGCAAGCACGGCCTCGCGTGCGACAACCTGGTCGCGGCCGACGTCGTCACCGCCGACGGCCGCCTCGTCCACGCGAGCGAGACGGAGAACGCCGACCTGCTCTGGGGCCTGCGCGGCGGCGGCGGCAACTTCGGCATCGTCACGCAGTTCGAGTTCGACCTCCACCCGGTCGGGCCGATGGTCTACGCCGGGCCGATCTTCTACCCGGCCGACGCCGCCCGTGAGCTCTGCAGGCGTTCCGCGAGTGGTCGGACGACGCTCCCGACGAGATCACCGCGGTCGTCAATCTCACGACGGCGCCGCCGCTGCCGGTGATCCCGGCGGAGTGGCACGGCAAGAAGGTCGCGGCGTTCATCGCCGTCTCGGCAGGGCCGCTCGAGACGGGCGACTCGCTGGTCGCCGAGTTCCGCACGGTCGGCCGAGCCGATCGCCGACCTGCTCGGGCCGATGCCGTACAACGTGATCCAGACGCTGATCGACCCGCTCTGGGAGAAGGGAATCAACTCCTACTTCAAGGCGACGAACCTGTCTCGCCTCGACGACGAGCTGATCGACCGGTCTGACGAGCTCCATCTCGCGGCGCCCGGGCCGCAGTGCGAGATCCACGTGCACCAGATGGGCGGCGCGGTCGCTCGGGTCCCCGAAGGCGCGACGGCCTTCGCCGAGCGGTCGATGCCGTTCGTGCTCAACGCCGTGACAGGCTGGCACGATGCGGCTGAGGACCGTCGCACACGGCAGTGGTCACGCGACGTGATCGAGGCGGCAGCCGACGCGTCGACCGGTCGCGCGTACGTCAACTTCCTCGGCGACACCGACGCGGCCCGGTCGTCCTATGGCGCGGACACCTACGACCGGCTGGTCGCGCTGAAGAACGAGTACGACCCGAGCAACGTGTTCCGGCTCAACCAGAACATCGAGCCGAGCGCGTCCGGCGGGTGACCCGAACTCGCTCGCGCGGTTCAACGCGGCGGCCCCGGACGGGGCCGCCGCGTTCGGATGCGCATTGACCGAGCCGCCGGGGTAGGCGATGTAGATGTACAGCTACATCACTTGCTGCAGGCGGCGCCGACAGCGCCCCACGAACGCCAGCTCCGGCCGTCGTGCAGCCAGAGGAGCCAGGCCCGATGGAGTTGCTCGCTCGGCGCCACGGTGAACGGGAATGCGGGGTCGCCCGGGTGGCTCAACGCCGGCACGGCGCGACCGTTCATGCGCAGCCACGTCTGGGCCGAGAACTGCATCCCGCCAAAGTGCCCGTTGCCGGTATTCGCGTTCCACGGCCCCTCGTGAATGTGGATGCAGCGGGCCTGCGCAAGCCAGGCGGCCGGCGGGCTCGAAGACCGGGCATTGCCCGACACGGCGAAGAGCAACGCTGCCACCGCGGCGGCAAGAAGGGCAGAACGCACCGGAATGTTCTAACAGATCGCTTCCGGTGTCGATCCGGTGAAAAACCACAATTCGGCTACGGTAGTGCTGCGTTACTCCTGGCATCGAAGCCGCCGAGTTGCACCTTCCTCTTCGACATCACCGCCGGCTGCAGCGCAGAACGGTCGCCGTGCGATTCCCGTGCGGCGAACGACCGATCGAGGTAGTCGGATGCTCAAAGCACTGCAGATCGGCGGCGCGCCCGCAGGGATGCGCGCGGCCATCGTCTCCACGTACCCGCCGCGCGCGTGCGGGATCGGCACGTTTGCCGCCGATGTCCGCGCCTCGCTGATCGGCCTCGACGAAGTCGCGTCCGTCGCGAAGGTCGTGATCGTCGACGACCCGTCAAGGCCACAGCGCCCTGGCGTCGTCGCAACGATTTCGCAGGGCACCCGCGGCGATTACGTCCGCGCTGCGCGCATCCTCGGACGCCGCAACGTCGACGTCGTGCTGCTCGAGCACGAGTACGGCATCTTCGGCGGCCGCGACGGCGAGTACATCCTGTCGCTGGCCGAGGAGCTGACGCAGCCGCTCGTCGTCACGCTGCACACCGTTCTGTCCCAGCCGACCGCCCACCAGGCGCGCGTCCTCGAGAGCTCTGCGGCCACGCCGAGCTCGTGATCGTGATGACCGACACGGCTCTGCGTCTGCTGGTCGACAACGGAACGTGCGCCGAGACGAAGATCCGCGTCGTCCCGCACGGTGCGCCGACATTGCTCGTCGAGCGCGCGGCTGCCGCCGAACAGCCACGCGGTCGCGACGAGCGCCTGCATGGGCGATTCGTGCTGTCCACCTTCGGGCTGCTCTCACCCGGCAAGGGCATCGAGAGCGTCCTCAACGCGCTGCCCGCGATCATCGAACAGCATCCCGAGACCCTCTATGTCGTCGCCGGCCGGACACATCCGGGAGTCGCACAGCGCGAGGGCGAGCGCTATCGCCTGTCGCTGCAGCAGCGCGTGACCGAGCTGGGGCTCCAGCAGCACGTGGAGTTCGACGACCGCTTCCTCGCCGTCGACGAGATCTCAGACCTGCTGGCAATGACACGGTGTTCGTGACGCCCTACCTCAATCCAGAGCAAACATCTTCGGGAGCATTGACCTTTGCGATCGCCGCCGGCTGCGCCGTCGTCTCGACCCCCTACCGCTATGCGGAAGACATGCTCGCAAGCGGTGCGGGCGAGCTCGTCCCCTTCGCCGACCCGCTCGCGTTGAGCAGCGCGATCTGCCGGTACATCGAGGACCCGTCGCTCTTGGGCGCAGCCCGCGCAGAAGCGCGCCGCATCGGTACAACAGTGAGCTGGCCGTCGGTAGCGGGGGCGACAGCCGAGGTCCTGCGTGACGCGATGGAGCTCACGCCGCGCCGTGAGTCGCTCGTCAGCCTCGAGCCGCAACCGGCGAGCTCCGGCACGACCATCTCCTGACGATGGTCGACGACGCCGGGATCGTGCAGCACGCCCACGGGGCGATCCCGAACCGCCGCAGCGGCTACTGCGTCGACGACGTCGCACGGCTTGCGGTGGTCGCACTCGAGCTCGGTCGCCGCTCGGACGAGCAGCTCTGGACTCCGATCGTCTACCGCTCGCTCGCATTCCTCCACGACGCAATCGACGAGCGACCGGGAATGCGCAACTTCATGGCCTACGACCGCCGTTGGCTCGACGAGCCGCACATCGGCGACCATGTCGGCCGTGCAATCTGGGCGCTCGGCGAGATCCTTTCCACTGCGTGGGCCCCGGCGCTCGTCGAGCCGACACAGCGGCTGCTCGACTCACTCGTCGGCGGCCTGAACGGCCCGACCTCGCTGAGAACCGATGCGTACGTGGTGCTCGGGCTCGCCCGGCTCGATCCCGATCGGCTCGACGACCCGGCGCACCGGCTGCTCGAGTGCGGCGTCGATCGCCTCTCGACTGCCTTCGAAGCAACGGCGTCCGAGGGCTGGCTCTGGTTCGAGCACGCCCTCGCCTACGACAACGCCCGTCTGCCGCAGGCCTTGATCACAGGCGGCGTCGCGCTCGGACGCGACGACGAGGTCGCCTCCGGGCTCGAGTCGTTGCGCTGGCTCGGCGACGAGTCGGGTCTCGCCGACGGGATGCTGCGGCTGACCGGGCATCGCGGGCGCAAACGCAGCGAGGTCGCGCCGGGCAGCGGAGACGAACAGCCACTCGAAGCTGCGGCGTTCGTCGAGGCGGAGCTCACCGCGTTCGACGTCACCGGCGACCGCGAGCACGGCGCGCGCGCGCGCCTGGCATTCGACTGGTTCCTCGGCCGCAACCATCTGAGCCGCCCGCTCTACGACTTCGCGACCGGCGGTTGCAGTGACGGCCTCGGCCACGAGGACGTCAATCGCAACGAGGGTGCGGAATCGACGCTGGCCTTTCATCGTGCCGCGCTCCTCCTCGACGCGTCCGATCTCTCGTCGGCCCCGGCCGAGCGGGTCGCCGAGGCGGTCGCGTGAGCAAACGCGAGCTGTTCGACCGGCATCCGGGCAATCCGATCCTCACCTCGGCCGACTGGCCGTATCCGGTGAACGCGGTGTTCAACCCGGCAGCGGCGGTCGTCGAGGGCGAGACGCTCATCCTCGCGCGAGTCGAGGACCTGCGCGGCATCTCACACCTCAGCGTGGCGCGCTCGGCGAACGGCATCGACGGCTGGACGATCGACCCGACGCCGCTGCTCGCTCCCTCCCCCGGGATCGAGAGCGAGGAATGGGGCTTCGAGGACCCTCGGGTGGTCTGGGTCCCGGAGCTCGAGCGCTGGACGATCACCTGCACGTCCTACGGCCCGCCCGGGCCGGCCGTGTACCTCGCGCTGACCGGGGACTTCCGGACGATCGAGCGCCACGGCGTGATCAAGGGCGCGGACGACAAGAACGCCGCGCTGCTGCCCGAGCGGATCGACGGCCGGTGGATCCTGTTCCACCGCCCGAGCCACGAGGCCGCGGCCGGCTCGAGCGGGGAGATCGCGCTGTCGCGCTCGGACGACCTGCTCGGCTGGAGTGCCCCCGAGCTCGTGCTCGCCCCGCGCGAGGGCGCCTGGTGGGACTCCCGCCGCGTCGGGATCGGCCCGCCGCCGCTCCGCACCGACCATGGCTGGCTGATCATCTACCACGGCGTCAAGGACACCGTGGCGGGGAGCCTGTATCGCATCGGTCTCGCGCTGGCGGATCTCGACGAGCCCGCGCACATCACGCACCGGGTGCCGGAGTGGATCTTCGGCTCGCAGGCTCCATACGAACGGGTCGGCGATGTCGGGAACGCAGTCTTTCCGTGCGGCCTGGTCCACGACGAGCCCACCGGCCATCTACGCATGTACTACGGCGCGGCGGACACCTCGATCGGGCTCGCGACAGCGGAGCTGGAGGAGCTGCTCGCGGCTGTGCTCAGCGCACCCGTCTGAACTAGGCTCGTCCGGTGGAGGAGCTGACGCTGCTCGACTGGAAGCGCCGCATCTTCGAGCTGTACGAGCAGGTGCGACGCGAGCCCGACCCCGCGCGGGGCTGGCAGCACTGGCGAGCGGTGCGCGACGAGCTCTTCCGCACGCATCCGCAGACACCGATCCCTGCGGGAACGCAGTTCGAGCAGGTTCCCTACTTCGACTACGACCCGGCGCTGCGCGTGCTCGGGACCGTCGATCCGGCAGAACGTGTCACACGCGAGATCGCAACCTCGGGAGAGCAGCCGTACTCGTTCACCCGGTTCGCACGGGTGCGGTTCACGCTCGCGGAGGAGCTCGCGCTCGACCTCTACTGGCTCGACGGCTACGGCGGCGGCGTCTACCTCTGTTTTGCCGACGCCACGAGCGGCCGCGAGACGTACGGTGCCGGCCGCTACCTGCTCGACACCGTCAAGGGCTCCGACCTCGGCGAGCGGAACGGGAAGCTCGTGCTCGACTTCAACTTCGCCTACAACCCGTCGTGCTCGTACGACCCACGCTGGGTCTGCCCGCTCGCCCCGCCCGGGAACAGGCTCGCCGTGCCGGTCCGCGCCGGGGAGCGCTACCCGTCCGAGGCCAGCTGACGCAATGTTTCCTCGAGGTCGGAGGCGAGGAACGGATACACGTAGAGCGCGCGCTCGTAGCCCCGCCCATCGACGAGATACGCCGCCTCCGTGTGGCTGATGTTGTGAACGGTGACACCCTGGATCGTCTTCGGCGCGTCGACGACGGCGATCTCGTAGGCCGCCCAGGTCTGCCGGAGCGCCACGGCAGGCCCCACCGCCCAGTGCCAGTTCTCCCCCACGTGCCACTTCCGCATGTCCGCACGCAGAGTCGTTCGTCGGTTGCCCCACTGGTTGACGCTCACCGCGAGGATCACCGGACGTTCAGACGAGGGGAGACTCGACTCGACGACCCCCAGGATCTTCGCCTCGACCGGGCACAGGCTGCGGCAGAGTGGATCGAGAAAGGTCACGATCACCGGACGGTTACGGAACGCCGTCATCGAGACAGGCTTGCCGTCCTGATCGCGGAGCGAGAGCCCCGGTGCGCGGCGTGTGCCCGCCGCCCAACTGACGACGGGGGGCGCCGGCGGCTGCGTCGCGGACGCCCGCTCCGGGCCGCGCAAGTGGACGATCAGAACGCCGACTGCCACCCCGACGACCGCGACGGCCGACAGGAAGAGCCAGCGGAGATGCCCGTGCGCGCGCATCAGCCCGCGAGAAACGCGCTCTGCTCGGCGCGCGAACGCTTCCCGATCTCGATCGGGAACGCGGTGTAGGCGTGCACCCCCTCGGGCCACAGGCTGAGCCGCGTCTCGTTCCCTGCCGCCCGCCAACGCGACTCCATGAAGAGGGAATCGTCGAGCAGCGGATCCATCGTCCCGCATGAGAAGAGCGCCGGCGGCAGGTCGCTCAGGTCGGCGTAGAGCGGCGAAATGTCGGGATCACGGCGGTCGCTCTCCGACATCCCCGGCAGGAAGCAGTCCGCGAACCAGTCCATCAACGGGCTCGAGAGGACGAGCTCGCGCTCGCCCCACAGCCTCCGGCTCGGGGTGCCCGTCAGGTCGAAGGCGCCGAAGACGAGGTTGGCGGCGGCAAACACGCGCGGGGAGATGCCGTGCCGGTCGCGGAGCGCAGCAGCGCGACGACGGCGAGGTGCGCGCCGGCGGAGTCGCCGCCGATCGTCAGCCGCCCGTCATGGTGCTCGAGCAGCCAGAGCGCAGCCGCCTCGCAGTCGTCGGGCCCTGCCGGATACGGATGCTCGGGCGCGAGCCGGTAGTCGACGCTCAGCACCGTCAGCCCCGTCGCCTGCGCCAGCTCCCAGAGATGCGTGTCCTGCATGTCGGCCGCCCCGATCGTCCAGCCGCCGCCGTGGATGTGCAGGTGGGCGCCGCGCGGTTCGGGTGCCTCGATTACCCGCAGTGGGAGCTCGCCGACCGGCCCGGGAATGGTGATCGTCCGCGCCTGATCGAGAAAGACGGGAGCGGGCAACACCCCGCGCCCTTCACGCCGTGCCCGGCGCGTCACCTCCGGAGGCACCTCGTGCACCTTCGGCATTGCTGCGATCAGCTGCTGGAGCTGCAGGTTGAACGCGCGCGTCTCCGCGAGGATCTCGTCGGCGGTCACACAGGGAGCCTACGCCGCGAGCGTCTTCAGGTCTGCGGCGACGAGCCCGGGGACGAACGGCATCAGGAATCCCGCGCGCTCGTCGCCCTTCGGATCGATCAGATACACGGCTGTGCTGTGAACGATGTCGCCCGAGACCGGCTCGACCGTGATCTGGTACGCCCGCCAGACCCGCGCGAGCTCACGCCGCGTCCCGCGCACCCACTGGACCTCGCCGGGCAGATGCCACTTGCCGACGGCCCGCGCGATCGTCTCCGGCGTGTCGCCGGCAGGATCGACGCTCACCACGACGAGCCTCGGACGCTCCGCCGCCGGGATCTGCCTGATCGCCGCGGCGAGCATCTTTCCCTCCACGGGGCACGCCTGCTTGCAGAGCGAGTCGAGGAACGTCAGGACGACCGTGCGCCCGCGCAGCGCGTGCAGCGAGACGACACGCCCATGTTGATCGCGCAGGATGAACTGCGGCGCGGGCCGCGCGCCCGGGGTCCAAGTCGCCTGTCCGTGCAATGCAGGGAGCCCGATTGCATCCGCCGAGCCCCCCGCGAAGATCGAGTGCAGTAACAGGCCGACGCCGATCCCGACGACGGCAGCCGCCGCGACAGCTGCGAGGAAGAGCTTTCGCAAGCTAGAGCTCGCCGCGGCGGCGAATCGCGACAGCCCACCAGATCCCGATCCCGATCAGGACTGCGAGCGGCAGCAAGAGCGTGAGGAGCGCGCCGGTCTGAAACGAAGCGACGGTCATCAGGTCTCCCTCGGTCGTAGGTCACGAACGGGCACCGCTGCGCGCTGCGGAGCGCCTGTCGGATCCAGCCAGCGATAAGCGGCGACGAAGATCGCGATCAGAAGCGGGACGGACGCCGGCACCCACATGATCCCGGCGGCGATCTGCTGGTCGGCGAGCGCCGAGAGCCCGCCCGGGCGGCTCGAGAGCGACGCGTAGACGTCGTAGACCGGCGAGGACGCAAACCCGAGCACGACGGCCAGCACCCAGCTCACGAGCAGGGCGGCCGTGCCGTAGGCCACACGCTGCCCCGCGGAGAGCTTCGGCCGTGCAGTCGCGGCCGGGACGAGGTGCAACCACAGGAGGAGCGCGGTCGAGAAGAAGAGCATGTGCTCCGCGTCGTGCGCGAAGAGGTTGCGCAATGTCAGGTCGTAGAGCACGGGCAGGTGCCAGCCGAGCAGCACGACGGAGAACGCGATGAACGACGGCAGCGGCCTGGCAACCCACCGCCCGAGCCTGCGCAGCGGGTCGAGGGTCCTCCCCACGAGCACGGCGCGCGCCACGGGCCGACGCACCGATGGGGCGAGGGGCTTGAGCATGCGTGGCCACGGGCGGCCGAGCAAGAGGAGCGGCGGGGCAACCATCGTCAACAGCACGTGCTGGATCATGTGCACCCAGAACAGGCGGCCCGAGTACGCATCGACCGGCGACGCGACCGCGAGCGCGAGCGTCGCGAGCCCGCAATAGAACGCGGCACTGCGAAGTCGATTCGTCTTGACGGTGCGCCGCCCGCCGAGCGCGTAGAGGAACCCCGCTGCGACGAGCAGGTAGAGCAGCCAACCGACCGGCCAGTTCTCGCTCCGCAGCAGGAAGCCCATGCCTAGAGAAGGTAGAGGATGACCCAGGTGGCCACGCCGATGCCGGCGAGGACGGCTGCGTAAAAGGAAGTGCGGCGAGCTCCGCCCGATCAGCGAAAGCGGATCTTCGATGTCGGGCGCCGGTCCGATCCGCGTCGCCGGCCGCCTCGCCCGGCTCGAATGCGCCGCGGCTACGACTGCCGCGGTAACGGAACGATGTGGCGAGCGTCGTCTCGAGCCAGTACAGCGAGCCCGAGCACGAACAGGACGTAGCAGCCCCGTCCAGCCGACGTAGACGCTCGCGTAACCTCCGTCGGTCGGGCCGAAGCCGACTGCGTTGCCCACTCGGCGATCTGCAGCACGACTGCGGCGAGGAGCAGCACGAGTGCCACGGCCCCTTCAGCGCCAGTGCGCGCAGGTCGTCGCGCGCGGTGGTCGGCGCACCGCGAGCCGGAGAAGCGACGCCGCGACGACGACGCACGCGGCGATCGCGCGTGCCGAGCGCGACCGGCGCGTCCACGTGCTTCGGCCGCCAGAGGCCCTGGGAGTTCAGCGACCGAAGATAGAAGTAGGCGAACAGGAACGCGAAGAAGAAGAACACCGTCGCGCTCGCCCAGAGCTGCGCCGCGACGCGCAGGTTGTCCGCCATGACCTGGGCGGCTCGCGCTCGACGACCGAGTAGTCGGTCGAGTAGCTTGCGAGGTCGCTCACGGTGTCGGCCTCGCAGGCGCGACGACCGGTCGCTGCGCGCATCGCGCCGGCGTCGTCACCGTAGGGATACGGATCCGAACCGAAGGTCGGGATGCGGTCGAAGTTGTGGACGGGGACCGGCGAGGGCAGCTGCCACTCGATCGACTTCGAGCCCCACGGGTTCATCCCGGCCGGCTCGCGCGCGAAGAGCTGCGACCAGATGAGGTTCGCGATGAAGATCAGCTCTGCTCCGCCAAGCACGAACGACGACACCGAGACCCAGACGTTCGCTCCTTGCAGGTAGCCGGCATAGGTGACGACGCGGCGCGGCATGCCGAGGAACCCGATCACGAGCAGCGGCCCGAAGGTCGAGTTGAAGGCGATGAACATGATCCAGAAATGGGCCTTGGCGAGTCGCTCGTTGAACGCGTAGCCGGTCATCTTCGGCACCCAGTAGTAGATCCCCGCGAAGAACGCGAACAAGAGGCCGCCCATGATCGTGTAGTGGAAGTGCGCCATGGAGAAGAAGCTCCCGTGCGTCGTCACGTCACTCGGCACGTCGGACAGGAAGACGCCGGTCAGGCCGCCGATCAGGAAGTTGAAGAGCCACGCGAGGCAGAAGAGCATCGGCACGGTGAAGCGGATGCGCCCCCGCCAGAGCGTGCCCAGCGCGCACACGAAGATGAAGCCCGTCGGCAGCGAGATGATCTCCGTCGAGAGCATGTAGAACGGGCGCAGATCGGCGTTGATGCCGCTGACGAACAGGTGGTGCTGCCAGACGAGGAAGCTCAGCAATGTGATGCCGAGCAGCCCCGTGACGGCCAGGCGGTAGCCCCAGAGCGGCTTGCGCGCGAACACCGGCAGGATCTCGAGCACGATTCCCATCCCCGGAATCGCGAGGATGTAGACCTCGGGATGACCGAAGAACCAGAAGAGGTTCTCGTAGAGGTATGAGCTTCCGCCGGCCTGGTCGTTGAAGAAGCTCGTCTGTGCTGTGCGGTCCAGCGCAGCATCAGCAGCGTCGAGATCAGGACCGGCGCTGCGAGCAGCATCAGCACCGAGGTGCTGACCGTCGCCCAGACGAAGATCGGCAGCCGGCCCCAGGTCATGCCCGGCGCGCGCATCGTGATCACGGTCGCGAGCATGTTCAGGCCGAGCAGCGCCATCGACACGCCGACGAGTGCAAAGAACGCGATGTACGCGTCGATGCCCATGTTCGCCTGCTCGTTCAGCGGTGCGTAGCCCGTCCAGCCGGTCGGGAAGCCGCCGAAGGCCCACGTCGTCATCAGGACACGCCGCCGGCCATCAGGAGCCAGAAGGTCAGCGCCTCGAGGCGCGGGAACGCCATGCGCCGCGCGCCGATCATCAGCGGGACGAAGTAGTTCGCGAACGGGCCGAGGATCCCGCTCGTCATCATCCCCATCATCATCGTGCCGTGCACCCGACCAGGGTGAGGTAGTTGTTGCCGTTCCAGACGAGGTGCTGGGGCCGCATCAACTCGAACCGGATCAGCATCGCGTTCAGGCCGCCGATGAAGATGAACGCGCCGATGCCGAGCAGGTACTGGATGCCGACGACCTTGTGATCGGTGCACAGGCCGAAGTAGCGCGCGAGCCCTTGCTGTTCCTTCTCTCGCAGTGAAGGAGGCTTGCCGAGGAGGCGCTGCACCGGGTAGTTCGCGAAGCCGAGACCGACCAAGAAGCCGATCACGCCGACGAGATAGGCGATGAAGAGCGCGATGTCGTTCTGATGCGTGTCGCTGAAGTACGCGATGCTCGGCCCGCTGATCGGTGGCCGAGCCACCAGCCGACGTAGAAGCCGACGACGGCGAAGACGACCGCCGTCAAGAGGTTGAACCCGATCAGTCGGCGCAGGTTCATCCGGCGCGGTAAGGTCGGGTCGGGGGAATAGGTCGGGCTGTACTTCGGCAGGTACTTCTGAACGACCGGCGAACTGCGCGCGCCGCGCTTCGATCCACGTCTTGAAGACGGCGGCGCTGACGACCCGCCCGGTGTCGAACATGTAGCCGTGCCAGAGACCGCACAGTTCGGCGCAGCGGATCTGGAACGTGCCGGTCTTCGCCGGCTTCACGTAGGCGACGTTGTCGACGCCGGGGTTGGCGTCCGCCTTGACGCCGAGCTCATACGCCCAGAACGAATGGACTGCGTCGAGCGACGTGACATGGAACGCGACTCTGGCCGGCAGGCAAGACGAGCTGCCGCCGTCTCGACGCCGCCGTAGGTCGGATAGCGGTAGGTGAACTCCCACTGCTGGCCGATCACCTGCACCGGCAGTACGTGACCGCTCGGCTTCGCGACCGGGTTCGGGCCCGCTGCCGCTGCCCGAGCCGTTGTCGGCGAGCAGCTCGGTCGTCCCGAAGATCGCGAGGAAGAGCACGGCGACCGTCGTCGTCGCCAGCCAGGCGACCTGCGAGGGCATGTGGCCGCGGATCGGCGCGCCGTCGCGCAGCTCTGTCTCGTCCTTGGGTGCCCTGAAGACCCAGATCGCATAGGCGAGGTAGCCGAGGATGAAGACGGTGAACGGCGTCATCACGACGAGCAGCACGGTGTTGTCGGTGACCTGGCCCTTGGCGACCTCGGTCGCCTTGCCCGGGCGGCATGTTCGGGCCGAGCACGAACACGACGAGCGGCAGCACGATCGCGGTTCCGATCACGGTGATCGCCGCGATCCGCCGGCCGTGACTGCTTCTAGACCACATCGACGTATCCGTCCATGTAGCCGATCGTCTGCATCGGGCCGCCGAAGCCGTACACGAAGCCGGCCGCGCACGGCACGAAGCACTGCCACCGGTAGTGGCCCTTCTTGCCCGTGCGGAACGTGAACGTGACCGTCTCGTGGGCGTTGCTCATCGGGCACGGCGCGAAATCACACTGCTTCGGCGCGTCGTCGTCGACGCCCTTGATCGGCACGATCACCCCCAGCTGCGGGATCGCGAACGTGTGTGACGCGTCGTCGGGATTGATCACCGACGTCGGCTTGCCGTTCAGACCGAAGGTGCCGCCGACGAGCCCGCGCGCCTGGGCGAGAAACGGATTGCGCAGGCCGCTCTTCCCGTCGAAGTTGTAGAGCGTCACATGCACGAGCGTGTTGGCAGGAAGGGTCCAGACGGTGCTGCGCTTCCAGACGCCGTTCTCGCGGACGAGGTACGAGACCCAGTTCTCGTTCGGTGAGAGCTCCGGCCCGACGGCGGCCACCGTCTGCAACGTCAGGTCGACGCTGGGGGCGTTCGCGGCGGCAGGAACATCGTACGGCGTCGGCCCGTTGGTGAGAAACCCGATGTAGAGACCGATCAGGACGGCGACGACGAGCACGCCGGCAGCGACGACCAAGGCTTTGCCCGTAGTTCCTCCCACCGGCGTCCGGGTATATCGCCCGCCGAGCCGCCTGACCAGCTTTGTGACAAAAGTGTCATCTTGCTGTCATCTCAGCGAGATCCACACGAAGGTCTTAGGTTCCCTTGGCGTTAGCTCACAGGTGCTGCGGGAAGACTCGGGCCATGACACTCACAACACTCATCACATTGAATGCGGTGCTCGCCGCGATCGTCTTCTACGGGATCGTGCTCCTGCACGCCCACAGCATTCGAAACGACCGGCGCCACGCCTTGAGCCACCAGCGGTCGCTCACAGCGTTGGAGCCGGAGCGGAGCCGAGACCGGATCGCCGCCTGACCGGCTGACAGCACGATCGGTTTACAACGCCCCGGGCCGAGCGATACGCTCGGCCCGGGCAGCATGCGAATCCTGGTCATCGAGGACGAGCCTCGGATCCTCGAGTTCCTGCGCCTGGGGCTCGAGGCGGAGGGGTTCACGGTAGACGGGGCGGACGACGGTGCCGCCGGGCTCCAGCTCGCGCTTGCCGAGCCGTACGAACTGGTCGTCCTCGACCTCGCGCTCCCGCGCCTCGACGGGCTCAGCCTCCTGCCGCAGCTCCGCCGAGCACGCCCCGGCCTGCCGGTCCTGATTCTCTCGGCGCGTTCCGACCTGCCGACCAAGTTGCGCAGTTTCGGGCTCGGCGCGAACGACTACCTCTCCAAGCCGTTCTCCTTCGACGAGCTGGTGGCGCGCGTACGTGTGCACCTGCGCAAAGGGCACGACGGCGCCGAGTCGTCGAGCCTGCGTGTCGGCGAGCTCGAGCTCGACCTGGCACGGCGACGCGCGCACGCCGGCAGTTCGACGATCGATCTCTCGGATCGCGAGTTCCGGCTTCTCTACCACCTCGCCTCGCACCCGGGCGAGGTGCTGAGCCGGGAGCGGCTCCTGTCGGACGTCTGGGGCTACAGCTTCGATCCCGGCTCGAACGTCGTCGACGTCTGCGTGCGCCGCCTGAGGAAGAAACTCGGGCCAACTTGGCCGATCGAGACGGTCCGGCATGCGGGCTATCGGCTCGCGGTCGCCTAGCCCCGTCGAGCTCGGCTGGGGCGCCCTTTCGCTGGGCTGCCTGGCGGTGATGATCGCCTCGCCGGCCTGGGAGACGATCCCGTTCCACATCATCTGGATCAGCCTGACGGTGCTCTACGGATTCCGGGTTTGGAGCCCGCTCGTGACGGGTCTCGTCCTCGGGGGCGTCGTGATCGCGACCGGCGCGTCGATCCTCAGCGACACCTTCGACGGCCTGCAGCTCTGGGGAGAGCTGTTCGAGGTGCCGCTGATGTCCGCGATGTTCCTCGCCATGGTCTGGCATGCGCGGCGCCGCGCGCAGGCCCTGACGACCGTCGAGGCCCTCGCGGAGGAGCGGGCGACGCTGCTCGAGCGAGACGAACGCCTGCTCCACAACGTCTCCCACGAGCTCCGCACACCCGTGACGATCGCGCGGGGTCACCTCGAACTGCTCGAGCGCCGCCTCGGCGAGGAGAGCTCCGAGCTGCGAGTGGCCTTCGACGAGCTGGCGCACATGGAGAAGATCATCGAGAGGATCCTGCTCCTGGCGCGCGCCGAGCAGCCCGAGTGGATCGAGCGGCGCCCGATTCCGCTGGTCGCGTTTCTGGAGGACGTGTTCATGCGCTGGGCCGAGGTCGCGCCGCGGGCCTGGCGTCTCGGTGCGATCGTCGACGTCGTCCTGGACGCCGATGAGACCTGGCTGAGGGCTGCACTCGACGCGATCCTCGAGAACGCCGTGCACCACACCGAGCCGTACACGGCGATCGAATTGTCGGCCCGCGGCGACCTGAACGACGTTGTCATCACGATCACCGACGACGGGCCGGGGATCCCGGCCGGCTCGCTCGAGCAGATTTTCGAACGGTTCGCCCGCTCGGACGACCCCGGGGCTCGTCGAGAGGGCGGCGCCGGGCTCGGCCTCGCGATCGTGGCCGCGATCGCCCGTGCGCACGACGGCTCCTGCTCGGCCCGCAACGTCGAGGGAGCCGGAGCGAGCTTCGAGCTGCGGATCCCGCTCCGGCGGGCGGCTCAGGCGGACGAGGAACAGGCCGCTGGGCCGATCCTGGCCGGCCGGCCGGAGACCCACCTCGAATCTGCTTGAATCGACCGGTGGCCGCGCTCTACCGCAAGTACCGCCCCCAGACCTTTCAGGAGGTCGTCGGGCAGGAGGCGGTCGTGCGCACGCTCACGAATGCGATCGAGCAGGGCAAGATCCGCCAGGCCTACCTGTTCGCCGGCCCGCGCGGCACGGGCAAGACATCTCTGGCGCGCATCCTGGCGAAGGCGCTCAACTGTGCGCACGGCCCGTCGGCGACCCCCGACAACACCTGTCACGCCTGCCTCGCGATCACGGGCGGCACGTCGCTCGACGTGATCGAGATGGATGCCGCCTCCCAGCGCGGCATCGACGACATCCGCGACATCCGCGACCGAGTTGTCCTGCAGCCCGTCGAGGGGACGTACAAGGTCTACATCCTCGACGAAGCCCATCAGCTCACCGACGCCGCGTGGAACGCGCTGCTGAAGCTGATCGAGGAACCTCCTCCCCACCTGCTCTTCGTGTTCTGCACCACCGAGCTGCAGAAGGTGCTGCCCACGGTCCGGTCGCGCTGCCAGACGTTCGTCTTCCAGCGCCCGCGGCTCGCCGAGCTGGTGAAGGTGCTGCGCTGGATCGCGGACGGCGAGCAGATCGACGTGCCGGACGCAGCGCTCGCCTTGATCGCGCGTTCCGCGCGGGGCGCGTATCGGGACGCGGTCTCGACGCTCGACCAGCTCGCCTCCGCGACGGGCGGCGCGATCACGGTGCAGGACGTTCTGCAGCTGCTCGGCGCCGTCGAGGACGAGGTGCTCTTCCGCCTCTGCGACATGGTCGTCGGCAACGAGACGGCAGATGCACTGCTCTTCCTCGAAGAGCTCTCGGAGCAGGGGCAGGATCTCGGCCGGCTCGTCACTGATCTGCTCGAGCACCTACGGCACCTGCTGCTCGTCCAGCACATGCACGAGGTGCCCGATTCATTGCCCGTGACCGACGAGGCGCGCGACCGCTTGCGCGAGCAGGCGAACCAGCTGCCCGCCGCCACGTTGATCCGGCTCATCGACCTGCTCGCCGTGGCGGTCGACGACATGCGCCAGGGCGGCGACCCGCGCCTGCCGCTCGAGCTCGCGCTGGTCAAGGTGACTCGCCCCGCCGCCGACATGTCGCGCGAGGCTCTCGCATTTCGCCTCGAGCGGCTGGAGCAGGGGCAGACCGCGCCTCGCGAAACGCCGGAGACGGATCCGACGAGCGCGACCGAAGGTGCGGCTCCTGCTCGAGAGCCGGCCGCGGAGCCGTTGCGCGTGGAGTTGGAGCAGCTGCAGGAAGCGTGGCGCAGGACGATCCTGCCGGCGGTCGAGCAGCGCTCGATCCCGATCGGCCAGACGCTCGGCGAAGCGCACCCGGCCGCGCTCGCGGGCGACACGTTGACACTCGAGTTCCCTCCGACCGCGGCCTTCCATCTCCGCGTCGCCGAGGACCCGAAGAACGCCGCGATGCTGCGCGATGCGCTCTACGAGGTGACCGGCCGCAAGCTCGCGGTCGCGTTCGAGCTCGGAGAGACCGGGCACACCGAGGAGGAGGACGAGCCGCCGGCGAGCGAAGCGGACGTGCTCGAGTTGATGAAGAGCACCTTCGACGCGAGGGAGCTGGACGAATGAGCTTCGATTTGAACGCCTTGATGAAGCAGGCCCAGGAGATGCAGGCTCAGATGGCGCAGGTGCAGGAAGAGGCGGCGAAGGAGACCGCCGAGGCGTCGGCCGGCGGCGGGATGGTGACGGTCGTCGCGACCGCAGCCGGCGAGATCAAGGAGCTGCGGATCGATCCGAAAGCGATCGACCCCGACGACCCGGAGCTGCTGGCCGACCTCGTGATGGCCGCCGCAAACGAGGCACTGCGGTCGGCGCAGGCGAAGGTCGAGGCGAAGATGAAGAGCATGCTGCCTTCGGATCTCGGCGGCCTGCTGCCCGGGCTCTAGGAACGGATCTCGGGATCGACGAGAACTTCGTCGCCAAGCTCCTCGACGTCGGCTCGGAGCTTTCGTTCCCGGCCGGGCACGTCGTCGTCGACCCGGACCGCCCGATGAGCGGGTTGTTGCTCGTGTTGCAAGGGGTGCTCGTCGTCGAGTCGTCGAGCGGCGCGGACGAGCGCGGGCCGGGCAACGTGGTCGGGCAGTGGGAGCGACTCGACGGGAGCGACGACGTGCGCGTGGTCGCCGTGTCCGACGTCCGCCTCGTCGCCATCGACCGGGCCGCGTGGGAGGCGGCACAGACGGGCTAGCCGGCGTTAGTAGCCGCCCCCGCCCTTGCCGCAGGCGGTGAGCAGGATCGGAAGCAGGGCGAGCAACGCGAACAGGATGATGAGGCGATAGTTGGACATGTAGCTCCTACGGCGCTCGAGCCTCACCCGGTTTGCCGTTGCACGTCGTTGACGGTTCGTTGACGGTGGCTGCCACCGGACTGGTCTGGCCGCGGCAGGTCGGACAACTGGTCGATCTGCAGGGGATTCGTCGGGCCGTCACTGACGCGTGACGGACGCGTTGCGAAGGCGTGCGGGTGGCTGGGGCGGTCCGGACCGGCCGCGGCCGGCGCAGCCCGGGGAACCGGCCCGTCCGGATTGGACGGGCACAATGACCGCTCGTGTTCAGCCCGTCCGTCGAGAACCTCGTTGCACAGCTCACCCGGCTGCCCGGGATCGGCTCGCGCACCGCTCAACGCCTCGCGTTCCACATCCTGCAGCGGCCCAAGGACGAAGCGCTCGCGCTCGCCGCCGCGCTCACCGAGGTGAAGGAGCGCGTCCGATTCTGCCGAGAGTGCGGCAACCTCACCGAGGAAGAGCTCTGCGGGATCTGCACCGACACACGGCGCGACCATGCGCTGATCTGCGTCGTCGAGCAGCCGGTCGACGTCGTCTCACTCGAGCGCACCCACGAGTTCCGCGGCCTTTACCACGTCCTCGGCGGCGCGCTCTCGCCGCTCGACGGCGTCGAGCCCGGCGATCTGCGGATCGACGAGCTGTTGCGCCGAGTCGATGCAAACGGCGTGCAGGAGGTCGTGCTGGCGATGAACCCGAACATGACCGGCGAGGCGACCGCGGGCTTCATCGCAGATCGGCTACGCGGCCGCGTTCGGGTCACCCGGCTCGCGAGCGGCCTTCCGGTCGGGGGGGATCTCGAGTACGCCGACGAGGTCACCCTCGGGCGTGCGCTCTCGGGGCGGCGCGAGGTATAGCGCCCGCTCGAGCGCCTTCGCGAGGAAGCGCTCGGTGCGTTGCGCGATCCAGAAGCAGAAACCGGCAAGCGGGAGCTCGACGAAGATCGCGAACGCAATCGATTTACGCAGTTCATCCGCGTGGCTCTCGAGGACCACGTCGAACCACGCATCGGTGACGAGGAGCGTCCCCGTCGCCCCCGCCAAGGCCCCGACCCACGGCGACCGCCGGTAGGCCGCGAACGCCGTCGCCAGGAAGAGCACGGCGAGGCCGGTGTCGAAGCCGGACCACGCGAGGTCCCAGCGATTCGTCACGTGGTGCGGCTTCAGCGACTGCGACAGCCAGATCGTCCAGGGCAGCAGGGCGAAGCCGATCGCTCCGAAACCGAGCACGACCCATTCGCGGAATGTCCAGGAGCGGAACCTCATCGCCTGCCTACACTGTCGCAAATGACGACTATCCATTTCGAAGCGGTACCGGCCGTCGAGGCGCGGCGCCGCACGCCCGGGCTCGTCGTCATGAAGTTCGGCGGCACCTCGGTCGGCGACACGGACAAGCTGAAGCGCGTCGCTGAGCGGCTCGTGGCGGCACGCGAGGCCGGCTCGAAGGTCGTCGCGGTGCTGTCAGCGATGGGGAAGACGACGGACGAACTGATCCGGCTCGCACACGAGGTTTCGGACCAGCCGCACCCGCGCGAGTACGACATGCTGGTCTCGACTGGCGAGCGCATCTCGAACGCGCTGTGCGCGATGGCGATCCACGACCTCGGACACGAGGCCGTGTCGTTCACTGGATCCCAGGCTGGGATCGTGACGGACGGGAGCCACACGAAGGCGAAGATCGTCGAGGTTCGCGCGCAGCGGATCCACACGGCGCTGGAGGAGGACAAGATCGTGCTCGTCGCCGGCTTCCAGGGCGTCTCGACGTCGACCCACGACGTGACGACGCTCGGTCGGGGCGGTTCCGACACGACCGCGGTCGCGCTCGCGGCGGCGCTCGGCGCCGATGCCTGCGAGATCTTCACGGACGTACCCGGCGTCTTCACCGCCGATCCGCGCATCGTGCCGACGGCGCTGAAGCTCCCCCAGGTCACCTACGACGAGATGCTCGAGATGTCCGCGTCCGGCGCGAAGGTGATGGCGCTGCGATCGATCGAGGTCGCCCGCAGCTACGGTGTGAGGCTCCGCGTGCGCTCGACGTTCGTGGACGGCGAGGGAACATGGATCGGCGAGGAGGACGAGGTAGTGCTCGAGAAGGCGATCATCTCCGGTGTCACCCACGACACCTCGGAGGCAAAGGTGTCGATCATCGGCATCCCCGACCGCCCGGGATTGCTGCGAAGGTGTTCCGTGACCTCGCACGTGCCGGGGTCAACATCGACATGATCGTCCAGAACGTCTCGCAGGACGGCGCAGCGACGATCACGTTCACGCTGCCGAAGTCCGATCTCCCGATCGCAGAGCCGATCCTCGATGCGCTCGCTGCCGAGCTCGGCGCCAACCGCGTCGAGCGCGATCCCGACATCGCCAAAGTCTCGCTGATCGGCGCGGGCATGAAGAGCCATCCCGGTGTCGCCGCCGACATGTTCGACGCGCTCGCCGAGGCAGGCATCAACATCGAGATCATCTCGACGTCGTCGATTCGCGTCTCGTGTGTGGTTCGCGCGACTCAGGTCGAGAGGGCTGTACAGGCCGTGCACGATCGATTCCAGGAATTTGCACAGGCACGCGTCGATGGCTGAGCTGTCCCGCATCGGCGTCGTCGGGGCGACCGGCGCGGTCGGCACGGTCACCCTCGATCTGCTGCGCGCCCGAGGGTACGAGAACGTACGCGTCTTCGCGTCTGCGCGGTCGGCCGGAAAGCAGCTCGGCGGCCGGACCGTCGAAGAGGCAACGCCCGAGGCGCTCTCGCGTGGCGACGTCGACATCTTTCTCTTCTCCGTCGGCACCAGTGCCTCGCTCGAGCTCGTGCCTCTGGCCGTCGCAGGCGGCGCGATCGCGGTCGACAAGTCGTCTGCCTACCGCCTCGAGCCGGGGATCCCGCTCGTCGTGCCCGAGGTGAACGCGGGCCGTGCGCTCGAGCACGACGGCATCGTCGCCAACCCGAACTGCTGCACCATCCCGCTCACCTGCGTGCTGAAGCCGCTCCACGACGCGGCGGGCCTCGCGCGGGTGCGCGTCGCGACCTACCAGTCGGTGTCGGGAGCCGGCGCGCAATCGATGGAACGGCTACGCAACGAGCCGCAGGCCGAACACGACCTGCGAATGGACTGGGATTTCGACGGTGAGGAGTTCGACGAGGAGTCGAAGCTGCGCGCCGAGACACAGAAGATCATGGAGCTGCCCGAACTTCCGATCCAGGCCACCTGCGTTCGCGTACCGGTCATGGTCGGCCATGCCGAAGCGGTGTGGATCGAGACCGAGGACGACCTCACACCCGAGCAAGCGCGTGAACTGCTCGACGCCGCGCCTTCCGTTCGCATCGAGGAGTTCCCGACACCGGGCAAGGCCGCCGGCATCGACGACGTGCTCGTCGGCCGCATCCGCCGCGACCCGACGGTCGAGCACGGCCTCGCCCTCTTCCTCGCGAGCGACAACCTCCGCAAGGGGGCTGCGCTGAATGCGATCCAGATCGCAGAGCTCGTCCTGCGCCGCGAACGCGCAGCCGCCTGATCGCCTCAGGGTTGACGAGGAACGGGCGACGGCACGCCTTCCGGCACACCGAACGCATCCTTGACGACCCGTATCACCTTGTCGCGTGTCCCTTCGGCCACCGGTTGCAGCCCCCCGAGCTCGAGCCGCGACAGGCCGACACGCCCCGCGTAGCGCACGACCTCGAAGCCGAAATCGGCCAGGAAGTCGACCGGAAACACCGTCTTGTGCACACGGAAGCGCTCGTAGGCCGACTCGCCCTCGGGGTAGCGGTACGAGAACGCCTCGAGCGACGGCGCTCCACGGTCGCGAGCCTCTCCGATCGCCGCCAGGAAGAGCGATTGCAGCACCCACGGGCTCGATGAGTTGGTCAGGTACGCACAGGTCACGAGCATCGAGTCGTCGGAGGGCGGCCCACCGGGCAACTCGACCGCACGCGGGAAAGCCTGCGACGGACCGTACTGCATCGACCCCAGCACGCGGCCGTCGGCGTCGTAGTAGACGGTGCCCCACGCCCCGAAGTCGAGCTCGATCTTCTCCATCCAACGGTCCTTGTCGGTCGTTCGCCGCCCTCGGGTCTGCCACCAGATGCAGTCGTGGCACACCGTCGGCGCCGTCTCGAGCGTCAACTTGGTCAGACCTGCGATCCGGGTCGCCAAGACGGGCTACCGCTGGACGTCGTCGACAACCACGTCGACCGACGTCGGCTTGACGTCCGCCATCCGACCGAGATACTCGATCACGCGCTTCTGTACTTCGGCGGCGACCTCGGGAATGTTCGCGCCGTAGTCGATGACGACGTGCACCTCGACCTCCAGGCCGTTCACACGCGCGCCACGGCGTTGCTTGGTGTGCACCCCCGGCACCTCGGCCGCCGCGTCGGCGACGTAGCGTGCGAGCACCTCGGGCGAGATCACGCTGTGTCCCTCCATCAGTTCCTGGATCGTAGAACGAGTTCGGTCGCCTCGGGGCGGGCAAAGAAGCGAAACGGCACGAAAGTCGTTCCGAGGCCTGCCGAGACGTGCATCACCGTCCCGTCCCGCTCGAAGACACCTTCCGGGTACGGCGCACGGGGATGTGCGAGCAGCAGCTTCCCGACTCCGTAGGGAAGCACGATCTGGCCCGCGTGCAGATGGCCGGCGAGGATCAGGTTCCAACGCCCAACCGGAACCACATTCAATGCGTTCGGGAAGTGGCAGAGCAGGATGTGCAGGTCCGCGTTGGAGTCGTCGAAGGTGCTGGTCCGCTTCTCCAACCAGGTGCGCGGATCGACTCCTGACAGCTCGACGCGCCTCCCGCGCTGCTCGACCGTGACGGACGAGTCGAACAGCATCGTTCCGTGCTCGAGACGGCCGAGCTCGACGGGCCGCGAAAAGGGATCGCGCGAGATCGCGTAGTCGTGGTTCCCGAGCACGACGAACGGATGACGCAGCTTCGCGAGGAGGGAGAGCAGCTGCTCTTCCGCGCGCGGTCGTGAGAGCAAATCACCCGTGACACAGACGAGATCCGGCTGTCGCTCTGCGACCCAGTCGACAGCGCGTTCGACGGCGCGCAGACCGCGCGACGGCACACCAAGATGGAAGTCCGACAGGTGCGCGATGCGCAGGCCGTCGAGCTCCTGCGGCAGGCCCGGCAGCTCCAGCTCGCGGACGCGCAGTCGCACCCAGCCCGCCTCGAACCATGCGTACGCAATCGCGATCGCCGCGAGTGCGGCGAGCCCCGCAAGGAGCCAGAAGGCGAGCGTCAGACTTCGAGCTTCTCGAGGACCGGCTGAACCGAGACGACGTGACGCTTGAACTTCAGCTCCGACTCCGCGAGCCCGGCGGCGACGCCGACGAGCTGCGAGAGATGGAGGATCGGCATCTTGAAGTCGCGTCCGGTCGACTTCTTCAGCTTCGACTGCCACGCATCGAGCGAGAGGTGGCAGAGAGGGCACGGCGTGACGATGGCGTCGGCGCCCGCTTCGTACGCCTGCTCGATCGGCTGGATCAGCTCACCCAACGCGGTCTCCTCCCGTGCCTGGATGATCGGGAAGCCGCAGCACTTGATCTTGGCGGGGTAGTCGACCGGCTCGCCCCCACACGCCTCGATGATCCGCTCGAGCGACCACGGGCGGTCGGGATCCTCGAAGCCCTGGATCTTCGACGGGCGGAGGATCTGGCAGCCGTAGAACGGCGCGATCTTCAGGCCCTTGAGCCCCTTGTGCGCGGCGCCCTTGAGGAGCTCGTATCCCTCGCCTTCCGCGATCTCCCATAGCAGGTGGCGGACATCGACATCGCGTTCGTACGCCGGCACTCCGACCGAGACGAGGTTTTCGTTGACGCGCGCGCGCAGCTCGGTGTCGCCGAGCAGCATGAAGTTCGCCTGGCGCAGGTTGAGCGTGCACACGTTGCAGACCGTGAGGAGCGTGTCGACGTCCTCGGCAGCCGCGTACGAGAGGATCCGCGCGTTCAGGTGCAGGTAATAGTCGGGCTCCGCCTCATGGATGTCGCCGGCGCCGCAGCACGTCACCGACTCGAGCTCGACGAGCTCGAGACCGACCTTCGGAGCGAGCGCCTGCGTGGCGGAATCGAGCTCCTTCGCGGAGAGCGACGCGAGGCAACCCTTGTAGTACGCGACCTTCCTCATGCGTCAGCCTCCTCGTCGGCGATGAACGGCCGGTGATACGCACCGGGCCGCTCGTAGATCTGCTCGAGCGTCTCCTCGCCCGAATGGCCGTGCGCGAGCCGCGCCAGCGCGTGCTCACCCTGCACGATGCCTGCGTACCCGTTGCGACCCTGGTCGCGCACGAGGTCGTGCAGGCGGCGTGCCTCCTTGACGTTCTTCGCCACATGGGGCGGGAAGGGAGGCGGCACCTTGCCCTTGCGGGCCAGATCGAGTGCGAAGCGGGTCTGCTTGATCGCGGCGGTGATGCCCTGGGTCTTCGGCACGAGCTCTGTCTCGCGCAGCCAGCCCGTCGTCCTGGCCGAGGTGACGAACCACTTGGCGTGCTTCGCGCCCATGTCGCGGTCGATCCCTTCCTTCATCGACTCCGCGCCGAGCTTCGCGATCGCATCGCGCGGATCGACACCTTTCGGGCAGCGCTCGGTGCAGAAGTAGCACCGCGTGCACTCCCAGATTCCGTGTTCGCCGTTCAGCTTCTCGAGCCGGGCGAGTTTCTGGCCGTCGCGCGGATCACCGACGAACCGCATCGCCTTGGCCAGCGCCTGCGGCCCGGCGAACAGGGGGTCGGCCTCCATCGCGTTGCACTCCGACACGCAGCAGCCGCAGTTGATGCAGAGCGCCTCCTTGTGGACGACGTTCATGCGCTCCTGGCTGATCAGGTACTCCTTGCCGTCCGGCGGCTCCTCATACCCGGGCTGCAGGTACGGGTTGACGGAGTTGAACTTCTCCCAGAACGGATCCATGTCGACGACGAGGTCCTTGACGATCGGCAGATTCCCCATCGCGGAGATCACGGGCACGTGACCCGCCTGTGCGATGTCATACATCCGCGTCTTGCAGGCAAGCACCGCGGCACCGTCCATGCGCATCCCACACGAGCCGCAGATCATCATGCGACAACTCTTGCGGTAGGCGAGCGTCCCGTCGTGCTGGTCCTTGACGATGTCGAGGCAGTCGAGCAGCGTCGCCTCTTCGGGCGCCGCGATCTCGTACTCCTGCAGCTCCCGCTCGCCGGTGCGCGAGCTGAAACGCCAGACCTTCAGGCCGACCTGCATCGACTAATACTTCCTTTCCATCGGGTCGTACTTCGTGTAGCGAACCTCTTTCCACGACAGCTCGGGACCGTCGTCCGACCAGCGAGAGATCGAGTGTTTCATGAAGTTCTCGTCGTCTCGGTCGGGATAGTCATAGGGGCGGGCGTGCGCGCCGCGGCTCTCTTTGCGGGCGGCGCCGGCCTGCAGCATGCACGCGGCGAGATCGATCATGTTCCCCAGTTCGATCGCCTGTGTCAGGTCGCTGTTGAACACATCGCCCTTGTCCTCGACGACGACGCCGCGCTCGTAGCGTTCGCGCAACTCGGCGATGGTGTCGATCTGGCGGGTCATTTGCTCCTCGCGGCGGAAGACGCCGAAGTTCTCGAGCATCGAGGTGCCGAGGTCGTTCCGGATCTGCCATGGGCGCTCGCCGGAGGAGACGTCCAGGAGTGCCGTCAGCTCGCGCTCGGCGTCGAACTCGGCGCTCTGCGGCACGTCGATCGTCGTGTTCGAGAGGGCCCATTCGGCCGCCGCGCGGCCGGCGCGCCTGCCGAACGTGATCGTTTCCATCAGCGAGTTGCCGCCGAGCCTGTTCGCACCGTGCACCGACACGCAGGCGACCTCACCGGCCGCGTACAGGCCGGTCAACTCGGTTTCGCCGTCGTTGCCAGTCTCGACGCCACCCATGTGGTAGTGGGCGCCTGGACGGACCGGGACCGGGTCGTAGATCGGATCGACACCTGCGAACGTCATCGACAGCTCTCGCGACCCTGGCAGCCGCTCGATGATCCGCTCGGCGCCGAGATGCCGCATGTCGAGCATCACGGAGCCGTTGATGCCGCGCCCCGCGTCGATCTCGGTCTGCTCCGAACGGGAGACGACGTCCCGCGACGCGAGCTCCATCGCATTCGGCGCGTAGCGCTTCATGAACCGCTCGCCCTCGCTGTTGATCAGGTACGCCCCTTCGCCCCGGCAGCCCTCGGTGAGGAGGATCCCTGTCGGATAGAGCGTCGTCGGATGGAACTGCATGAACTCCATGTCCTTGAGCGGCAGGCCGAGGCGCAGGGCCATGGCGGCGCCGTCGCCCGTGCACGCATAGGCGTTCGTCGTGGTGCGATAGATCCGGCCCTGGCCCCCGGTCGCGAGCACGACGGTCTTGCCTCCCACCGTCTTCACGCCCCCGTTCAGAAGATCCCAGCAGATGACTCCCTGGCAGCGTCCGTCGTTCTCGACGAGCTTCCACGCGAAGTACTCCTCGTACACCGTGATGTCGCGCTTCACGAGCTGCTCGTAGAGCACCTGGATCAGCACGTGGCCCGTGATGTCTGCGGCGAAGACAGTGCGTGGCGAGCCGGCCGCGCCGAACGGGCGTTGCGCCAGCCGGCCGTCCTCACGCCGCGAGAAGAAGGCGCCCCAATGCTCCAGCTGGTAGATGTCACCGGGAGCCTCACGGGTGAAGATCTCGATCGCATCCTGGTCTCCCAGATAGTCGGAGCCCTTCACCGTGTCGAATGCGTGGATCTCCGGCGAGTCCTCGGCAGCGTTGCCGAGCGCCGCGTTGATGCCGCCCTCCGCCGCGCCGGAATGGCTGCGGGTCGGGTGCAGTTTCGAGATCACCCCGACGTCTGCACCTGCATCATGGGCTTCGATGGCTGCGCGCATGCCGGCGCAGCCGGCGCCGACGACCAGGACGTCGTGGGTTGCTTCCACGTGAAGGGACGCTACCGAAGAACCCGCAGCAGCCGAGCAAGAAGCGATGGAGCCTCCGGCCTCGCCCGCGCGGCACGCTCGCGTTCGACGTCGGCCTTCGTATAGGCGCGCTCGCGCATGCGCCGGGTCGCGTAGCGCGGCTTCCAGATCACCGGCCGGGGCATCGGCCCGGTTCGCCGCCCGCAGCCTCGGTCAGGCTCGTGCTCGCCATCGATTCAGATCGTCGGGCCTGCGGCCCGGATCGAGCCGCCGACGTCGGCGAACCGCTTCGCGAAGTTCTCCACGAACATCGCCGCCAGCTCACGCGCCTTGCGGTCGTAGCTGGTCCGGGTCACGCCACGTCGACCGCGGGTCGAGCAGTTTCGGGTCGACGCCCGGCACCCGTACGGGAACCTCGAAGCCGAACACCTCGTCGGTGCGCAGCTCCGCGTGCGTCGAGCTTGCCCGACAGCGCCGCGCGCAACATCGTTCGCGTCGCCTGGATCGGCATCCGCTGGCCTTCGCCGAACGGGCCGCCGGTCCAGCCCGTGTTCACGAGCCAGACGTCCGCGGCATGCGCGTCGAGCTTCTCGCCGAGCATGCGCGCGTACACCGACGGCGGCTGGGGCAGGAACGGCTGCGCGAAGCACGTCGAGAAGGTGGGCTGCGGCTCGGTGACGCCGATCTCGGTGCCGGCGAGCTTCGCGGTGAAGCCGGACAGGAAGTAGTACAGCGCCTGCTCGCGTGACAGCTTGGCGATCGGCGGCAGGATGCCGAACGCGTCGGCGGTGAGGAAGATCACCGAGTTCGGGTGCCCCGCCCGCTTCGCATGCAGCGCGTGGCCGATCTGTTCGAGCTTGTAGGCCGCACGCGTGTTCTCCGTCTTCGAGTCGTCATCGAGGTCGAGGCGGCCGAAGCTCGTCGATCGTCACGTTCTCGAGGATGGTTCCGAACGTGCGCGTCGTGCGAAAGATCTCCGGCTCGGCGACCGGCGAGAGACGGATCACCTTCGCGTAGCAGCCGCCTTCGATGTTGAACACACCGTTGTCGCCCCACCCATGCTCGTCGTCGCCGATCAGCGAGCGCTCGGTATCAGCGGAGAGCGTTGTCTTGCCGGTGCCCGAGAGCCCGAAGAACACGGCGACGTGGCCGTCGTCGTCGACGTTCGCCGAGCAATGCATCGGGAAGATGCCTTCGAGCGGCAACCGGTCGTTCATGACGGTGAAGATCGACTTCTTGATCTCCCCGGCGTAGAACGTTCCACCGACGAGCAGTTCGGTCCGTCCCGGATGCAGGACCATGAACGTGCCGCTGCGCGTGCCGTCGTCTGCGGGATCCGCCTCGAGGTCGGGCGTGTGCAAGACAACGGCCTGAGGAGCGAAGGCGGCCTGTTCCTCCGCCTGAGGTCGATGAACATCGTGCGCGCGAAGAGCGCGTGGTAGGGGTGCGCGGTGATGACGCGCACGCCGAGCCGGTGCGCCGGGTCGGCCCCGGCCCACGCGTCGACGACGTAGAGCACGTCGGCCGCAGCGAGCCGCGACGTGACCTTCTCCCGCAGCCCGTCGTAGTGGTCTTCGGACAGCTTCTGGTTGACGTCGCCCCACCAGATGCGGTCGGTGGAGAAAGGCTCGTCGACGAGGAACTTGTCCTTGGGCGAGCGGCCCGTGAAGGCACCGGTGTCGACGACGAGTGGGCCGCCTTCCGCGAGCTTGCCGTCGCCGCTCCGCAAGGCGTGCGTGTAGAGCAGCGAGGTGGTCGGGTTTCGATAGACGGCGCCGGACGCGTCGATCCCTTGCTCGGTGAGATCCACGCGGCCGGGGAGCTCAGTCGCTGTCATCCGGAGCGCCTCCTTCAAACTGTCGGCCAGGTCGGGCATGGAGCTGTCGGCGCCGCACGCTGGGGCCGCCGAACGGCTGCATGGTACGGACTCCCGCAGCCCGGCCGCCCGGGGAGGCGTCGCCCGTCTCGAGTCGAGAGTGTCCGCGGGCCGGCGGCTCTGGCTCGCCTCCGTAACCCTTGGTCTGACCACAAGACTGGTCTCGACCAGCCCCGTCCCGTCAGTGGATCGAGCCTGCAAACAACGCCCTGGGGAACGTTCGTGACGCTTCCGTAACCCTTGGTCTGACCACAAGACTGGTCTCGATCAGCCCTGTCCTGACGGGCGATCGAGCGCCGAAGGCTAGATCTGCCAGTCGCCGTTTCGGAGCACCGGCACGCGGTCGCCGGCCGCGGTGACACCGTCGACCTCCACGTCGGGCGAACCGATCATGAAGTCGATGTGAGTGCCCGCTTCGTTCACGCGGCCGACGTCCTCGTCTTCGACGAGGAACGGGAAGCCGCTGCCGAACGCGATGTGGCTGGCGGCGTTCTCGTCGAGCAGCGTGCTGAAGAACACCGTGCCGAGGGGACCGATCCGGCCCTGCCGATCGACAAGGGCAAGCTCCCCGAGCCGCAGGCAGCCGTCGTCGAGCGCGAGCTGCGAACGGAGAGCCTCGACGTTCGCGTCCGCATCGATCTCGACCGCGTGCCCTCATCGAAGCGCACGCGCAACCCGGGGATGATCGTTCCGTCGCGCAAGACGAGCGGCTTCGTCGCCGAAACGTGGCCCTGGGTGCGCAGCGGATCAGGCGTCGTGAACACCTCTTCGGTCGGAAGATTCGGGAAGTGTCGCAACCCGTCGGCAGTCGAGAAGTCGGCCGCCCACCAGGTATGCGTCGGCAGCATCCCGACGCTCAGCTCCGTTCCCGGTCCGCGCAGCTCGATCGCGTCGAAACGATGCTCGCCGAGGCGCTTCGCGGACTCGTTGAGAGCGTCCATCCGGTCCTCCCACGCTTGAGCCGGATCCGGCTCGTCGAGGCGGAGCACATGCTCGAGCTCACCCCACAGCTTCGCGTACGCCTCGTCCTCGGACAGATCGGGATAGACCAGCTTGGCCCATTCGGGATGGGGACAAGGCGCGATGCACCAGTTGGTCGAGCGGTCGCCGACGATCTTGCCGATCTCCTTGACCCGGGGCAGCATGTCCTTGCCGACGAGGCGCATGTCGAGCCCGTCGAGGGCGTGCGGCGCGACGATCCCCTCGAGGGTCACGCGGCCTCCGTGCTCCTCCGCGTGGGCGAGCATCCGGTGCCCAAGCCACTCGGGGACGAATTCGAGCGTCTCGGGATCCGCGTGCTCGATGCGGGCTCGTTTGATCCAGGGATCGAAGTAACTGACGTCGACGAATTTCGCGCCGCGGTCGTACGCCGCTGCGGCGACAGCACGCGCCATCTCCTCCTGGCCGAGCTCGGCGGTGACCAGCACGATCTGGCCCGGTTGGATGTTCGCCCCGTGAACGGAAAGCTCCGCGAGGCGGTTCCAGCGATCGTTCATAAGGCAGGCGATCCTATATCTCGCGGCGAACATCGTGGAGTGACCTTCGAGGCCGCATCGGAGCGGTTCCTCGCCGCGGCGGGGATCAGCGACGGGACACGCCGCGTCTACGCAGCCGATCTGCGCGAGTTCGCCCACTGGTTCGGCCCCGACAGCCCGGTCGAAGATGTCGATGTCCGTGTGCTCGCGGACTGGGTCACCGAGCTCGGCCGCGCACGGCCGGGCGGCCGGCTCGCGCCGGCGACGATCGGGCGGAAGTTGACCGCAGTGCGCTCGCTCCTTCGCTACGCCCTCGGGCCTGAACGAGTGCCGGATGGATCGTTCGCGCCGAAGCGGCCACGTCGCCTGCCGGACGCACCGAAGCAGAGCGAGGTCGAGGACATCGTGGACGCGCTCGACGGCGACGGGCCGCTCGCGCTCCGCAATCAGGCGCTCGTCGAGCTCGTCTACTCGGCCGGACTGCGCAGTGCGGAGGCTGTCGGGCTCGACCTCGGTGACGTCGACTTCGAACAGGAGCTCGTGCACGTCCGGCTCGGCAAGGGCGGCAAGGACCGGATGGTGCCGCTCGGGGAGGAGGCGGCGAGCCTCGTCGCGCGCTACCTGCGTGAGGCGCGCCCTCAGCTGGCGCGGGGCGCCGAGAACGCGCTCTTCCTCTCTACGCGCGGACGCCGGCTCGACACATCGACGTTGCGCCGGCTCGTGCCCCACCCGCACCGGCTGCGGCATGCGTTCGCCACCCATCTGCTGGAGGGCGGCGCCGACCTCCGGACGATCCAGGAGCTGCTCGGCCACGCGTCGCTCTCGACCACTCAGATGTACAGCCACGTCGACGCAAAGCGACTCCGAAAGGTCTATGACCACTCCCACCCGCGATCCTGAGCTCGACGGCTTCCTGGCGCTGCTCGCGGCGCAACGGTCGCCGCGCACCGTCGATGCCTATCGCCGCGACCTGACCGCCTTGGCCGCCTACCTCGGCAAGCCGGTCGGCGGAGCGACGCTCGAGGAGCTCGAACGCTACGTCGCGCAACTGCGGGCGGACGGCCTGTCGAACTCGACGATCGCACGGCGGACGGCTTCGGCGCGCAGTTTCTTCCGCCATCGGCAACTACTCGGTGCGCGAGGTGACAACCCGGCCGCGGCGGTCGCGCTCCCGCGCCGCACCAAGCCGCTGCCGAAGACGCTCTCGCCCGGTGAGGCCGAACGCTTGATCCAGGCCGCCGCCGGGACGCAGCCGCGGTCGCTTCGCGACCAGGCGCTCGTCGAGCTGCTCTACGGCGCCGGACTACGGGTCTCCGAGGCAGTCGGGCTCGAGCGAGCCGCGATCGACCTCGACGACCGGCTCGTCCGGGTGATCGGCAAGGGCGGCAAGGAACGGGTCGTACCGATCGGCCGCCACGCCGCCGAAGCGCTGCGTCGCTACCTCGCCCGCGGACGTCCGTTCCTCGATTCCCGGCACCGCCCGGAGCTCTTCCTGAACGCCCGCGGCGGCCCTTTGACGAGGGCGGGCGCGTTCCTGATCCTGCGGAAGCTCGCCGAGAAGGCCGGGCTGGACCCGCAGCGTGTCCACCCGCACCTCCTGCGTCATTCCTTCGCCACACACCTGCTGGAGGGAGGCGCGGACCTCAGATCCGTTCAAGAAATGCTGGGCCATGCCGATCTTTCGACAACCGAGCTCTACACCCACGTAACCGATCGGAGACGCCGGGAGTTGTATTACCGAGCGCACCCCCACGCTCGGAAGCGATCAACGGAGGAACAGGTTGTCGATCGATCCGCACGTCGAAGTCTTCATGGCCCTGGCGGCGGCAGCGGCGTGGCTGATGACGAAGGCGGGCCTGTCAAAGAACGCGCTTGAGCTGAAGCGGCGGCGCGTGGTCTGTCCATCCTGCGGCCGTCACGACGGCTGCAAGTGCACCTAGCGCTACTTCGCGCTCTTCCGACGAAGCCCCTGCGCCACTTTCGCGGCCGCTTCCCGCAGCTCGCGCGGCTGCTCGTCGTCGTCGCCGAGCGACGCGAGGATCTGGATCGTGTCGGGACGCGGTGAGCCGTTCTTGAGCGCGACGACAGCCAGTCGTCGCACAGCCTCGTTCCCGTCGTGTGTCACCAATTCATGCAGCAGCGGCCGCACGTCGTTGACGTCACCGGGATGATCGCGGGAGAGCCGCTCCAGCGCGAGCAGCGCCGAGCCGCGCACCGCCGGGCTTTCGTCTTCGAGCCCGCGCCGCAACAGCTCTTTCTTGGTGCGAAAGCGAAACTGGCCGATTGCCCGATAGGCGATCGCCCGGTCACGGAAATCGGCTCCACGCGCCGAGGCCTCCAGCAACTCGTCCCAGTCGGCGCGCAGCTTCGCGAGCTCGCGTTCGTTTCCCTGCTCGGCGAGCGCGTCAGCTTGAGCCGCGGCTTCGGCGAGCGTCACTTCGTGACGTCTGAGACCGGCCGCGGCGGCGGGCCGATGTAACGGGCGCCGGGCCGGATGAGCCGGCCGGTCCGCTTCTGCTCGAGGATATGCGCCGACCAGCCTGCGACGCGGGCGCAGCCGAACATCGCGGGCGTCAGATCGGCCGGGATGCCGGCGTAGTCGAGAACGACGGCGGCCCAGTACTCGACGTTCGTCTCGAGCTGGCGGTCGGGCGACTTTTCACGCAGCACCTTCAGCGCCGCCTCCTCGAGCTCGGCGGCAACTTCGGCCTTCGGCGCGCCTAGCTCGAACGCCGTCCGCTTGAGCACGGTGGCGCGGGGGTCGTAGGCGCGATAGATGCGGTGACCGAAGCCCATGATCCGCTCGCCGCGGTCGAGCATGTCGCGAACGTACTGCTCGGGATCCCCCGCCTGTTCGGCGCCGTCGATCATCGGCAGCACGCGAGCCGGAGCCCCACCGTGCAGCGGGCCGGAGAGCGTGCCGACGGCCGACGACATCGCAGCCGCGCAGTCGGCACCGGTCGAGGCGGCGATCCGCGCGGTGAACGTCGAGGCGTTGAGCCCGTGCTCGGCGGCGGAGATCCAGTAGGTGTCGAGTGCCTTGACGGCCGCCGGGTCGGCCTCGCCGCGCCAGCGGATCAGGAACTTCGCCGCTGCATTCTCGCCCTGCTCGATCTCCGACTCGGGCACGGCGGCCTGATTGCCGCGGGCTGCCTGGGCGACGATCGTGAGCGTCGCCGACGAGAGCCGAGCGAGGTCGTCTCGCGCCTGCTTGTCGTCGATGTCGACGAGTTTCTGCATGCCCCACTTCGGGCCGAGCGTCGCGAGAGCCGCCTGAAGGTCGGCCGGGACCGAGCCGCTCGGGTCCTGCAGGTGGATCGCCTCGGTCGGCGGCAGCGGCAGATTGATGTTCTCGTCGACCAGCAGGCCCCAGACGTTTTCGAACGGATAACGCCCGACCAGCTCCTCGATGTCGACGCCGCGATAGCGGAGGTAACCGCCGTCCTTGTCGGGTTCGGCGATCTCGGTCTCGAAAGCGATGACGCCTTCGAGGCCGGGCCTGAAGTCGCTGGTTGCGCTCATCGGCGCGAACGGTACACAAGGTGAATCGAACGGCGGTCGGCCAACCGGTGTGTAGGCTGGCCCGCGCAATGGCGCACCGTGTCACCCTCATCCCCGGCGACGGGACCGGCCCGGAGTTGACCGAGGCCACGCGCCGTGTCCTCGAGGCGACGGGAGTCCCGTTCGACTGGGACGTCCGCCACGCCGGGGTCGACGTCATGGAGGAGGCGGGCACACCGCTGCCCGACGAGACGCTCGCGTCGGTGAAGGCGAACAAGGTCGCGTTGAAAGGGCCGATCACAACGCCGATCGGTACGGGTTTTCGCTCGGTCAACGTGGCGCTCCGACATGAGCTGGGCCTGTACGCGTGTCTGCGCCCCTGCAAGACCTTCGAAGGCGTCCGTTCGCGCTACGACAACGTCGATCTCGTGATCGTGCGCGAGAACACCGAAGATCTCTACGCCGGGATCGAGTACGAGGCGGGGACACCCGAGGCGGAGCGTGTGATTGCGCAACTGAACAGCCTGCAGGCGAAGCAGATCGCCTCTGGCTCGGGCATCTCCGTGAAGCCGATCAGCCGTGCCGGTTCGGAGCGAATCATCCGGTTCGCATTCGAGTACGCGCAGGAGCACGATCGCAAGCGCGTCTCGTGCGTGACGAAGGCGAACATCATGAAGTTCACGGACGGGCTCTTCCTCGCGGTCTTCCGCGAGGTCGCGAAGGACTTCCCCGGAGATCGAGCCGTGGGAGAATCTCGTCGACGCGACGTGCATGGGCCTCGTCCAACGGCCCGAGGAATTCGACGTGCTCGTGCTGCCGAACCTCTACGGCGACATCCTGAGCGACTGACCGCCGGACTCGTCGGCGGGCTCGGCGTCGCGCCGGGCGCGAACATCGGCCCCGACGTCGCAGTGTTCGAGGCGACCCTGGCTCTGCGCCGAAGTACAAGGGGCAGAACAAGGTCAACCCGACCGCGATGATCCTCTCCGGCCAACTGATGCTCGATCATCTCGGGGAGCGGGAAGCGGCGCAGCGCCTCGAGAAGGCGGTCGCCGACGTGATCCGGGAAGGCGACAACGTCACCTACGACCTGAAGGCGTCCCGCGACGACCCGACTGCGGTCGGGACGAGCGAGTACGCGGACGCGATCATCGAGAAATTGGAGGCAGGACAGTGAGCAAGAGGCGGAAGGTCACCGTCGTCGGTGCCGGGAACGTCGGTGCGACCTGCGCGCAGGTCTTGGCGCAGCGCGACTACGCGGACATCGTCCTCGTCGACATCAAGGAAGGACTCCCGCAGGGCAAGGCGCTCGACATCAACCAGGCGGGCGCGGTGCTCGGCTACGAACCGAGCGTTACCGGGTCGAACGACTACGAGCCGACCGCCGGGTCCGACGTTGTCGTGATCACCGCCGGCCTGCCGCGCTCGCCGGGCATGAGCCGTGACGACCTCGTCCAGACGAACGAGAAGATCGTGAAGGACGTCACCGAGAAAGCCGTTGCGCAGAGTCCCGACACGATCCTGATCGTTGTCTCGAATCCGCTCGACGCGATGTGCCACGTCGCGAAGAACGTCTCGGGCTTCCCGAAGCAGCGTGTCTTCGGGCAAGCGGGGATTCTCGACACCGCTCGCCTGCAGACGTTCATCTCCTGGGAGACCGGCGCGTCGATCAAGGATGTGAGCGCGGTCGTGCTCGGCGGCCACGGGGACCAGATGGTCTCGGTCATCTCCGCCACTACGGTCGGCGGGGTGCCGATCCGCAGGCTCGTGCCCGAGGACAGGATCGCCGCGATGGTCGAGCGCACCGCCAAGGGCGGCGGCGAGGTCGTGCAACTGCTCAACACCTCCGCCTGGTACGCGCCCGGCGCAGCGGCAGCGCAGATGGTCGACTCGATCATGCTCGACGAGAAGCGGGTGCTCCCGTGCACCGCGTTCCTCGAAGGCGAGTACGGCATCGACGGCCTCTACATGGGCGTGCCCGTGAAGCTGGGCTCGGAGGGGATCGAGCAGATCCTCGAGGTCGACCTCGACAGCGCCGAGCAGGAAGCGCTCGGCAAGAGCGCCAACGCCGTTCGCGACGTTGTCTCCGTCCTCACGACGTAGTTCTGCGGCTCGGCTCGACCTCGGAGCGGATACACCCTTTGGCCGATACTTCCGGCTGGCACCGAGCCGTAGCCTGGCTCCCATGCAGGCACTCCGAAACCCTTCAGGGATTACCGACCGCCAGCGCCAGGTCGTCGAACTGATCGCACAAGGTCTGTCCAACGACGAGGTCGGGCTCGAGCTCGGCATCTCTCCGCGTACGGCCAAGGCGCACTGCGACGTTCTCCGTCAGAAGCTCGGCGTACCGCGGCGGCGGCAGATCCCGGTCGCGTTCCGTTTGCTGACGGGCGAGGACCCGCTGGCAAACCGCCTGGAGTCGGCGCGAGCCGACAACGGGGGCTGACGGCGAAGCGGCGTCCGCGGCGAAACCCTCCGCCGCGGACGCCCCGGCCCCTTTGAATTTCCGCACGAGTGGCGTAGCGTTGATTGCGGCGAACGGCGCGTCTCTCGACGAGGGCGGGCAGGCATGACCGCAGGCACGAAACAACCGAAACCAGTCCGCCACGAGCGCCGCATCATCGAGCGGCCGCGGCTGATCAAGATGCTCGACGCGTGCGAGGCGCGCGTCATCCTGCTGCTCGCGCCGGCCGGCTATGGAAGACAACTCTCGCCCGCCAATGGGCGAAGACACTCAACGGCGCGATCTGGGTCACACTCACCCCCGCACACCGGGACGTTGTGACCTTCGCAGAGGACATTGGGCTCGGACTCGCGCGACTTGGCGATCCGGAGTCACCGAGCTTCATCCGCAAGTATGTTCGCGCACGGAGCAATCCGCAGAGAGCCGGCCGAGAGGTCGGACTCGCTCTCAGCGAACGAATCCGCGCCGCTCGGACCCAATGGCTTGTCCTCGACGACTACCACGAATTGAGTGCGGCACGCGATGTGGATGACATGGTACGCGTAGTCGTTGCACACACCGACGTCCGACTGCTGATTGCGACGAGAACACGCCCGTCGTGGGCCACCTCACGGCGCAAGCTATACGGCGAGATCCTCGAACTAGATCGTCTCCAGCTCGCGATGAACGACGGTGAATCCGCGCGACTGGTTGGGAAGCGGGCTGACCGCGAGAGACTCGTATCTCAAGCTCAAGGCTGGCCGGCGGTACTCGGCCTCGCTGCCAGCATCAGAGACACGCTGGTGCAAGAACGGCTTACAACGCCCCTTTACGACTATCTCGCCGAAGAGGTCTTTCAATCCGTCTCCGATTCCCTCCAGGATCAATTGCTGGCGCTGGCGCTCCTCCCGGATCTCTCACGAAGTCAGTTGCAACGGCGGTTTGGCGATCGAGCTCAGCCGTGATCGAGCAAGGCTGGCAGTGTGGGTTGTTGACAGGCGAAACTGATCCAGAGCTCCATCCTTTGGTACGCGACTTTCTGCTCGCCAAGCTTCAACGGAGCCCCAGTGGGCGCGCCCTCGCGGAGAAAGCGGTTACAGAATGTTTGGAGTTCGAGCGATGGATCGCGCCGTCGACCTGATCGAGCGCTTCGGGCTCGTGGAGATGGCCCAACCTGCCCTAGAACGCGCATACTCGCCCCTCGTTCGGAGCGGTCGGATTGGCTCAGTTTCTAGATTCGCTGCACAACTTCGAGGTGACTCAGCCGAAACTCCGCCGGTAGCAGATCTTGTCGACGCCGAAGTGGCACTTCGGGGACGGCAGGTTCGCCTAGCTGCTGAGATAGTGCACCGCGCCCGGCCGCGGTTTCCGGAATCCCACCCGCTGCGATCGCGTGCCGCCTCGATTGAAGGTTCTGCGGCGTTTCAGCTTGCGCGGTTCGTTGACTCAGAAGATGCCTTTGAAGCCGCTCGCGCAGAAGCGTCAGATGCGACCGACTATGCCGAAGCCCTTCACGGCCTAAACGCTCGCGGCGATCTTCGGCTAGTGACGGTCTGCCGACGCTCGACTTGAGGCTCTCGGCGAACTGGCGTACCGGACGTCTGCGGCACTTGACGTGGCGCGACACGCAGCTGCGGCACTGACTCACCAGCGCATCGGCGACGGGTTCGTGGACTCGCCGTATGTCGAAGACGCCATGCGTGTTCTTTCCGAGGCTGAGCACATCGGGCTCGAACCAGCGTGATGCTTACCGTCACTTACTGCCTCGCTCTTCAGTGCGATTTCACTCGCGCAAGCGAACTTGCGTACCAGATGCTCGCGGAAGTTGACTCATATCAACTCCAGTTCGCGCTGACCTCACGCCGCTTGGAACGTCGCGTTCGTCGAACTTGGAATGCGACGGTTCTCCTCCGCCGACCGACACTTGCGCGCAGTCGAAGATGCGGTCCATGTATATCCCACCCTCATCACTTGCTAAACGCCCGCGTACTGAGGTCGAGTTTATTCATGGAACTTGCGCGATTCGAGGACGCGTACAAGCAGGTTCGCAGTCCGGTTGAGGACGCCGCGACCCCTGCGATGCATGGTGAATACATCGCGACCCGAGCGCTTGCCCTTAGTCTCCTTGGCCTTGACGATGAAGCGCTTGACGTCGCAACGACTGCGAGAAACACCTCGATTTCAAGCGAAGTCCACGTGCTGACGAGCGGGGTTTCGGCGATAGTCGCCGCAAGGAATGGGGACGACGTCCAGGCGAGCAGGCTCATCGACAATGCGAGAGCGAGACGAACTTGGGTTCCGGTGATCTGCTGCCTTCGCGCTTCACCGGGGGTTGTGCGAAAATCCACTCGCAAAACAGGACGACGTTCGGCCGCACCTGGAGTGGTTGTTTGCTCGATCCAATGACTTCGCCCTTGCACGAAAGGCCGGGTTCCGAACAAGAACGGATCGTTGCCCAGAGGACATCCTCTCGCCTCGTGAGCTTGAGGTCATCGGATTGATGGCGAGGGGCTTCCGCAACCGAGAGATCGCCAATGCCTTGGTGATCTCTGAGTCGACGACCAAGGTTCATGTTCGACACATTCTTGAGAAGCTCGGTGTCCGAACTCGAGCCGAAGCCATCGCCCGGTTCAATGTTCTCGGATTAGGCCGATACGACGACGCTCACCGAAGGCGCCGCCTCGCTCTCAGTGCCGGCGGTGTCGGATTCTGCGAACTCGCCGGCAGGAGATTGAATTCCGCACCACGCCCAGTGCGGTAGTCCTCCGTTGCACCGGCGAGAATTGCCTCGAACGCCGCTACTACTGCCGTGTCGAACTGCGACTCGACCGCTTGCGCAAGGCGAAGGCGCGCCACACGACTGGGCATCGCGTCGCGATAGGGCCGGTTCGAAGTCATTGCGTTATAGGCGTCTGCAACAGCAATGATTCTTGAAAGAGACGGAATGTCGTCACCAAAGAGCTTGTCGGGATACCCCTGTCCGTCAACGCGCTCGTGATGGTGCCGCACAACCGCAGCGATCTCGGCATAGCTGTCGACGTTCGCCAGGATTCGCTCGCCGATCTCAGAGTGACGCTGCATCTCACGACGCTCATCGAGAGTCAGCGCGCCAGGCTTCTCGAGCAGTCCAGCGGGGAGACCGATCTTTCCGATGTCATGGACCAATCCGCAGAGATGCGCCAGCTCAGCCTGCTCGGTACCCAGTTGCATCCGCTCTGCGATATCCCGCGCATAGATCGCCACGGCGGCTGAATGGCCAGCGGTGTATTGATCACGAGCATCGAGGGTCGCGATCAGGCCTTTCGCGAACGAAAGGTTCGCGGCGCGAAGCTGTGCATTGGCTTCGCCCAGATCAGTGGCGAGACGACGCTGCTCTTGATACATGAGGAACCAGCGCTGGGCTGCGAGAGCCGGAACGAAGAAGAGCGGAAGCGTCCAGGGCGAAATGTCGCGGTAGGCGAGCACGAGCACCGCCACCACCGGTCCATAAAAGGGAACCGATGCGATGACCACTGGGAGAAGATCGCGAACAGCCTCAGACCAACGCCCGAAACCGCGAAGACGAAACACGGTTGACGTGAGCGCGGTGTCCGAAATCTCGGCCACCGTTGCGGCGATGGTCGCCGCCGCCAAGACCTTCCCGGCCCCGCTGGGAGCAATGCGACAACGCCAAATGCAGCGGCGCCTGCGGCGGCCCCGACCAGCGCGCGGTTGAACAGGTACGTGAGCCGTCCCGCCATCGGAATCCTGCAACCCACCGCGGACGCTCCAAAGACCGCCATGCCAGCCAGCGGGCCAAACAGCACCGCTGCGAAGACCGACGGAAACAGAGAGATCGATACGGTGAGATCCGTGCGATGGCGGCGTAGGTCAATGCGCCCACGCCATTCACTGACTGCCGCGACTACAGCAAGGGGACGCTACCGCGGCCAGCGGCCCAAGGCTGACTCCCGCGATCGCAAGGCTGGCAGCGACACTGGCGGTCACCGATCCCAGCAACGGCCATGTAGAGGGCCACCGGACGGCTCACGCCACCGAAACCAAGCCGAATCCGGCGGAACACTTGCGTATCCCCCAAATGGGTTATATCGTTCGTCACGCCGTCAGTCCTAACCAGTAACGGGGGAAAGAAATGACCAAGATCGCCAAGATGTTCCGCAAGGCCGCCATCGCTGGCGGTTCCTGCTCCTGGTAGCAGGCTTACGCAGTTAACTGGGTTCGACACCCAGTGGCCTCACCCCTTTGGGGGAGTTGTCCACAGGGATAAGAACCCTATACGCAGCGTTTTAGGAGGGCCGTCCACAGGGCGGCCCTCTGTCTGCCCGCTAGCTGATCAGACCGCGCCGGAAGCCCACCGCGACCGCGTGGGCACGGCTTCGGGCCTGCAGTTTGGCGAGCAAGTGCCGAACATGACTTTTGACCGTCTCCTCGGAGAGGAACAGCCTCACCCCGATCTCGCGGTTCACGAGACCGTCGGAGATCAGCTGCAATACCTCGAGCTCCCGGGCGGTTGGCTCCTGTTCGAGCTCCCGCATGGGCTGCTGGAAGGGAATGACCTCTGCGACCGTGGCGTCCCGGCGGGCTGCGACGGACTCAAACCGAGCCGAATGCTCCCGATACCGGGTCAGGATCTCGTCGCGCTGAGCAGCGTCCATCGAGGCAGCTATCGGCCGTACTCGGGGCCAGCATTAGGACAAGTCCACCCAAAAGAGTGACGTACGACCCCGCCGCGTCGGGCTCAGAGCCGGATCAGCCGGTGGCGCCGCACACGCAGATCGTCCGGCTCCAGCTCTTCGACGACCCCGATCCCGTTCTCCCGCCCGGTCGAGTGCAGAATCCGGCCCTCGCCGAGCCAGAAAGCGATGTGGTCGGCCGGGTCGCCGTAGGTGACGAGGTCGCCTGGCTCGAGCTCGGCCACCACGACGGCGGCATCCTCCTGCTGGCCGGCATCCCGGGGGACGAGCCTCCCGAGGCGGCGGTAGGCCATGTGGACCAGCCCGGAACAGTCGATCCCGCTGGTCGTCAGGCCGCCCCAGAGATACGGCGCGCCGAGGTAGGAGCGGGCGACCTCGAGCGGCGAGCCGCCGGCTTCCACCGGCAGCTCACCCGGCCCGTCCTCGAGCACCTCGTCGCGCACCCAGCCCGGATAGCCGTAGGCGGTCAGCACGAGCGCCCAGCCACCGCGAAGCTCCTCGACCAACAAGGGCTCGCGGCGGAGGGCCTGCGTCACCTGCTCAGCGGCATCGTCCGGCTCGGCTCGCACCGGCGCCACGTCCACACCACACCTCATGCGACTCCTTGCAGTCGCGCTGGCGGTCGATCTTCTCCTCGAGCATCGCCTTGACCCGGGGCCAGTCGTCGTCGAGCACCGAGTACCAGGCCGAGTCGCGGATCGAGTCCGGCAGGATCATGTGCTTGCGGAAGATCCCGTCGAAGCTCGCCCCCACGCCAAGCAGCGCTCCGCGCACCCGCAGGTTGCGCGCATCGGTCTTGAACTCGACCCGCATCGCGCCCCAGCCGTCGAACGCGTTCCGCATCAGCAGGTACTTCGTCTCGATGTTCGCGCCGGTCCCCCACTGGGCGCGCTCGAGCCAGGTCCAGCCGATCTCCAGGCGCTTGTGGAACGGCTCGACGTTCAGATAGCGCGACGAGCCGACCGGCCGGCCGTCGAGGCAGACGACGAACGGAACCTCGCTTGTGCTTCCGAGCGCAAGGTCGAACCACCGGTCGAAGCCGAGCGAGTACATGTTCGTATACCGGTGGATCTGAGGGTCGCGCTCGGCGGCCTCCCGAAGACCCTCCCGGTGGCGCTCCTCGACCGGCTCGACACGGACGATCCGCCCGGCCAGCGGGCCGGACGGACGAAGCTCGGAGCGATGCATGTTCATCAGTATTGCCGCAGCGGGTAAACCGTCGGTATTACGCTTGTGGACAAGGGGATGACGAACCCACCTGAGCTTCAGGTGACAGCCGGGGGCGCGGTCGCGCTGCAACCGGTCGCTGTCACGCGCAAAACGCCAAGGCGCCTGTTCTGGGACCGCTTCCGCCAAGACAGGGCGGCGCTCGCGGGCGGCATCGTGATCGCCATCTTGATCTTCATCGCCTTCTTCGGCGGGCCGATCGCGGAGCACCTCACCGGCCACCCGCAGAACACGACGTACAACAACATGACCGACGCCTACGGCGTTCCCCTCGGCCCCAACCGGCAGTTCTGGTTCGGGGCCGACGCCGCCGGACGCGATCTGTTCGTCCGCACGATGTACGGCGCACGCACGTCGCTCTTCGTCGGCATCGTCGCGTCCGGGTTCGCCGTGCTGATCGGAACGATCGTCGGTCTGACCGCAGGCTTCGCCGGCGGCTGGGTCGACTCGGGGCTCTCCCGGTTCGCAGACGTGCTGCTCGCCGTTCCCCAGATCCTGATCGCGGTCGGCATCGTCGCCGCCTGCTCGACGAGCAAGAGCGGCTGCCTCGGCGGCCTGGTGCAGCCGGGCCTGACCGTTGTGATCGCGGTGATCACGCTGTTCTTCTCCTGGTCCTATATCGCGCGCATCGTCCGCGGCTACACGCTGTCGCTGCGTGAGAAGGAGTTCGTCGAGTCGGCCCGCGCAGCCGGGGCGAGCAACCTTCGCATCGTCAGATCCGAGATCCTCCCGAACCTGATCGGCCCGCTCATCGTCTACACGACCCTGTTGATCCCGACCAACATCTTGTTCGAGGCCGCACTCTCCTACCTCGGACTCGGCGTACCCCCCGACGAGGCGTCCTGGGGATCGATCTTGACCGACGCCTCACAGTTGTACGACGTCGCCTGGTGGCTCATGCTCTTCCCAGGCGCCTTCCTGATCATCACAACGCTCGCTTTCAACCTCCTCGGCGACGGTCTTCGTGACGCCTTCGACGTGAGGTCGGAACGGTGAGCGAATCGCACTGCCCCCCAGAAAGGAGAAGTCCCGCATGACGAAGTTCCTACGGCTCGCGCTCATGGCCGCGGCCGTTGTCGCGCTCGCGGCCCTCGCGGCCGGGTGCGGCTCGAAGAAGTCGAGCTCAAGCTCCACCACAACGACAACCAGCTCCTCGAGCTCCGGCAACTCGGTTGTCGGCTCCGGTACGTTCAGCAGCGGCACACCGGCGAAGGGCGGCACCTACACCGTTGGCTGGGAGGCCTCGTTCGGCTTCACCAACAACTTCGACCCAACCGGCGAATATCTCGGCAACGCCTGGGGCCTCTACTCGAACCTGATGCTCCGCGCACTCGTCGGATACAAGCACCTGCCCGGCGCAGCCGGCAACGTCACCATCGGCGACCTGGCGACAGCCGCGCCGACCCCGAGCGACAACGGGCTCACCTACACGTACACGCTGCGCAAGGGCGTGAAGTTCGGGCCGCCAGTCAACCGCGCGGTCACCTCGAAGGACGTCGCCTACGCGATGAACCGGCTGGCCAACCCCAAGGACGGCGGCCAGTACTCCTTCTACTACACCGTGATCAAGGGCTGGGACGCCGTCGCAAACGGTTCCGCGAAGTCGGTTTCCGGCATCGTGACGCCCGACGACTCGACGATCGTCTTCCACCTGACGAAGCCGACCGGCGACTTCAACCTCCGCATGTCGATGCCGGCGACGGCGCCGATTCCGGAAGAGGTCGGCAAGTGCTTCGAGGGCAAGCCGGGCGACTATGGCCGTGACGTCATCTCGAGCGGGCCCTACATGCTCCAGGGTGCCGACAAGGTGACCGCCACCTGCCCGATGAAGGCGATGAGCGGCTACGACGGCGCGAACGGCAACCACATCATCCTCGTCCGCAACCCGAACTACGACCAGTCGACCGACGCGAACCGGAAGAACTACATCGACACCTTCAAGTTCGTCGTCAACTCGAACGCCGACGACATCTTCGCGAAGGTGCAGGCCGGCACCTACCAGGACGAGGTATCGAGCCCGGCACCGAAGACGATCCGGCAGTACGCGACCAACCCGGCACTCAAGCCGCGGATGATCCCGAACGTCGGCGACCGCACGAACTACCTGTCGATGAACCTGACACAGCCGCCGTTCGACGACATTCATGTTCGGAAGGCGATGAACTGGATCATCAACAAGGCCGAGTTGCAGAAGGCGTGGGGCGGTCCGATCCCGGGCTCTGTCGCCGGGCACGTCGTCCCGCCGGTGCTCCTCAACAACCAGCTCGCCGAGTACGACCCGTACGCGACCCCGAACAATGCGGGCGACCTCGCCAAGGCGCAGGCTGAGATGAAGCAGTCGAAGTACGACCCGGGCAAGACCGGCAAGTGCACAGCATCGGCCTGCAAGGGCGTGCTCACGATCGCCGACACCCGCGGCGTCGACACGCGCATGGTCCCGATTCTCGAGGCGGACGCCGCGAAGATCGGCGTCACGCTGACCGTGCGGGCGATCAACGGTGCATATCCGACGATCCAGACGCCCTCGAAGAACATCCCGTTCGCCGAGCGCCCGAGCTGGGGGAAGGACTACGCCGACCCGTACACGTTCTTCGCAGAGTTGTTCGCTTCCGGCACGATCATCAAGTCCGGTAACACGAACTACGCACTCGTGGGCGTCACGCCGTCGATCGCGAAGACGGTGGGTGCCAGCGGCAATCTCAACAACGTGCCGAGCGTCGACTCGTTCATTGCGGCCTGCAGCAGCAAGCTGGCTCAGGACCGCACGAACTGCTGGGCGAGTCTCGACAAGCGGCTGATGACGAACGTCGTTCCCTGGGTGCCGTACCTCTGGCCGAACAACGTCTTCATCATCGCCCCGAACGTCTCGCACTGGAACTACGACCAGTTCACGGACGGCCCCGCCTACTCGTCGGTGGCCGTCAAGCAGTAAGGGAGCAGGAAACCGAGGGGGCGGGCACGCGCCCGCCCCCTCCTCCATCCGCCACCAAAAACCATGGCCTTCTACATCGTACGCAGACTCGGTTGGACGCTTATCGTCGTGGCGTGTGTGCTCGCGATCACGTTCGCCGTCTTCTTCCTCCTGCCCGCGGGCGACCCGGCGCTGCGCTTCGCCGGCAAGAACCCGACGGACGCCGAACTGGCGCAGATCCATCATCGCCTCGGGCTCGACAGGCCGTTCTACGTCCAGTTCGGCAACTTCACCTGGCACTTCTTCACCGGCGACAAGTACGGCTGGCCCGGCCTCGGCTACACCTACGCGAGCGGCAGCTCCGTGAAGTCGCTGATCGAGGCACGAGCGCCGCGCACCCTGCTCCTGATCGCCGGCGCCGCGATCATCTGGCTCGTGCTCGGCGTCGGGATCGGCGTGCTCTCGGCGGTCAAGCGCCGATCTGCGACCGACCGATTATCCATGGGCTTCGCGCTCTTCGGGATCTCGACGCCCGTCTTCTGGCTCGGCCTGATGGCGCTGTACATCTTCTGGAGAAAGCTCGGCTGGACCGGCGGAAGCGGCTACGTGTCGCCCTCCGACAGCATCACCGGCTTCTTCTCGCACATGATCACGCCGTGGATCGTCCTCGCGCTCCTCTACGCCGCGTTCTATGCACGGATGACGCGTAACAGCCTGCTGGAGACGCTCGGCGAGGACTACATCCGGACCGCGCGCGCGAAGGGACTGCCCGAGCGCACCGTGATCTTCAAGCACGGGCTGCGCGCCTCCCTCACTCCGATCGTGACCATGTTCGGGCTCGATATCGCGTTGCTCGTCGGCGGTGCCGTGATCACGGAGTCGGTGTTCAACCTCCAGGGTCTCGGCTATCTCGCGATCAACGACGCACTCCAGCAGGACCTGCCGGTCGTGCTCGGCGTGGTGCTCGTCGCGTCGGTTGCCGTCGCAGTCGCGAACCTGGTCGTCGACATCCTCTACGCGTTCATCGACCCCCGAGTTCGCTACGCGTGACCAAGGCGTAGGCTTGACGGAGCCGAGCAATAGCGCAGGTGCCGGCTTCGCCGGCACCGAAGCGGGAACCGAGGCGTAGGCTTGACGGAGCCGAGCAATAGCGCAGGTGCCGGCTTCGCCGGCACCGAAGCGGGCACCAGGCATCAGCTCCTCGACGTCCGTGGGCTGACGGTCCGCTTCCCGACCGCCGACGGCGTCGTGCAGGCGGTGTCGGATGTGAGCTTCACCCTGTCACGGGGTGAGACACTCGGCGTCGTCGGCGAGTCGGGCTCGGGCAAGAGCGTCTCCAACCTCGCGATCATGGGCCTGCTGAACCAGCAGCGCACTGCGATCACCGGCCACGTCGATTTTCTCGGGCGCAATCTCCTGGCGCTGCCGCCGGACGACCTGCGCAAGATCCGCGGCAAGGACATCGCGATGGTCTTCCAGGACCCGTTCGCGTGCCTCCATCCGATGTACCGCGTCGGCGCCCAGATCGCGGAGGCAGTCACCGCGCACGCCGACGTCAGCCAGAAGGTCGCCTGGGACCGGGCGGTCGAACTGCTCGGCCATGTCGGCATCCCGAACGCAAAGTCGCGCTCACGCGACTATCCGCATCAGTTCTCGGGCGGGATGCGCCAGCGCGCGATGATCGCGATGGCACTCGTCCACAATCCGTCGATCCTGATCTGCGACGAACCGACCACCGCGCTGGACGTGACGGTGCAGGCTCAGATCCTGGAACTGATCGAGGAGGTGAAGCGCGAGTTCAACATCGGCGTGATCCTCGTCACGCACGACCTGGGCGTCGTCGCCGAGACCGCAAACTCGGTCATGGTCATGTACGCCGGGCGGATCATGGAGTACGGCCCCGCGAAGCAGATCTTCGAACAGCCGCAGCATCCCTACGCCTGGGGCCTGCTCGACTCGATGCCGAGCGTCGAGAAGCGTCTGTCGGCGCTCGTGCCGATCGAAGGCTCACCGCCGTCGCTCCTTGCCCCTCCGGCCGGCTGCCCGTTTCATCCCCGCTGCCGCTACCGCTTCGAGCCGTGCCCGACCGAACGGCCCCCGCTGGTCGCACCGGCGCCAGACACCCATCCGGACGCCTGCCATCTGTCCTGGGAGGACAAGCAGCGCGAAGGCGCCAAGCGGTCGATCGCCCGACTCGGAGACGCGGCATGACGAGCACCGCGAGCGAGAGCGGTGAGAACCTCGTCGAGATCGATCATCTGACGAAGCGCTTCGCCGTCAAGCAGGGCGTCTTTGCGCGCGGCAAGGCCGAGGTGCACGCCGTCGAGGACATCTCGTTGAACGTCCGCCTCGGCGAGACGCTCGGAATCGTCGGGGAGTCCGGCTGCGGCAAGTCGACCACCGCCAGGTTGATGCTGCGGCTCCTCGACCCGACCTCCGGCACGGTCAGCTTCGACGGGCGCGACATCTCCAAGCTCTCGCAGCGCCAACTGAGACCGCTGCGCCGTGAGATGCAGATGATCTTCCAGGACCCTTACTCGTCGCTGAACCCGCGCAAGACGGTTGGTCAGATCATCGGTGCGCCCTTCGAGATCCACGGCGTCAAGGGCGGCAAGCAGCGCGTGCAGGATCTCCTCGAGACCGTGGGGCTCAGCCCTGAGCACTTCAACCGCTATCCGCACGAGTTCTCCGGTGGACAGCGGCAGCGCATCGGCGTCGCACGTGCGCTCGCTCTCTCGCCGAAGCTCATCGTGTGCGACGAGCCTGTCTCCGCCCTCGACGTCTCGATCCAGGCGCAGATCCTCAACCTGCTGCGCACGCTCCAGAACGAGTTCAACTTGACCTACGTCTTCATCTCGCACGACCTGTCGGTGATCCGGCAGATCGCCGACCGGATCGCGGTGATGTACCTCGGCCGCATCGTCGAGCTCGCCGACAGCGAGTCGATCTACGAGAGCCCGAAGCACCCGTACACCGCAGCTCTGCTTTCGGCCGTGCCCCGGCCGACTGCAGCCGCCGGGCGGCAGCGGATCGTGCTCTCCGGCGACGTGCCGTCGCCGGTTGCCCCTCCGTCGGCGTGCGTCTTCCATCCGCGCTGCCCTCGGTTCCACCAGGGGCACTGCGACGTCGACACGCCGGAGCTACGCGAGCTCGAGCCTCACCATGAGGCCGCCTGCCACTACCCGCTCGAGCGCTGGCCGATGACCGACAACGAGATTCGCCAGGCGGAGGGCGCGACACGCGAGGACCAGCCGCAACTCGAGGGCGCGGCCCACGACGCCACTGGTGTCTGACTCCGAACGGTGCCAGACGCCAACGCCAACGCCCCCTCGCGACTAGGCAGCCAGGCCGGCGAGCTCACGGAGCGCCGCGAGCCGCGAGAGCGCCTGGCCCTCGAGCTGGCGAACGCGCTCCCGCGTGAGGTCGAGCTCGTGCCCGATCGCCTCGAGCGTCCACGGCTCACCCTCGAAGCCGAACCGCAGCTCCAGGATGCGCCGCTCCCGCTCGGGCAGCGCGTCGAGCGCCTTGCGGATGTTCTGGCGCCGCAGTGACTCCTCGGCCTCGTCGAACGGGTCCGCAGCCTCACGGTCGGCGAAGAGATCGCCGAGCTCGCCCTCGTCGTCCGCGCCCACCGTCTGGTTCAGCGAGACGGATGCGGAGGCGGCCGAGAGCGCTTCCTCGACGTGCTGCAGCGGCAGTCCGGTCGCTTCGGCCAGCTCTTCCTTCGTCGGCTCGCGGCCGAGCTCCACCTCGAGGCGGCGCGCCGCGCGCGACAGCTTCTGCTGGCGCTCGACGACATGCACCGGGACGCGGATCGTGCGCGCGTGGTTCGCGACCGCGCGCTGCACGGACTGGCGGATCCACCAGGTGGCGTACGTCGAGAACTTGTAGCCGCGCCGCCAGTCGAACTTCTCGACTGCGCGGTTCAACCCGAGCGTCCCTTCCTGGATCAGGTCGAGGAACGGCACGCCGAGCCCGCGGTAGCCCTTGGCGATCGAGACGACGAGCCGAAGGTTGGACTCGATCATGCGGCGCTTGGCGCGCCCGTCCCCGCGCTCGATCGCCTTCGCCAGCACGACCTCCTCGTGTGCGGTCAGCAGCTTGTGCTTGCCGACATCGGCGAGGAAGAGCTGCAGGCTGTCGCCCGCGCCCGACGGCGCGTCGGCCTCATAGATGACCGGCTCGGCCTGTGCCTTGGTGTTCTTCTCCTCCGTGACCGGCTCGCGGACCTCGAGCCCGATGCGCTCGAGCTCCTTGACGAGATCGGCGACCTCGGGCTCTCCGAGGTCGTTCTCGACCGCGAACGCCTCGAGCTCGGCCGGTTCGATCCAGCCGCGCTCCTCGCCTGCCTCCAGGAGGGTCCGGGCGCTCTCGGTCTCAAGCAGTTCGTTCAGCTGGCTCTGAGTCAACTCGGAATCGATGTCCTTTCGTTTCTGCGACCGGTCTGGCAAACCTTCCCGCGCCAGGGTACCGCCCTTTCGAACGCACGCGGCGGCGGACGGATTCCGCTCCGGCGGAGAGACTGATTATGGACGGTTTCGCGCCGGAGAAATGTTGTAAGGACTGTTGCAGGTCTGTTACGAGCGCTTCTTCGGCGCCCGCTTGCGCTTCGGCGCCGGGCCGCGGTCGCGCCGGTCCTGGAGGAGCTCGGCCGCCCGCTGCGGGCTGATCGACTCGATCGAGTCGGCCGCCCTGAGGCTGGCGTTCGTCTCTCCGTCGGTGACGTACGGCCCGAACCGGCCCTCCTTGAGCACGATCGGCTTGCCGCTGACGGGGTCGTTGCCCAGCTCCTTCAGGGGCGGAGCCGCCGCCCGGCGGCCGCGCTGCTTGGGCTCGGCAAGCCGGGCGAGCGCCTCGTCCAGAGTGATCGAGAACAGCTGTTCCTCGCTGTCCAGCGAACGGGATTCCTTGGCCCGCTTCACGTAGGGGCCGTAGCGGCCGTTCGCTGCGAGCACCTCCTCGCCGTCGGACTCCCCGAGGGAGCGAGGGAGCGTCAGGAGCTGGAGAGCCTGCTCGAGGGTCACCGTCTCGGGCGACATCGTCTTGAAGAGCGACGCAGTGCGCGGCTTCTCGTCGCCGTCCACCACCTCGGTGACGTAGGGGCCGTAGCGGCCGGAGCGCACCGCGATCGTGCGGCCGCTCTCCGGGTCGGTGCCGAGCTCGTGCTCGTGGTTGCCCTGGGCGAGGATCTCCTCGGCGCGGGCGGAAGTGAGCTCGTCGGGAGCGATGTCGGGTGGCAGGGTCTGCCGGTCCGTGCCGCGCTCGAGGTACGGGCCGTACCGGCCGACGCGCACGACGATGTCGGTGCCCGGCAGCTCGACCGTGTTGACCTCGCGCGCGTCGATCTCCGCCAGGCGGCCTTCAACGAGCTCCTTCAGTCCGGCATCGCCGTCCTCGCCGAAGTAGAAGCGCTGGAGCCACGCGGTGCGCGCCTCGTCGCCGGCCGCGATCTCGTCGAGGTCGTCCTCCATGCGCGCGGTGAACTCGTAGTCGACGAGCTGCGGAAAGTGGCTCTCGAGCAGCTTCACGACCGCGAAGGCGAGGAACTCCGGGATGAGCGCCTGGCCCTGCTTGCGCACGTAGCCGCGGTCGAGGATCGTCCCCATGATCGCCGCGTACGTGGACGGCCGGCCGATCCCGCGTTCTTCGAGCGCCTTCACGAGGCTCGCCTCGGTGAACCGCGGCGGCGGCGACGTCGAATGGCCGTCCGGCTCGAGCGCGGTTGCGGCGAGCGCATCGCCCTGGGCGAGCGGCGGGAGAACCTTCTCCTCGGCGTCGCCGGACGGCTCGTCCAGCCCTTCCTCGTAGGCGAGCAGGAAACCGCGGAACGTGATCACGGTGCCGGCGGTCGAGAACTCGGTGCTGCGCCCGTCCGCCGCGGTGGCCGCGATCCGCACCGAGACGGTCTGGCCGCGGGCGTCCTCCATCTGCGACGCGACGGTGCGCTTCCAGATCAGGTCGTAGACGTTGAACTCGTCGGATGACAGCTCGCGGCGCACCTGGTCGGGCGTCCGGAAGCGGTCGCCGGCGGGACGGATCGCCTCGTGGGCCTCCTGCGCGTTCTTGACCTTGCGGTTGTACCGGCGCGGCTGTGCCGGAACGGAGTCGGCGCCGTAGAGCTCGCGCGCCTGGTCGCGGGCGGCGGCGAGGGCCGACTCGGAGAGCGTCGTCGAGTCGGTGCGCATATAGGTGATGTAACCGTTCTCGTAGAGACGCTGCGCGACGCGCATCGTCTGCTGCGACGAGAGCCGCAGCTTGCGGCTCGCTTCCTGCTGCAGCGTCGAGGTCATGAACGGCGCCGCCGGGCGGCGCGTGTATGGCTTCTCCTCGACCGACGAGACCTCGAAGGGCACACCCGCGAGGCCCGCTGCAAGCTCGCGCGCGTCGGGCTCGGTGAGCTGGATCGCGTCGGCCTGGCGTAGCGTCCCGTCCTGGGCGAAGTCGCGTCCCTGCGCGACGCGGCGGCCCTCGACCGACGTGAGTCGCGCCGTGAACTCGCCCGGCTCGTAGGTCGCGACGATGTCCCAGTACTCGGCCGCAACGAACTGCATCCGCTCGCGTTCCCGTTGGACGACGAGCCGCGTCGCGACGGATTGAACGCGTCCCGCGGAGAGCCCCTGCATGATCTTCCGCCAGAGGACCGGTGAGACCTCGTAGCCGTACAGACGATCGAGAATGCGCCGCGTCTCCTGCGCATCGACGAGCCTCGAGTCGATCTCGCGCGTCTCGCCGAGCGCTCGCTCGATCGCCGGCCTGGTGATCTCGTGGAACACCATGCGGCGCACCGGGACCTTCGGGATCGAGCACCTCGCGCAGGTGCCAGGCGATCGCCTCGCCTTCACGGTCTTCGTCGGTCGCGAGCAGGAGCTCGTCGGCGTCCTTGAGCTTCGCCTTCAGGTCGGAGACGACCTTCTTCTTGCGGGAGTCGACGACGTACAACGGCTCGAAGTCCTTGTCGACGTTCACCCCGAGACGCGCCCAGTTCTCGCCCTTGAGCTTCGCGGGGATCTCCGAGGCGTTGTTCGGCAGGTCGCGGATGTGCCCGATCGACGACTCGACGAGGTAATCGGAGCCGAGATACCCCGCGATCGTCTTCGCCTTGGCGGGCGACTCGACGATCACGAGCTTCTTTCCCTTGGATCCAGCCATTTCGCGCGCCACCATAGCGCCGTGGGCCAGATCAGCGATACTCGCCGCCGGTGACGCGTCCTCCAAGGCCCACGCCGCTCTACTCGTTCATCGCCCTCGTTTCCTGGCCTTTGCTGCGGTTCGGCTTCCGGTATCGAGCAGACGGCACCGAGCATTTGCCGGCCTCGGGCGGGTATGTGCTGGCCGCCGGTCACCTCTCGAATCTCGATCCCTGGGCGATCGGCCTCGCGATCTGGCCACGCCGCTTCCTGCGCTTCATGGCGAAGTCGGAGCTCTTCTGGTTCCCGCTCTCGGCGATCGCGGCGGGCGCGGGCGCGTTCAAGGTGAACCGCGGCCAGGCCGACCACGCGGCAATCGAGACCGCTGTCCGGCTGGCGCGGGCCGGCAACGTGATCGCCATGTTCCCCGAGGGCACCCGCCGCCGGAAGGGACTGCGGAAGAAATACGAGGCGGGAGCGCACACCGGGGCGGCGCGGATCGCCCTCGAGGCGGGCGTGCCGCTCGTGCCGGCGGGGATCAGAGGCACGGACGGCCTGCGCAAGCTCGAGCGCTGGCGCGTGCGCTACGGCGAGCCGATCGACCTCGACGACCTGCACGGCCAGGAGCTCGCGCAGGCGGCGCGCACCGCGACCGACCGGCTGATGATCGCGATCCATGCCCTCGAGGAGTCGCTGTGAGCGGCCTGCTGCTCGCGATCGACGGCGACTCGCTCGCCCACCGGGCCTACCACGCGCTGCCGAAGTCGATTCGTCTCAACGCGCTCGTCGGGTTCGCGGGCTTCCTGCAACGGCTCTGGGAGAGCGAGCAGCCGGAATCCGTCCTCGTCGGCTGGGACACACTCGACACGCCCACCTACCGGCACGAGGCGCTGCCCGCCTATCAGTCGGGGCGCGTGTTCGAGGACTCGATCGTCCAACAGCTGGATCTCCTCCCGGCGCTCGTCGAGTCGTTCGGCTTCCAGACCGGCAAGGCGCCCGGCTACGAGGCGGACGACTTCCTGGCCGCCGCCGCGCGCGCGTGGCCGGGGCCGGTGCTCGTCGCAACCTCCGACCGCGACGCGTTCCAGCTCGTGTCGGACCGTGTGACGATCCTGCAGCCGGTCAAGGGTGTGTCCGAGCTTGCACGAATCGGGCCTGCGGAGGTCCGTGAACGCTACGGCGTCGAGCCGACCCAGGTGCCGGACTTCATCGCGCTTCGCGGCGACCCCTCGGACAAGATCCCCGGCGCGCCCGGCGTCGGCCCGAAGAAGGCGGCCGACGTGCTGAAGCAGCACGGCTCGCTCGCGCAGGCGCTCGCCGACGGCCGCTTCCCTCAGATCGCCGACGACCTGCTGCTCTACCGCGACATCGCGACCATGGACCCGGCGGCGCCGCTACCGGAGCTCGCGCCCACCCCGCCCGACTGGCAACGCGCTGCGGCTCACGCACGCGAGCTCGGCCTCGACGGTCTCGCGAAGCGACTGCTCGAACGCGTCTAGTTCGGTCATGTCCAGGGATTGTCCCCGGACACGACAAGGAGACGCCCGTCCTCGATCTGCCACCACCGGTCGGCTCGCCGCTGCGCGTCGAGCTCGTGCGTGGCGACGAGGCACGCCGACCCGCCTGCGGCAGCCGCGCCGAGAGCCGCCCAGACGAGCTCCGCGTGCGTGCCGTCCTGATGCGACGTCGGCTCGTCGACGAGGACGACCCTCGGCTCGAGCCGCAGCGCACGCGCGATCGCCACGCGCTGCTGCTGCCCGATCGAGATCTCCGCCGGATAGCGGCCGCGGAGCTCCTCGATCGCAAGCCGCTCGAAGATGTCCGCCCCTGCCGGCGCGGAGACGAGCCGCGCCGGCAGGTCGACGTTCTCCTCGACCGTCAGCTCGGGCACGAGGCCGAATCGCTGCGGAACATACGCAAGCTCACCCCAGGTCGTCGCCGCGGGCTCGACGGTCCCACCGTCTGGGTCGATCCAGCCGCCGGCGATCATCAGGAGCGTCGACTTGCCCGACCCCGACCGGCCGATGACGAGCGCAAGCTCCCCCGCCCGGACCGCGACGGACGCGTCGGCGAGCACCGCGGCACCGGCGTAGCTCTTCGTCAGCCCACACAGCCGCAGCGCGACGTCACCCAGCGGCCGCTCGCGAGGCGGGGCAGGCCCTGCAGCGGGTCGCTCCCGCGTGAGATCGAGGACGCTGTCGGCGAGGTCGATCACCGCCGGATCGTGCGTCGCCACCACGAACGTCTGACCGCGGGCGGCAGCATCGCGCATCCCGCTCAGGACGTCAGCGGCCGTCATGCCGTCGAGCTCGGCGGTCGGCTCGTCGACGACGACGAGTGGCGCACCACGCGCGAGCGCGACCGCGAACGACGCGCGTGCGAGCTCGCCGCCGGACAGCTCCCCCGGGCGCGCTCCCAGGCGTGAGGCGATGCCGAGCAGCTCGAACGGCCGGCGGGAGGCGTCTGCGCGGAGGTGCTCCGCGACGCTCAGTTGGGGGAAGAGATTGTCGGCCGCGCGCTGCGAGACGTAGGTCACGGTGTCGCGCCGGAAGCGATTTCGTTCCCGTCCCGACAGCGAGGACAGGTCGCGGCCCGCGACGACGACCCGGCCCGACGACGGCGTGTCGTGCCCCGCGACCAGGCGAAGCAGCGTCGACTTGCCGCTGCCCGAGATGCCAACGACGGCGGTGACGGCGCCGGTCGGAATCCGCGCGTCGACCGGGGGAAGCGCATCCACCGCGCCGCCCGCCGTGAGGTACTGCTTCGTCGCAGCCTCGAGCACGATCAGCGGCTCAGCTGACACGAAGCTGCTCCCCGACGCCGGACCGGGGAACGACGAGCGTGAGGATCGCGGCGAGCAGTCCGGCCGTTGCGATCACGGCGGCCGCGGAGCCGGCGAGGAGCAGCCACGGGACGTCGGTGGCCGGGGGCGGCGCGTACTCCGAGAGCGGATCGACGTGCCTGACGATCGCTCCCGCTGTCGCCAGAGCCGCCGCGAGGCCGACGGCGGTCGCGAGCCCCACGAGGACGATCGACTCGAGCGCGACCGATGAGGCTTGCCGGAGCTGCGTCATGCCCATGCGGCGCAGGAAGGCGGATGTGACGAGCTGCGACCGCTCACGACCGCTCAGGTAGAGCATCAGCGCGACGAGCGACAGCAGGACGATCCCGAAGGCGACGATGCGAAGGAAGCCGTAGGTCCGCGTGATGTTCTGGATCTCCTGGCTGCGGCCGAACTCGGCGACCGCGGTCAGGTACATCGGCGAGAGCGTCGAAGCCGCAAGCGCGGATTCGACGCGCGCGGGCGGGCCGGTCGCCCACACGTAGGTCAGCGGCTCGGCCGGCGGCGCGGTCAGAGCACGGGCGGGAATCACGAGCAGCGCCCCGGTCGGCTGCATGCCCGGGAAGGCGCGTACGCGTGCGACCACCTGGACGTCGACCTGCGAGTCGCCGAGCGTGACGGTCTGCCGCCCGGTGCCGATGCCGACCGCGACGGCCGGCAGTCGTGCACGCGAGGTCGCGAGCGAGCGCACCGCGGAGCGAACGTCCGACGGCCAGTGCGCGGCGAGCACGCGGGCGAGACTCGGCGGGTCGACCGTGATCACCTCGAGCGGCGCTCCCGAGGCGAGCGCGCCCGCGGCGAACACGACCGACACCTTCGTGACCGGATAGGGGAACCCACGCGGCAGTGCCCGCCCCGCGTCGATCACTCCCTGGACGTCCGACCCGTTGGCCACGTACGCCTTCTCGGTGCTGCTCGTGACCAGCGACGAACGGAGGATGTCGGCGAACGCGAACGAGGCGATGCCGGCCGCGACCGTGACGGTCAGCGCGATCGCGAGCCCACGCGCAGCCGCCACCCGCCGCAGAGCCAGGAACACCGCCGTCGACGCAACTACAACGCGGCGCAACACGAGCGATCGAAGTAGCCGTCCCACGACTCCGGTGAGCGGCGCCGCAACGAGCGCGGGAAGCAGGAGCACGACCAACCGCGGGTGGGATCCGGCGACTCGATCCTCGATGAGACCGCGATCAGAGGCGAGGACGAGCCACGACACGGCGGCCGCGGCGATCACCACTGCTTCCCAGGGGAGGCGGGAGACCGCGTGCTTGGCGGCGCGCCCGCTGCCCAGCCGGCCGCGCGCGAGCGTCGTTCCGACGGCGACCGCGAGCACCGACGCCCCGACGGAGAGCGCAACCCGCAGGCCGGCCTGCCGGACGACGCCGCCGTCGATCGAGCCGTGCGGGGTGAACAGCCGAACGAGCTCGACCGCGACCGCAAAGCCTGCGGCGGAGCCGACGACCGCCGGCAGCAGGGCCTCGGCCGCGGCTCGCGACAGGAAGGCAGGCCGTGACTCCCCACCGACGAGCGAGAGCCGAGCCTCGGCGGCCCGCCGGCGGCCCGTGAAGACGCCGGCGATCAGAGCCGCAGAGAGCGCGATCAGCACACAGAATCCTGCGAGCAGATCGATCACCGGCTGAAGGCTCGAGTTGCCGGCGCTCGCAATCCGCACCGCGTCGGTGAGCTCACTCGTGACCCGACACGGGCGCTGCGCGTCGGCACAGCCGAGGCTTGCGGCGAACGCGGAGCGCCCGGCGAGTCTCCGTCCGACCTCCTGGAACGCATTCGCGACCTTCTTGGCGCGCGCCGGCGTCATCGACGACGCGTCGATCGGGTACTCGTAGTCGTTCCCGAGCTCCCCGCCCGATACGACATACGCCAGCCGATAGAGCTCCGCCTGGGTGACGAACGCGAACGAGGGCGGGGCCGGGTCATCGGAATGCAGCGCCCGAATGCGCGCGGTGAAGTTCACCCAGTACGGGTTCGCCAGATCGTTGTCGAGCCGGCGATAGACCGCCGTCACCGGCAACGTGACAGCCCGCGGAGCGGAGGTCGGGAAGCCCGGGACGAACCTCGCGCGACCGCCTGCCCGGTCCGTGATCGCACTCGAGAGCCAGACGCCGGCTCCGCCGCCCGCCAGCCGGTGCACGTGCACCGTCGCTCCGGTCCTCGCCATCGGGACGACGGGCAGAGGGTTGCCCTGATCGAACCGAGGGCCCGAAATGACCGCGTACGAGCTCGTCGTCAGGACCGAGCGGCCGACGGACGGCAGCGTGCGACCGAGCGCGAGCGCGGCCCGGCGCCGGCTCAGGTCGGCCGCCGCGATCGCCGCGGCATCACCCCGATCGGGCGCCGGCGGACGGTCGATCGTCAGGCCGGCCGCGAGCGGCGTCAGCTGTGCGAGCTTGGTCTGGAGCGCCTCACTCTCCGCGCCGGCGTTCATCAACGGCCCGGCCGCAGCACCGACCGCAACGAGGAACGCGGCGCAGACGACGGCGAGCAGGCCGGCCGGGTGTCGCAGAAGCGCCAGCGGCGCCTTTGCCCAGAGCGCGCGTGGCATGGCGGGGATTATGCTGCCGCGCGATGGACGACTGGCTGAAGCAGGTCGCCGCCTCGATCGGCAGCGACGAGCAGATCTCCGGCGAGGACGCCGACGCGCTGCTCGAGCTCGCGAGGATCGCGGCGCACGAAAGCGGAGACCGGCGCAACGCTCCGCTGCTCACCTACCTGATCGGCCGCTCACGCGGCGTTCGCCCGCTCGACGAGATTCTCGAGGCGGTCCGCGGATCGAGCTCGTAAGCAACAGCGCGTTCGCGTACCTGCATCCGACGGGCTCCCACCCCGAATCGCAACAGCGGATGGTGGTGCTGCACGAGCGGTTCCCGTTCGCCGAGTGCGCTCCCGCTACCGACGACGACGTGTTGCGCTGCCACACGCGCGAGCTGATCGAGCTGGTGCGCGACACTCGCGGCTGGATCGATGCCGACACGATCTGCGGCGACTCCACCTACGAGGCAGCGCTGCTCGCGGCCGGAGCGGCGATCGAAGCGGTGCGCCGGGGCGGGTTCGCGCTTGCCCGTCCGCCCGGGCACCACGCCGAGCGCGAACGCGCGATGGGCTTCTGCCTGTTCGACAACGTGGCGATCGCCGCACGGTGGGCGCAGGCGGAGCTCGGGCTCGAGCGCGTCGCAATCGTCGACTGGGACGTCCACCACGGCAACGGCACGCAGGACGTCGTCTCCGACGACGAGTCGATTCTGTTCGTATCGCTGCACCAGTGGCCGCTCTATCCCGGCACGGGCGGACCGGACGAGCAGGCGCACAATCTCGTGAACCTGCCGCTCGCCGCCGGGACCGGCGACAGCGGTTACCTCGCCGCCTGGGAGACCGTCTCCCGTGCCGTCGCTCGATTCGAGCCGGATCTGCTGCTCGTCTCGGCGGGTTTCGACGCGCACGTCGACGACCCACTCGCAGACATGGAGCTGACTGCCGACGGGTTCCGCGAACTGGCCCGGCGCGCACGGTCGCTCGCCCCAAGGGTCGCGGCGGTGCTCGAAGGTGGCTACAACCTGCGGACGCTCCCCGACCTCGTCGAGGCGGCGCTCGAAGGCTTCGGCTCCTAGAACCGCCGCCGTCCGCGAATGTGCGGATGCAATCGGCGGCCCGCAGAGGCAAGGTCGAGGATGCGGCCGCAGTCCGCATCAACGCGGCTGCGTCCGCCTCTCGAAAGGAGGCTCTCGATGGCAACCATCGAGAAGGGCGCGATCTTCGAGGCTCCCGGGAAGCCAGGCAGTCCGGTGGAGCTGAAGGAACGCTATGAGAACTTCATCGGCGGCCACTGGGTGGCGCCGGTGAAGGGCCGGTACACGGAGAATCGCACGCCGGCGACCGGCGAGCCGTTCACCGAGGTGCCGCTGTCGACCCCGGAGGACATCGACCTCGCACTCGACGCGGCCCACGCGGCCAAGGACGCCTGGGGCGAGACGTCGACAACGGAGCGCGCACGCGTTCTGAACCTCGTCGCGGACGCGATCGACGAGCACCGCGACATGCTCGCCGTCGCGGAGAGCTGGGAGAACGGCAAGCCGGTGCGCGAGACGCTGGCGGCCGACATCCCGCTCGCAGCCGACCACTTCCGCTACTTCGCCGGAGCGATCCGCGCAGAGGAAGGGCGAATCTCCGAGATCGACAAGGACACGGTCGCCTACCACATCCAAGAGCCGCTCGGTGTGGTCGGCCAGATCATCCCGTTCAACTTCCCGATCCTGATGGCGGCCTGGAAGCTCGCACCGGCCCTCGCGGCCGGGAACTGCACGGTGATCAAGCCGGCGAGCCCGACGCCCTGGTCGATCCTGAAGCTGATGGAGGTCCTGGAGGACATCCTCCCACCGGGCACGATCAACGTCGTCAACGGCCCCGGTGGCGAGATCGGCAAGGCGCTCGCGACCAGTAAGCGGATCGCGAAGATCGCCTTCACCGGTGAGACCGTGACCGGGCGGCTGATCATGCAGTACGCCGCCCAGAACATCATCCCGTCGACGACCGAACTGGGTGGCAAGTCACCCAACGTCTTCTTCGCCGATGTGATGGCAGCCGACGACGAGTTCTTCGACAAGGCAATCGAAGGCCTCGTGCTCTATGCGTTCAACAAGGGCGAGGTCTGCACCTGCCCGTCGCGGGCACTGATCGAGGAGTCGATCTACGAACCGTTCATGGCGCGCTGCCTCGAGCGGATCGCCGCGATCAAGCAGGGGCACCCGCTCGACCCGACCACCCAGATCGGCGCACAGGTCTCGACGGCGCAGCTCGAGAAGATCGAGGGCTACGTGAAGATCGGGATCGACGAAGGAGCGGAGCTGCTCATCGGCGGCGAGCGGTCACACCTCGGCGGCGAGCTCGAAGAGGGCTACTACTTCCAGCCCACCGTCTTCAAGGGCCGCAACGACATGCGGATCTTCCAGGAGGAGATCTTCGGGCCGGTGCTCGCCGTGACGACGTTCAAGGACGAGGCGGAGGCTCTGCGCATCGCGAACGACACGATGTACGGCCTCGGTGCGGGCGTCTGGACCCGCGACACGGCGAAGGCCTACCGAATGGGCCGCGCGATCAAGGCGGGCAGGGTGTGGACCAACTGCTACCACCTCTATCCCGCGCACGCGGCATTCGGCGGATACAAGGTCTCGGGTGTCGGTCGGGAGAACCACCGCATGATGCTCGACCACTACAGCCAGACGAAGTGCCTGCTCGTCAGCTACGACCCGAAGCCACTCGGGTTCTTCTAGAACGATGACCGCGGGCCCCGCAAACAGGATCGTCGCGACGGAGGCCGCTCGAGCGGAGCTCCGGCGCCTGCGTGCGGAGCACGGCCCGCTGATGGTCTTCCAATCGGGAGGCTGCTGCGACGGCAGCCTCCCGATCTGCCTCGGTGACGGCGAACTGATCGTTGGCCCGTACGACCTCCTGCTGGGAAAGGTCGACGGCTGCCCCGTCTACATCGACGCCGACCAGGACGAGCGCTGGCGCAGGCCCACATTCGTGCTCGACATTGCCCCGGGCGGCCCGGAGGGCTTCTCGCTGGGAGGAACGGACGTTCACTTCATCACTCGCCCCGCGGCGACAGTCGGGCAGCCGGCTCCGTCAGTCGACGCCTGACACCAGCCGGTACGGCCGCTTCGCGCTCCAAGGCACATACCCCTCGGTCATCCGGCTCCGGTCAAGAACCGCACGCGCGCTGCCGATACCCTGGGTGGCGGCGCGGCTCTGCGGCTGGACTGACGGCAATCAATCCTCCGTTCACCGCGTCGCCTTCACTCCCTGCCCGTAGCAGCGGCCTCGCTAGCGATCCTCGAACGCCATCGGCACCACGTTCGAGCTCACCTCGTCGGCTGCCGGATTCGCAGGGGCCGGGCTCGTTGTCGGGCCGGGGGTCTGCTCTTGGGCAGGCGTGACCGGCAAACGAATGGGCGGAGCTACTCTGAGCCGCCGGCGGCCCGCCAGCTGCCGCCGCCAGTACTCCACGAGCCGGTTGTCGACGCTCACACCCGCAAAATCGGCAGGCAGCCCGCCCGGCTTGAATCTCCATCGACCCGGAGCGACCGGGATCTGGAAGGATCAAGGCTGATGACCTTCGACGAGGCGACGACCAGGCTCCTCGAGCTCGCCCGCAGCCGGCAGGGGATCGTCACCGCCCAGACGGTGGAAAGCGACGACGAATTGGCGAGTGAGAAGCTGATCGTCTCGGCCGCGGCCCATGCGCTCGCCGGTTCGACGAATGTGTTCGCGACCTCCGGTGGTTCGGGCTGGTTCCCCTACGAGGAGCTTCGCTTCACCGATCTTCGCTGAGGCCGGAGTGCAGATCCTCCTTCTGGCGCGTCACGGGCAGTCGTGGTTCAACATCGACGGCATCGTGAACGGCGATCCTGCACGTGATCGCGGGCTGTCTCCACTCGGGGCGCGCGAGGCGGGGAAGCTCGCGGGCCAGCTCGCAGGGATCGCGATCGACCTCTGCGTCACCTCGGAGTTCCCCCGGGCGAAGGAGACCGCTCGCCTGGCACTCGGCGAACGGGCGGACTACACCGCCACGATCGTCGACGCAGGTCTGAACGACGTCCAGATCGGCGACCTCGAAGGCGAGACCCTCGACACGTACCGCGCCTGGAAGCACGCGCATCCGCCCGACACGCCGTTCCCGGCCGGCGAGACGCTCGGCGACGCAGCAAGACGCTATGCGGATTCGCTCGAGCGGCTGCTCGGCCGCCCGGAGGGAACGGTCCTCTGCGTCTGCCACGAGATCCCGGTCCGGTATGCCGTCAACGCCGCGCTGGGCTCGGACGAGCTCGACCGGCCTGTGCACGACATCGGGAACGCAACCGTCTACGTCTTCGACGCCGACGGCGCCCGTCGGTCGATCACCCGCCTGCGCGAGCTCGCGCGCGGCTGAGCCGCCTACGCCCGCGAGTCCGCCAGTTCGTCGCCGCAGCCGGGACGCCACTTGTCGATCACCGCAGTGATCGTGGTCGGGCCACCCGGCTGACTGTCGATGCTCAGCGTGCCGCCGATCAGGTCCAGCCGCTCGCGCATCGTCTTCAGTCCGACGTGCCGGCCGCCGAGACCCCGTGCGCGCGGCTGCGGATCGAAACCGCGCCCGTTGTCCTGCACACGGACCAGCAGGGCGTCGGAATAGCCGCGGAGCTGAATCGAGACCCGACTCGCCGCGGCGTGGCGGGCGACGTTCGAGAGCGACTCGCGCAGCACGCGGTCGACCAGGATGCGCTGCGAATCGGTGTGCAGTCCGAGATCTCCCTCGGCCGACACGTCCACATCCGTCGCCGGCGCGAGAGCCCGAAACGCCGCGACCTGCTGCTCGACGACGAGCTCGAGATCGGACGACGCCGCAGCGCCCTCCTCCATCGCGAACATCATCGAGCGCAACATCCCTTCGACGCTCGCGAGCTGGGACATCATCCGCTCGAACTCGGCGTCCAGGTCAGGATCCGGCACCGACGAGCGCGTCGTCTTGTTGCGCAGGTTGCTCAGCTCGTAGCCGAGCGCCGCAAGCTCCTGCAGCGGCCCGTCGTGCACATCGAACGCCAGTCTCGACAGCCGCCGCTGCAGTCCCTCGAGCGAGATGTTCGATTCCGGAGACGCCACCGACGGCACCTCCTGCGCGACGGTCGATCCGACGTGTCCATTTGCCGAGCCGTTCGCCCGGAGACCCGCGAAGCCGGACCAGCCGGCCGCGTCCATGATGCTGCCCACAGATTTCCTCGATTCTTGTGCGCCGCGACGAATCGCGAGCTGCACAGCCGCATTGCAGAACCACTTGCATCTAAGTCACGATGCGGAGGCCCAGCAATCCCTCGAACGAGGGTACGAACGGGCTGACGGCGGTCGTCCTGCGGTCGAAGGTCAGGCGTTCCCGCGCCGGACGAGCCACGCGCCCAGCGCACAGGCAGCCGCGAGCGCGATCGCCCAGAGCGCGTCTCTCGGGATCGCCCGGTGCAGCGCATCGAACGAGCCCACCGGAGCTGCCGGTGCCGCCGCGATGCCGACCAGCGGCTGAGCCGCGGTCGCGCCGGGCCGATGGCCGCTGGAGCCGGCTCCGCCCGAACCGGTAGCGGCAGCCCCGCCTGCCGGGGTCGACTGCGAGCTCTCGGAGGCCGGTGGTTGACTGGCGATGACCGCCGCGGCGTTGGAACCGCCCCCGTAGGCGTACTGAATGGGCGTGATGCTTCCCGCGTTGGCCGCCCCTGGGACTGCAGCGAACAGAGCCCCGGCCGCGGCAGCGATGATCCGCCTCACGCAGCCGAAGTTAACCCATGGGCAGGCGGCCGCCAGCCTCCGCGTTGTGGACTGGACGCAATTTGCGGGCTGTTCGAATCGGCGCCCGGATCGGCTCAGGGCGGGGTGGTGCTGACCGGCGTTCAGCGGTCTTCGAGGGCGAGCGGCACCACGTTCCGCTGCCGCTCGGAGGCCAGGAGCTCGACGTAGACATCAACGACCTGGTGCATCTCCGGGCGGGGATCGTTCCGCCACCGGGCGGGCAGGGCGGCACGGGCACGGCGTCGAGCGACCTGCTCACGCTGCCAGTGGTCCAGAAGGCGACTGTCGACACTCACCCCCGCAAAATCGGCACGCAGCGCGGCCGGCTTGAGGCCTACCCGCCCGGCACCGCGCGTCGCGGATTCGAGCTCAGGTTTTCGCGAGCTGAACCGATAGGGGACCTGGCGGGCATCGCTCGGGAGGGAGAGCAACCGTAACGGTGCCCGCCAACCCGGCATCACTCGTTCGAGGCACGCCGTAGGTCGCGTCAAACCAGCTCTTTGGTCGGTCGTCGCGCCGGGGCGTTTCGCGCAAAGTCAACCTGCGAGCACGAGCAGGACATCGGCGGAAACGACTGCGGCGAGGAGAAGAGCGATGGCGGCAACTGCAGCGCGCGGCAAGGCAGCGGTCAGAGGGCTCACGGTCCTCGAGCACGACGGCGGACAATCCGAGCCGGAGGCACCGGCAGGGCCGAACCTCGGGCTGGCGAGCAACGTTGTGATCGTTTCGGCGATCGCCGTCACACAGCTCGCGTGGATGGCGGCGCTGGCCTACGTGCTCCTCTGGCTGGTGATGTAGCGCCGCGCGCGCCGCGCCGCGAAGTCGGTCAGAGGGGTTGGGGCGGCGCCACGGGAGGGGAGAGATTCGCCGCGGCGCCGCCCCAACTCCCCTGATTCGACCGGCTCCTCCATTCTCCCTTTCCGGTCTGGCCGACGCCGGGCTAACCGCCGGACGTACAAGACGTCACAGCGAACGAGAGCACCGCCACACCGAAGGGGAGAGAGATGACGACGAGCGCAGCGACGGTCGACGGACTGCCGCTCCTGGGGCTACCCGAAAGCGAGCCCGATCAGGTAGACGAGGCCGACCCAGCAGGCGACGCAGTACAGCATGCAGGCGACAAAGCCCAGGTTCGGGCTTCGGCCGAGCTGATTCGTGGTCGAATACACCACGTCACCATCCTTTCCGTGATTGCGGCCGTGCAGCTTACCTGGATTGCCGCGCTGATTTACGCTGTTCGGCTCGCTCTCGCCTAGTCCGCAGTTCCCTGCGCCTACCCGACCGGCGACCGACCGAAACGCAAACGGGAAAGCAGGGAGAATTCGCCCGTCGATGGGCGCGGACTCAGGCGGCCCGCCGGACCACCGAACCGGCACGGAATTCGCAGCCTATTCGGACGGCAGCTGTGCCAGGAGCTCGCCGTCGAGCCCCGTGGATTGTGTCGGCTCCGTGGGCTCCGCCACGGCCGGGCTCACGGACTCGACTTCTTCGAGCTGGTCGAGCGCCGACTGCAGGAACGTCACCAGCTCCTGCCGGCGGGCTGCGATCGACTCCTGCAATTCCTCCGCCTCACGCTCGAGCGACTCGACCTTGGCGGCAGCCTCGCGAATAAGTGCGTCGGCCTCGGCTCGGGCTCGGGCAGAGAGCTCGGCGCGCTCGCTCTCGACCTCTGCGCGCATCTGCTCGGTGCCGGCCCGGATCTCCTCTGCCTCTCCGGCCGCCTTGGCGACGAGGTCGTCGGCCGCGCGCTTCGCCGTCAGCAGCACGGCGCCGAGACGCTCGGCGTCGGTCGGGTTCTCGGACGCCTCGACGGTCAAGCCTTCGACCTGCTTACGCAGATCGTCCCGCTCCCGTGTCACTCCAGCCAGTGCCCCGGCCACACTCGCAAGGAGCTCGCGAGTTGCATCGACGTCATAGCCGCGCAACGACCGTGGCAGCTCTGCGTCCCGGATCTGCGGCGGAGTGAGCGGCTTTGCCATCCCCTTGATTCTGCACCCTCACGGGCAGGACGTCCACTCCCCCGGCCCCGTCTCCTCGTTCGGACACGACTTTCGAGCCGCCTAACGTCCCTCCGGGACGGCGCGTGCGGCGTAGTGCAGCTCCGAATGATCGGCTGCGCGGTCACCCGGCCCCACGCTGTGACCATCCCCGTTCAGGCAGTCGAGCAGCTCGAAGCCCGTCTGCTCGAGTTGGCGCGCCTGAGCTTCGCGTCCGATGTAGTAGTGCAGCAGTTGGTAGTCGTGCGCCTGGTCGTTGACGAGCGCGTAGTCGCTCTCACGGCGCTCGAACCGGCCGATCCTGCGGTGATTCCTCGTCCGCAGCGGCAGGCGGCCGAGGTTCCACAGCACTCGGGCCGGGTCGCGCGATCTCGTGACGAGGCCGGCCGGAGTCGGGATGTTCGGGAGAAAGGCCAGGTTGTGGGCGGAGAAGAGGAGCAAGCCGTCATCGGTCAGGAGGCGATGGATCTCGCGCAGGACGCGCTTTCGCTCGACCTCGTCGAGCACTCCCAGAACGTTGAATTCCGCCACGATCACGTCTCTGGACCGCTCGGGCAACGCGCTGAGATCCGAGAGGTCTCCGAGCTGGAACTCCAGGTCGGGATACCTGGCCCGGCAGTAGTCGACCATCGCCTGCGAGATGTCGAGGCCCAGCACCTCGCCGCCGCGCGCGCCCAGGTAGCCCGTGATCCGGCCCGCGCCGCAGCCGAGCTCGAGCACGCGCCCGCCGAGCAACTCGGCATAGCGGAGCAGGAACACGACCTCCGGCGGTCGCAGCGAACGAGTGGCGTAACTGCCGACGAAGTTGTGCTGCGACCAGACGCTGCTGTTACGCCACGCGAAGGGGTTGCGTCCGGTCAATGGGATCCCCTCATTGTACGGCGACACCTGCGAGCGAGAGCTCGGCGTCGAGAGCCGCATCCATCACCGCCACGACATGCTCGTGCATCCACAACGGGCGCAGCGTGTGGTCGCGCCCGGGCAGCCTGCTCACCGAGACGGACGGCCAGCGGTCGTGCTGGTCGAGCAGGCCGGCACGCGTGAGCTCGTCGCAGAGCGGCTCGCCGTCGCAAAAGACGAACCGCGCGCGAAGATCGCGGTCGCGCACGCGATCGAACGCTGCGACGATCCGGTCCTCCACGCTCACCGGGTTCTCCCGCTGTCGGCGAGCACGCGCGAAACGAAGCGGCGAGCTCGCGAGCCATCGGGCCATCGCTACCCAGCGAGCCAGGGGCACGTCTCCTCTCAAGACACGCTTCCAGGTGACCGGGCGAACGAGCAGGCGAGTGCGGCGCAGTTCGCGGGCGATCTCGAGGTTGTCATCCCAGTACAGAACGCGTGGATTGATCATCAGCGCGGCGGCAACCCGGTCGTCGGCGAGCGCGGCATGAAATGCCCAGTACGCACCGGAGCACAAGCCGACCAGGATGAACCGGGTGCCGAGCCCGGCCGCCTCGAGCTCGTCGAGCGCCGCACGGGTCTGTTCGAAGAACTGGTCGCCGTGGAAGTGCGCGACGTCGCCGAACAGCTCGCCGTCGCCGTCGCTGTCGCCGATCCCCTCGAGGTCGAGCCTCAGCGACGTGACGCCCTCGAGCCCCCACCGCCTCGCGGCGTCGACCCACATCCGATGCGGCCCGATCCGCCGGATCGCGCCCGCGTTCAGGAAGACGGCCGTCAGCGGCGCGCTCGCGCCGTCGGCCGGGGTCGCCAGTGTGCCGACGAGCCGGCCTTGCGCTCGCTCGATCACGAACGGCCGCTCTCGCACCGCGTCGACCGTCACCTCATCGTGGCTCGCAGGCCGCGCTCCGCCAGGGACGGCTGCGGGCCGGCGCTCTCCGTCCGCGAGCCACGCTCGGGCCTGCGCGAACACGGCGCGGGGCGCCTGCGCCTGATCGGGGTCGGTCAGCATGTCGGAGTAGCCCGCACCCGACTGGACCGTGAGCTCGGCCCCTGCTGCGACGATCGAGGCGCTGAGCCGTGGATCGGGCTTGACCCCATCACGGTCGAGCACCAGCACGCGCGTCCCGCTCGGCAGTGGCTGCTCCGCCAGGTCGAGCGATCGGAGGTCGGCGATCGTCTCGGGCGAGAGCAGGAAACCGCCCGGTGCGAGCCAGCCGTCCGGTAGCGGCGGCGGCTCCGGCGCCCCGGCCTCGACGATGCGCGCGGTCTCGTGGGCCGAGAAGGCGACCAGCTCGCGCACGAAACCGCGCCCGCGCCCCGGCACCGCCCACAGGACGAGGTCGTCGACGTCTCCCCGGGCAGCGGCTGCGTAGGCGAGCAGGCCGCCCAGCCCGATCCCCACCCCGGTCACGCGCTCGGCGCCGGATTCGGTACGGAGCCATGCGGCCGCGACGGACACCGCCATGTTCCAGCTCGCCCACGTGCCGGGGTCGGCGGGCACACCACCGCTGTCGCCCGTCCCCGGAAGATCGAAGCGCAACGCAGGAAAACCGTGCGCGGCGAGGTCATCGGCCCAGGTTCGGCGTGACCGGTAGGAGGCGATGTCCTCCCAGCCGAACGGCGGCACGAGCAGGATCGCCGTCGAGCTGGAAGCCCCGGGCGGTCGATGCAGGATCGCTGGAAACGGCGTCCCGCCTACGCCGAGATAGACGTAGCGCTCGTTCACCGAACGGGCACCTCGACGGGCCCGACGAGATTCAGGGCGCTGAGCTCGATCGCCGCCGGCGGCGCGGCGCCGCGCGACGGGCTGAGCACGACGGTCGCCGACCGGGCCGGTTCGACGTTGAAGGCGTCGTCCGAGGGCACATGGCCCTCCGCGGAGACCCGGACGCCGTAGAGGAGGCGCTCGGCACCGACCGTGACCTCGACCCGCCCACTCGAGTCTCCCGTCGCCGACGCGCGCAACCGGAGCACCGACGGTTCCCACCGCTCGCGCGGTCGGCCCGCCGGAAAGCGAAAGTCGGTCCCGAGCACGCCGTCTGCTCCCTCGAGGCTCGTGACGACGAGGTCCTGCTGCGCCGACCCGAAGCGGTACGCGCACGAGACGTCCACGAACCGCCCGAGGAGGCCCTCGACGGATCGCTCGACCACGGTGTGCGCTGCGAGCTCCAGCTCCTCGCTCGCCTCGCCGACGCACACCTCCGAGTCACGGTAGAGCGCGACGCGCAACCGCACGCTGGCGGGGTCGGCACCGTCGTTCGCGGCGTGGATCGCGATGCCGTTCAGCCCTTCGTCGGTCGTCCAGACGGCCATTGGTGCCAGCGCCCGGCGGAGGAGATGCCAGACGACCTTGGGGTCACCCCGCTCGTCGAGCAGCCCCCACCCGGCGCCGGGCACGAGATCGCGCGACCAGAGGACGATGCCGCCGCCGCAGCCAGACCGGGCCCGCCGCCATTCACCGAGCACCTCGGCCATCACCTCACCGGTGACGAACCGCGCGCGGTCCCAGTAGTCCGGGTGGCCGCGCCCGATCCCGTGCAGTAGCTGGAGGTAGTGGTCGCGCACGTCGGCGAAGTCCCAGTCCGCGCCGGCATCGCGCATGACGCCCTCGGTGTACGCGGCCGGCTCCGCATCCGGGACGTTCGCGAAGGCGAGGCATTCCGAGGCGAAGCGAACGGCTGCGCGGCGCGCATCTTCGAGCGGCCTGAGGTAGGCCCCGACGCCGAAGTAGTTAGCGACTCCGCGATCGGTCCGGAACGGCTGCTCCCCGCCCGTCGGCGCGGACGGGATGTAGGCCGCGTCGATCCCCGCCTCGGCGACCAGGTCCGGGATCAACTCGTCGAACAGTGCCCCGCGGCCGAGCGCAGGATCGAGGCCGAGCATGCCGACCTGCTGCTCGACCTCGCTGTTCCCACAGACGACGACCAGGCTCGGCCTGCCTGCGACCTGCGCGAGCGCCTGACGGAGCTCGGGCTCGACGAGGGCGCGAAAGGCAGGCTCGGAGAACGGATAGTCCATGTTGGCGAACATCAGGTCCTGCCAGACGAGCAGCCCCAGTTCGTCGCAGAGATCGTGGAACGCGTCGGACTCGTAAACGGTCGTGCCGGCGACCCGGATCAGGTTGAGGCCGGCGTCGCGCAGCCGGACGAGCGTGCTGCGCAGCTCGACGTCCGGCACGGGAGTCCACACCACTCCGCGGACGAAGACCGGAACACCGTTCACCTGCAGAGCGAGTCCGTCCGCTGCGAGGTCGGCCGGCCGTACGAGCTCGCGAAAGCCGGCAGAGCGCGACAGCTCTCCCGCGCCGGTGCGAATCTGCACGCGGTAGAGGTGAGGCTCACCGTGGGTATGGGGCCACCAGCGTTCGACTTCGCGCACGCGAACGTCGCCCCCGCCTGCAGGGAGCGACCATGTCTCGGCACCGACGGTGACCTCGAGCGGGCCGGCGGCCGGGTCGCAGCGGAGCTCGAGAACTCCGTCGTCGCCGTCGAGGACCGACCGCAGCGACAGCGTCGGCGAGGGCTCTTCCAGGCACCACACCGGGCGCCACGGACCGACGAGGGGCGGGCCGGGAGCGAATCCGGGCGCACGTCCGAGCAGCGACGTGCGGAACCAACGGAGACTGTTGTCCCGCGGCACACGCGAGCGCCAGCGCGCACGCGGCTTCCGGGGGACTGTCAGCAGCGGGTCGAGCGCGCGGGCGCACACCGTGAGCTCGTGGGATCCCGCCGGCACGGGCAGCTCGTGGGCCAGGAACATCGACTCGCTCTGCAGGACGAGAGCGCCGTCGAGATAGACGTCGCAGATGGTTGCAAGGCCCTCGAAGCGGAGCGTCGGTGCCCGGCCAGCGGCGAGGAACGTGTGCCGGAACCAGTGGTCTTCGTGGTCGGCCCCGCGCAACGGCAGCTCTTCGCGACGCCATTCGAGCTCGTCAGGCCCCGGGGGTGCAGCGCTGAAAGCAGCGGTGGCTGTCGTTGCCACCTGCCACGACTCGAGCAGGTCGCTCATGCTCAGAGGCAGAGGGCGGCGATGCCGGCCATCGCATCGTCCCAGTCGGCCGCAAGCTTCGCGCAGGCCGGCTCGATGTCGAACGGACGCCGCCGCGCCAGCTTGAACGACAGGATCTTCGAGTCCGCAACGATGCGCGACAGCGCCGCCGCCGCGGGCTCCGCGCGCTCCTCGAAGAGCCACTCGAGATAGGTGGCGCAGCTGGCGAAGGACGAGCCCGCCTGACGCACCGTCGCGAAGGCGTACGCGTGGTAGTCGGCGTGCTCCCCTTGCAGGAGGTCCGGCAACTTGTCGGCGAGCGAGTCGCCGAAGCGGATGAACGGGTTCGTCCGTGGCACGTAGGCGACATGCTCGCGCAAGATCGACCTGGCGGCCTCGCGCAACTGGTCGCCGCCGAGTGCCGGCCCTGCGTCGAACCTGACGATCTCGGCGTACGGAGGCAGAATCCCGTCGTCGGCCGGGTCATCGAGCCGCAGCACGCCGCGGTAGTCGGCGCCGCCGAGCTCGTACAGCCCCGCATTGTGGAAGTAGCGCAGTCGTTCGCCGTCGACGTCGATCCCCTCGATCACCGCGGAGCTCTTGACGTGCTCGCGTCCGTAGGCGGTCGACCGGGTGTCGGGCAGGAACCACGAATCGAGCTCGACGATCATCGAGCGCCCCTGCCGAAGTTGCTCGACGACGTGCTCATGGAGCGGCCGGTAGAGCTGCATCTCGTGGATGTCGATGCCGAAGAGCCGCTCGAGATCCTGCCGTTCGGGCTTGAAGAACGTCCACTGATCGCCCTCGAAGTCCGTGCGCACCGTTCCAGCGAGAGCGGCGAGCGGCTCGTGACCGCGGGCGTGGACGAGCTCGATCAGGATGTCGCTGTAACAGTTCGTCTCCGGGTAGTCGCGATCGGCGTCGTGCAACCGGTGCGCGCGGTAGGTGTCCGGGTCGAGTCCGAGCAGGCTGAGCATGTCGCCTCCTACGATGCTGTGTCCCAGAGCTGCGCGCGAATCTCGGACGGCCAGCCGTCGGCGTCGCAACCGTGCTGCTTGAACAGCGCAAGCGTGATGCGCTCCAGCCCGAATCCCACGCACGCCGTGTGCGCAGGGCTTCCATCTGCACACGTGAGGCCGTAGAGCGCGGCGAAATGCTCGCGATGGCAGTTGAAGGACGCAACGGCCGTCGGCTCCATGCCCGCGATCGGGACGAGGATCTCGAACTTGAGCGACTGCGAGCGCTGGCTGCGGGCGAGGATCTTCCCGGTTCGTCCGAAGAACGGATCGGAGGCGATGTCGGAGTGCGCTGCGAGCCCAAGCCCGTTCAGGATCTCGAGACCACGCTCGCACCAGTGATCGCGCCAGTCGCTGACCCGGTCCGGGGTCCCGAAGCGCACGAGCTCGCGCTGGTGAAACATCTGCATCCGCGCAGGGTCTCCCGATGGTTCGTTCCGGAACACGTAGGAGCCGCCGAGATCGAGGGAGACACCGTCCGGGCCGAGCGGCCCCCGGGCTGCGATCACCGGATAGCTGGGATAGCACGCGGCGGGCACCATGACGAGCTCGGTCTGCTCCTCGAACGCGCCCCAGTCCTGGTGCTCGACCCGCCAGGCTGCGTCGGCCTCGTCGCCCGAGAACGAGAAGATCGTCCCTGCGAGGTGCGGGAAGGAGGCGAGATATCCGATCTCCTCGAGCTCGCGGCGCGGCATGACCGGCGGAAAGGCCACGCGCTCGACCGTCACACCGTCGTCGACCGATCGCCCGGTGATCAGCTCCTCGATCGCGGCGACGACCTCTCCGAACCTGGCGCCGCGACCGTAGACGCCCGGGACACCGCTCGGGAGCAGCAACCGGGCGTCGGTCAGCTCCGCAAGGAACTTGCTCTGCTCTGGGGTGGCACCGGCGACCTCGCCCACGGCGGATCAGACGTCTTTGGCGACCAGCAGGAGCGCCGCGTTTGTCTGATGAATGCGTTCGTTCGCAACCATCAACGACGCCGACATCGTGTCGCGCAGGTGACGGCCGACGCTGAACGGCGTGTCGTTCTTGAAGCCGACGATCCCACAGACCCCCATCGCACCCTGGCACACGCGAGGCGCCTGCTCCGACGCAGCGATCTTCAGGTTGTTGTAGCGCACGGCTCGGGCGACAGTTGCGACCTGTTCGCCCTCGCGCGCCGAGTCGTCCTCGAAGTCACGGAGGGCGGAGCTGACCTCGCCGCGGAGCAGCGACAACTCGACCATCAGGTGAGACAGGCGCACGGCGGCCGGAAGCGGCTCACCGGGCTTCTGGCGGGCCGCCGCTCGTACGAAGGAACGGGCTCGGTCGAACGCGTCGGTCGCGATCCCCAGCCAGATATGTGACCAGAGGATGTGGGAGACCGGAACCATCGTCTGGCCGCTGATCGCGGCGAACTCCTCCGGCAACCGCTGCTCGGGGGAGAACGAGGCACGGATCTTGAACCCCGGGGAGCACGTGCCGCGCATCCCGAATGGATCCCAGGTTCCCGTCTGCTCGAGCTCGACCTGCTCCTTGTGCGTGAGCACCGCAACCTGATCACCGCCGTCCGCCTCGGGCGCACGGCGCAACGTCGTCAGCAGGTCATCCGCCTGGCTGCCGTAGCTGACGGTCGGCGCCTGCTTCTCGAACGAGCAGGTCCCGTCGTCCAGGGCCTCGACCGCGGCGACCGAACGGCCCATGTCGCCACCCGTCCCGACCTCGGAGGTCGCGGAAGCGATCAAGCGCTGGCCGGCGACGAGGTCGCGGAGATACTGATCGAACCAGTCGCTGCCGTTCCGGTGCCGGACGATGCACGCGACCTGAATCTGGTGCATGGCGAAGACCATCGCGGTTGCCCCGCAGCGCTTGCCGAGGGCGAAGCAGGCGCTCGCGATCTCGTCGATCGAGGCACCGCCTCCGCCGAGCTCGGGTGGAACGAACGCCGAGAGTGCTTGCGCCTCCCGCAGCGCGTCGATTGCCTCATGAGGGAAGCGCGCCTCCCGGTCGACCTCGTCGACCCACTTCGCTGCCACGTCGTCCGCGATCCGCTCGACGGACGTGAGAAAGGTCTCTTCGATGCCCGTGTTCGCCGTGAAGCTCATGCGTTCTCCTCATTGATGCCGAGTGAGACGAGCGAGGTCCGAATGGACGAGATGCTCTCGAACGCGCTACGCGTCAGCATCTCGTCGGGGAACTCGACGTCGAAATGATCCTCGAGAGCGAGCATCAGATTGACGCTCGCGTGCGACGTCATGCCTGCTTCATAGAGGTTGGCGTCGACCGGGACCGCATTGACGTCGACGGGAAGACGGCCGTGGGTGCCGACGATCTCGCGAATGCTCTCGATCACGATGTCGCCACCACGAGTGCAGAGGCGTAGTTCGCTTCGTGACTCAGGCTGAGCGCGAACCGAGCAACGCCTTCTTCGCGGGCGATCGCTGCTGCCGCCCCGTGCAGCGAAACCGTCGGACGGCCGCTGCGTTGGCGCCGCACCTCGATCGCCCGCCACGGGATCGCGCGATTCCCGACGTCGAGCGCCTTCATTACCGCTTCCTTCGCCGCAAATCGCGCCGCGAGCCGCCCGGCGTTGAGGCCGTTGCCGTCGGTGCAGTCACGAACCTCCGCGGGTGTGTAGACGCGCGAGAGGTACCGCCCGGAGAGAGCCGAGTCCAGCGTCGCCGCGACCGCGTCGATCTCGACGAGGTCGATGCCGACTCGCAGCACCCGGCCGGCCTCCTGCTTCGGCCGCAGCCGCCCCAGTCTGCGGACGTTCGGAAGCCACGAGATCGCCACCGCGGTGAGCACGCTCATGGCGCCTGCATCGGCAGGCCCGATCCTCGACTTGAGCATCCCGGATGCAGGCGGGCGACGGTCGTTCAATGCTGAAGAGGCCAGCGCCAGCCCGTGACGGCAATCAGGCGGCATGTGACTTCTAAGGTAGCTCACCGACCGTTGGCCCGCCAGAGCGCACGCGCGCCGAGAACGGCGCGATTCCTGCGGTAGAATCGCGGTGGTGCGGATCGCGATTGCTGCGGCCGTTGCCGCGGTTTCCGTTACTGCCTCGGTGGTGCCGTCAGTCGGATCCGCCGCAGACCCGCCGCGCGCCGGCTGCTCGCAGGTGACGCGCCCGGGCGGCGGCCTGCAGCGGTTCGCCGGGCGACTGCGAGCCGGCGACGTCGGCTGCTTGAGGCCCGGCTACTACGACATCCGTCGCTTGATCCTGAGCACGCGAGGCCGGGCAAATGCCCCGATCGTCCTGCGGAGCCTCGATCCCGACCACCCGGCGACGCTGCACGGCGTGGTTTGGGTCAGTGGCTCCGGCCGCTACTGGATCATCGAGGACCTGCGCATCGACGGCCGCAACCAGTGGAACCTGCCAAGCCCGATCGTGAACGGAAGCCACTCGATCTGGCGGCGACTCGACGTGAGCAACCCCGGGAGCGGAGACGGAACGCAACCCTACGGTGGAGGCATCTGTTTCAACCTCGGGCAAACGGATCGCTACGGCCCCGCAACCAACACCACGATCGAGCAGAGCCGAATCCACGACTGCGGCCTTTCGACCAATCACAACCACGGCATCTATGTCGTCGCGACGACGGGCACGACGATCATCCGCGACAACTGGATCTACCGGAACGGCGACCGAGGCGTTCAGCTGTACCCCGCCGCGGAGCACGTCCTCGTCACTCGAAACGTGATCGACGGCAACGGGTCGGGCGTCATCTTCTCCGGGAATGGGTCGCTCACATCGAGCAACGACACGGTGACCCGCAACATCATCAGCAACTCCCGAAACCGATGGAACGTGGAGAGCTGGTACCCGACCGGCACACCGGCCGGCAGCGGCAATGTCGTCGCGCGCAACTGCCTGTGGGCGAGCTCTCCCGATCGCTACTACCACTCGGACGGCGGGATCGCGCCGCCGTTCGGCTTCAGAGTCGGAGCAGGGAACGTCGTCCAGCGGCCGCTCTACGCCGGAGCGGCACAGGGCAACTTCAAGCTGCTCGCTGGGAGCGGCTGCCAGGGGTTCGGGCCGACGCTCGACCCACCCCTGTGGCCTTCGCCGTGACCTGCCCGCGAGCTACCGGTCGGAAGCCGTCTGCTGCGGGGTCTCGCGCGCGGCGCTCAGAGCCGCAACGCGGTCGAAGGCAAGCACGAGGCCGAGCGTGATCCACAACTGCTTGTCGTATTGCGCAGAGAGAAAGACGAAGGCCGCGAGCATGCCGATGACCCCCGCGACGAGACCGCGCCCGATCGTCGGCTCGAACCGCACCGATGTCGGAGGGAACATCGCGATCACTCGTCGCGCGTAGATCAGCGGGACGAAGATCGTGAAGAGGAAGAGCGCCGCTCCGACGGTGCCAAGCTCTGCAGCAACCTGGAGGTAGGTGTTGTGGACTGCCTCGTGGTGAAGGACGAGGTCGGCTCGGGGAAGATTCTGATTCACGTTCAGGAGAAACTGAGGCTCGTCGATCGTGTAGTTGCCGGCGCCGACACCCGCGAGTGGATGCTGGCCGAACGCGTTCACGGCGACCGTCCAGAGATCGCTCCGCCCCGTGCCTCCATTCGTCGTGAACGTCGTCAGGTGCTGGAACGACTGCGGCGGTGCAAAGGAGAAGTAGAGGACAGCGGCAGCACCCGTCACGGCGATCGAGATGAGAATCTGGCGCCGCACCGGGCCCGCATACGCGATGGCGACCACGGTCGCCACGGCGAGGCCGACGACGCCGCCGCGCGACTCCGTCAGAAAGATCCCGGCGAGACAGATGCCGGCCGCGAGGCCGAGGATCAAACGGCTGCCTCGATTCTTCGCGACCTGAAAGGCGAACAGCGTCAGGAGGAGCGCGGAGACGAGGACGGCAGCAAGGAAGTTCGGATCCCCGATCCCACCGCTGAGACGACCGCTTGCGGCAAGCGTCGCATTGTCGGATTTCGTGAGACCGGCGATTCCCGCCAGAGCGCTCGCCGTTGCGCCGGCGACGTAACAGGCGATCACGGCGCGAAACGCGAAGATCCTGTCGACCGTCGCGACGATCACGAGGGCGATCAACGGCCCCTGGAGGAGACGCAGGCCCGAGGAAACAGCAGCGTGACTGTCCGAGGACCAGGCCGAAGAGATGATCATCCAGGCGACCAACGACACGGCGCCCGCGATGAAGGGCCGTACACCCGGCGCGTCGCCGAAGCCGACGATGCGCCGTGCGAACTGCCGGTAGGCCCAGCTGACGATCAGCACGCCGCCGGCGCCCTTCGCCACCGAGACACCCGCACCGACGCCCGCGATCTCGCTGATGAACGTCAGAACGATGAACACGCACAACGCCGCGACCGGGTACTTGAGCGACGCGGCGAAATACAGCGCGGCGCCGAGCACTCCGACCACCAGGAGCGGGCTCGACAACGTTCCCGCGGCCAAGCCCACGACGGCCGGCACCGCCAGCAAGGCCCACGGAGACCGAATACTTCGCGACGCCCACGACTGCGGGAGCATCCCGCCCTCTGTCCGCCAAACGCTCACCGGGCGCGGAACTGTAGCTGTGGGAGCACGTTCTATAAGCTAGGCGCGATGTCGGATGCGCCGGGGCACGTCGCCGACGTCTCGTCGATCGTCGTCGTCGTCGATTCGCCCATCGTCCGGCGCTGGGCGTCGGCCTCGGTCACGGCGCTCGCCCAACGCCATCCCCGGCTGCGGGTCGTCGTGCTCGGCACGCCACAGCCGGACCGCCCGACAGGTGCTCGGCGCCGTCTCTCCGCCAAGCTGCTCGAGCATGCGCTGCTGCGTCCCGCTGCGGGCGGCGCCTACTCGCTGGACACCATCGACGACACTGAGTTCGATGTCGTCCAGGTCGACGCGCCGGCCGAGTTGGACGGCGAACTGCGAGACGCCGAGATCATCGTCGACCTCCGCCCGCCGTCGCCACTTCGAGTCCACGAACGGCAACTGGTGCTCACGCTGTGGCACGGCGCAACTCCGGCGACGTCCCCGACGGCGCTCCTGCGGGAGGTCGCCTCCGGACGACAGACGGTCACGACGACGGTCGTCGCCCGCGATGCGGACAACCGGTGCGTCGAGCTCGCGATGGCGCGGACCGCGCTCACTCACAGGTCGTTCAGCAGCAACCTGGAGCGCGTCGCGTGGAAAAGCCCGACTCTGCTCGTGCAGGGAGTCGACGCCCTTGTGCGTACCGACGCGCCGGAGAATGCGGCTTCCCGGACTGGCGCACGGATCGGAAACGTCGCAGTCGTCACGGGCGCAGCCCGGCTCGCAGGCTCGCTCGTCCGAGCGTCGGTGACGTCGCTGACGACGCAGACGAACTACGCGGTCGCCTGGGGAAGCCGGAGCCCCGCGGATTCACCCCTGGAGCTGCCGAGGCAGATGCACTGGGTCGACCATCCCGACGACCGTTTCCTCGCGGACCCGTTCCTCGCGCGCGAGAACGACCGGACGTTCGTCTTCGTCGAGGACTTCTCGCGCCGGAACGGCTACGCGACGATCGGCGTCTTCGAGCCTCGTGACGCAGCCTCGACGTTCCGCACCGTTCTCGACCGTGGCACGCATGTGTCCTACCCGTTCGTGTTCCGAGACACGGAGACCGCGGACTGGCTGATGCTCCCGGAGATGGCCGCGGAGAGGCGGGTGACGCTGTTTCGCGCCTCGTCGTTCCCAGACGAGTGGCGGGAGGACACGGTCCTTCTCGACGATGTCTCCGCGTACGACCCGACGATCGTCCACCGAGACGGGACATTCTGGCTGTTCTACGCGTCCGGTTCGCGCGGCTCGGCACTCGACGACGAACTGCACCTCGCGTTCTCGGACACGCTGCGTGGGCCGTACACACCGCACCCGCGGAACCCGGTCAAGTCCGATGTCATGGGGTCTCGACCCGCAGGTCGCCTGTTCGACTGGCAGGGGAAGCTCATTCGCCCCGCCCAGGACTCATCGGGCGAGTACGGCTACGCAATCGTCTTTCACGAGGTGACCGCGCTGACACCCACGGTGTTCGCCGAAGAGCAGATCGCCCGGCTCGCGCCGGACTGGGCGCCGAGGATTCGCGGCACTCACTCATGGGACGTTCTCGGGGACATCGTCGTGACCGATGCGAAACGCGTGCTCCCCCGGCGCTCCGGTGCCCGGCTCACCTCCGCAAGAGTTCCCTGAACAGGCCGATCACACGCTCGACATGAGCGTCGATGCTGAAGTGCTCCTGCACGAACTCCCGGTTCGCCTCGCCGGCCCGGCTTCGTTGCGGGTCGCGCAAGAGCCGGTCGAGTGACTCCCGTAAGGCAACAACGTCTTCGTTCGGGAACGTCGTGACGCCCCGGGCCGCGAAGTACCCCGATGGGCCGGGCACATTCGACGAGAGCACGGGCAGGCGCGCAGCCATCGCCTCGCCGATCGCATACGAGAATCCCTCATCACGCGACGCGCTGACGAAGAAGTCGGCCGCCGCGAATAGCTGCGAGACGTCGTCGACGGGATCGACGACGCGCAGCCAGGGAGCAGGCGCCGCGACGCTGCTCTCGAGCTCGGGCGGTCCGACGAGCACGACGATCATGCGGCCGGCTTCGGCCAGCGGTCTCGCGGCGTCGATCAGGACGTCGGCGCCCTTCGTCCGGGGAGACCAGGCGAACCCGAGACCGACGGGGGTTGCACGATCGAGGCCCAACCGCGCCCGGGCAGGCCCGCGCGGCGGCAGCGTCGTGAACCGCTCGGCGTCGATTCCGTTCAGCACGATCTCGACGCGCCCTCCGGGGATCCCGCGCGACTCGGCCAGCCGGCCGATCTCGTCGGAAACGGCGAACGCCCGATCACAGAGAGCGCGCCCGAGCAGCCGCGCTTTCACCAGATCCTTGACGCGAACCTTCAGGCCCGAGGCGCCGGCTCCTCGACCCGAATGCAGATGCCACACCGCAGCCGCTCCCTGACGTTTGGCCGCGACCGATGCCTGCAGGTCCCAATGCGAAAAATGCGATCGAACGATCTGTGCGTTCACAGCGACGGCGATCCGCGACAGCTCACGAACCGCGGAGACGGCCGAGGCTCGGTCCTCGAGGAACGAGCACTCGATGTTCGAATCCGTCAAGAGCTCTACCCACGGACGGCTGCTCATCGACGCGGGAAACACACAGTGGTATCCCAGCCCGAGGTCCTGCTCGGCTGCGCGACCGACCGCGACCAGGGTGGGAATGAAGGTGCCCGGATAGGGCCCGTAGTAGTTGCACACCTCGAGGATCGAGCCCTTGGGCGTCACGAGCCACCGCGAACGTCGGACACGAGGTCCGCGAATCGCTTCATCTCCTCCCCGCGCGTCGGCAGCCCGTCGACGTACGCTCGGCCGTGCTCGCCCATTCGACGGCCGTCGGCTGTCGCAGCGGCCCGAATCGCGCCGACGATCGCCCGGGCATCGCCGGGCGCGGTCGTGATGCCTGAGCCGGTCTCGGTGACGAGCGCGACAGCAGCGCCCTCGCCGGCATAGACGAGCGGCCTGCCTGCAGCCATGTACTCGACCAGCTTCGAAGGAACGGCCGTCACGGCGTGGAGCTTGCTCTGTCGAACCTGGGCGAACAGCACGTCGCTCGCGTGGTAGTACCGGGCGAGCTCCTCAGGTGCGACGTAGCCGGTGAACTCGACATTGGCGAGGTTACGGCGCCGCACGAGAGCCTCCAGGTCGTCACGGCACGGTCCGTCGCCGGCGAGAACGATCTGGAGGTCCGGCGCGAGCGCCGCGGCGTCGATCAGCACGTCGAGCTCCTGCGCATGGCCGAGCAGTCCGGCGTATAGGACGCGTGTCGGCCCCTCCGGGCTCCGGGGTGACGGATCGAACATTCGCAGCAGCGACTCGTCGACGCCGTTCCGCACCACTTCGAGGCGCGTCTTCTCGACGCGCTCGCGCACGACTTCGGCCAAGCCGTCGTTCGCGCAGACGATCAGATCCGCAGCGGCTGCGGTGGTCCACATCACCCTGGCGAGTGCTCGCATCGCAGTCAGGGCGACTCCACCCGCGATGACATCTCCCTCTCTGCCGTACTCCCAGGTGAGGTCGCGCAGATCCCAGACGAACTTCGCCCGGACGGCACGCGCCGCCGCGAGACACGAGGGGCCGAGGAACATGCTCGGCGACGAGGCAACGATGACCTGGGGTCGCCTCCGGGCCGCGACGCCGGCGAGCTTCACGGCCATCAGGCTCTCGGTGGCGGCCCGGCCGGGCCAGGACCGGCTCTGCCCGGTGAACGGCGCGATCCGGTGGATCGGCGCGCCGTGGAAGACCGGCTGCAACGGCTCGGCGGCGTACGGCGCCGGATCCGGGTAGCCCGGGGCCGGCGCGGCGATGACGAGCGAGCACCGCTCGGCCAGAGCCGCGGCCAGAGCCGACACACGATTCGCGCCGGCGAACGTCTCGGGTGGAAAGAATTGTGTGGCGAGGGCGACGCGCACGGTCAGGCCGCGCACCCCGCGAAGCGCTCTCTCAACTCGGCAGCGACGACTTGGACGTCGAAGGACTCGGCGACCCGCTGCCGACCTGACCGAGCGAGACCGTCGCGCAACTCGGCGTCCGTGACGATCGTTCGGAGCGCGTCTGCCAGTGCCGCGCTGTCGCCGACGGGAACGAGCAGTCCGGCGCCTGCACCGACGAGCTCGGCGGTGCCGCCGCTGTCGGTGGCGACAACGGGGACCAGCGAGGCCATTGCCTCCATGAGCGACACCGGCACCCCTTCCTCCGCCTCCTCCGTGGCGCTGCTCGCGAGCACGACGGCCGACCATTCGTGAGCTCTGAGTCTCCGCATCACCTCGCCGTGATCGAGCGTGCCGAGGAAGCGCACTCTGCCTGTGAGGCCGAGCCGCTCGGCCTGCCCCTCGAGCTCCACGCGAAGAGGCCCGTCGCCGATCAGGTCGAGCACGACGTCGTGGTCGCGGAGCCCCGCTCGGAACGCATCCAGGAGACCCGCGTGGTTCTTCACCGGCACGAGTGTCGCGATGCAGGCGATCCGTTCCACCGTCGCGCGCGGCACCGGGGTCGGCTGCGCCGGTACGTCGATTCCCATGTGAATCACCACCGGATGTGCGGTCGGGACGATTGCGGCCACCTGCGCAGCTCCCGCCAGGCTGATCACGCGCGTGAAGCACGCCGAGGAGATCTTCCGTGCCAGGAGGTTGTTCGCACGAATGTCCCAACGATGAAGCGTCATGCTCCACGGCGTTCCGGTCACTTCGCTCGCGATCATCGCCACTGTCGAGCTGGCACCACCCCAATGCACGTGGAGATGGTCGGGGCTCCGTCGTCGAATCACGTCGACCAGCGCTGCCGCACGCGGAAGAACGGCGATGTTGCGGCCGCGTACGGCGGCGCGACCGCTGGTCGAGGCGAGAACGGCACGCTTGGCCAACCCTGATGGAGCCGACGCCGCGCCACGAAGCGCGCCGGCGGCTGCCGGCCCCGGACCGGCCCATTCGGTGATCGTGCGGAACTCCCGCGCGTACGAATGGACGCTGCCGCCTCTCGGCCACATCGGGAAGAGCCGCAGCTTCGCGCCGCTCCCGAGGTGCGCTGCGACCTCCGGTCCGAGAAAGCCCTCGCCCGGCCCGAAGGGGAAACGGGAGGTCACGTAGACGATGTTCACCGACGGTCCAGGAGCTCACCGTAGAGCAGCTCGATCCGGCGCACGGTCGTGTCGAGGTCGTACTCGGCCGCTTGCCGCACGGCCGCGCGGCGGCCGAGCCTGGCGCGCTCCTCGGGCGCGTCGAGCAACCGCGTGAGCGCCGATGCGACGCTCGAGGCGTCACCCGGCGCCACCAGCAGCGCTTCGCGCGCGTCCGCCACGACATCCGGCACTCCACCGACCGCGGTCGCGACAATCGCGAGCCCGAGGGCCATGTATTCGAGCAGCGAGAGCGGCATCCCCTCGCGATCCGAGGTGAGGACCGCGATGTCGAAGGCAGCCGCGAGCTCGCAGGCATCCGACCGGTAGCCGAGGAAGGAGACGCGATCGGCGACAGCGAGCGTCCTCGCATGCGACTCGAGCTCCCGGGCAAGCGGGCCGTCGCCCACGATCGCGACGTGGAAGGCTCGCCCGGTGGCCGCGACCAGTTGCACCGCATCGAGCAACAGGTCGACTCGCTTCTCGGGCCGGAGGCTCGCGACCATGCCGATGATCGGAAGATCGGCCAGCCCGAGCTCCTTTCTCAGAGCGCCGGGATCGGCGACCACGGGCTGCGAGATCCCGTTCGGGATGACGCGGATCTTGTGCTCGGGAATCCGCTCAACCGCGATCATCCGTCGCGCGTCCGCCGAAGAAACGGCGATCATCGCGTCCGCTCGCGGGGCGATCACGCGACGATCGAGAGCCACGCGCAGCCGGTCGTCGCTGAAGCTCCAGGAATGCTCGTGCGTCACGAGCAGCGGAACGCCCGCAAACCGCGCGACGAGTGCGCACCAGACGTTGGAACCGAACTTGTGGCTGTGCAAGATCTGAGTGCGCTCTTCGCGCAGAAGACGGAGCAACGGGCGCCAGGCACGAAGGTCGAATTGCGCGCTGCGATCCAGTTCGAGCACGCGAACCCCGGCCGACCTGACCTCGTCGAGCAGCACCGGGCTCGAGGGCCGCGTCACGCAGAACGTTCGATCGAAACGCTCCGCGTCGAGCCGCTCGATCATCTGCGCAGCAACTCGCTCGCCGCCTCCGCCCCCGAACAGACGGTCGACGACGGCGACGACACGGATCGTCGTCGACTCCGACAGGACCGATGAAGTGGAAGGAGTCGTCGAAGGGCTCAGTGAAGAAGGGCTGCTACCCTCGCCGACACGGTGGACGCCGGGTTTTTCAGCAGTTCGCGCCGCTTGCGCCTCGAAGTTGGGACTCGGTTCAACCGGTCGAGCCGGCGCGGATACTACATCGACCTCACGTCGAAGGCCACCGATACAACGTGGCCGCCGAGCTGGCTCGGGGAAGGCTACGGCCACGTGCCGCTCGCGCAGCTAGGCCTCGGTCACTTCGAGCGATACACCGCGACAGAGGACGAGCAGCAACTCGCTCACGCGCGCACCGCCGGCGACCATCTCGTGGCCACGCAGGTCAAGGAACCGGGCCCCCACCTGGGCGGCTGGCGTCACACGTTCCCGTACGCACATCGAGCTCCACTTCGACCGCCGTGGCTCTCCGCGATGGCGCAAGGGGAGGCGGCGAGCCTGCTCGCGCGGCTCGCCGAGGAAACCTCCGAAGCGCGGTACGCCGAGGCTGCCGTGCTCGCGCTGCGCCCCATGAGCGTTCCGGTCGAATCGGGCGGCGTGCTGGGAGAGCTGGACGGGCTGCCGTTCCTCGAGGAGTACCCGACCTCCCCGCAGTCCCACGTCCTGAACGGCGCAGTGTTCGCGCTGTGGGGGATCCGCGACGTCGCGCTCAGCACCAGGGACGCCGCGATCGAGACCCTGCACTCCGAGGCGCTGGCCGCCCTCGCGGCCACGTGTGCCCGCTTCGACACCGGCCGCTGGTCGAGATACGACGTGTTTCCGGATCCGCCGCAGAACGTGGCGAGCTCCTTCTACCACCACCTCCACATCAGCCAGCTGAAGGCACTCCACAGCATCTACGGCCTGACGGAATTCGGCGACCTCGCCGCCCGCTTCGAGACGTATGAGAGCCGGTTGACTCTCCGCGGAATCGCCTTCGCTCGGAAGGTGTCGTATCGTATCGCCATCCCTCGGCGCAACCCCTACAAAGACATGCAGGAGAGCTCTGAGACGGCGGCCGCCGTGGAGCCCGCACAACGCCACGTTCTTCTCAAGATTCTGCGCTCTCATCCGATACGTCGGTCATGAGCTCGACCCGCGTGAATCCGTCGGTCACGAGGCCGGCAACGGCCGGCTACGTGCGGATTTTGCGCGAGCAATGGCTGATCATCGCCATCTCGGTGGTCGTCTGTGTGGTCGGCGGACAGATCGGACGCTCGCTCGGTCCGTCGTCGTACACGGCCGAGAGTGATCTGCTGATCTCCCCGGTCGACCCCTCGGACGACACGTTCGTCGGGATCAGTGTGTTCCGGAACATCTCCGCAGACCCGACCGCGAACTCGTTCACGCTCGCGCGTTACCTGAACACCACTGCAACGGCCAACCTCGTCAAGCAGAAGCTGCATTTGAGCGACTCCCCAGAGGCACTCCTCGCGAAGCTCTCGCTCGTTCCGGTGAGCCAGACAAACATCTTGGCGGTTCGCGCAAGTGCATCTTCCCCCCAACGCGCGCAGCTGCTCGCCAACGGCTTCGCCGACGCAGCGGTCCGGCGGCGCACCCAACAGGTGCAGGCGGACGCCGCCACCGTGATCACACGTCTGCAACAGCAGATCAACCACACCTCGGGGAGCGCGTCGTCGCCGCAGCTCACCGTTCTGCAGCAGCGCCTCGCCGCGCTCCGGTCGCTCGTCGGGCTCCCTGATCCCACGCTGACGATCCTCAACCGTGCCGACTCACCCGGTGTGGCGTCGAAGCCGTCGGCGAAGCTCGTCTACCTGGCGAGCGCGATCGCAGGACTGCTCCTCGGGTTCGCGATCGCTCTCCTCGCCGACTCCTTCGGCGGGAAGATCCGGCGCGAGGACGACCTCCTGCTCCGAGACCGCCTGCCCGTACTCGCGAGAGTTCCGAAGCTCTCCCAGACGACCGTCACCGAATATCTGGGCGGCCGGGCGAACCTTCCCGCAGGAGCGTGGGAGGCGTACCGGACCTTGCGCACCAACATCCTTCGGTCGACGCCCACCGACCATCCGCCCGTCATCCTCGTGACGAGCGCCGGAGCCGGAGACGGCAAGACGCTGACGGCGCTCAATCTGGCCGTGACCCTGGCCACGCAGAAGATGCGCGTGGTCCTGGTCGACGGTGACTTCCGGCGCCCGATGGTGGGCAGCATCTTCGGGGTCGCAGCGCCTCGCGACGGCTTCGCGAAGGCCTTCATCCGCGGCAACGTGCGGTCGGCCATGGTCGACGCACCGGGGCACGCGAACCTCAAGCTGATGCTCCCGACACTGCACGACATGAGTCAGATCGACCAACTCGACACGGATCGCGTTGCGCAGGCGTACGAGACGCTTCGTGGCATGGCCGACATCATCGTGGTCGACTCGGCGCCGGCCGCTGAGGTCTCCGATGCGCTCCTGCTCGCGTCAGCCGCAGACGTCACGTTGATCGCGGTTCGCGTCGGGTACACGCGCCGCGACCGCTTCGACACTCTGCGCGACTCTCTCGCACAGTACGGCGTGACTCCGTCCGGTCTCGTCCTGACCGTCCGGTCGGCGCCCGCCGACGTCGTGCACGGCTCGACCATGCCGGTCGCCGTCGACCTGAAGTACCTTCGCCCGGGCGCAAAGCCGAGCGTCGTGGCGAAGCCACAGCGGGTCGCACAGTCCACACGGTCGTCTGATCACTGACCTCGCGGTCGCGCTGTGCGACGCGGCTCACAACCGGCGTGATGCCGCCCGCAGTTCGAACCACGAAGCCCGACGCTGAGCACGGCTTTGCCGTAAACGCGGTCGCCGCCTTCGGGATGCAGGCGGTCGGTGTGCTCGCGACGGGCGTCATGACGCTCGTCCTCGTGCGCTTGCTAGGTCCGCACGACTACGGCCTCTATGCGCTCGCGCTCTCGGTGGGCGGGATCATCCTCCTGCCGCTCGACGCAGGCGTGACGACGTCGACGGCACGACTGCTCTCGGGGGCCCCGCGCCGGCGCGAGGCGTCACAGATCGTCCGTGCCGGCCTGGCGGTCAAGCTGGCGATCGGCGTCGCGGCGAGCGCCGTCCTCGCAGCTCTCGCACCCGTGATCGCGAACGGCTACGGCGACTCCCAGCTCGTCTGGCCGATTCGGCTGGTTGCAGGCGTCATCCTCGCGCAGACCCTCTTCGGGTTCGTCGTCGGGTGCTTCACAGCCGTCCGGATGACGGCGAACGGCTTGTTCATCGTCACGGTCGAGAGCCTCGCCGAGGCGGTCATCGTGATCGTGGCGGTCGTGGCGGGCGCCGGAGCGACGGGTGCCGTGGGTGGGCGCCTGGCCGCCTATGGGCTGGCGGCGATCTTCGGTGTGGTTCTCCTCAACCGGCGCTTCCGGTTCCTCCGTCGCGTTGCGTCCGTCCGCCGCGATGTGGTCCGCGCGATTCTCGGCTACGGGTTCGCGCTGGCACTCGTCGACGCAGCCTGGGCGCTGTTCGTCCAGATGGATGTGATCCTGATCGCCGCGATTCTCGACTCGACCGCGGCGGGAGAGTTTCAAGCACCCGTGCGGCTCCTCGGGCTCGTCGCCTACCCCGGGCTCGCGCTCGCAACAGCGCTCGGGCCGCGCGTCAACGTCGACGACCAGACGTCGTTGTTGCGGCGTTTCCGCCGCTCGTTCCGGCTGCTGCTCGCGTTCCAGCTGCTGGCCGGGATCGCAGCGCTGACGGTCGCGCCGCCGCTGATCCACGACTTCCTCGGCCCGAAGTACCAAGAAGCGGTGTCGGTGACACGTGCGCTCGCGCCCTGGGTGGTGCTCGCGGGGCTCGCCCCGATCGCGTCCAACACGCTGGACTACCTGGGCCGCGCGCGGCAGCGACTGCCGTTCGCGGTCGGCGCCGTCGCCGTCAACGCTCTCATCGACGTGATCCTGCTCCCTCGCATCGGTGTGGTCGCTGCGGCGATCGGCACGGACCTGGGCATCGCGGTGTTCACCTTCGGGGCTCTCTGGCTCTGCGCCAAGGAGCTCGCGTACCCGCTCACCGACTTCCTCACCGACGGTCGCACCGTCGTGCTGCCGGCGGCCGTGGCGATCGCGATCATGGTCCCGGTCGCCGCACTGACGACCAACGCCGGATTGCTCATCGCGTCGCTGGCGATCGCAACGGCAGCGTCCGGCCTGATCGTGGTGCGCCGGGACGGCAGCGGCCGGCTCGCGCGGCGCCTACCGTGACGAGCCGCGTCTCGGCGTGAGCTTGAGCTCGCGCGCCAGACGGACCGGGAAGCGCGTCTTGGCCGCGCAGCGCGCCGGCGACTCGTTGCGCCAGAACGCCGTTCTCGGGACCTGGAACAGGTCGACGCCGATCGAGGAGCCCGGCGCGGCGAAGGCGGCGGAGTAACCCGCGGCTCGAACAGCTTCCCGCACGCGTGCATCGTGCTCGCCGTAGGGGTACGCGAAGAAGAGGCAGGGCCGGCCGACCTCGGACTCGATCGCAACCTTCGAACCCGCCAGCTCTCGGTGCAGGTCGTCGTCGGCAAGACCCGTCAGGTGAGCATGCGACCGCGTGTGAGAGCCGACGTCGATCAAACCGTCCTGTGCAATCGCGCGCAGAGAGGACCAGTCGAGGGTCGCGAGCTCGTCGACCTGTTCCACCCGTTGGAGCTCGGTGACGCGCAACTCCCGGCCGGCGCCGGCCAGGTCGGTGCAGACGAAGACCGTCGCAGGAAGCTCGAGCCGTTCGAGAATCGGGACGGCGTTCTCGACGCTGCGAAACGCATCGTCGAAGGTGACGTGCAGAAGGCGCCGCCCGTCGGGCCGATGCACGACCTCTTCCGCCGACGCTCCGCGGAAGCCGCGCTCGACGAGTGTCTGCAGCTGCTGCTCGAAGTGCGCGACCCGGGTCGCAAGCGGGTCGTCCCAGGCATCGGAGACCGCGTGATAACAGAGAATCAGTGGTCGGAAGAGCGCCATTGTGCAGGAAGGTTTACGAACTCGGTCCCTATAATGGCCGACGAAGTGCCGCCGACTCCAGCCTATCCTGCGAGCGGCGCGCGAGACCTCCACGCCCGAACTCCGCGGTTGAACGGCGCCGTCTCTGATCTCGCCGCCGGCTGAGCAGAGACTGAACCTGCGCCGCCTGATCGACCGGCGCGCGGGCGAGTACGTCGCGCCGCTCGCAGTTGTGACGCTCACGCTCGTCTGGGCGTGGCTCGACGGCGGCTACCCGCCGACGACGTGGTACGCCGGTGGGCTCATCGTCGGCGGGCTGCTGATCGTGCAGCTCGTGGGCGGCGCGGTGAGCCTGGGTCGTTCCGCTGCGACGGCCGCATGCGCATTTCTCGCCGCCTTCGGCGTGTTCCAGTTGCTTTCGATCATTTGGGCGGATGCGAAGGGTGATGCCTGGGATGCTGCGAACCGAACGTTCCTCTACACATTCGTCTTGCTGCTGTTCGCGGGCTGGCGGGCGACGCCGCAGGTCAAACAGGCGCTCGTCCTGCTGTTCGCCTTCGGGATGGCGGTGATCGGCGTCGCCACCCTGTTCTCCGCCGCCAACCACATCGGGTCGGCATTCGAGGCCGAACGTCTGTCGTCCCCGACCGGCTATGCCAACGCTACTGCCGCCCTCTTTCTCATCCCGTTTTGGGGCGCCGTCGCGATCGGTGGAGCACCGCGCCTCCCGGCGCCACTCCGCGCGGTCGCCGTCGGAACCGCCGCAACGCTGGCAGCGGTTGCGTACGTGCCGGAAAGTCGCGGAGCGCTGTATTCCTTTCCGATCGCGTCGGCAATCCTGCTGCTCCTGGCGCGACACCGTCTGCGCACGGCGATCGCCCTGGCCCTCTCGATCGCACCCGTCGCGCTCCTGATCCATCCGCTGTCCCGCCCGTTCGCGGCCACGACTGAATCGGCGCGCGCGACGGCAACGCATCACGCCGCGCTCGTCGCGATCGTGTGTGGCATCGTCGCCGCAGCGGCCGCTGTGGGGGCTGCGCTGCTCGATGATCGGGTCGGCCTCGAGACCCCGCGGTGGCTGAGGATCGCGAGTCGCGCATTGGTCGCCGTCGCGGTGTTGACGGCGCTGATCGTCGTCGCCGTCAACCATCCTCGGGCGGAAGCCTCGCGGCTCTGGTCCTCCTTCCGGTCGGACAACAACACCCAGACGACGGGGGCGACCCGGTTCGGCACGCTCGGAAGCAACCGGTACGACTTCTGGCGGGTCGCGCTGAATCTGGCGGAGGACCACCCGCTCGCGGGTGTCGGCGCCGGGAATTTCAGCGAGGAGTACCTCCAGCAGCGCAGGACCGGCGAGCAGCCCGCGTACCCCCACAGCGTCGAGATGAGCCTCCTAGCCCAGACCGGCGTGATCGGAACGGCCCTGTTCCTCGGTTTCGCCGGCGCAGTGGGCCTGGCCGCCTATCGCAAGCGGCGGGAAGGGGTGGCCGAGGCATCGCTCGTCGCAGGCGGGGTGACGGCGTTCGCCTACTGGACCGTGCACGGATCGGTCGACTGGCTCTGGGAGTTTCCAGCACTCGGGCTCAGCGCGTTTCTGCTGCTCGGTCTGGCAATCGGTCCGTCGGGTACGGCGGCACCGATGAACCGGCGCTTGCGCCTCGGCGCGATCGCCGCGTGTGCAGTCGTCGCTGCGAGCTTCGCAGCGCCGTGGATCGCTGCGCGGCAGGTGGCCCGTGCAGGTGACGCGTGGCGCCAGGATCCCGCAGGCGCGTACGCGACTCTCAACCAGGCCGCCGACCTGAACCCCCTCTCGGACGCCGCACCGGTCCTCGCGGGGACGATCGCCGCGGAACGGGGCGAGGTGGCGAGGATGCGGTCGAACTTCGAGCGCGCGATCTCGCGCGACTCCCACAACTGGTTCTCGCACACCCAACTGGCCGTCGCGCTCGCGAACCAGGGTGACTGGCAGGCGGCGGCCCGCTCGGCACGGGTCGCCGCCGAACTGAATCCGCGCGAGTCCGTCATCCAGCAGGTGCGGCGGGCGGTCGACCGCAGGAAGGCACTCCGGCCCGATGCGGTCAACCGGGCCGTCTTCCTCGAGTTGCAGGCCTTGCCTGGAACGGCTCAGTGACGCTCGCCCCCGGTGCCAAGGTCCGGGGTGAATCAACCGAAAAGGCTCGTTGACAGCCATTCGGCAGAGACGGACAGTGAGTCCGGCACAAAACCTATTCTTTTGAAACGGGACGTACCCGATACAGTGCCGGCATCCGTTTTTGAACAAGGGGAGATTCGAACATGAAGAAGCTCACGATGATGATCACCGCGCTCCTCGCTCTGGGGATCACCGGAACAGCCCTCGCCGGGCCAACCATCGTGAGCGCGTACGGCGGCAAGGGCGGCACGCCGGTCGGGAACGTCGTTCCTCCAAAGCACACCCCGGCGGGAACTGCCCAGCACACGGGGACACTTCCGTTCACCGGTCTCGACCTGACGGTGTTCGTCGGCCTCGCGCTGCTCTTGATCGTGCTCGGCGTGCTGCTCGTTCGCTCGAGCCGGCCGAACCGCGACCAGGTCTAGCCGAGCCGAGGCAAGCGCGCCGCAGGCCGGCCGCAGCGCGGTCCGGCTCGCCGGCCGAGGGCGAGCAACCCCTCGAAAAAACTAGCCCAGTGTCGGCCGCTTCAGACAGTAGGCTGACTTAGCGCGACGCTCGGCGGCGAGCGGGTCCAGACATAGGTCCAGAAACATTGCCCGGATGGGGTCGCAGCAAGCCCCGCCAAACCGGTCAAGCTGTGTGTCACAGAGGCCGACCTGCTCAGCGGGTGAGCAGGTCACGAACGGGGAGAGGTTAGCGGTGGCGAGTCTAGAGACAGAACTGCAACTCGAGTTGCCGTCGGCCGCTGCGCGGTCGGCACACGGTCGACTCGTTGCCAGCGCAGAGGGGGTACGCCGGACGCTGCACGACGGACGCCTCCGCGGCGCCCTGATCTTCATCGCCTCGCTCGCAGTCGCAATGACGTTCGAGACCTCGCCGAAACAGGCCGCCGTGGCGTGCGTCGTGTTCACACTCTCGTGGACGCTGTGCACCCGCTTCGTCGAGCGGTCGCTCCGAACCGTGAAGGTCGTCGCCGGGCGCTTCGGCCTGGCGGCTCTCTCGGCTCTCGCGGGCCTCGCCGTCGCCGGCGGGATCAGCTTCTGGTTCCGCCCGGGCATGGACAACCGGATGGAAGTCATCTCGATGGCACTGCTCGTCTTCGGCATCATCCTCGCCTCGGAGGTCGCAAAATCGAGGCTCGCTGTGCTCCGCAGCCGGATCCTCCTGATCGGTGGGGAGAGCACTTCGGAGCTCGTCGAACTGCTCGCCCGGCACGACCGGATCCCGTTCACCGCCGTCGGCATCGTGGACGACCATCCCGAGCTGGCAGCGACCCTGCCGGGCGTGCCGGTGCTGGGCTCGGTCAGCGAGCTGCAGAGCATCGTGCGCGAGACCATGCCGGACCTCGTCGTCGTTGCCGTCGACCGGGGCCGCCCCGAGGTGTTCTCGGGACTGGGCAACGTCGCCAGCCTCGGATTCCGCGTCGTCGGCCTCCCCGAGTTCTACGAGCATGCGTTCGGCCGCGTACCGGTCCGCCGCATGACCGACGCATGGTTCATGAGCATCCTGCACCTCTACCAGCGCTCGTATTCGCGGCGGTCGAAGCGAGCGTTCGACATCCTCGGCGCACTGGCGGGGCTGCTCCTGACCGCGCCGCTCTTTCCGTTGATCGCACTGCTGGTGCGGCAGACCGAAGGCCCGATCTTCTACCGGCAGACCCGCCTCGGCGAGCAGGGCCGGCTCTTCACCATTCTCAAGTTCCGGACCATGGGCGTCGACGCGGAGCTCAACGGCGCGGTGTGGGCTCAAGAGTCCGATCCGCGGATGACGAGCATGGGCCGCCTTCTTCGCGCGACGCGCCTCGACGAGCTTCCGCAGCTGATCAACGTCCTGCGGGGAGAGATGTCGATCGTCGGACCGCGACCCGAACGGCCGGAGTTCGTCGATCTGCTCGAAGAGAGCATCCCGTTCTGGTCTCGACGGCATCTGCTTCGCCCCGGGATCACGGGCTGGGCACAGTTGCGTGCGGGTTACGCCGCCGATTCACTCGCAACCGAGGAGAAGCTGTCGTACGACCTCTGGTACCTCCGGCATCAGAGCTTGATCGTGGACGCTCTCATCTGCGCGCGCACCGTGCCTTCGCTGCTCCTCGCAGCCGGCCGCTAACCCGGCTCGGGCGTCAGCGCAGGATCAACGGGCTGAACCGGCCCGCAGGGCGGCGGGAGCACGATGGGGCTGCCGGGGCCGGTCGGTTCGTGCGGCGCGCCGATCGGAATGTGCGGCCGGGTGAACCGGTCGTGCACGCCGGCCGCCGGAGACCCGGTGGGCGGGACCGGAAGCGGAGGGTTCGGAGTCGGCGTCGGTGTCGGTGTCGGAGTCGGCGTCGGTGTCGGTGTCGGCGTCGGTGTCGGTGTCGGTGTCGGCGTCGGCGTCGGTCGTCGGCGTCGGTGTCGGCGTCGGTGTCGGAGTCGGAGTCGGTGTCGGTGTCGGTGTCGGCGTCGGCGTCGGCGTCGGCGTCGGCGTCGGCGTCGGCGAGGGTGTCGGAGTCGGCGCCGGTGCGGGCGCGGGTGTCGGCGCCGGTGCGGGCGCGGGTGTCGGCGTCGGTGCGCGGAGCGGAGTCGGAGTCGAGTGGCCACTCGTCGCCGGGAGCGGACGATGTGCGCTGCCCCCCGCCGGGGCGTTCGTCGAGCCGCTTCCGCTCTGGGATCCGCTTCCGCTCTGCGCCGGCTGCCCGGGGGAGCTCGACGTCGCGGCGCCGGGGCTGCCGGTGTCTGCGCTCCGAGCCGCTGTCCCTGCGCCCTGGTCGGGCCCGGCGATCGCGACGCCGGTCGCGCCGCCGCCCAGGTGAGCCAGCGGCCCGAGCGAGACCGGCCGGGGCCGGTCGATCGAACGCAGCCAAAGATGGCCGAGGAGGATCGCAACCACAACCAGCGTCGCGATTCCCGTGGCGAAGCGTACGGGGCGCACGGAAGCAGCTTTGCAGCCGGACCGGACGTTCAGACGAGCGGGACGGGCCCGTGGCCGTTCGACGAGACGACCATGTTCTTGCCTCGGCGCTTGGCGTCGTAGAGCCGTCTGTCAGCGTCGGTCAAGAGATCTTCGGCGGCGGCCGTCGCGGGGAAGCACGAGACGCCGAAGCTCGCGGTCAGAGAGATACTGGAACCCTCGTAGTCGATCGAGGTCGCCTCGAGCGACTCACGAATCCGCTCCGCGAGCTGCGCGGCCCCGTCGAGGTCGGTGTCGGGCAACAGCACCGCGAACTCCTCTCCGCCGAGCCGGACCGGCAGGTCGACGTCGCGCGAGTTCGAGTGCACGATCGCGGCGAAGCTCCGGAGTGCCTGGTCGCCCGCTGCATGGCCGTAGGTGTCGTTCACGCGCTTGAAGTCGTCGAGATCGGCGAGGACGATCCCGAGCGGAGACCCGCTGCGGCGCGAGCGCACCACCTCGGCATCGAGCCGGGCGAGGAAGCTGCGCCGGTTGGCGAGGCCGGTCAACTCGTCGGTCACGGCTTGCCGCTGCACCTGTCCGTGCAGCCGGGCATTCTCGAGCGCGATCAGCGCCTGCGCCGCGATCCAGGCAGCGGCGTCCTCCGCCTCGGGCCCGAAGCCGGCCTGGTCCGGGTACAGCGTCATCACGGCAGGCGTCCCCTCCGAGACCTCGAGGGGAACCTCGAGCCTTCCGGTCGCATCCGCGGGCGTGCTGCCGCGAGCCGCCAACTGGACGCCTTCCGCCGTGATCATCCCGCCGGCCGCACCGGTCGCCTCGACCGACGCCTGCAGGATGACCGGAAGCAGGGCGTCCGGGTTGTGGGTCGCGGCGAGCGTCTCGCCGACGAGCGCCACCGCGTCGCGAACGGTGGTCGGCAGCGGTTCGGTACGGCGTCGCGCCTCGCGTTTCGCCAGCACCCGGAACGTCCCGACGGCGGCGAGCAGCCCCAGCACGAGCGGCCACAGCCAGGCCAGCGGGACCCCCCACTTGGCACGATAGGCATAGAGGATGGTCGCGGCATGAGCGTTCTCGCTCAGGGTCACGCTGCCGGTCAGGTCGTGCCCGAGCACGTCGGCCACAGTCCGGCCGTTCAACGACGGCGAGGCGGCCGCGACCCGGCCGCCGACCGTGTAGAAGACGCCCGTCGCGGGAGCGCCCTTTCGCGCAGCCTCGAGGAGCGGCATGTCCGGTCGCGCAGCGACGACGACCTGGCCCAGACGACCGCGGCCGTAGACGGTGATCGCCGCATGGGGCAGGTCGATCGCGGACTGCCCGATCGTCCGGCCGTTCCACAGGATGAAGCCGACATCCGTGCGCGCATTCGCGATCGCACCGAGCGCGGTCGCGTCTCTGCGAACGAACGCGGACTGCACCTCGCTCCTGGCAGCGAGACGCGCTGCCTGGCGCGATGCGGCCTGCTCTCGCACACCGACCAGATCGTGTGCCGCACGCAAGGTGCTGCGCACGTCGTCGAGACGGTTGGAATGCGCGTGGCTGACCAACGCCGACTCGACCGCCCAGGTCGCCGCCGCAACGGAAAGGCCCACGAGGAGAGCGGCGACGATGACCGACGGCCCGGCCGTCCGCAAGGTGGCCGAGAGGCCCCGCGCCGGCTTGCGGGTCTCAGTTGCTCTCTCCCCACTCCCCTGTCGGCGCCGCAATCAGTTGAATCTAGTCGAAGGGACCGATGGAGGAAGAAATCGTCATCCCCCGAAAGGGTGATGCGTGGCGACGACCGTTCGAGACACGGGGTCGGAGATGAACGACCTCCCGATCAAGGAAAGCCGGCACCTCGTGGCAAAGTGCACCGGCACGATCGGCTATCCCGACGAGCACGCGATCGCGGTCGCCGAGTGCTCCCTCCTGATCGCGGACCAGCTCGCAGTTGCGGCCGACCTCCGGCAGACGATCGCCAAAGGTGCGCTCCTCCACGACGTCGGCAAGCTGCGCGTGGACGAACGGATCCTGTCGAAGCCGGGGCCGCTGACCCGCGCGGAACGGCGCGAGATCGAGCAACACCCCGTCGAGGGCGAACGGATCATCGCGAGCTCCGTCGAGCCGGGAGTCGCGCAGGTCGTCCGCGCCCATCACGAGCGTTGGGACGGCTCCGGCTACCCCGCAGGACTCTCCGGCGCGCAGATCCCGCTCGCGGCACGCGTTGTCGCGGTCGCGGACGCGTACCTGGCGATGCGCGAGGAACGGCCCTACCGGAAGTGCATCAACAAGGACGCCGCGGTCCGCGAGCTCAACAAGTGCTCGGGCAGCCAGTTCGATCCGGTCTGCGTGCAGGCTCTGATCCGCGCAGTCTGAGGGACGACCTCCCTCCACCCGAGTGACTCGACCCGCGCCGGGCCTGGATGACCGGCGCTCCCTCGATCTGGCTATGGCGGCTCGGTCCGGGCCTCCGATGAAAGGAGCGTGACCTCTCGCTGCCGTCGCTTCACCCGGTACTCGCTCTCGTCACTCGCAGCATCAGGTCTCCTCCTCGCCGGCTTCGCCAGCACGACTCTGGGCGCGAACCCGGAGAGTCATGCCAAAGCGTCGGCTGCAGCAAGTCGGGGCGCGCTGCGCCGGCTCGCCGCCGCCTATTCCGTTCACGTGAACTTCGAACGGTCCGCACGCGGCTGGTACGGCTTCGGTACAGGCACACGCGTGGCGCCGTTCCGCGGGGCAGCACGATCCGGTGTCCGGTCGCTGAGGACACGCGTGGCGCCGCGCACCGCTGCGGGCGGCGCGGCGTACGACGCGGGCGGGCCTGGCGTCGCCGTCCTGCCGTCGACGACGTACACATTCGCGGCCTGGATCAAGGGCAAAGGGCACCTCCACATGACGGTCGGTTTGCACAGCGCCAAGGGCCATGCCATGCGATCCCCGAAGCTGGTGGGCTCGGGAACCGCCTTCGTCGCACGGCGCGCGCAGTGGCATCGCTATGCGATCCGCTTCAGGACGCCCGCGAGAGCGAGCTCGGTCGTGCTGAGTGTCGGTGCACGGGGCGGCGAACGCGCGACCTTCTTCCTCGACTTGGTCTCCCTACGGCCGAACCTCGTGCAGGACGCGAGGAAACGGCACCCGAGCGTTCCTCCGCAGACGACCGCCACCACGAGGCCCTCGCCGGCAACGCCGCCGGGGACGACGACGACTCTGCCTGCCTCGCCGACCACCACCACCACCACCGCAATGACGACCGGCGGGCCGGCGACCACAACGACAACCACCACCACGACGGTCTCGGCGGCCGCGCCGACGTACGCCTCGGCAATCGCCTACACGGCGACGCGGCCCGCCTTCACCGTCCTGCGCGAGGTCGACGTGGCGTCACAGGCCCAGCTCGAATCCGCGGTCGCGAACATCAGAGCCGGTGACCTCGTGAAGGCTACGACCGGCTTCGCGGTCGACGGCGAGTTTCAGATCTCCGTGAATCCAAGCGGCCCTGCGGAGATCGATCTCGGCACGGGAGCGAATGCCGTCCGCTTCAGCTACGGCGGCACGAACGAGCTGCCCTCGGTCTGGATCGTCCGTGCGTCGAACCTGCGGATCTTCGGCGGTGACATCCACGGGCCGCCGTCCGGCCAGCTCGGTGGGGGCGGAGTGACCATCTACAAGGCGACCAACATTCTCTGGTGGGGCTTCCATATCCACGACGTGGCCGGAACAGGGCTCGGCCTGGCCCCGGTCTACGGCCCGATCACCGGCTGCGACCTGCAGGGCGAGATCGATCACTGGGGAGAGAACCCGGCGAACGACCCGCACGCCGAGCAGGGCACCGGTGTGCACGCGGCCAACGTCGCCGATGTCAGCGGAGCCGTCTATACGAACAACCGCCTGGCCCTGTATGCCCACGACGGGCCGACGGGAGCTGCGATCCAGATCGGCAACCCGGATGAGACGGGCCAGATCAGCGGCGACACCATCATTCTCAAGGCCGTCAACCTGACCAAGGTCGCGACGTCTCAGGTCGCGGCGAACGCGCTGCAGGAATGGGGTGGGGTCCCGATGCAGATCACCGTCCCCTATCTCGAGGCTGCGAATCTGGCGGGACGGGCCGTGGACGCGAACGGGGTCTACTCGGGGGTGTCTCAGGCCGGCGTGAGGATCGCCTACGGACGCGCGACCAACACGAACCTGAACTCGCATCTCGCGCAGACCGAGAGCTCGATCTCACCGACCGCGCCCTGGGATCCGCGGCACGGCACGGTCTTCGTGGACACCCGATAGCGAGCTCGAACGAGCTAGCGACGGGCGCCGAAGTCGGTGGTGATGATCGTCACCGGCAGTCCGTGGTAGACGCCGGGAGCAGCGTTTTCGTGCACAGCGGCGACGCCGATCTCGTGCCACTGGTTGCTGAGAATGTTCGCACGATGCTCCGGTGAGGCCATCCAGAGGGCGATCGCCCGCCCCGGCGTGAGATTCGGCGAGGACCACAGGATGTTCTCGCCGACCGTCCAGAAGTTGTAACCGCTCTTGCCGTACCACTGGTCGACCCGCTTCCAGAAAGGCGTTCCGTCGCGCGAGCTGTGGTCGAAGTACCCGGCCGACGCCATCTCGGTCGTGTGGGCGTCGGCTGCCGTCGTCAACCGCATGCTCAGCTTCAGCGGACCGAGGCCGTGGTCTGCGCGGGCACGGTTCAACTGCTGCAGGACACCGGCCTCGAACAAGTCGAGGACGGATCTGTTCTTGGCCGAGGCCGCCGGGACGGCGAACGAGCTGACGAGCACGGCGATGAGCGCGAGGAAGGCTGCGCTCCCGGACGTCTTCATCACGCCATGAAAACGCAGTCTGCGGACGTTCTCCGGTGTGTGCCTGCTAGCCGGTCTCATGAATGGGTTGGTCGCGCAGCGCCCGCCGGCCGACCTGGCCAACCGGTTCACCGTTCTTTTCGCGATACATCGCTTCGTCGGCAATCCTGAGCAGGCGTTCTTCGAGTGAGTGGCTGTCCACGGCCTCCTCCGCCATCCCGACACTTGCCGTCACCGAGATCGCCTTGCCGGCGGACACGAACGTGAGTGGGTCGAGCGCGCGTTTCACCGAAGCGGCGACACCGGCGGTGTTCGTCGTCGACGTGGGAGCAAAGAGAATCGCGAACTCGTCGCCCCCGAGCCGCGCGACGACCGCTCCTTCCGGCGCGGCAGCACGAAGCTGATCTGCGACCTGGCGCAGGAGTTGATCGCCCGTCCCGTGGCCGTGCAGGTCGTTGACGTTCTTGAAGTCGTCGAGGTCGATCAGGAGCAGCACGAGCGAGCCGGAGGCTGCGGAGGTTGCCAGCGCGTCGAGTTCCTGGTGGAACCCCCGTCGATTGAGACAGCCGGTGAGATAGTCGTTCCTGGCGAGGTACAAGAGCTGGTCCCGCGCCTTTGCGTTCGCCAGGGCGAGCGTCATCGCATCGGCGAAGCGCTGAGCCATCTCGAACTCCTCGTCGCGGAAGAACTGCCCTTCGCCTTCCCGGTAGAGGCTGAAGGCGCCCACCACCACGCCGCCCGAGATCAGCGGGAAGCACATGACGGCCTCGGGCTCGTCGTCCGGGGTTCCGGCCACCTGTCCGGCACGCGCGTCGAGGTGGGCCTCGTTCGCCAGCACGGGCCGCCCGTTCGCTGCCGCCCAGCCGATCAGTCCTTCTCCGAAACGCGGGCGCATCTGAAGTGTTTCCTCCTGCCACGCGCCGCGCACGACGAGCGGGACGATCACCTGCTGTTCGATGTCGGCTTCGGCGATCAGAAGCGAAGAGCATGGGACGAGCTCGGCCACGGCTTCGGCCGCCCGTTCGAGCAACGCGGGCAGGCTCTCCTGGCCGAGGAGATCGTGATAGAGCGCTGTCAGACGTTCGTAGGACGCAACCAGTGCGCCGCATTCGCAAGTTGTCACGTGCCGCAGACCTCCAGAAACCTCGGAGAACAGTGAAATCATCGTTGGGCGGCGTGGGCGTGGCATCCCCCAAAGAAGTGACATTCGCTGCAGCGAAACGGGCACGCTGCCGACAACGTACGATTTGGCGGATGAAGCGTCGGCAGTTTTCAGCCGAGGGCTTGCGCGGTGTCCCCAGAGGATTGAGATGGCTCGGCTGCCTCGCCGGTCTCGCGGTCCTCGTCGCGATGTTCGCCGGGGTTGCGGAGCGGGGCACTCGGGGGCCGGCCAAACTGTCCGAGGACTCGCACCAGGTTGCCCACCCCGCAGGGCTCGGTCCGCATCTGATCTCGAGCGTCCAGGTCACCCGTCGACTCGCCGGCGGGACCACGGGGTGCACCGACGCCGTGAAAGCCGTCGGATCGAGTCAGGTCGCATACGCGGCACTGGTCACCCGAACGGCAGTGGTTCACCGCGAGCCGAGCGGCCGCTCGAGCGTCGTCACGCAACTCGGGCGGCTCGACGTGAACGGCCTGCCACAGGTGCTCGGCGTGACCGGGGTCCATTCGAGCGCCCGGTGCGCCACCGACTGGTATCGGGTGCAGCTGGCAGTCGTGCCGAACGGCACGTCCGGCTGGGTGCGGGCATGGGCGGTCCGCACGTACCAGGTGCGCTCGAGAATCGTGGTCGACCTCTCCGAGCGGAGCCTCCGGCTGTACCGCTCGGGCAAGCTCGCGCTCCGAACACCCGTCGCGGTCGGGGCGTCTGCGACACCGACGCCGCGCGGACGGTACTTCGTCAACGAACGCTACGACCTTCCCGACGCAAACGGCCCCTTCGGTCCCGCCGCCCTCGGGATCTCAGCGCACTCGGACGTGCTGCAGCGCGTATGGATCCAGGACGGGCCGATCGGCATTCACGGCACGAACGAGCCCTGGTCGATCGGTCGCGCTGCGTCGCACGGCTGTATTCGTGTCGCGAACAGCGTGATGCGGCGACTGTTCCGGCTCGCCCCGGCCGGCACGCCGATCGTCGTCACCGCGTAGCGGTCTTCGCCGTCGAACTGACCGAGACGAGCCTCGCATCGACGATGTAGCGGTGGGTCGCGAAGAAACGAGGATGGCAGGCCTGGAGCCGCAGGACCTCCGAGCCGTGGTCACGGAGCACCGAGAGCGCGGTCGCCGGGACGACATAGTGCCGCGTGACGCGATAGGTGAAGTCGCCGTACGGCACCTGGAAGCTGACGTAGTCCCCGACACGGATGTCGTTGATGTCCGCGAAGGGAGCGAGGTACGTCGTGCGATGACCGGCGATATAGATGAGGCGCCCCTGACCGGGGAGGCCTGAGCCGGTGTAGTGGCCTGGACCGCGCTTGAGCGTCGAGTCGTCGGTCCCCTGGACGACCATCATGTTGAGACCGATGCGACCGATGCGCAACCGGCCGACGGGATCGCCCTCTTTCAGCGTGCGTCCGTAGATCCGCGCATCGGCCGCGATGCGGCGCTCGGACGAGACGAGGTCGGCACGGGCGAGGTGGGGGTGGAACTCCGCCGCCCGCCGTTCGTAGGTGTGCGCGAGCCGTGCCTGCTCGAAGTGGGTGTAGATCGCGGTGAACGGGTCCTGCCACTGCCAGACCACCAGCACCCAGGCCAGCGTCAGCACGCCCGCAGCGACGAGCAGCGCGCCGACGATCCGCGCCAGCCTCCGCATCAGCCGCCGCTCGCCGCGCTTATGGCGTCGCGGGGACGGTGACCGTGACGGTCGAGACCACGGTCACGGTCTCGGTGACGGTGCTCGGCGGAAGCGTGACGGTGGTCGTCTCGATCGATGTCACCGGTTGCACCACCGTGTCCGTGTGATTCACGACCACCGTGCTCTGGTTGGTCACCTTCACGACTCGCTCTACCGGCAGTAGCTGAGTCACCTTCTTCACCACGTGCTGCACGTCGCCCTTCCTCGTCACCACCTTGGTGTTGACCACCGTCTGGTACGACGTCTGCGAATGGACGACGTTCCGGCGAATCACGACTGGCACGCGCTTGACGACGAGCTTCCCGTGCTCGCGCACCGTGACGACCTTCCGCACCGTCGTCTCGAGGACGTACGAACCTGAACCGTTGGAGGCACTGGCTCCACTCAACTGGTCGGCTGCGAAATACCCACCCACGAGCAGCAACGCGACGAAGGCGGCTGCGAGCGGGAGCTTGACCTCCACCGGCACCGAGTTGCGCCACCACCAGCGCCAGAAGGCCGGCGAACGCCAGTTTTCCCGAAACACCGTCCACCCCCTCGCGCCGCTTGAACCAGGGACTGTAGCCGTGGCCGCGAATCATGAACGGACGGTCGGCGTTCAAGTGGCAGCGACCCCGGCCGATGACTCAGACATGAGGAATCTCATGCTCGGCCTCGCGATCGGAATCGCCTGCCTGCTCGTCGGCGGCACGGCCGTGGCGCTCATCGGGATCGCCCTCGTCGCACCGGTGATCGCCGGGCTGCTCGCGCTGCGCCGCCGTCCGACGGTCGGCGAACGCACACCGGGCTGAGAATCGGCGCCTGCGCACCTCACAGGTCAGGTACCTGGTACCGGTCGTACCAGGTACCGATCCCGGACTCGGCATCGACGTTTGGGCATAGAGAAAGCCCCGTCGCCGGGGCTTTCTCGGTAGCAGGCCTGTAAGCCGGATTCTGTCGTGGGTGACCATCCCTCTCGGCAGCTACCCGGGCCCTCGGCGGGCAGCCTATGACGGGCCCTGTTCGCCTTGCACCGGACGGGGTTTGGCGAGCCGCCGCGTCGCCGCGGACGCTGGTGGGCTCTTACCCCACCGTTTCACCCTTACCGCCGGCGTCTCCGGAGATCACGCCGGAGGCGGTGTGCTTTCTGTTCCACTTTCCGTCGGCTTTCGCCGCCTGGCTTGCGCCAGCGTCCTGCCCTGCGGTGTCCGGACTTTCCTCGACGGCCCACTGCCGAGAAGAGCGGCGGCCGCGGTCACCCGGCCTGCAGCCGGATCGTAGCTCTCAGCCGGCGTGCGGGACGCCGAGTCGGCCCGAGCGCGCCCTCGTCGCCGAGCTGGCTGCCGCACTCGGGACAGAAGACGCTGCCGCCGCGCGTGCATGACGAACTCGCCGCAGGCGAGGCACTCGAGCGAGGCGCCGCGCAGCAGCGCGGCGAGCTCCTGGTCGAGCGTCCGGTGCAGGGAGGCGACGTTCATCGCTAGAGCTCGCGGAAGACCCCCACGACCCGGCCGATGATCTGGACGTGCGGTGCGTAGATCGGCTCCAGTGCTCGCGTTCTCCGGCTGGAGGCTGATGCGACCGTGCTCGCGGTAGAACGTCTTGACCGTCGCCTCGTCGAGCGACTCGTCGTCGCCGGCGAGCGCGACGACGATCTCGCCGTTCCGCGCGTCCTGCGCCCGCTGGACGATCACGAGGTCGCCGTCGAGGATGCCGGCCTCGATCATCGACTCGCCCTTGACGCGCAGCAGGAAGTCGCCCTTCGTCGACGCGGGCATCGCCAGGTACTCCTCGATGCTCTGCTCGGCGAGCAACGGGCCGCCGGCGGCGATCTCACCGACAGCAGCGGCAACCGCAGGCGACGTCGAGCCGACTCGTCGGCCTCGGGCGCCGACCTCGCGGCGCTCGCGGCCGATCAGCTCGAGGGCGCGCGGCTTCGTCGGGTCGCGCCGCAGGAGCCCGGCGCGCTCGAGGTTCGCCAGGTGCGCGTGCACCGTCGAGGGCGACGCCAGTCCGACCTGCTCGCCGATCTCGCGCACGGTCGGCGGATAGCCGTGCCGGTCGACGTACTCGACGAGGTAGTTCCAGATCTCCTGTTGGCGGGCGGTGAGCACGCGGGCTCCTTGGTCGTCGATGGCGGGGACGAACGTGTGTTCGCCATCAGGGTAGAGACTCCTGCGGACGCCGTCAACCCGGCACACGACGAAGAGCAAGCCGCCCCGCGTGGGACGGCTTTCGATGCGCTGGAGAGGACTTGAACCTCCACGACCGCAATGGCCACTAGGCCCTCAACCTAGCGCGTCTACCAATTCCGCCACCAGCGCGTGAGAGCGCGCAGTGTAGCCGCGCGTCAGCCGATCGGGCGTGAGCTCGCGCTCGAGCGTCGTGCGCTCCGGCTCGAGCCACGGCGGCAGCGAAAGTCCCTGGCCGAGCGTCTCGGCCGGCTCGTCGACGAGGAAGCCAGGGCCGTCGGTGGCGATCTCGATCAGCACGCCGTCGGGCATGCGGAAGTAGACCGACTCGAAGTACTTGCGGTCCTGCACCGGCGTCGGCCGCAGGCCGAGCTCGGTCAAGCCGCTCGAGCCACGCCTGCTGCTCCGCGTCGTCGGGCACGCCGCCACGCGATGTGGTGCGTCGTGCCCGCGCCGATCAGCGCGGGCTCCTCGACCGGCTCGGCGAAGCTGCAGCGGGCGCCTCGGGCGAGAACAATCCTGCGTAGAGATCGGGGTTGCCGATCACGACGACGTCGCGCAAGGCGCGGCGCTCGGCCGGGATGGAGCCGCAGGCGCAGGCCGTCCGGGTCCTCGAGCTCCTCCTCCGCCGTCGACCGCCGGCGTCTCGAGCCCGATCGACTCGAGCGTCCCGCGGCCGAGCCGGCCGGGCTCGGCGCGCGGCCACTCGAAGAACGTGATCAGCGTGCCCGGGCTGCCCGACCTCGTCGCCGAAGTAGAGGTGGTAGCTGTGCGGGTCGTCGAAGTTGACCGTCTTCTTGACCAGCGTGAAGCCGAGCTGGTCGCGGTAGAAGTCGAGCGTCTGCTGCGCGTCGGAGCAGACGCACGTGATGTGGTGCAGGCCCACCAGCTGCATGCGGCGGAAGTCTAGAGCCTCGCGCTACTTGAGCAGGCGGAAGAGCACGATCGAGTTCAGGAAGAACAGCATCGCGACGACCGCGGTCACACGCGTCAGGTTGCGCTCGACGATGTGCGTGCCGCCCTGCGAGGTGCGGCGTGAAGCCCATGCCGCCGAGGCCTGCGTCCGGCCCGAGTGCATGAGGATCAGGCCGATCAGCGCGGCGCAGAGGAGGACCTGGAGGACGGCAAAGACGGGCAGCATCGCGGCGGAAGGGTAGCTCACGCGCGCGGGCTCGGTCGAGCATGATTCGGCCATGGACACCGACGAGGCCAGGCAGAAGATCCACGATCTGCTCCTGACCGGAGACAACCGGCTCAAGCAGGGGGTCTCCGCCGAGAAGATCCGCGAGAGCTACGAGCAGGCGCTCGCAGTCGCCCGGGAGCACGGCCTCGAGGAGAGCGTCGGGCCGCTCGTCGAGATCAGGCTCGCCGATCTCGAACGGCTCGCAGGAGGATCTCCTCCACCCGCTCCGCCTGCCGCCTGACGTCGTGCTCGGCGGCAGCGCGCGCGCGCGGCCTCGTTCGGTGAGCGGGAACGAAGCCGCCGCCTCGAGCGCGCGCGCAAGCTCGGCGGCGTCCAGCGGGTCGACGAGCACGCCGGCATCGTCCGGCACGAACTCGGGCGGGCCGCCGACACGAGTCGCGACGACGCTACGCCCGCACGCCATTCCCTCGAGCAGCGCCTGCCCGAACGGCTCGATCAGCGCCGGCCCGCAGACGACGTCGGCCGCGCTGAGCCAGGCCGGCACGTCGTCGTGCGCGATGCGACCGACGATGCGCACGCCGGCACGGCCCTCGAGCGCGGCTCGGAGCGGGCCGTCGCCGACGAAGGTGAGCGAGCCTCGGCCGAGCCGTCGCGAATGCTTCGGCGAGCCGGATGACGTTCTTCCGCTCGGTGAGCGAGCCAACGTGGAGGAACGCCGGCGACTCGAGCTCCGCCGCCGGGGTGACGGCGCGAAACCGCTCGAGGTCGACGCCCGAGTCGACGACCTCGGTCTTGCCTCGCGCTTCCGGGACACGCTCTTCGAGCTCGTGGCGCAGGTACTCCGAGACGGCGATCACGGTGGCCGCGCGACGCACCACGCGCCGCGTCAGCAGCCGCGACGCCGGGGAGCGCGCCGATGTTGCGGACGTCGCGTCCGTGCGCGGTGACGACGAGCGGCGCGTCGACCTCCGAGGCGAAGAGCCCGGCCGGCACGAGGAAGTGCGCCCAGACGACGTCCGGCCGCCCGGCGCTCCGCACGCGCCGGCGCAGCTCGAGGAACCGCGCCTTGCCGCCTGCGCGGCGGTCGAGCACCGCGAGCTCGACCTCGTGCCCGCGCTCGCGCAGCGCGCGCTCGCCCTGCGCGACGAAGGAGCCGAGGTCCGGGTCGTCGGGCCCCGGATACATCTGCGAGACGAGCAGGATCCGCATCGCCGTCAGCGCGGCGCGCGTTCTCGGTCGTGCTCGCCCCACTCCTCGCGGAGCACGCCGCAGATCTCACCGATCGTGCAGTGAGCGCGCAGCGCAGCCCGCATCGGGAGCAACATGTTTCGTCGGTCGCGCGCGCCGTCTCGCGCACGGCCGCGAGGCTCGAAGCGGCGACGTCGCCGTTGCGCTCGGCGCGCACGCGCGCAGTGCGCTCGAGCTGGCGGCGTTCGGCGTCCGGGTCGATCGACTGCAGCTGGATCGGCTGCTCCGGCTCGGCGACGTACTCGTTGACGCCGACGATCACCCGCTCGCCGGACTCGACATCCTGCTGCCACGCGGAATGCCGCGTTCTCGATCTCGCCCTGCACGAAGCCCTGCTCGACCGCGGCGACCGCGCCGCCGAGCTCGTCGATCCGCTCGATCAGCTCCCACGCCCGCGCCTCGAGCTCGTCGGTGAGCGACTCGATGTAGAACGAGCCGCCGAGCGGGTCGGCGGTCGCGGTCGTGCCCGCCTCGTTCGCGAGGATCTGCTGCGTCCTGAGCGCGATCGTCGCCGCATGCTCGGTCGGGAGCGCGAGCGCCTCGTCGAACGAGTTCGTGTGCAGCGACTGCGCGCCGCCGGCGATCGCCGACAGTGCCTGGATCGCGACGCGCACGATGTTGTTCTCGGGCTGCTGCGCGGTCAGGGTCGAGCCGCCGGTCTGCGCGTGGAAGCGCAGGGCGAGCGCCTTCGGGTTCGTCGCGCCGAACCGCTCGCGCATCACACGCGCCCAGAGGCGGCGCGCCGCACGGAACTTCGCGACTTCCTGGAAGAAGTCGTTGTGCGCGTTGAAGAAGAACGACAGCCGCGCACCGAAGTCATCCGGCGAGAGACCCGCCTCCACCGCCGCCGTGCAGTACGCGATGCCGTTCGCGATCGTGAACGCGAGCTCCTGCACCGCCGTCGAACCGGCCTCGCGGATGTGGTAGCCGGAGATCGAGATCGTGTTCCACGACGGGATCCGCTCGGCGCAGTAGGCGAACAGGTCGGTCGTCAGCCGCATCGACGGCCGCGGCGGGAAGATGTAGTTCCCGCGCGCGATGTACTCCTTGAGGATGTCGTTCTGCACGGTGCCGCGCAGCGCAGTCCCGGGGACGCCCTGATCCTCGGCGACGAGCTCGTACAGGAGGAGCAGGAGCGCGGCCGGCGCGTTGATCGTCATCGACGTCGAGACATCGCCGAGCGGGATGCCGTCGAGCAGGATCTCCATGTCGGCGAGCGAGTCGATCGCGACCCCGGTGCGGCCGACTTCCCCGAGCGCGAGCGGGATCGTCGGAGTCGTAGCCGAGCTGGGTCGGCAGGTCGAAAGCGATCGAGAGCCCCGTCTGGCCGCGCGCGAGCAGGTAGCGGTACCGCTCGTTCGACTCCTCCGCGGACGCAAAGCCGGCGTACTGGCGGATCGTCCACGGCCGTCCGCGGTACATGTCGCGGTAGGGGCCGCGCGTGTAAGGGTACTCGCCCGGCGGCTCGAGCTCGGTCGTCGCGTCCGCGGCCGTGTAGACCGGCTTCACCTCGATCCCGGACTCCGTCTCGCGGCGGTCGGTGGCTGCCACGCCGAAAGTATGCTCGTGACGATGACTGTCCGTGTCCGCCTGTTCGCCGGCCTCCGCGAGCGTGCCGGCTGGGCACAGCGCGAGATCGAGGTCTCCACCGTTGCCGACGTCTGGCCCGCGCTCGGGCTCGGCGACGAGCCGAACGGCCTGCTCTACGCGGTCAACAAGGAGTACGCGACCCGCGAGCAGGCGCTCGCCGACGGCGACGAGGTCGCGGTGATCCCGCCGGTCTCCGGCGGGGCGTTCCTGCTCAGCGACGAGCCGCTCTCGCTCGACCGCGTCGTCGACGAGGTGCGCGACGACGAGGCCGGCGCGATCGCGACGTTCACCGGCACCACCCGCATCCACTCCCGCGACCGGACGGTCACCACCTCGACTACGAGGCCTACGAGGGCATGGCCGAAGGGGTGATGGCAGAGATCGCGGACGCCCTGCAGGCTCGCTACGAGCTGCGCGCGATCGCGATCCACCACCGGGTCGGACGCGTCGGGATCGGCGAGACCTCGGTCGTGATCGCCGTCTCCGCGGCCCATCGCCAGGCGCCCTCGCCGCGTGCAAGGACGCGATCGACGAGCTGAAGGAGCGCGTGCCGCTTTGGAAGAAAGAGGTTTACGCGGGCGGCGAGGAATGGATCGGGCGGGGCTCATGAACGACGACCTCGACCTCCGCGACTACGAGCCGATCCAGCCGCGGGGCACCGACTGGGGCGCGCGCCTGAAGAAGCTCATCGGCCCGATCATCGCGGGCGCGATCGCGCTGGCGAAGTGGTCGTTCGTGCTCGCCAAGTTCTCGACGATCTTCATCGCGGTCGCCGCCTATGCGCTCATCTGGGGCTGGTGGTTCGCGGTCGGGCTCGTCCTGCTGATCCTGCTGCACGAGATGGGCCACTACCTCGAGGCCCTGCGCGAAGGGCTGCACCCGAAGTTGCCGGTGTTCATCCCGTTCCTCGGCGCGTACGTGCAGTACACCCGCGGCAACCCGTGGCAGACGGCGCGTGTCGCGATCGCGGGCCCGATCCTCGGGGGCGCCGCGGCGTTCGCCTGTTACCTGGTCGGCAAGTCGCAAGGCTCGAACCTGCTGCTCGCGCTCGCGTACTTCGGGTTCTTTCTCAACCTGTTCAACCTGATCCCCTTCGGGATCTTCGACGGCGGCGCCGTCTGGCGCTCGGCGCGCTTCCTGCGCGCAGGGCGGCGGGCCGGGGAAGGCGATCGTCATCTACGCGCTCTACTTCGGCACCGCCGTCTTCCTCGTCCTCGGCATGGTCGCCTCGCACGTCCCGCAGCACAGCGCTATGACGACGACCGCAAGATCCTCGACGATCCGACGAACGACATCGAGGTGTCGGTCGCGAAGATCACCGCCGAGCTCCGCGGCGGGTTCGAGAAGGTGGCCGCAGGTCCAGCGCCCGGCCGTTGCGCTGTTCGGCATCTGCGCGTGTCGCGACGGGCAGCGCGCCGTACGAGGACGCACGCGCGGTCGGGCGGCAATTCGGCGAGGCGCGGGTGGACCGTCGTCACCGGCGGCGGAGGCGGCGTGATGGAGGGAGCGAACCGCGGCGCACAGGAGGGCGGCGGCGAGTCGGTGGGGTTCAACATCGAGCTGCCGCACGAGCAGCATCCGAATCCGTACCTCGACATCTCTCACACGTTCGACCATTTCTACGCGCGCAAGGTCTGCTTCGTGCGCCCTTCGGAGGGCTTCGTCATCTTCCCCGGGGGCTTCGGCACGCTCGACGAGATCTACGAGTCGCTGACATTGATCCAGACCGGCAAGATCCGCCACTTCCCGGTCGTGCTCTTCGACTCGGACTACTGGGGCGAGATGATCGACTGGATCAAGGTCGAGCTGCTCGCCGACGGGATGATCTCCGCCGGCCGACATCGAGCTGCTGCACGTGACCGACGACCCGGACGAGGCGGTGCGGCTCGTGCTCGCCTGCTACGAGCGCGCGCTGCGCGACACGGCCCGAGGCGTCGGACACGAAAGAGGACGCGAAGTAGAACGACGTCGGGCACGGACGATGTACGGACCTGAGCGGCATCTTACCAGGGCCGTCGACGGTCGTCGGACTGCCGGGGATGTCGTGCGACTGGTGCCTGATCAGACACCAACGGGAACGTCGTCGGGAGGACGATGTACGGACCGGGCGGACGTCTACCCGGGGCCGTAGACCGTCGTCCGGACCTGTACCGGGATGTAGCTGCGACAGGTGTCTGGCACCCGGTGTCGACACCGAACACTAGACGTCGAGGGCAGGACGATGTACGGGCCGGGCGGCGTCTTGCCGGGGCCGTAGACCGTCGTCGGGCTGTCCGGGATGTAGTGCGAGCGGAACGTGTCGCTGCGCAGGAGCTTGCCGTCGGCCGTGTAGACCTTGCGGTCGACCGAGACGTCGAAGCCCTGCTCGCCCGTGCCGCTGACGACCTTGACCGAGCCGCGCGGCGCGCTCGGGTCGACGGCGTAGTTCATCGACGGGCCCTTCCAGTTCACCTGCGGGCTCGTGTGCGCGACGACGCGACGATGCTCGGGCGTGCCGTAGAACGTGAACGTCAGCGTCGAGTCGGTGTACGTGGTCTTGATCAGGATCCCGTGCTTCAGGTCGTTGCGGAACTTGAAGTCCGGCCCGCCCCACGACACGGTCGCGTCGCGCCCGATCGGATAGTGCGAGAGGTAGAGGTTGTGGTTCGTCCGCTCGAGGATCGGCAGGCCGAGCTCGAACGCGTCGTTGAAGAGCGTCGTCGCCGTCTGGCAGACGCCGCCGCCGATCGACGGCAGGACGAGCGAGCCGATGATCATCTGCCCCTCCAGGAACCCGCGCTCGGCCGTGCGCTCGCCGACGACGTCGTTGAAGGAGAACGTCTCGCCGGGCTCGATCAGCGTGCCGTCGATGAAGTCGGCCATCAGATGCACGTTGTGGATCCGGTTCGACGACGACTCGCCCATCTGCGTCGTGTACGAGACGAGCTTCTCGGCGGATGCCGAGCGCCTGCGCCTTCGCGGTCGACAAGCTCGGCGTCGCGCTCGCCGAGCTCGAGTCGCGCGACGTGGTTGCCGTGCGCAGCCTTCGTGACGGCGACGACGACCCGCGTCGGGTCGACGTCACGCCCGGGCCGCGACGGAACCACGCGCACGCGGTCGCCTGCGACCGCGAACTGCGCGTTGTGCGCGCGCCGGATCCACTTGCCGAGCCGCGGGCGGACGGCCTGCGCGAGCCGCTCGGCGTCGAACGCGACGGCGAACCGATGCGTCCGCGTCTTGATCTGCAGCGCATGCGAGAGCTGCACCGGCGTCAGCGCACCGAGCCGCGCGCCGCGGTACTCGATCGCGACGGGCGCGGCGAGCAGCAGCTTCGCCGTGCGACGCGGCGCTGCGCGCCGCGGGTCGAGGATCGCGGGCCGCGCCGGCGTGAACGGCGCGTCGACGACGTCGACGTCGTCGGAGAGCAGACGCAGGAGCGCGACCTTGTCGAGGCTGCGCCCGACCCGCGCCGGGGCGTGACGACGGCGTCCGTCCCGTGCAAGGTGACGGTCGCGGTGACTGGGCGACGGTCCCGCACGCGCGATCTCCGTCAGCACGTCGGCCGCGTCCCTGGGCGCGTGCGACCACCGGCTGCGACGTCGACGTCGTGCGGCACGAGCAGCGAGACCGTCGACCCTGCGGCGAGCGCACGCGTCGCCGTCGCATCACGGTCGACGCGACACGAGCCAGCCGCGAGGGACGTGGTAGGAGTGCCCGCCGGCGCGGATCGTCACGGGCAGCTTCGCCCACCGCGCGAGCGACGGCGTCGATCTCGGCCCGCGACTTCGCCGCCGACGTCGATCCCGAGCACGCGCACCCCCGGCTTGGCCGCCCCGCGGTACTCGAGCGCACGCGCGACGGCGGCGCCGAGCGCGGCCAGCGCGACCACGGCGAAGCAGGACGAGAGCGGCGCGCTTCACCCTGACAGTGAAGCAGCGACTTCGGCGGGTCGTCAGACGGCCCATTTGCAGCGTTTCCCACTCGCGTAATCGTGCTGAACGTGGAGCTGCGCGACCTGCCTTCCGTCGACGAGCTGACGCGCGCGCAGCGACGATCCACTGGCCGTCGAGGCGGCGCGGTCGCGTCCTCGCCCGCGCACGCGAGGAGATCCGCGCCGGCGTCGACCCCGGCGACCTCGCCGCAGCGGCTCGTCGACGAGCTCGCGGCCGCGCGGCGGCCGGCCCTGCGTCGCGTGCTGAACGCGACCGGCGTGATCGTCCACACGAACCTCGGCCGCGCCCCGCTGCCCGCCGCCGCGATCGAGCGCGCGGTCGAGGTCGGCCGTGGCCTATTCGAACCTCGAGTACGACCTCGCCGAAGGGGCGCGCGGGTCGCGGCAGGATCACGTCGCCGCGTTGCTGCGCCGGCTGACCGGCGCCGAGGCGGCGATCGTCGTCAACAACAACGCCGGCGCGATGCTGCTCGCGCTCGCCGCGCTGGCCGAGGGACGCGAGGTGCTCGTCTCGCGCGGCGAGCTGATCGAGATCGGCGACGGCTTCCGCATCCCCGACGTGCTCGCGCGCTCCGGCGCGCGCCTGGTCGAGGTCGGGACGACGAACCGCACGCGCGCCGCCGACTACGAGCGCGCCGTGACGCGCGGACACAGCGCTGCTCCTGCGCGTGCATCAGTCGAACTTCCGCGTCGTCGGCTTCGCCGAGCGCCCGTCGTGCAAGGAGCTCGCCGCCGTGGCCCGCGCGCACAGCCTGCCGCTGCTCGACGACCTCGGCTCCGGCGTCTTCGTCGACGTCGGCGACGAGCCGACCGCGCGGCGGTTCGCTCGCCGACGGCGCCGACCTCGTCTGCTTCAGCGGCGACAAGCTGCTCGGCGGTCCCCAGGCCGGGGTCGTCGTCGGTCGCGCCGACCTCGTCGACCGCCTGCGGCGCCATCCCCTGCACCGCGCGCTGCGGATCGACAAGCTCGGCCTCGCGGCGCTCGAAGGGACGCTGCTGCTCTACCTCGACCCGGAGCAGGCGCGGCGGGAGGTGCCGGTGCTCCGCATGCTGCACGAGGACGCAGCGCGACGTGCGGCTGCGCGCCGAGCGCCTCGCCGGCCTCGTCGGCGGCTCGGTCGAGGAGACGGTCGCGCGGGTCGGCGGCGGCGCGCTGCCGCTGACGGAGCTCCGTCGTTCGCGTGCGCCGTCGAGGAGGAGCTCGCGACCCGACTGCGGCTGCACGAGCCGCCGGTGATCGGGATCGTCCGCGACGGCAAGCTGCTGCTCGACTGCCGCACGCTCGGCGGACGACGAGATCGACGAGGTCGCCGCCGCGGTTCGCGCATGCCGCTGACGGTCGGCACCGCCGGCCACATCGACCACGGCAAGACGTGGCTCGTCCGGGCGCTTGACCGGCAAGGACACCGACCGCCTGCCCGAGGAGCAGGAGCGTGGCATCTCGATCGACCTCGGCTACGCGCCGCTCGACCTCGGCGACGGCCGGCGCGCATCGCTGATCGACGTGCCCGGGGCACGAACGGTTCGTCCGGACGATGATCGCGGGCGCCACCGGCATCGACCTCTTCCTGCTCGTGCTCGACGCGCAGGAGGGTGCGCGTCCGCAGACGCACGAGCACCTCGCCGTGCTGCGCCTCCTCGGCGTCGACCGCGGCGTCGTCGCCGTGACCAAGGCCGACGCCGTCGACGCCGAGACACTGCAGCTCGCGGTCGACGAGGCTCGCGAGCTCGTGCCCGGCGCCGAGGTCGTGCCGTCTCGGCGAAGACCGGTGCGGGTCTCGACGAGCTGCGCGCCGCACTCGCCCGGGTCGCCGTCGAGCGAGCGCGACGACGGCGGCGGCACGCGGCTGTACGTCGACCGTTCGTTCAGCCTGCCGGGAATCGGGACGGTGGCGACGGGGACGCTCTGGTCGGGCCGCGTCGCCGCCGGCGACCTGCTGCGCCTCGAGCCTGCGGGCCGCGTCGTGCGCGTGCGCAGCGTGCAGGTGCACGACACCGCCGTCGAGCGAGGCGGAGCCGGGCCAGCGTGTCGCGGTCAATCTGCCGACGCTCGAGCGCAGCGAGATCGGCCGCGGCGACGTGCTCGTCGCGCCCGGCCACTACCCCGTCACGTACCGCCTCGACATCCGGCTCGAGCGGGACGAGCCGATCTGCCTGCGGCGGCGACCGTGCACATCGGGACGAACGCGGTGCCCGCGCGGATCGCGCGCGACGGCGAGTACGCGCAGCTCCGGCTCGTCAGCACCGGTGGTCGCCGCCCGCGGTGACCGGGTGGTGCTGCGGACCGAGACCACGGTCGGCGGCGGCGTCGTGCTCGACCCTGCGCCCCCGCGGCGGCTCGATGCCGCGAGCGGCTGCAGCTGCTCGACGGCGGCTCGCCCGAGGAGATCCTGGCCGCGCTCGTGCACGAGCCGGTGACGGGCCGCGAGCTGCAGGCGCGAGGCATCCTCCCGCCCGCCGAGCTCGCCCGCGGGCTCGCGTCGCTTCGCGCGTGCCGGCGAGCACGTGTTCTCGGAGGAGTGGCTGCCGGGCCTGCGCGCCGGCGTGCACGCGCGGCTCGCCGAGCGCGCCCGCACGAACCCGCTCGATCCCGGGCTGCCGCTCGCCGAGCTCCTCCCCAGCGAGCCGTGGGCGCCGCACGTCCAGAACCTGCTCGAGATCGAGCGCCGCGGCGCAAAGGCGTACCTGCCGGGCGCGAGCGCCGCGCTCGGCGAGCGCGCAGACGCCGCCGCCGAGCTCGAGCAGCGGCTCGCCCACGAGGAGATCGTCAAGGTCGACGACAAGCAGCTCGCCGGCTTCCTCGAGGACGAGGGCCGCCTCCGGCGAGTCGGCGACGGGTACGCCGGTGTCGCCCGCGCTCTACGACCGAGGCCGCGTGGCTGCTGACGGACGCTCGATCCGATCACGCTCGCCGGCTTTCGCGACGCGCTCGGCGTCGGCAGGCGCACCGCCCAGCTCCTGCTCGAACGCTACGACGCGGACGGGCTGACGCTGCGGCGGGGCGACGTGCGGACACTGCGGCGCCGGCGCTAACGACGGCTGCGAGACGTTGCGGGCACCGAGCCGTTCTTCGCCGTCCTGATCCGAACGACTCGGCGCCCGCAAGGTGAGACTCGCGAATCGGCTAATGGACAGCCTTCGGCAGCCGCCGTTGCAGTTGGCGAAGCTTCGGCAGGAACGTGACGACATCGAGCAGCGAGCGCCGACGCCGTGAGTGTGCGAGCAGAATGCGGCCGGTCATCAGGATCGCGGTCAACGCGATCACCTGGCCGCCGAGCACGATCCGGTTCACGTCGACGGCCGGCTTCCAAGTCGCGCGCCCCTCTTCGACGATCCACGCCCCGGACGGGCGGGCCATGAGGCCGAAGCCCCCGCCTCCGCCGGAATCGACGCCCTCGTGGTCGCCCATCCCACCGCCGCCGCCACCGCGAACCGTCGCCGCCGGAATCACCGTGAGCCCGTTCTTCTCGTAGGGGTCGCCGTACACGCGCTTGACGCTCACCGCATCGCGCGCGCCCGAAATGAGCTCTTGCAGCTCCATGACTCCTCCTTTGGTCGACCGATCCACCAGCATCCCACTGTCGTGGTTCTCTGCCATCAGCGATCTCCCGGATCGGCCGAACCAAACCTCCTCGCCTACGATCCGTCTTCGTGGAGCGGCGGGGGCCGGTGCCCCAGCGGGTCTTCAAAACCCGTCAGGTCTGGCAGCCCCAGGCTGGCTCGGTTCGACTCCGGGGCCGCTCCGTAAGCGTGAAACCCTGTGGCGATGCGGGGTTTTGTGCGTTCGAGCTTCGACGTTGGTCATCCGCTGTGATCCGCTGGAAGTCCGCTCCTGGTTGGCGCGCACTTGGCGCGCAACTGGCGCGCAACATCGAAGGTGGCCCGGGAGTTCTAGTTCAGGTGGTTGTTCAGGTACAGCCGAGTCATGGCGATCATGATGACGAACGCTGTCACGGTGATCGCAGCCGCAGAGGACTCGGTAGTCGGCGGACAAGAAGCGCGAGCGGGACGAGAGCTGCTTCGCCCCGCAGATCGAGACGTTCGTTTGCATCAGCCATGCACCAGGTGCCGAGCGCCAGAGCGCAACGAGTGCGTCGAACCGGGTGGCGGATCGGTGCCGCACGATCAACTCGATGACCACGCAGGCAAGCACGAACGTAACCAGCAACGTCTGGCTTTCGATTACGTGGTAACCCCGGAGAAGTCGACCGTGGCCCAGTCCCTGCACGGCGTCGGCGACAGCCGCAAGTGGATCGCGCAGATGGTGGCCGTATTTACGCTGAACCAGGAAGTAAGCGTTCCATCGCCCTGTCTCAAACCGCTGATCCACCACGAAGATCACTCCGGCGATGATGGTTGGGAGCACCACCATCGCCACTGCGCGAACTCGTCCGATTCGGGAAGAAGAGCGGTCGGCCAGCAACCACACGGCCCCCGCTGCCGCCGCGACGATCCCGAGCGGATAACTGAGCGCGGCGAGCCAGCGGCCAGACCGGCGAGCAAGTACCGCCTTCTACCCAGGAGCAACAAGAACGCGGCGCTGAAGAACGTGAGCAAAGAGAGCGGATACACCGCGTAGCAAAAGACGATTCCGGGGGCGACCGCCGCATAAGCGATCGCGAGCAGCGAGCCGCGCGACCTCGCGACGGCATCGCCGCCAAATGGCCGGCGTTCCAGAAGCCAGAGACCAGACGAAGGGCGGTCGGCGCAAGCGGAAGACCTAGATGGCCAAAGAAGGCGACGATCCACGGATAGGCAGGAAACCAGCCGGCGGTTCCGCACCAAGCGGAAGCGCCAGATACCGAGCCGCAAGGGACAAGCGTGTACCCATGCCTGGCTATGCGTAGGTACCAAAAGGAGTCGGCACGCGACCACGTCTTGCTCGCCGCGAATGGCGCCCACCCCTGAACCAGACACAACGAGACGATCGCCGCGGTCGCCGCGCACCAGGCGACAACCGGAGGCCAGAACGCAAAGCAACGAGTCGGCACTGACGCTGATAGTGGAAGGCGCCTTCGCGGCTGCGAGAGCCTCCTGCACGGTCGACACACGGCGAGACTACTCCGCAACCCGGATTACTCTCGCCGGCCTCATTCCGAAGCCGACAACCTGTACCCCGCGTTCCTCCCAGGCACCGTGGCGGTACCTTTTGAGGCGAGCGTGACCGGAGGGAGCTTAGGATTCCCCGCGAATGTCAGTCGATGAACTGCTGTTAGGTCAGCGGCGGGAAACCGAGGCGGGCCATGTAGGGGGTTGGGGTTAAGCCACCGAACCTGGATAGAGGTCTGCGCGATTACGGCGCTGGCTGGAATCCTTCGCTTCGGGACGCTGGGGCTGCAGAGTTACGATTTCGATGAAGCGTGGACGCTGTCGGTCATCCACGGTTCGTTCACGCAGATGCTTCACGCGGTTGCCCGTTCGGAGTCGACGCCGCCGCTTTACTACGGGTTGGCCTGGATCTGGGCACGGATTTTTGGGACCGGTGAGGTTGGCTTGAGGTCGTTGTCAGCGGTTGCTGGAATGGCGACAGTCCCGATGGTTTACGCAGTCGGTCGGACGCTCACGTCACGACGTGTCGGTTTCGTGGCGGCGGCGATTGTCGCGACCAGTCCGTACCTAGTCTTCTACTCACAAGAGGCGCGAGCTTACGCACTCTTCGCTCTCCTGTCGACGGTGGCGATGCTGTGCTGTGTTCGGGCGATTCGACAACCCGACTCCACGAAGACTTGGGTTGTGGGCGGCCGCGTCGTTCGCGGCGATCTCGACTCACTATTTCGCGCTCTTCCCGTGGCTGGGGCAAGTTATCGTTCTCGCTGTCTACGGCGTTTCACGCCGATTGCTCGCAGGGGCGAGCGCAGCGGTTGGGTTGGTATCGATCCCGCTTCTTCTGCTCGCCAGACATCAGGCCGGTGGCGGGCACGTGGACTGGATCGGCGCGAGCAGTCTTCTGCAGAGAATGCGCGTAACAGCCGAGACGTTCACCTTCGGCGCGACCTTCAAAGGCACACTCCCGCACTCCATCCTCGCCGTGTGCGGCTTCCTCGCCATCGTTATCGCTGCAGCCATCGTCATCGCGGGGTTCCTGTTAATCGAACGGGCAGCCATGGACGAGCGTCGGGCGGCTGAAATAGCTGGACTAGTCGCGGTGGTCACGGTCGCGCTGCCGTTGCTCGGTGTACTGACTCACAAGGACTACTTTCTCCACAAGAACCTGATCCCGATCGTACCGCTAATCGCGGTAGTGTTAGCTGCCGGGCTTGGCTGCCGAAGGGGCGATCGGCTTGGTATGAGTGGCGCGATCGCTCTGGTTATTGCTGGCATCGTACTTACGGTGATGAGCTTCAAGGCTTCTTCGATGAGAAGGCCGGATGTCCGCCAAATCTCACAGCGACTTAGCTCGCCCGCAAGAAACCGGATACTGATCTTTGTTCCGCGTTGGCGGAAAATCCTTGAGCACTACCAAAGCACACTAGAAGACCTGCCGAGGAACGGACGCGAGGTCTCCGAAATAGACGTGTTCACCACTAGCAGTAGCCTCCCGGCAGGAACCGTTCCAAAGCGATTCCGGCTCGTCAGCTTGCAGCACGGCAATACGTTCAGGCTCTACCGATTCAAATCGGCAGTGCCGGTAGTGGTAAGGCCCAACGATCTGGGGCATCAAACGTTCAGCGAATCGGGACTTCAACCGATCGCAGTAGTCCAACAGCCACGCTGAGGCACACGCGCCGCCTGGCCTCCCGTGTTTGAGTCCCTGCCGGCGTGCGGCTTCCGCCGGGGAGGCCCCGCTGCTCCACTAGCCGCCCGGGTCGTCGAGCCCGGGCTCGGCAGCGTTGCGAAACAGGGGGCGGCGCAAGTAGTCTTGCCGTATGCGTGCCGTACCGGTGCCCTATGCGCTGGGCGATGCATTGGTGGGGCTCGGCGCCATGTCGGGTCTTCGATGTTCCTTTCACTGCTCGCGCGAAGCTCGAACGGATCGGGCTCCACGACGCTCGCCACACCTACGCATCCATGTCGGTAGCCGCCGGCGCTAACCTGAAGGCGATCTCGACCTATATGGGCCACGCCTCGATCACGATCACCCTCGATCGCTACGGACACCTCATGCCCGGCAACGAAAACGAAGCAGCGGAACTGCTCGATCGCTACCTCGTTGGCGCACAAACCGGCGCGCAGGCTCAAATCGTCTCTTCGGTTCGACTCCGGGGCCGCTCCGTTTCCGAGAAAACACCTGGACGGCCGCCTGGCTCATCCGAGGCGGCCGTAGGCGGTGAGAGTGCGGAGAGCGCCGAGCGTCACGATGCCGCGCCACTCGAGCCGCGACGCCTCGCTCGGCGGCTCCCACGTCACCGGCCAGCCGCCGTCGGTTTGCTGGTCGCGCTCGAGGCGGTCGAGGTGCGCTTCGATCTGGGCGTCGTCGAACAGCTGCCGCCAGCGGCTGTCGGGTGTGGGGGCGAAGGCGAGCGGCGTGAGGCCGTAGCCCTCGGCGTCGGCGTCGGCGAGATACAACTGCGCGTCCGGAAGCTGCGCGGTGACGGGACCGACGAGCGCCTCGGCGCGCTCGCGATCCGGAACGTGCTCGAGGAAGCCGAACGTCACCGCGAGCCCGTGGGCGTCGTGCGGCACACCGTGGTCGAGCTCGCGCCAGCAGAAGTCGGTGGCCGCGTCGAGCCAGGGATGATCGACGCCGAGCGCATAGAGCAGCCCAGCGATCGCCGCGGTCGGGTTCAGGCCGGGCGGGAAGTCGCCGTCGCCCCAGTGGTTGGCGCGCGGGTAGGCGGCGATCGACGGCAGCACGCACGGGACGCCGCCGTCCGATCCCACGGCGGCGAGGTAGTCGCACGCCCGCTGCAGCATCGCCGCGTCACTCGTACCCGCGGCGAAAAGCGTCTCGAGCGCGACCTGCACGTCGAGCGGCTGGCTCGCCGGGCAGCGCTTGTCCGGCTCGAGCCCGTGGCCGAACCCACCGTCCTCGTTCTGGTAGCCACGCAGCGCCTCAAGCACTCCTGAGGCTGGAGCGCCCTCGAACAGGGTCGCGTAGAGGCGCTGCTCGAGCAGGCGCGCTTGGCGCGCAAGAAAGTCGGTCGCCCGGATGCGGAGCTCGCTCACCCGAGCAAATGCTACGCGGCCGGTGCAAGGGAGAGCCGGCCCGGTTCTGGCCCATGCGTGCCCTACCGGCGCGCTATGCGACTGGGCGATGCATTGATAGGGCTCGCCTCCGAGACCGGTTCATCGCGAGCCGCCCGACGGTCACATCACCTTCACGGGGTGAACGGGCGAGGCGCCAGGATCAGCCGATGAGCACGACATTCGGTCACGCCCCGCCTCCGCTTCGTCCCCGATTTCCGGGCCGCGGCTGGTTGAGCTCCGTGGCTCCGGGCGATAGGGTCAAGTGACTATGGGCACGATGTTCGACACGGCCGCCGACCCGGCCAGAAACTTCACCGGCCTCAGGTTCGACGCGATCGCCGCGTACGGGAACGGCTCCTACGCGAACTACAACCTCGCTCGACGGCAGTTCCCGCGTCTGCGTTTCCTCGAGATCGACGTGAGCGGCGCCGGGATCGGCAATACCGGGGACTTCGAGCCGGGTGACATGTCCTATCCTCACGCCGGCCGGTGGGCGAGCGGGCGGCTCGCGGCGGGCGTCTGGCGTCCGGTGCTCTACTTCTCCGTCTCGCACTGGGGCGAGATCATGAGCTCGCTCAGAGAGGCCGGGATCGCCCGTGCGGACGTCCGGATCTGGACCGCTCACTACACAGGCAAGGAGCACCTCTGCTCGGCTGCGTGCGGCTTCGGCGTGACCGGCACCGCCGATGCGACGCAATGGGGATCTTCGGACCATCCCGAGACGCTTCCGAGCATCTACGCCCACCGCGATATCGACGTTTCGAAGACGGCCGACGACTTCTGGGGCGGGGCACCTGTCGCGCCTCCATTCGAGCGTGCGCTCAAGGCCGGCAGCACCGGGCACGCAGTCGAGATCTGGCAGCGGCAGATGGCGCGCCGCGGCTGGCACATCGCAGTCAACGGCACCTACGACGTGCCGAGCGAACGCATCTGCAAGGCCTTCCAGAAGGAGAAGGGACTCGCGGTCACGGGGAACGTCAACCGCGATACCTGGAATGCCACCTGGATCGCACCGATCACCGCCTGACCGAAGCAACCTCGCCAGGTCATGGGGCGGCGCGAGAGGGCGGAGAAGACGCGCGGCGTTGCCGGCTGGCAACCGTGGGCCTTCCCTGCCATGATCGGGTGATGGCGTCGGCGCCGGATGCGACCGCCTACGACCTGCCGGGCGCGCTCCTCGAGCGGGTCGATGAACTGGCGATGCTCGACGACCGGCTGACTGCGGTACGCCGCACCGCGCGGGGCCATGTCGTCCTGATCCGAGGAGAGGCCGGCGTCGGGAAGACGAGCCTCCTGCGGGAGTTCTGCGACCGGCACGCGGGGCGGGCCCGGTTGCTGGTGGGTGGTTGCGACCCACTCTTCACGCCTCGACCGCTCGGACCGCTCGTTGCGGTCGCCGACGATTCGGGAGGCGAACTCGCCGCCGTCGTCGCAGGCGAGGCGATGCCGCACGAGGTCGTTGCGGCGTTGCTCCGCGACGTGCGTGCCGGAGCTCCGACGATCTTCGCCCTCGAGGACCTGCACTGGGCGGACGAGGCGACACTGGACGTCATCCGGCTGCTCACGAGGAGGGTCGACAGAGCGCCGGTTCTGGTCGTAGCAACCTATCGAGACGACGAGCTCGAGGCCTCGCATCCCCTTCGCGTCGTGGTCGGCGAGCTCGCGACGAGTCGGGACATCACGCGCATCAGACTGGTGCCTTTCTCGCCGGAGGCGGTCGAGCAACTCGCAGCACCTCATTCGGTCGATCCGGTGGAGCTCTATCGGAAGACCGGCGGCAATCCGTTCTTCGTGATCGAGTCGCTCGCGGCGGAAGGGGATGAGATCCCGGACACGATCCGCGACGCCGTCCTTGCGCGCGCCGCTCGACTCTCCGCCACCGCGCGAGACATCCTCGAGGCCGCCGCCGTTATTTCTCCGCCGACCGAGCTCTGGCTGCTCGAGGCGGTCACCGGCGATTCCTTCGCTCACCTCGACGAGTGCCTCGTGTCGGGGCTGCTCGCGGCGCAGACAGGCAGTGTCAGCTTCCGTCACGAGCTCGTGCGCCGCGCCGTCGCGGAGTCGATCGCCCCGAATCGGAAGGCGGCGCTCCACGAACAGGCTCTGAGTGCACTCCGGCAATCGCCCGCCGCCGCATCGAATCTCGCACGTCTCGTCCACCATGCGGACGGCGCCGGCGACCAGGAGGCGATGCTTCGCTTCGCGCCGGAGGCTGCGCGCTATGCAGCCTCGCGCGGGGCGCACCGTGAATCGGCCGCGCACTACGCGCGCGCCTTGCAAGCGGGTGACGTCCTCGCGCCGGGACTGCGAGCGGAACTGCTCGAGCGTCGTGCGCAGGAGTGTTTCGTCACGGACGCATACGACGAAGGCATCGCCGCGCTTCAGGAGGCTCTGAAGCATCGGCGAACCATCGGTGATGTCCGGGGGAAGGTGCGGTGCTTCGCTTCCTCTCGGAGTTCTTCTGGTGCCCTGGGCGTACCACGGAGGCCTCGGCGGCGGCTCATGACGCCGTTGCACTGCTGGAGCGCCTGCCGCCCGGGCATGAGCTCGGGCTTGCCTACTGCGCGGCGGCGGACAGGCAGTCCGGTAGCTGGGACACCGCGCAGGCGCTTGCCTGGGCAAGCCGTGCGTTGTCGCTCGGCGAGAGCCTCGGCGACGAGGAGGTGACAGTCCATGCGCTCGGCACACTCGGTCTCGTCACAGCCGATGAGGCGGGTTTTTCCAAGCTCCGAGAGAGTCTCGAGCGCGGGCAGCGTGCGGGGCTCGACGGCGAGGTCGCGCGGACTTACGCCCTGCTCGCCGGCCGGGCCGTAGGCGCCCGGCTCCATGAGGCGGCAGCGGAATACCTCGGCGCCGGCCTCGCCTTCTGCAATGAGCGCGGCCACGAATTGTGCCGCCTGTATCTGCTGGCGGACAGCGCCCGTTACGAGCTCGACCGCGGGCGCTGGGCGGAAGCCGCCGACGCGGCGGCTGCGGTGCTTCGCATTCCGCGCACCTCCACCTCGCCGCGCATCAACGCGCTCGTCGTCCTCGCGCTCGTGCGAGCGCGACGCGGCGACCCTGGTCACGGCGCATTGCTCGACGACGCATGGGCGTTGGCGGCGCCGACGGGAGAGATCGGGCGGCTCGGCCCCGTGGCGGCGGCCCGCGCCGAGATCGCGTGGCTGCTCGGCGAACGGGATGACGAGGATCACGGTGCACTCGACCTGGCGCGGGACCGCGGCGCTACCTGGCTGATCGGGCAGCTCGCCGACTGGCGCCGTCGGCAGGGTCTGGCCCCCGGCAGCACGGAAGGAGCTGCGGCGCCTTACGCCCTGCAACTCGCCGGCGATTGGCACCAGGCGGCGGACGCATGGCGCGAGCTCGGCTGCCCCTACGAGACGGCGCTCGCGCTCGCGGACGCCGACGAGGAACGTCCGTTGCGAGCGGCGCTCGAGCAGTTGCAGCTGCTCGGGGCCAAGCCCGCAGCGGCGATCGTCGCGAGACGTCTCCGGCGACGCGGGGCTCGCAGCCTGCCTCGCGGTCCGCGTGCGGCCTCCCGGGTGAATGCGGCGAACCTCACGGCACGGGAGCTGGAGGTACTGGAACTGGTGGCCGCGGGTCTCCGGACGAAAGAGATGGCGCGGCGCCTCGTTCTCTCCGAGCGGACCGTCGACAATCACGTTGCCGCGATCCTGCGCAAGCTGAACGTCCGCACCCGGGTTCAGGCCGCAGCCACGGCCGACCGGCTCGGGCTGATCGCCAAAGTTGAGTAGCGCCTCCGGCGCAACCTGAGTAGTTCGGCTCATTCGCTTTCGCCGCGGTCCTCGTACGGTCGAAGCTCGGTTCGAGAAAACCACCGGGAGGAGGCGAAATGCCGCGCTATGTCGTAGAACGAACGTTCTCGGACGGCTTTCACATCCCCGCCGAAGCGCAGGGTGCGGAGCGGTGCCTCGCCGTCGTCGCGAAGAACGCCGACGAAGGCGTGACCTGGCTCCACTCATATGTGAGCCAGGACAAGAAGAAGACGTTCTGCGTCTACGACGCACCGACTCCGGAAGCAATCAGAGCGACGGCGGCACGTAACGACTTCCCGGTGGACCGGATCACGCAGGTGAGCGTGCTCGATCCGTACTTCAACCGTTGATCAGCACGAACAGGGGGTAAGCATGACGTTCAAGCATTGGCTCGCCGTGGCGCTCGTGGGCGCGACCGTCGCGGCCTTCGGGATCATCAGCACCGCCGCAGCCGACTCCGGCAACGGCCGCTCGCGGTCGGCGCTCGCAGACGCGGTCCTGGGGACCGTCCGCTATCACAGCATCGCCGTCGCCAAGGCTGACGGTTACGGCCTGTTCACGGACGCCAAGGGCATCGCGTGCATCGAGATGGCCCCCATGCCGGGCATGGCGCCGGGCGCGATGGGGATCCATTACGTGAAAGGCAGTCTCGTCGGCGACGGAGCTGTGGACGCATCGACGCCCGAGGCGGTCGTGTACGAGCCTGAGCCGAATGGACAGCTTCGTCTCGTCGCGCTCGAGTACGTCGTCTTCCAGGCTGACTGGGACGCGGCGCACAGCGCGCCGCCGTCGCTCTTCGGTCAGCAGTTCAACTTCACGCCGGCCGGAAACCGGTATGGCCTGCCGGCCTTCTACTCGCTCCACGCGTGGATCTGGAAACACAATCCGAGCGGGATGTTCTCGATGTGGAATCCCGACGTGAGCTGCGCGGCGGCGTGACGGTTCTCGACGGAGGCGGCCACAGCGGCCGCCTCCGTCGAGCGGGGGAGTCGGCCTGTTACGGCAGGGCGAACGGGATCAGGACCGCTTCCTGGGCGGGCACGTGCACCGGGAAGCCGGAGCTCGTGCAGTCGCTGCGATCCTCGTACGTCAGCGTGTGTGTTCCCGGCGAGAACCTCGTCAGCGCGCCGGTCGGCGAGAATGGGGCGCCGTCGAGATACGCTCTCTCGGCAAGGCGTCCTCCGGAGGCGAACAACAACGAATGGGGTGTCGCTTCGAAGGGACACATCGACGACGGTTTGCGCAGCCCCCCCCCCCCGGAAGGGGCATTCGGCTCTGCGGCGCGCGGCGTCCGTCCCCGCGGCTCGCCGCCGCTCAGCTCGTCGCGGCAGCGGCGGTCTTGCGAGTTGCCCGAGCAAGATCGGGGGCGCGATAGCTCGGTGAGAGCCCGGCCACGGCGAGCTCGTTCTGAACGGCTTCCCGGGCCTTGAAGATCCGCCATTTGACGTTGCCGATGTCGATCTCGAGCACCTCTGCGATCTCGAGGTACGACAGGCCCGCCACGTCGCGCAGGAGCAGCGCGTTCTTCAGACGGCTGTCGAGCATCGCGACCGCCTTCCAGATCGCCGAGACGATCTCGCGTGTGTCCCCGTTGGGCTCGACGCTCCGCGGATCGGCCGATAGTCCGTCGGGCTCGAGCTTCCCGGTCGGACGGCGGGCGCGCGCACGGTGCTCGTCGACGATCCGGTTCTTCGCGATCTGGAAGAGCCAGCTCGTGAAGAGCGATCTCCGGTCGAAGCGCGCGAGCGACCGGTGCACGCGCATGAAGATCTCCTGGGTGATGTCCTCGGCCACCAGGTCGTCGTTGAGCATCCGGCTGACGTAGCTGTGGATCGGGCGGCGATAGGCCTCGAAGATCCACGCGAACGCCTGTTCATCGCCGCGCTGCGCCGCCTTGAGGATCGCCGGGTCGGGCTGCTCGAGCGGCACGGTGCACCTTGAGACGCGACCTTGTCGGGTTTGTTGCGTTCCGACCCGAAAATTTACACTTGAACGACCTGCGCCTCAAACCAAGCAGGGCACCTGTTCGTCTCTAGATCTGATGGTTCGCTCTCTTTCCCAGTCGAGCTGTGATCGCGCCCGCGAGCAGATGTCGCCGGAGCTCGACAACGAGCTCTCACGCCCATCGGCCCTTCGACTGCGCGCCCACACCATGGTCTGTGCCGACTGCCGTCAGCACCGGCGCGAGCTGCACTCGATCACGGCGGTCCTCCGGCACGACCGCCTGCCGCGCAGGGCAGCGCTGACCCTCCAGCGCACCGCGGCCGGCTTCGCCGTCGTCTTCGTCGCCGTGGCCGGCGCTGTGGTCGCGACGAGCTCCGGCGACCATGGTCCGGCCTATCGAGGCGGAGCCCTGCCGGCGACGCAGGGACTACCGGTCTACGACACCTCGGTCAGCCGGATGCCGCACTAGTCGACGGCTACGAGGGATCGACGACGATCAGCGTGACCGGGACGTCGTAGCGCTCCCGTGCAGCATCGACCGCATCAGCCTCGAGCCATTTCTGGTCGTCACCCGAGTGAACCGCCAGGACGACCTGATGGGCCGGGAACTCCCGCAGGCCGTCGTCGGCCGCCTGGATCGGGTCTTTCGAGCCGATGCGCCCGCGAGCGCGGACACCGATCTCCTCGAGTGCGCGCAACGTCCCGTCGAGGTGCTCCGTCGCCTGGTCGTAGTCCTGTTGATCGCCGGTCCAGCGAGCGAGCCGGGAGCCCAGCGCCGGCGCGACCACGAAAGCCTCGACGCCTTTCCCGTTCGCGTGCTCGCCGATCGCAGTTCGCAGGGCGTCCGGCTTGCCCGTGCCGCCGGCGACCACGAGCACACGGTGGGTCGAGCCGTCGTCCGATGGGCTCAGGGCCGGCGGCGCCTCCGAGACGGCCGGGTGGCGATGGTTCCTCGCGACGCGTGCGACGAGCAGTGCGCAGACGACGAGGCCGATCGCCCCGACGAGGAGCCAGGCCCAGAGCCCGGCGTGGGCCGCCGCGAAGAGCACGAAGAGCACGCCCAGGATCACGAGGACGAGCGGGATCGCCATGAACTCTTTCTGCTTCGAGATCTGCACCGCTTCCCACCCCACTTCAGGACGACTCGAGGGCGCCAGGTCGGCACCTGCTGGAGAAGCTACCTGCCTCGCGGATTCCCGGTCACCGGCCGGGCGGCCGGTCCTGCTGCTTGCGCCACTGGTGCAGCACCTTGTTCTTGGCGGCGCGCTTCGGCACAGGAGGCGGGGGTTTCGGATCGTGCTGCTCGAGCCAGGCCGCAGCGTCGTCGTCCGGATCGAGGCCGACGTTCCGCTCGCGCTCGCTCAGCTTCTCGACGCTACGGCTCGAGAGCGGGCGCTTCCTGCTCATGCACCTGTTCTACCCATTTTCGGTGGTGCCGCAGCGCCCAGTCCTCGTCGACCCAGCCGCGGGTGATCCCGTTCAGCGCGTGCCGCGTCTTCGGATAGACGACTGCGAGAAAGAGGTGGCCGATGAAGAGGACGAACGAGACGTACATCAACCAGTCGTGTACAAGCAGTGCGTTCGGCAGCCGGAAGCGGGTGTCCCGCTCGCCGTACCAGAGGAAGAAGCCGGTGACCGCGAAGAGCAGGGCAAACGCGGAGGTGATCACCGCGTTCAGCTTCTGGCCCGCGTTCAGCCGGCCTTGCGGTGCGGGCCGGCGGGCGAGCCAGGCGCGGTCGTCGGCGTCGAAGCGGTCGATCTCCCGCGCGGTGCGCAGGAGGGAGCGGCGGTCGCCGACGAGGGCGATCACGCCGAGCGCGACCGCCCACGCGACGGCTGTGTAGACATGGATCGCTTTCACGAGCGGCCTACGGCTGACAACCTCGGCGAGGCTCGGCAGGTAGAGGCACAGCCCCGAGCCGAACAGGACCAGGAACGCGGTCGCGTGCACCCAGTGGACGGCGCGCTCGGTGCGGGTGAACCGCGCCAGCCGGCGAGGCTCACGAGCCATAGCCGTTCGACCTCCCGACCCAGGCGTTCTGGTCGTAGCCGAGCCCTTCCCAGTAGCCCGTCGGCTGGTGGTCGACGAGCTCCATCCGCGTCAGCCACTTCACGCCCTTGTAGCCGTACATCTCCGGGATCACGACACGCGCGGGAGCGCCGTGCGGCCGCGAGAGCGGCTGCCCATCCATCTCGTACGCGAGCATCACATCCGGCAGGCGCGCCTGGTCGAGCGTCAACGAATCGTCGTAGGGCTGTTCGAGCGAGACGAACCTGATCGCCCGCGCCGCCGGCAACGGGTCAGCGAGCGCGAGCAGGTCGTGCAAACGCACACCCGCCCAGCGCACGTTGCCGACCGACCAGCCCGTGACGCAATGGAAGTCGCTCACCTGGTGCGCGCGCGGGAGCTCTCGCAGCTGCGCGTACGTCAACTGCACGGGCTCGCGGACGAGGCCGGTGATCTCGAGCCGCCAGCTGCGCTCGTCGAAGATCGGCATCGAGCCGGAGATCGTGTAGATCCGCCAACCGTCGACGGGCAGGAGGTTCCCGAGCAGCTGGGAGAAGCCCGACGTCACAGGTGCGAGCGCCCGCGCGGCGGGGCCTGCCCAGAGCAGCGACGACAGCCCACCTGCCATCAGGCCGAGAAACGCGCGCCGCCCGTACGGACGTGGCTCGTCGCTGTGCACGTTCACTCGGACCCGCTGCCCACTCCATCGTTACGCGCGAACTCTGCGATCTCGCCGGAGGCCAGCTCGAGCCAGCGCCGTGCGCGAGGCAGCGGCACGAGGCCGCCCCACGGAGCTCGCAGCGCGACCCCGTGCACCGCTCCACGGATCACGGTCATCTCGCCGTCGATGCCGAGCGACCTCGCGCGTTCGAACCCGCGCCGTGCGAGCTCCGGGCTCACCCCCGGGATGCCCGGCAGAGCGCGGTCGAGCGAGCCGTGCAGCACACGCAACCGCTTACCGCGCAACGGCTCGACCGAGAGCCGGTCTGGGATCCACGGCGCCAGCCCGAGCACGCCCTCGACAGAAGGCTCGGCTGCGCAGGCGATGGACACGCCGCCGCCCATCGAGAAGCCCAGGAGCAGCGATCGCGGCGAACCGAGCTCGTCGATCGCCGCGCGTGCATCCGCAATACACTCGTCGAGGTGCCGCCACGACTTGACCCGGTAGCGCACCTCGGCGAAGCGCAGTTCAGGGAAGCGTGGTGCGAGCCGGGCGACGAGCCATTCGATCGTGCCGCTCCAGGTGCCGGGCACGGCGGCCGCCTGGCCGCCGTTCACACACACGACCGCCGGCCCGCCGTCGCCGCTGATGCGCATCTCCGCGCCGGTCGGCAGGATCACGCGGCCTCTAGTGCTGGGTCGAGCAGAACCTGTCGCCCGCGATCACCTGCGTGAACAGCGCGTCCCGCCGCCGCTCGGCCCGGGCGTCGTAGCGGCCCGCGTCACGAGCCTCGGCGACGACGTCCGGCGTCACACCGGGACCGACGACGCTGATGCGGTACTTCGTGCCGTTGCCCGCCGGCCTGGCCGGCCGCCCCGGCAGCGTGGCGTCGTGCGTCGGCCAGAACGAGTAACAGAACGCGCCGGTCGGCTTGCGGAAGAGGATCGACGTCTCTCGTTTCCAGCCAGGCCCGTAGGCCGAGTCGAAAGTGTCGATGTAGAGACCGCGGCCATACGCATCGGTCGGCGCGCCGGCCGACGTGGAGTGGAAGCCGTGCACCGGCGAGCCGTTGTAGGTCATCCGGCCGAAGATGTCGTGTGCCTGCCCGCCGAAGGCCCAGTCGGTGTAGAGCTCGACGTGCGCAACCGGGCCGCTCCAGTGGGAAAGCCGAAGCTCCCAGGCGCTCTGCGAGGCGGTCCACGCGGCCCAGCCGCGGTGAGGCAGGTCCCGCTGCCAGCTCTGGAGCGCCCAGTACGAACCGTCGTGTGCGGTGCACGCGGTGACGAGGTAGGCGAGCGGCGGGCCGTCGTAGGGGCGGCACTCGTTCCTGAAGGTCCGCCACATCGCTCGGTGCTCGAGCTTCAGCCCACCCGAGTAGTCGTGCTCGAATCGCACCTGCGGCAGCCCCGACTCGGGCGTGCGGGCGTTGATCGCGCCCCAGGCGAGCACATGCCGCGTCCGGCCGCTCGCCGTGTACTCGACGAGCGCACGCCCTCCGCGCACCTCGAGCGTCACGTGCTGGGCGTTCAGATCGAGCAGATCGGACGCACGCGCCGTCCCGGGCACTAGCATCGCGGCGATGGCCAGGACGATCGCAGCTGCACTGACTCCGCTCCGGGACGGCGGACGCGAGCTGGACGTCGAGGCGTTCGTGCCGTACCTCGGCTTCCTGAGCGACGCCGGCATCGAAGGGGTGCTGCTCCTCGGCACGACCGGGGAAGGGATTCTCTTGTCGCTCTCTGAACGCAAACAGGCCATTTCGGAGGCGGTACGGGGGCCGCTGCCCGTGTTGGCGCACTGTGGCGCGCAGACGACCGCCGACACCGTAGCGCTTGCCGCCGACGCAGCGGAGGCGGGTGCGGAAGCCGTCGCCGTGATCGCCCCGCCCTACTTTCAGCTCGACGACAACGCGCTGTTGGCCCACTTCGCCGCAGCCGCCCGCGCCTGCGCGCCGCTCCCGTTCTACGTCTACGAGCTCGAGAAGGCCTCCGGCTACGCGATCCCGGTCTCCGTGGTCGAACGGCTCCGCTCGACCGTGGACAACGTGGCCGGGATGAAGGTGAGCGACGCGCCGTTCACGAAGGTCGAGCCGTACCTGCTCGACGGGCTCGACGTCTTCATCGGTGCCGAGGCACTGATCGGCCAGGGCCTCGCAGCCGGAGCCGCAGGTGCCGTCTCCGGGCTCGCCTCGGCCTTCCCGGAGGTCGTCGTCTCAGCGGTACGCAGCGGCGACTCGACCGCAGCAGGCGAGCTGCGGGCGATCGTGGATCGGTACCCGCGCCACGCAGCACTGAAGGCGGTCGTCCGCTCCCGGGGGGTGCCGATCCGCGAAGACGTCCGCGGCCCGCTGCGAGGCCTCACGGACGCCGAGCGCGCCGAACTACTAGTCGCGCTTCTCCCGTAGCTCTTCGATCGCGTGGCGCGCACGTGCGTGGGCGTCGGCACGCCGCTCGTCGACGCCTTCCGGCGGCGCCGCGGCGGCTTCCGCCTCGAGGCCTGGCGCAGGCTCCAGGTGCGGCTCCGGCTGCGGGTCCGGCTCCGCCTGCGGGTCCGGCTCCGGCTCCTTGGTCGACGCGAGCTTCGCCTTCAACTCGTCCGCCGGGGACGGCTCCCGCGCAGACCGGGCGGCGCGGCGACGAAGGATGGCCCGCAGGCCGAGCCACCCGGCGAGCAGCGCAAGCAGGCGCTTCGATGTGGTTTTCAAAATCGCCGCGATGCTACACTGCCGCCGCTTCTCGCCACGCCCGTCGCGCCGTCACCCGAAGCGGCGCTCGTGAGGTGGGGCCGATTCAGTCCATGAGAAGGGAGAATTCGGGCCTGTGAACGACTACGAAATCATGTTGCTGCTGGACCCCGAGCTCGCCGAAGAGCGCGGGAACGAGATCATCCAGCGCATTCGCGACTCCGTCGACGGAGCACAAGGCACCTGGGACGGCCACGAGCCGTGGGGTCGCCGGCGCCTCGCGTACGAGATCGGGCACAAGTCCGAGGCGGTCTACCACCTACTCCTCTTCAGCGCTCCGCCGGAGACCCTCGCCGAGATCACGCGTGTCCTCAAGATCACGGACGGCGTCATGCGGCACGGCGCCTACCGGCGCGTCAAGAACTCGACCCATACGAAGGCCCCGGCGCAGGTCGCCGTGGGCGCGCCCTCCTCGGCCCCGGCCGAAGACGGCGATGACACCGGCCCGGCTTCCGAGTAGCCTGGATCGACCTTCGGAGAGGAGCGAGAAACCATGTCCGACATCAACCGTGTAACCCTCGTCGGCCGCCTCACACGCGACCCCGAACTCCGGGCGCTACCGTCCGGCACGTCCGTGCTCAGCCTCGGGCTCGCCGTCAACGGTCGCCAGAAGGACCAGACCGGCAACTGGATCGACAAGCCCAACTTCTTCGACGTCAAGGTCTTCGGGGGCCAGGCGGACATGCTCGCCAACCACCTCTCGAAGGGGCGGCGCGTCGGGATCGACGGCCGGCTCGACTGGTCGTCATGGGAAGCCCAGGACGGCACCAAGCGCTCGAAGGTCGAGGTCGTCGCGCAGTCCGTGCAGTTCCTCGACAGCCGCGGCGATGGAGAAGGCGGCGGCGGCGGCGGCGGCAACCAGTTCGTGCCCGCGGGAGCGTCGGGCGGTTCCGACGCCGATTTCCAGGGCTCCGACGACGACATTCCGTTCTAAGGAGAGTTTCTTGGCAGAGAAGAAATCCGATCGCGACCGCACCTCCTCGTCGAGCAGGAAGCGCAACATGCCGAGCGGCCCCGGCCGCCGCAAGTCGTGCTTCTTCTGCAAGTCGAAGGTGGACGAGGTCGACTACAAGAACGTCAACGAGCTCCGGCGCTATGTGTCCGAGAAGGGCAAGATCCGCAACCGTCGCATCAGCGGTGCGTGCCGGCGCCACCAGCGTCAGGTCGCGGTCGCCGTCAAGCGCGCCCGCGAGATCGCTCTTCTCCCGTACGTCGGCGACAAATAGGCGATGGAAGTCGTTCTCAAGCAGGACGTCGACAAGCTCGGCCTGCGCGGCGAGGTCGTGAACGTCGCGCGCGGGTATGCGCGGAACTTCCTCCTACCGCGCGGACTCGCCGAAGTGGCGACGCCTGCGCTCGTCAAGGAGCTCGAGAAGCGGGACGCACAGCGGGCACGCCACGACGCCCAGACGGTCGACGAGGCGCGTGCGCTGGCCGCTCGGCTCGAGGCCCTCGAACTGCGGTTCGACGTGACGGCAGGCCCGACCGGCTCGCTCTTCGGCTCGGTCACCGCGACGAACGTGGCCGACCGCCTCTGGGAGCAGGAGAAGCTACGCGTCGACCGCCGCAAGCTCGAGATGGTCACGATCAAGCGGATCGGCCGCTACGCCGTCCCGCTGGAGCTCTTCCCCGAGGTGACCGCGCAACTGAAGCTCGTGGTCGCACCCGAGGGCGAAGAGCTGCCGCCCGAGGAGGAGCTCGCCGAGCTGGAGGCGCAGGAGCGCGCCGCAGCCGAGGCCGAGGCGGCCGCCGCCGCGCCGCCGGTGATCGAGTACGAGGACGTGCCGGAGCCGGCCGCCGCCGACCCCGACGCCGAGCAGCCCGCACCGTCGGACGAGGCCGAGGCGCCCGAGCCCGCCGCGGGCTCCGAGCTCCCGGTCGAGCAGGAATAGCCGTCGGCTTTCGTCCACAGGCTCTCCACCGGCCTGTGGACGACGATCCACCGGCTGTCCACAGGTGCTCCACGGCTGTGGATTTGGCAGCAAAGTTGACGCAAAGAGCGACCGTTTCGTCCACTACCGAGACGCGAACAGACGTTCTATACTGCCTGCATAGACGGCAGCTTCGATCAGCGGGCGAGCACTTTCCACACCCTATCGGGCCTGGCCGACACCGGGTCTACTAGGCGGCGCATGGCTGTGCCTGCCCAGGCTCTCCAGACCGCCCCGGTCCCACCGCAGAACCTCGACGCCGAAGAGTCGGTGCTCGGGGCGATGATGCTGTCCCCACTGGCGATCGGGGCGGTCACGGAGTCGACCAACCTCAATGCCTCGGACTTCTATCGCGAGAGCCACGGGCACGTCTTCAAGGCGATCCTCTCGCTCTACGCGAAGGGCGAGCCCGTTGACGCGATCACCGTCGTCGACGAGCTCGACCGCTCGTCGACCCTCGACTCGGCGGGAGGCCAGGAGCGCGTGCACGAGCTGGCGGCGCTCGTGCCGGCCGCCTCCAACGCGGCGCATTACGCCCGCATCGTCTGCGAGATGTCCACCCTGCGCGGGCTGATCCGCGCCGGCAACGACATTGCACGGCTCGGCTTCGACCGCCCGGGCGAGACGATCGAGCTCGTCGACCGTGCGGAGAAGATCGTCTTCGACCTGTCGCAGCAGCGGGTGTCCACCGAGTTCGCGCACATCGACGAGCTGCTGAAGGAATCGTTCGAGACGATCACCAAGCTCTACGAGGCCGGCAGCGACATCACCGGCACGGCCGCCGGGTACCGCGATCTCGACCGGCTGACGGCAGGGTTCCAGCCCGGCAACCTGATCATCATCGCCGCGCGCCCGTCGATGGGAAAGTCGGCGCTCGCGCTCGGGATGGCGGCCAATGTCGCGGTGCGGCACGACACGCCCGTCGCGCTCTTCACGCTCGAGATGTCGAAGTCGGAAGTGACGCAGCGCTTGATGTGCTCGGAGGGCAAGGTCGAGTCGCAGCGACTGCGTACCGGCAAGCTCGCGGTCGACGACTGGCCCCGGCTGACGGCCGCCTGCGACAAGCTCGCAAAGGCGCCGATCTACGTCGACGACACCGGCTCGATCACGATGATGGAGATCCGCTCGAAGCTGCGGCGCCTGAAGATGCGCGAGCCGCGGCTCGGGCTCGTCATCGTCGACTACCTGCAGCTGATGACGAGCGGAACGTCGGCCGAGAACCGCGTCCAGGAGGTCTCGCAGATCTCTCGGTCTCTCAAGGTGCTCGCACGCGACCTCGAAGTGCCGATCATCGCGCTGTCGCAGCTGTCGCGGGCTGTCGAGCAACGGCACGACAAGCGGCCGATCCTCTCCGACCTGCGCGAGTCCGGATCGATCGAGCAGGACGCCGACCTCGTGATGTTCGTCTACCGCGACGAGTACTACAACCCCGAGGAGACCGACTCCGCCGGCATCGCCGAGCTGATCCTCGCGAAGCACCGGAACGGTGCCACCGACGGCATCAAGCTGAACTTCACCAAGCGGTACGCGAAGTTCCAGGACCTCACGAACGTGCCGGCATGACGACTGTCTGGGTGTCACCCTCGGCGACGGCGTATTCGTGCCTGTGCGAGCCGTGCCTGGAAGTGGCGCGCGAGGCAGGGGCGCTCTTCTCCGACGCGCTGTTGCTCTCGAGCGTGCGCGGTTCGATCTCCGCCGAGACGGACGTCGCGGTCGCGCACTGTGCCTCGGGGCACGAGATCACGCTCCGCCGTGTCGAACGGCCGCCCGGGTTGTCGCGCCCCGACGACCGGCAACTGCAGATCGCCGTGTGACTCTCCTCCTGGTCGCACTGGCGTTCTCGTTCGCCTGGTCGATCGGCTCGCACTACACCGGAGCGTGCATGGGGATGCCGTATGCGCTCGGCGCCGTGCGCGCCCGGGTCGCGCTCGGGCTGATGGCGCCGCTCGCGCTCGCGGGCGCCGCGCTCGCGAGCGGCAAGGTCGCGACGACCGTCGGCCACAAGCTGATCGACGGCACACCCACACGCCTCGGCGAAGTCGTCGTCGTCGCGGTCGCGTTCGGCGTCACCGCGATCTACAACCGTGTCCGCATCCCCACTTCGACGATCCAGATCCTCGTCGGTGCCGTGGTCGGGGTCGCCGTCGGGGCATCGGTCGGCGTGCATTGGTCGACGATCGCAACGCTCGCCGTGATCTGGGTGATCGCGCCGCCCAGTGCGGCGCTCGTGGGCTTCGGCGGCGCCAAGGCGTTCGGGTCGGTGACCCGGGTCGGCGGCGCGCTGCTCCTCGTCGGCTGCCTGGCGTCGTTCGCAATGGGCGCGAACGACGTCGCACTCGCCAGCGGCGCGCTCGTCGGGCCGAACGTGCTCGGACCACATAGCGCCGGGCTCTTGTGCGGCTTCGGACTCGCCGCGGGCGTGCTGATCACCGGCCGGCCGCTCCTCGATCGCGTCGCGTTCGACATCGTCGACCTCGATCGCGTCACGGCGACCGCTGCGCAGTTCGTGCAGGCGCTCGTGATCCTCATCGCGGTCGCGTTCGGCTATTTCACCTCGATGAATCAGGCGCTCGTCGGGGCGATGGCAGGCGCCGGCATCGCCCGCGGCCGCCACACCGTCCATGCGAAGACACTGGCGGGGATCGTGCGCGGCTGGGTCACAGGGCCGCCGACCTCGTTCCTGCTCGCGCTCGCGGCGGCGCTTGCCGTGCGCTGGGTCTCGGGCGCCGACGCACTCGCCCGCTAGACTCGGCCGAGTGCCATCGACCGTCGTGGTCGGCGCGCAGTGGGGCGACGAGGGCAAGGGCAAGATCGTCGACCTGCTCGCCCAGGATTCGGACGTCGTGTGCCGCTATCAAGGCGGGCCTAACGCCGGGCACACGATCATCGTCGACGGCGAGACGTGGAAGCTGCGCCAGATGCCGAGCGGTGTCGTCTCGAGCACCCGGTCCGTGATCGGCGCCGGTTGCGTCGTCGATGCACAGGTCTTCGTCGACGAGGTCGACCTGCTGACGGAGCGAGGCATCGACCCGTCAATCGTCGTGCTGTCCGGCAACGCCCACCTGATCATGCCGTGGCACGTGACGATCGATCAGGCGTCGGAGCGGCGTCTCGGCTCGTTGCAGATCGGCACGACACGGCGCGGCATCGGCCCGACGTACGCCGACAAGGCCTCACGCATCGGAATCCGTGTCCAGGATGTGCTGGACCCGAAGATCCTGCGCGAGAAGATCGAGGTCGCGCTCGCCGAGAAGAATCTCTGGCTGGAGCGGATCTACGAGTCGGAGCCCTTCGACCTCGAGGCGGTGTGGTCGCAGTATGCGGGCTTCGCCGAGCGGCTGGCGCCGTTCGTCGGCGATGTCTCGCTGCTCGTGGACGACGCGCTGCGCAGCGACAAGCGTGTGCTCTTCGAAGGCGCACAGGCGACGATGCTCGACCTCGACCACGGGACGTATCCGTTCGTGACCTCGTCGAACCCGATCGCCTCCGGTGCCGCCACCGGGATCGGCATCGGCCCGACGCGCATCGACCGCGTGCTCGGCATCTCGAAGGCGTACGTGACACGCGTCGGAGCAGGCCCGTTCCCCTCGGAGATCGTCGGCCCCGACCAGGAGCGGCTGCGCGAGCTCGGCGGCGAATACGGCACGGTCACGGGCCGAGAGCGGCGCTGCGGCTGGCTCGACCTCGTCGCCCTGCGGTATGCCGTGCGCGTCAACGGGATGACCTCGCTCGCGCTGACGAAGCTCGACGTGCTCTCCGACTTTCGACGAGCTCCCCGTGTGCGTGCGTTACCGCTTGCGCGACGGCTCGGAGACGGAGCACTTCCCGGCGCACCAGTCCGATTTCCATCATGCGACCGCCGTGTGGGAGACCTTGCCCGGCTGGTCGCAGCCGCTGGACGACGCGGCTTCGCTCGGCGACCTGCCGGCAGCCGCCCGCGCGTACGTCGAGTTCGTGGCGCATGAGCTGCAGGTGCCGATCGAGCTGGTCGGGGTCGGAGCCGCGCGCGAACGCGTCCTCGCGTGATCGCAGCGGTCTCTCCGGGCGCCTGGACGCAGATCATCGTCGCGCTGTCGATCTTCGTCCCGGTGGTGGTCGCGGCCGTCCTGGCGATCGTCGTGCTGCGCGGCAAGAAGAACGACCCGGACGAGCAGCGCTGGCGCCGCCTCGACGAACAGCGCCGAGACGCGGAGCACAACCCGTAGACCAAAGCGGCCAGGCCGAACGGAGCCGGAGCCCCGTCCCGTCCCGCCCGACGTAACGAATGCGCAACGTTTCGTCCCCAGGTGCCCGGTCGAGACCCGTCCAGTGGTCAGACCAAGGTTTACCGAACTGAGACAAACGATTCACAGGTCCCGCGAGGTCGCTTGGGGTGTCGACGTCGGCGACGAGGGCCGGGTCGACTTCCACTTCGACGACGTCGAGGTCGGCGTAGGTGCGGTAGAGGGCGAGCGGGCCGTCGGCGAGGCGCTGCTCGAGCAGGGGAAGGGCGGACTTCGCCCAGGCGCCGGGCAGCGGGCCGGTCTGCGGGACCGCGGCGTCCCGGCACGCCTCGCCGAGCAGGCGCACGAGCTCCGGGTCATACGCGGGCAGTCGACCGGGAGGAACACCGCGACGTCCTGGGTCGCCGCGCGCAGCCCGGCGACGACGCCGGCGATCGGCGCACGTACCTCTGCTGCGTCGTCGAGCACGTCGAACGGCAGCTCGCCCGCTTTGCCGACGACGAGCACTTCGTCGCACGCCTCAGCGAGCACACGGCGGCCGCGTTCGTGCAGCGTCTCGCCGTCCAGTTCGATCAGTGCCTTCGGCGAGCCGAAGCGCCTGCTCGCGCCACCGACGAGCAGGACGCCCGTCAGCGCTCGACGCGCCACTGCTCGGTGTAGATGTTGAGACGGCCGCCGCGCACGAAGCCACAGAGCGTCACACCTCGATCCTGCGCGAGTTGCACGGCGAGCGACGACGGCGCGCCGACCGCCACGAGCACGGGACAGCCCGCGACCGCTGCTTTCTGGACGAGCTCGAACGACAGGCGCCCGCTGACGCAGAGCACCGCACGGGCCAGCGGTAGCAGGCCACCGCCGAATGCCCAGCCGATCACCTTGTCCATGCGCGTTGTGCCGCCCGACGTCCTCGCGCAGGCAGAGCAAGGTGCCGCGCCCGTCGAAGAGGCCGGTGGCGTGCAGGCCCCCGGTCGCCTCGAATGCATGCTGCTCCGCGCGCAGCCGATCGGGGAGGCTCGCGAGGAGCGCCGCGGGCAGGCGAACGTCGCTTTTGACGCGAGGCGCCTCGACGGCGACCGCCTCGAGCGCGCCCTTGCCGCAGACCCCGCAGGACGAGGTCGTGTAGAAGCTGCGCGCGAGCCGGCCGGATCGAACCCCGGCGCGTCGAGCTCGATCGTGTTCGCCGCCAGATCGTCCGGCAGGCGAGCCCCGGCCGGTTGCAGTCCTTCGGACAGCGCGAAGCCGACCGCCAGCTCCTCGTCGTGGCCCGGCGTGCGCATGGTGACGGCGACCGGCGTTCCGCCGATGCGGATCTCGAGCGGCTCTTCGACAGCGAGGACATCCTCGGTCTCGCCGTCCGGATAGCGGACGACCTCCACCCTGGCGGTCGAATACGGCGGCAGGCTCACGACGCAAGTATCCTCGCCGCGTGCAGGTGGTGGTCGTCGGCTCCGGTGCTCGCGAGCACGCCCTCGCGTGGCGCCTCGAGCAGAGCCCGGGCCTGACCGAGCTCCACGCCGCCCCGGGCAACCCCGGCATCGCCGCACTCGGGCGCTGCCATCCAGTTCGGGCCGACGATGCTGACGGCCTTCTCAGCCTGGCATTGACGCTCGAAGCAGACCTGGTGGTGATCGGCCCAGAAGGACCGCTGGTGGCCGGGATCGCCGACGTCCTGCGCAGGAACGGGATCGCGGTGTTCGGCCCCAGCGCGGCGGCCGCCCAGATCGAAGGATCGAAGGCGTTCGCGAAGGATGTTCTGCGCGCGGCGGGTGTGCCGACTGCCGAGACGTTGTCGGTTGCGCGCGCTCCGTGCGTCGTCAAGGCGGACGGTCTGGCGGCCGGCAAGGGCGTGTTCGTCTGTCGGACGGCCGAAGAGGTCGATGACGCATTGCGCGCGGTCACTGCGTTCGGCGGCGAGTTCGTGCTCGAGGAACTGCTCGACGGTCAAGAGGTGTCGTTGTTCGCGCTCTCCGACGGAACGCACGTGCGTCCCGCTCGGAGCCGCTCAGGACTTCAAGCGCATCGGGGACGGCGACACCGGCCAAAACACGGGCGGGATGGGCGCCTACTCACCCGTGCGGTGGCTGGAAGGCGCCGACGAACTGGTCGACCGGGTGCACCAGCCGGTGATCGACGAGCTCGCCCGGCGGGGAACGCCGTTCGCCGGTTGCCTCTTCGCGGGTTTGATGATGACCGCCGACGGCCCGAAGGTGCTCGAGTTCAACGCCCGCTTCGGCGACCCGGAAACTCAGGTGCTGCTGCCGCGCGTCGAGAGCGACCTGCTGGAACTGCTCCACTCGGCTGCGGTCGGCGATCTCTCCGGGGCCGCGCCGTCGATCTCGGACACGTCAGTCGTGACGGTCGTGCTGGCCGGACCGGACTACCCCGCCCGGAGCGACCACGCCGGGGCCCCGATCAGTGGCCTCGAAGCTGCCGAGGCCACCGGAGCGCTCGTCTTTCATGCCGGCACGGCGATACGGGACGGCACTGTCGTGACGAACGGCGGCAGAATTCTCTCCGTGACGGGAACGGGAAGCACCATCGCGGCCGCACGCGCTCATGCCTACGCCGCCGTCGAGCTGATCTCGTTCGAGGGCGTGCAGTTCCGCCGGGACATCGCGGCGGTGGCCAGTGGCTGAGCCTCTGGTGGGGATACTGGTCGGGTCGGAGTCGGACCGCCAGCGAATGCAAGCGGCACTGGACGAGCTCGACGCACGCGGGATCGCCTGGGAGTTCGAGGTGCGCTCGGCGCACCGGACGCCCGACGCCGTCGCCGACTACGCCAAGTCGGCGCGGCAGCGGGGGCTGAAGGTGCTGATCTGCGGCGCCGGCCTCGCGGCAGCCCTGCCGGGCGTTGTCGCGGCGCACACCGAACTGCCGGTGATCGGCGTCCCCTTGCGCTCCTCCATGTCGGTGCTCGACGGCCTCGACGCGCTGCTCTCGATCGTGCAGATGCCGCCGGGTGTGCCGGTCGCGACGGTCGGTGTCGACAACGCGAAGAATGCGGCCGTGCTCGCTGCGCGCATCCTCGCGCTCTCTGCTCCGCCTTCCTGACCCGGCTCTACACTGTTCGGAGTGATCGCCCGCTACTCCCGTCCGGAGATGAGCCGGATCTGGTCGGAGGAGGGCAGGCTCGCGCGCTGGTTCGAGGTCGAACTGGCGGCACTCGACGGCTGGGTCGAGCTGGGAGCCGTGCCGGCCGCGGACGCCGCAGCGATCCATGAGCATGCTCGCGTGCCGACGCCGGCGCGCGTCGCCGAGATCGAGCAGACGACCGACCACGACCTGGCCGCCTTCGTCGATGCCGTCGCCGAGCAGCTCGGGCCAGAGGGCCGCTGGGTCCACTACGGCCTCACCTCGTCGGATGTCGTGGACACGTCGCTGGCGCTCCAGATCCGCGACGCGGGCGACCTGATCCTGCGCGGCATCGAGGCGGCGCTGCGCGCGGTCGTGCGCCGCGCGGAGGAGCATCGACGGACGATCTGCATCGGGAGGTCGCACGGCGTCCACGCCGAGCCGACGACGTTCGGCTGGAAGCTCGCGGGCTGGGCATTCGAGCTCGACCGCAGCCGTACGCGGCTCGAGCGGGCGCTCGAGACCTGCCGCGTCGGACAGCTTTCCGGCACCGTCGGGACGTACGCCGCGATCGATCCGGACGTCGAACGCATCGCCTGCGAGCGGCTCGGCCTCGATCCGGATCCCGTCTCGACGCAGGTGATCGCTCGTGACCGCCATGCCGAACTGCTGAGCGCGCTTGCACTCTGCGCAACGTCGCTCGACAAGTTCGCGACGGAGATCCGCCACCTCGCCCGCACCGAGGTACGCGAGGTCGAGGAGCCGTTCGCACCCGGGATGAAGGGCTCGTCGGCGATGCCGCACAAGCGCAACCCGAAGGTCGCAGAGCGGATCTCCGGCCTCGCGCGAATCGTGCGAGCGGCGGCGATCGTCGGATTCGAGAACGTGCCGCTCTGGCACGAGCGCGACATCTCGCACTCGTCCGCGGAACGGGTTGTGATCCCCGACGCGTTCCTGGCCCTGGACTACATGCTCGACAGGTTCACGTGGATCATCGAAGGCCTCGTCGTCTATCCGGAGCGCATGGAGCGAAACCTGTGGGCATCCCACGGCCTCTTCTTCTCGCACCGCCTGCTGCTCGCGCTGGTCGAGAGCGGGGTCGAACGGGACGAGGCGTACAAGCTCGTTCAGCGCCAGGCCATGCGCGCATGGGACGAGGAACTCGATTTCCCGGAGCTCGTCCGGGCGGACGTCGAAGTCACCGCGCACCTCGACGAGTCGGCACTCGCGAACGTCTTCGATCTCAACGCGACCGTCTCCAACCTCGACACCACGTTCGACCGTCTCAGGCGTCTCGCCCCGAAGGAGGAACCCATCCATGTCTGAAGCCCTGCACGTCGGGAGCGGCAAAGTCCGCGAGCTCTATGCGCTGGACGACGAGCGTCTGCTCCTGGTTGCAAGCGACCGGATCTCGACCTTCGACGTCATCCTCCCGACCGAAATCCCGGACAAAGGGCGCGTCCTGACCGGGCTGTCGGGCTTCTGGTTCGCTCGGACCCGCGAGCTGGTACCGAACCACCTGCTCGCGCTCCGAGGCGACGGGCGGTCGACCGAGTGCCGGCGGCTCGAGATGCTCCCGATCGAATGCGTCATCCGCGGCTATCTCGCGGGATCGGGCTGGAAGGACTACACGACGACGGGAGAGGTCTGCGGGCACCGGCTCGCCGAGGGGCTGATCGAGTCGCAGCAGCTGCCTCAGCCGATCTTCACTCCGGCGACGAAGGCCGAGACGGGCCACGATGAGAACATCGACCGCGCTGCCGCGGTCGAACTCGTCGGTGAGGCGCGCTTCGACGAGGTCGAGGCGACGGCGCTCGCGCTCTACCGCTTCGCCTCGGACTACGCCCGCGAACGCGGGATCATCCTGGCGGACACGAAGCTCGAGTTCGGCATCGACCGGGACGGGCGGCTCGTCCTCGGCGACGAGGCGTTCACGCCCGACTCGTCCCGCTTCTGGCCGGCAGACGCCTACACGCCCGGCGCGACGCCACCGTCGTTCGACAAGCAGTTCGTCCGCGACTACTGCGAGTCGCTCGGCTGGGACAAGACCGCGCCCGGGCCCGAGCTCCCGCAAGCGGTCGTCACGGGCACCCGCGCTCGCTATGTCGAGGCGTTCGAACAGCTGACCGGGATCGAGTTCGACGCGTACCTCGCCGACCCGGACATGGTGCTCGCATGAGGGCGACGGTGCTCGTTCGCCCCAAGCCCGGCATCCTCGACCCCAAGGGCAGGCGGTCGAGAGCTCCCTGCGCCACCTCGGCTTCTCGGTCGAGGAGGCGCGCGTCGGCAAGCTCGTCGACGTCGAGCTCGCGACCGACGACCGCGACGAGGCGCTCGCGCAGCTGCGGCAAATGTGCGAGCAGCTGCTCACGAATCCGTTGATCGAGAGCTACGCGATCGAGCTGGAGCGCGCGTGATGGTGACAACGGGACCACGGCCGGTCGATCCCCGTGCTCGTCTTCCCGGGGTCGAACGACGACCGCGATGCGCAACTCGCGCTCGAACGTCTCGGAGCCGACAGCCCGCGCGTCTGGCACACGGAGGAAACCCTGCCGCGCCGAGACCGGCGCCGTCGTCCTGCCGGGCGGTTTCTCGTACGGCGACTACCTGCGCTGCGGCGCGATCGCCCGGTTCTCGCCCGTGCTGAAGGCCGTGGCCGCCTTTGCCGACGGCGGCGGCCTCGTGCTCGGCATCTGCAACGGCTTTCAGATCCTGACCGAGGCCGGCCTGCTTCCGGGCGTGCTTCGCCCGAACGAGTCGCTCTCGTTCGTGTGCCGCGACGTCTCCCTCGTGGCCGAGCGCAGCGACACCCCGTTCACGTCTCGGTGCGTGGCCGGCCAGGAGCTCACGATGCCGGTCAAGCACGGCGACGGCTGCTGGTTCGCGGACGACGAACTGCTCGGCGAGCTCGAGGCGAACGGCCAATCGTGCTCCGCTATACGGCCGGCGCGAACCCGAACGGCGCGGTCGCCGATGTGGCCGGCGTCCTGAACGCCGACGGCAACGTGTTCGGCCTGATGCCTCACCCCGAGCACGCGGTCGACCCGCTGCTCGGCTCGGCCGACGGCGCGCTGATCCTCGGATCGCTGGTCGACGCGGCTCGATTGTCACTCGCCGCCGCCGTCTAGGCCGCCTCCAGGCCGAGTGCAGCCGCGAGCTCGGGCGTCTTCGCGAGCGAACGTCGGAGCCGCTCCAGGTCGCCACCCGCAGCGTGACGGGGCCGCGCCGCGCCGCGCCGCCCGTCGAGTAGGCGAAGCGAACCAGCCGGTCGCCCCGTTCGTTCTCCAGCAGTTCGACCACGGAGGAAAACCGCTTGTCGCCCGCCCGCTGCGCGAGCACCAGGCGCTCCACGAGCGTGGCCGGGCCCCAGGGAGTCGCTGTCTTCGTCATGCCGTGACGGTAGGGCGGAAAGTGCAAAGCGTGGGAAACCGCTCTGTCACGAAACTGTGAAAGGTCGTCCACAGACGTTTGGCAACCGGATCCCGTGTCGATGCTGATCCGGATGATGCGCCTCGGCCCTGCCTGCTTGGCCGCCCTGACCGTGACGGTGCTGATCGGCCTCGCCGCGCCGCCCCGGGCGGCCGCGGCAGCAAACGTGGAATACGGCCTCACGGACGATGCGTGGCTGCTCGACGGATCCGGAACGCTCGAGTCGAAGCTCGCGCGGCTCGACGCGCTCGGCGTTCGAGTCGTTCGCTTCACCTTGCGCTGGGACCAGATCGCAAGCAGCAAGCCCGGCTCGCCGACCGATCCCTCGGACGCGGCCTACGACTGGACTGCGGACGATGCGGTGCTCGACGGCCTGCGCGCCCACGGGATCGACGTTGTGCTGCAACTCGTCGGGGCACCGACGTGGGCGAACGGCGGGCTCCCTGCGAACTACGCTCCCAGTTCGGCGGACGACGTTCGCGGCATTCGCGACAGCCGCGGCCCACAGATACTCGTGGGTGCGCCGCTGGCAGATCTGGAACGAGCCGAACCAGGTGCCGTTGGCTCCGTCCGACAACGCCTTCGGTGTACACCTCGCGGCTGCTCAATCCCGCGTATGCTAGCGATCCACACTGTGATTCCCGGCGCGCAGGTCGCCGGCGGCGGAACGGCTCCGCGGGGTTCGAGCCGGCGGCGTCTCACCTGTCGCCTGGCTGCTCGGCATGCGCGCGGCGCACGCAAGGCTGGACGCGTACGCGCACAACCCGTATCCGCTCGACCCGAAGCGCGAGACGCCGCTCAGCGGCGGCTGCGAGCAATGCACGACGATCACGATGGCGACGATCGACAAGCTGGTCGGTCTCGTGACGCGGAACTTCCCGCGCGCCCGCATCTGGCTGACGGAGTACGGCTACCAGAGCAATCCGCCCGACCGCCTGCTCGGCATCTCGCCGACCTGCCAGGCGCGTTACGTCGGCGGAAGGCGCCTACGTCGCCTACCGCACCGCGCGCGTCGATCTCCTCGTCCACTTTCTGTACCGCGACGAGCCGGAGGTCGCCCGCTTCCAGAGCGGGCTCGTGACGCTGGGCGACAAGTCAAAGCTCGCAGTCGCCGCCTTCGAGGCGCCGCTCGCCGAGACCTCGCGCACGGGCCGGCGGGTCAACCTCTGGGGGCAGCTTGCGCGCTCCCGCTGCTGCGAGGTCCACCGCCCGGCTCGAACGGCGCGTGGGAGCAACCTGGCAGCCGCTCGCAACGGTTCGTGCCCGCGCAGGGAGCTTCATCCGCTGGACCGGCGCGCTGCCACGCGGCGCCGTTGTTCGCCTGCACGCCGGCGCCGTCGCGGGCGCTCCGCTCTCGATCAGCTAGGCGTCGATCGACACGTGACCCGGCTCTGCTGCAACGCGGCCGAGCCAGGCTCGAATCGCCGGATAGCGAGCGAGGTCGAATCCACCCTCGTCGGCGACATGTGTGTACGCGTACAGCGCGATGTCGGCAAGCGACATCGCTTCGGCGACGAGCCACCGCTTCCCTTCGAGGTGCCGCTCCATCGCATCGAGAGCGCGGTATCCGGCCGCCTGCTTCTCGGGCAGCCGATCGGCGTACGCGTCCGGGTCGCCGGACAGCGCGAGCCAGAACCGTGCGACCGCGATGGCGGGCTCGTGGTCGTACTGCTCGAAGAACATCCACTGCAGAACCTGGGCGCGCGCGTACCGATCGTCCGGGACGAACCGCGTGCCCTCGCCGAAGTACCAGAGGATGGCACCGGACTCGCCCAGCGATCTGCCGTCGTCGAACACGATGGTCGGCACCCGCAGCGACGGATTGAGGCCGCCGAGCAGCTCAGGGCGGTTCGAGCGGTCGAGCACATCGACGGAACGGCGCTCGTACGCGAGACCAGCGTGCGCGAGCAGCAACCGCACCTTGTAGCAATTGCCGGACGCTGCGTTCTCGTACAGGACCATGGGACGAGACGATACGCCGACTGACAAGATTTGCGCATGACAGTGGAAGTGCGGGACGTCGCGCCCGGCCTCTGGCTCTGGCGCCGCGAATACCCTGATTGGCGGCCCGAGGCCGGCTGGGAGCCTCACGTCTCGTCGACGTGTGTCACCTCCCGTGGTGAGATCGGCCTGCTCGACCCGCTCGCGCCACCCGAGGACGCGACCGAGGTCTGGGCGAGGCTCGACGCGGCCCCGCCAACCTTCGTCATCATCCTCAAGCCGGACCATGTGCGCGACGTCGACCTCTTCGTCGACCGCTATGGCGCGCGCGCATACGGGCCGTTCCTCTTCTGGCGGCACAACATCCCGGAGACCGAGCTCGAGGGGATCCAGCCCGGCAGCGAGCTGCCCGGTGGTCTCGTCGCCCTCTTCGACGGACGTGGCCGCAACGAGACGCCGCTCTGGCTCCCGGAACAGCGGGCCATCGTGTTCGCCGACGGCATGACCGCCCAGGGCGACGGCGGGCTGCGCATCTGGGGAACGCCATGGCACGAAGAACGCGTGCTCCCGGCTCTGCGTGCGCTCCTCGACCTGCCGTTCGAGCGCGTGATCGTCTCGCACGGGGAGCCGGTGCACGACCGCGCCGCCTATGAGCGCGCGCTCGAGCTGCCCCCGTGGGGCGACTAATCGACGACCACGATCCCGAGCGCCGACGCGAAGAGCGCAGCGTTCTCGATCACGTCGTTCCAGGTCATCCGCGCGCCGGCGAGCGTCTCTGGGCCGCGGACGCCCGCGAGATCACAGCCGCGAAACTCGACCCGCTGCAGCGTGCAGGCCGAGAACGTTGCTTCGCGGAGCTCGCACCGTTCGAACAGAACGTCCTTCAGGGAGGCGCCGTAGAGGTCGCACTCGCTCATGCGGCAGTCGCGAAAAACGACCCGCTCGAGCTGTGCGTGCCGCAGGCCGACCAGGTCGATCCGGCACTCGTCGAACGTGACGTCCGTCAGGCTCGCTTCGGCAAGCTCCGCTCCCGTCAGGCGGCAGCGCCGGAACTCGACGCGCTGGGCCGACAGCCCTCGCGACCGTTCGTTCGCCCAGTCCCGGTCGATCGCCACGACGTCGACTAGGTCGCCGAGCGCCGACACTGCGGACCCCTCGTCGGCCACATCCGGCGGATAGGGCGAGTGAGGCGCTTTCGACATCACACGAGAATATGGTCCTGCGACTAGGCTCGACGGGTGACCGGAGTGTGGATCGAACGCATGCGCTCGCTGCTCGAGGCTCCTTCGCCCGCGGTGCTGACCACCTATCGCAAGGACAGCACTGCATTCGTCTCGCCGGTCTGGTTTCGCTGGCACGAGAATGCGTTCGAGGTGGTGATCGCCGAGGGCGATCTCAAGCTCGGCCACCTGGCACGCGATCCGCGCTGCGCTCTGGTCGTCTTCGAGGCAGTTCCGCCGTTCCGCGGCATCGAGGTACGCGGTGCCCCGGAACTCGTCGAGTGCGACGTCACGTCGGCACGAGCCGAGATCGCGGGGCGTTACCTCGGGCCCGAGAACGGCGCGCGCTTCGCCGCCGAGCGGACCACGCCCGGCGTCCTCCTCCGGCTTCGCGCCGATGCCCCACGCGTCTGGGACCTGGCGGCGATCCTGCCCCCCGCTTCGTGAACGTGGCAGCGCCCCTAGCCGGCGCTATCCCAGCCGTCCTCGCCCTCCGACCACGGACCGCCGGTCGGCATCGCCCGATTATCGCTCAGTCTTCCCCGAGCGGCCGGCGGAACACCCAGAGCAGAATCGTCGAGGTCGTCGGCGCCGGCGCAGCGGGGGAGTCGCCCCCGCCGAGCTTGTTCAGCTTGGCAGCCGCGTCCTCCAGCCGTCCGAAAGCCCGCGGCACCGGCACGGTCCGGCCCGGCTCGGGAGCCTCGAAGCCGCGAACGTCCGACGCGACACTGACGAGCTCCCAGCCCTCTCGACCATATTCGTTCAGTGTCTCCGTGTAGCGGCCCTCCCGCAGAGACACGACCTTGTACTCCCACCGCTGCATGACGGAAGCCTAGGTGGCCAGGCCCCCCGAGCGGTTGAATGTCTCGGCCAATGGAGCTAGCGTTCCTCGGTGGCCGACGCCACCAACATCTGGGATGACGTGCCCGACTGGGGTGGAGCGGGCGCGCGGCGACTCATACGTGCGGGCGGCGGACTCGGTGGCTCGATCTGGGAGTTCCAGCCGGGTCAACCGGAGTACGTCTACCACTTTCATCACGGCAGCGATGAGCTGCTCATCGTGCTGCGCGGCGAGCCGAAGTTGCGACTGGGCGACGGCGAGCGGACGTTGCGCGAGGGAGACATCGTGCCGCTGCCCCGCGGGCCAAAGGGCGGCCGCGCGATCTCGAACCCCGGCGGCTCCGTCGCACGCGTCCTCATTGTCGTCGTCGAATGCCGACCCGGATATCGCCGAATATCCTGAGACGGGGAAGATCGGGATCAACACCGACGGCAAGACGTGGGAGTTCTTCCGCCGCGCCGATGCGACCGAGCACGCGCAGGAGGACTAACGGACAGTTCCGCAGCCCTCGACGCTGTGACGGGCAACAGTGGCGGGAGCGGCATTCGGCCTGCCGCTCCTCATCGTGCCCCAAGGCGCCGATCAGTTCTACAACGCTGACCGCGTCGTTGCCGCAGGCGTGCCCGAGGGCATTGGCGTCTGCGATTCTGGTGAGGTGCCTAGCGGGGAGCTGCCTTCGGGGACGGTGACGTTCCTCTTCTCGGATGTGGAGGGGTCGACGCGGCTCGTGCGGGAACTGGGCGAGGTTGAGTGGGCGAGGGCGCTTGCTTTTCAGAGGGGGGTCATCGAGGAGCGATGCGCCGCGAACGGGGGAAGGGTTGTTGATCTCGAAGGGGATGGATGTTTTGTGGCGTTTTCGCGGGCGGACGACGCGTTGCGTGCCGCTCTCGAGATCCAGGGTGTTCTGGCCGACGGGCGGATTCGAGTGCGGGTTGGGATCCACACGGGGACGCCGCTGCTGACGGGTGACGGCTATGTGGGTCTTGATGTGCATCGTGCGGCGCGCATCGCGGCAGCTGCGCACGGCAGTCAGGTGGTGTTCTCGTCGACGACACGGTCGTTGGTGGAGGGATTCCCGGAGACGATCCGCGATCTGGGCGAGCATCGCCTGAAAGACTTGGCGGCGCCGGAGCGGCTGTTCCAGCTTGGGCATCCGAGTTTCCGCCGCTTCGCAGCCTGCCGACTACGAACCTCCCCGTCCCGGCGACGGCGTTCCTCGGTCGCAGCCAGGAGCTGCACGGGCTGATCGCACTCCTGGAGACAGAGGATCGACGGCTGGTCACGCTGACCGGCCCGGGCGGAATCGGCAAGACGCGACTCGCGTTGCAGGCCGCGGCAGAGGTTTCCGAGGCCTACCCGGACGGTGTGTGGTGGACGCCTCTGGCCCCGATTCGCGAAGCCGCCTCGGTGTTGCCCGCGCTTGCGCAAACACTGGGTGCTGTTGAAGACCAGGCTCGACCGATATTCGAGGCTGTTGTTGATCGGGTCGAGGGCAGACGGCTGCTGCTGCTGTTCGACAACGCCGAACACCTTCTCCCTGAACTCGCAGCTGAGCTGTCAGCCGTGGTTGGCGCGTGTCCGAGCGTGCGGTTGCTGGTGACGAGTCGTGAGCGCCTTCAGGTTGCCGCTGAGGTTGCGTTTCCGGTGCCGCCGCTTTCGCGTCCAGATGGGGAGCGGTTGTTTCTCGACCGGGCGCGTTCGGTGGGTGTCCCACTGAGCGCGAACGGGACGATCGCTGAACTGTGTGCGCGCCTCGATGAGCTGCCTCTCGCGCTCGAACTGGCGGCGGCCCGTACAGTCGTGTTCTCGCCTTCCCAGCTTCTCGAGCGGCTCGGGCAGCGCTTGGACCTACTCAAGGGGAATCGCGACGCCGATCCCCGCCAACTGACGCTCCGCGCGACCCTCGACTGGTCACACGAACTTCTCTCAACCGGCGAGCGGCGTCTCTTTGCCGCGCTCGCCGTCTTCAGCAATGGTTGCACGTACGAGGCGGCAGAGGCGATCGCGGGTGCCGATGTGGACACGGTTCAGTCGTTGCTCGACAAGAGTCTGCTGCGCCGCCGCGATTCCGGAAGTGGATTGCGCTACTGGATGCTCACCACGATCAATGAGTATGCGCTGGAGAAACTCGCGCTTTGCCCTGGACCGCGGCGAACTGCACCAGCGCCATGCCGAGTGGTACCGCGACCGAGCCGCCGCGGTGATCGGCATCCCCGGCCCACGTGATCCCCGCGCGGCGAGCACCCGGGAACTCGAGCGCTTCCGCGACGATTATGACAATGCCCGCGCCGCACTCAGTTGGGCGTGGAGCACAAACGAAGAGGAACTGGCAATTGAAATCGGCATAGCCTGCAGTCGCTACTGGCTCGGGACCGGCTCGTTCCACGACGCCAACGCCTGGCTCCAGACCGCACTCCCCAAGATCGCCGCCCTGCCGGCACGCACGAAACTCCAGGCTCTCGAGGTTGCAGGCTTGCTCGCCTTCTTTGTCCTCGCCGACACAGGCCGGGCGGACGAGCTCTGGGCGCAGGGTGCCGTGATCGCGAGCCAGCTCGATCTCGTGGAGGAGGCCGCCTTGCTCGAGCAGCTACGTGCCGGCGCTGCTTGGGACCGCGGCGACATCCAAACTGCGATCACGACGAACGAACGGCTACTCGCATTCCACCAGGAACGCGGAAACCGATTCGCGATTGCGGGCACCCTGCACCTTCTCGGAGAACAACGGCGCGACCTGGGCGATTACGAACAAGCTGAGCGGCAGTTGCGCGCCGCGGACTCGATCTTCCGCGAACTCGGCAATGACCTTGGCCTAGCCAACAACTCACACAGCCTCGCCGACCTCGCCCTCGACCGCGGCAACTACGCCGAGGCGATCGAGATCTACCGAACCACAATGACGGAGTACGCAGGCGAAGAGAGCAGAATCCACGCCTATTGCCTCGCAGGCATCGCGAGCGTACTCGCAGCCACCGGCCACGACCTGGAAGCCGCAGCGCTCTGGGGAGCCGTCTGCAATGCCGAGCAGACCCATGGCTTCAAGATGATCACCAGCGAACGAAAGCGCTACGAAACACATCTCACCCGACTCGAGGGAAGCGACAGCTGGGAGCAGGGGCGAAACGTCAACCTCGAACAATCCACACTGAGTCTCAAATCGATCTCGGCAGTCTTTGCCAGCGAGGCCTAGGAACGGCCCGTCAGGCCAGGCTGCGCGCCTATCGACGAGCCACGAAGATGTACTCACGGCTGTCGTCGTCGAGCGGTTCCCGATTGAATCCGCCATAGAGAGCTTCGAGGCGCAGGCCCGCGACGTCGAGGAGACCCAGCCATTCGTTCTTGGTTGCCCACCAGAGAGAACCGGTTCGACCGTCGTCCAAGGTGATGTCGACTCGGTTATCGCTGACGCTGTAGTGGTTCGTGTGCGGCAACGGCACTCCGAGGTTCGCGTCGGCGTGCCGGCCGTCTTTGGCAGACGCGAGGTGATGGTCGAAGGCGAATGCGTTCCAGGCGAAGCGACCGTGAGGCAGGAGCGACGCCGCGACGCGCTCGAAGCAGCGGCGACGATCGGCCCAGGTGGGCAGATGCAGCAGAGACCGGCCGGGGCAGTAGATCAAGGCCGCGGGTTCCTCGAGTTCAAGTTCCCGCATGTCACCTTCGCGCAGGTCGAGCTCGACTCCCTGCTCAGCCGCGCGCAGTCGTGCCTGCGCGAGCATCCCCCGCGAAGAGTCAATCCCGACTACAAGCCTGCCCGCTGCCCGAGCGACCGGGATCGCAACTCGCCCGGTACCAACGGCAAGCTCCACCAGCGGCCCGTCAGCCTCAAGCGCAAGCCCGACGTAGAACGGAACGTCAGCGCCAACGCCAGTCGACGACTCCGCGTATCGGTCCGCCCACGCGTCGTACCAACTCGACATGCCAACACAATGTACGCGCAAGGGAGGCAGACGTTCGGCTGGGCCAGCGTTCGGGAACGGCCCCCGACGATTCAGCGGTTGATCCATCGTTGACGGGGGCAGGTGTGGTCATCGGGTAGCCGCGGCTTGCTAGCCGGGTGCAAGGGCGAGAATGTGCATGAACATCGGCAGGCGGCCTACAGCGCGACGCTGCGACGGAAGCTCAGCAATTCGGCGGATCACGAACCCTGCCTCGAAAAGGGCGGTCGCATAGTCGCTCAATGGCCGGTGATAGGCAACGACCTCCGCATCGAACAAGGGCCGCTTGACGGCTCGCGCCGGAAAGTAGGAGTCGAGCACGAATCGGGCATCCTGATCGTTGCCGTCGAAGCTCCCGCCGCTCCTTGCCGGGTGCACCAACGAAAAACAGAAGCTGCCACCCGCACAGAGCACGCGGCTCGCCTCGCTGCAAGCGGCCTGTAGATCGGCAATGTGCTCCAGCGTCATGAACGAGACAACGAGTCGGGCGGCATCGTCGGCAAGGGGAAGCGCCTCTGCCGTAGCGACACGGTAGTCTCCGCCGGGATCGGCCTCGCCCGCGAGCCTGACCAGCGTCGGCGAGGCATCGACACCAACGACGCGGTACCCGGACTCCTTCAGGGTGCGGACGAGACGCCCCTCACCGCACCCCACGTCAATCGTCAGTCCGCTCGGAGCGGGAAGGAGCGAAAGAAACTGAGAGACGTTGTACGGATACAGCGCGTCCTCAGAACGAACGAAGGCGACCCACTCGGTGGCTGCGTACTCCCAGCCCTCCTCACCGCGTTGCGCCACGGGCGCAGTCTGTCGCATTCAGGGGTTCACGCACAGGCGTGGGCCAGTTGTCGGCCGTGGGGGCGTGTTGCCGCGAGGCGTTGCAGCAACCGTGCTCGTGTCAGCAGCCGCAGCTGACTGCGCAACGGCTCCGGGGTCGTAATCAGCAGGTCGCGCAGCTGACAAAGCCCGGCCCGTTTCGCGTTGACGGCTCCTTCGCGTGCGGCCACCAATGCCTGCAGCGCCTGGCGTTCCCCAGCAGCACGAGGCGTCGAGGGCCGCTGCTGGCTGAGGACGCTGCGAGCCGCGCGGACTGCGTCAAGGGCGTCAGTCTCGCCACCCCAGCGCCGCTCACGACGCAGCCTTCCGACCTCGAGCACCCACTCATCGTGGCTGGTCAAGAAGCGTGTCAGGCCGGCACCGAACGAGCCGGTGCCTTCGATCGCGAACGCGCGCCGGCCCGGAGCCTGCTCTTCGGCGAGCTTCAACGCCTGCGCGTAGCCGTCGCTGTTCGCGATTACCGTCGACTCGAAGACGACAGCGCCGCTGACGACCTCGACGACGGCGAGTGCGTGAAAGTCGCGGTGCGGGTGAAAGTTCGCGAATGTCCCCCTGACGGCTGTGGGACCGATGATCTAGGGACTCGTGCTTAGTCTCTTCTGCAGAAAGGCACCGGTCCCAGGTGCCCAGGCGCCCAGAGCCAAGGAGGCGAGATGAGCAAGACGGCGGGAAGTGATGCGTGGCCGGGCGGGATCGCGGCGATCACACTGTTCGTGGAGGACCTGGAAGCGGCGCGGCGGTTCTATGGGGAGGTGTTCCGAGGGCCTGTCGTCTATGAAGACGGCAACTCCGTCGTCTTCAAGTTCGGTGACACGCTCGTCAATCTGCTGCGGGCAAGCGAGGCGCCGAGCCTTGTGGCTCCCGCGACCGTCGCGCCTCCCGAGGCTGGTGTTCGGTTCCAGTTCACGCTTGGTGTCGATGACGTCGACCGCGTGTCGGACGAACTCAGGAGCCGTGGCGTCGAGCTGCTTAACGGGCCGATGGATCGGCCGTGGGGAGTCCGAACAGCCAGCTTCCGCGATCCGGGCGGTCACATCTGGGAGATAGCGACGTAGCCGCCAAGGTGGAGGCACACCGCCTGCGCGAGCCTGCGCGAATACACCCTGAACCGACCGCGAGCTTTGGGACACAGAGATCGGTGGGTGGACAAAGCGACCGGCGGAGGTCCCTGACCTCGACCTTCTGACGGAGCAGACCGGTCGAGCGAGATCCCGTCCGGATGTCGCAGCGTGCCGGAACGACCTCCGAGCGTCTTCGGGCAGTCGCCGTCTAGAGTCGCGCGGGAAACGAAGCGCGAATAGGAATGTTTGAGAGGAGTTGAGCCTGCTGTGAACTATCGGGTCGCGACCATCGACGAGCTGCATGACATCGCCTACCGCCAGGACACCCACATGCGGCCCGTGCGCCATCACCTCGGGATCACCGCGTTCGGGACAAACGCGTGGACGGCTGCCAACGAGGGCGACCGCCTCATGCCTGAGCATGAGGAGGACGAGGGAAGTGAGGAGCTCTACGTCGTCCTCCGCGGCCGCGCGCGTTTCGAGATCGACGGCGACACCGTGGACGCGCCCGAGGGCACACTCGTGTTCGTCCCGCCGCAGGTAAACCGGACCGCCTTTGCCGAGGAGCCGGGGACGACGGTGCTTGCGATCGGCAGCACGGTCGGGAAGGCGTATGAGGCCGGCGGATGGGAAGTCTGGGCGGAGTTCCATCCCGCGTACGAGGCGGGGGACTACGAGGCGGTGATTGACCGCGCGCGCGAGACGCTCGAGGCGAGTGGGTACGCCTTGCCGCTCTACAACCTCGCCTGCTGCGAGGCGCTGACGGGCCGCAAGGAGGACGCGATCGGCCACCTTCGGGTCGCCTTCGAGGGGCGGCCGAGCCTCCGTGACCTCGCGAAGGAGGACACCGACCTCGACCCGCTCCGGGACGAGCCCGCGTTTCGCGAACTCGTCGACTAGCAGAAGCGCGGCGAGCACGCCGACCAGGTCGAGACAGCTGCCCGTCACTGCCGGACGGGCGCGCGCAGCATCTTCGGGATGGGGAGCTCCCACGCTCGATCTGCCCACGCTTGGGGCGTTTGGTCACGTTCGGACGGCTGATGCGTCGCTCGTGGAGCAGGCGCAGAGTCACGCACAGCGGTCGAGGCCCCAGCGCGTCGGCTGGGCCAGCGTTTTCTCGCCGGAGCCTGACTACTGCCCGCTGCGGCCGATCACCTCGATGCGATAGTCGTCGGGATCGCGGACGAAGCAGAGCCACGAGCCGCCTTCGCTCACCTGGTAGGGCGGCCGCTCCGGCTCGATCCCCTGCTCGGCCAGGCGGGCGAGCGTGCCGCCGAGATCGTCGACCCCGATCGCGATGTGCCCGTAGCCCGTGCCCAGGTCGTACGTGCGGCCGTCGTGGTTGAACGTCAGCTCGAGCACCGACTGCTGATCGCCCAGGGAGAAGAAGTAGTTCGTCGCCTCGCGCTCACCGTCTCGAACGATGTCCATCTCGCGCTCGAAGGTGAAGCCGAGCGCTTCGTAGAACCCGCGGCTCGCCGCTGGATCGGTGATCCGGACCATGGTATGCAGGAATGTCGTCATGGAGAAGACTCTAGGGGAAGTGTCGATTCCGTCGGCCGCGGCTCGTCGTCCAGTCGACCACTACCAAGGAGGCCACCGTGAAGTACCTCATGCTCGTCTGCGTCGATCCGTCCATCGAGGTGAGCTCCGGACAGCACGAGAAGCTCGAGCGGTGGCTTGGCGAGACCAAGGAGACCCGGTTGTTCGGCAACCAGCTCCGCCCGCAGGAGGAGGCGAAGGTCGTCCGGGTCCGGGGCGGCAAGCCTTTCGTCACCGACGGCCCCTTCGCAGAGACCAAGGAGCTGATCGCGGGCTTCGACGTGCTCGAGTGCGACAGCCTCGAGGAGGCCGTCCAGATCGCGTCGAGACATCCCGTGGCCGAGTTCGGCGCGATCGACGTGCGTCCGTTCTGGGCGGCCGACGACGGGAGCTAGCGGCGGAGTGTCAGCCGAGATCCTCGCGCAGCAGGGCGAACTGCACCGCGTCCTGCCACTCGCCGTGCCGGAAATACGCCCGCCGCTTGACGCCCTCCCGCACGTAGCCGACGCGCTCGGACTGGCGGATCGCGCGCTCGTTGAAGCCGTAGCAGGCGAGCTCGAGCCGGTGGAAGCCGAGCTCGAGGAGCAGGTAGCGCTGGAAGAGCCTCGCGGCCTCGTCGGCGATCCGGCGGCCACGAAACCGCGGATCGACCGCGAGGCCACCAAGGTGGGCAATCCGGTTCGCCTCGCTCAGCTCGTCGAACGCCAGCGCGCCCGCTCGCTCGCCGTCGAGCTCGATGATCATCCGCCCGGTCCTCTGCGGCTCGCGTTGCGAGCGCTCGACCTCCGCGCGGATCTCGTCGGCCGTGCGCGCCTGGCGGCCGCCGAGGAACGGCTCGATCTCCTCGTCGTTATAGAGCGCGACGAGGAAGTGGACGTCGTCGAACATTGCACGACGCAGCGTGATCATGTGGGTTCGGTGGCAGGCACGAGCGGGCGCCGGCGCTGGATTCCCGTGCCGAGCGCGACACCGCCCAGGATCAGCGCCAGCCCTCCGAGCGCGGCGGCACCGACATGCTCGCCGAGGAAGATCGCGCCGTAGGCGAGCGCGACCGGCGGCACGAGATACGTGACGAGCGACGCGTAGCCGGCTCCCGCGCTCGCGATGATCGAGAAGAAGAGCAGGTAGGCGAAGGCTGTTCCGACAACTCCCAGGATCACGACGCAGCCGATCGTCTCCCAGCCGGGGAAGGTCGCCGGCGCCTGCGCCACGCCTGCCGGCAGGACGAAGAGCGCCGCGACCGCAGACGTGCCGAACGCGACGACCTGGGGCCTGGCCCCGCCGAGGTGACGGCGCACGAGCAGCCCACCCACGGCATAACAGACCGCCATGCCGACGACCGCCAGCGCACCGAGGATCTTGCCCTCTGGCTGAGCCCCGACAAGCAGGGCCACGCCGGCAAAGCCGATGCCGACGCCGACGAGCGGCCGTCCGGTCACCCGCTGCTCGTGGAAGAACCCGAACGCGATCACCGCATTGAAGATCGGAACGGACGCCTGGATGATCGAGGCGAGCCCCGAGTCGATCCGCGTCTCGCCCCACGAGAGGAGCCAGAACGGGACGGCCGTGTTCAGCAGCCCAACGACGACCAGCCAGTGCCAGTGCGCGCGCACCTCGGCCAGTGTCTCGCCGGCGCCGACGAGTGCCGGAACGACGACCGCGAGCACGAGCGCCGCCAGCCCGATCCGGCCCAGGATCAGTGTCGCGGGCGAGAGATCCCGCACGGCCACCTTGATGAACATGAACGAGCTGCCCCAGATCAAGGCGAGCAGCAAGAGCATCGGCAGGGGTCTGCGGATCATTCGGTGGTGAAACGAGGGAACGGCGCGCGGTGTGAGATGAGAACGCGCGCCGACGGTCGCCTATTTCGGGGCCATCCTAGATCGCGGTTACCATGGTGCTCTGAGCTCGGTCGCGGAACCACTCCACACGAGGCTCGGTCTCACCGACTGGGAGTTCGATCGTATCCGCGCACTGCTCGGACGATCGCCGAACGACTTCGAGCTCGCCGTCTTCTCGCTCCTCTGGTCCGAGCATTGCGGCTACAAGCACTCGGCGCCGCTCCTCCGGCGTCTGCCCTCGAGCGGCGCGCGCGTCCTCCAGGGGCCGGGCGAGAACGCAGGCGTGATCGACCTGGGTGAGGGCGTCGCCGTCGCCTTCAAGGCGGAGTCCCACAACCACCCCTCCGCGGTCGAGCCTTTCCAGGGCGCCGCAACCGGCGTCGGTGGAATCCTCCGCGACATCGTGGCGATGGGAGCGCGGCCGATCGCGCTGCTCGACGGCCTCCGCTTCGGCGAGCCGGACTGGCACTTCCGCCGCGCGGTCGAGGGCATCGGTCACTACGGCAACTGCGTCGGAGTCCCGAACGTCGGCGGCGAGTGTGCGTTCGACGAGGCGTACGCGGCGAACCCACTCGTGAATGCGATGTGCGTCGGCTTGCTGCCGACCGAACGCATCCTGAGCGCGCGCGCTCAAGGTCCCGGCAATGCGCTCGTCCTCTACGGCGCGTACACGGGCCGCGACGGGATCGGCGGCGCATCCGTGCTCGCCTCGCAGGATCTCGAGGGCTCCGACGAAAAGCGGCCGTCGGTGCAGATCGGCGATCCGTTCCGGGGCAAGGCCCTGATCGAAGTCTCGCTCGAGCTCGTCGAGCGCGACCTCGTGCTCTCGCTGCAGGACTGCGGCGCCGCCGGGCTCGCCTCTTCGCTCTCCGAGATGGCGCGCGACGTCGGCGTCGACGTGCACCTCGACCGTGTGCCCTTGCGCGAAGCCGATCTCGAACCGTGGGAGATCATGATCTCGGAGTCGCAGGAGCGGATGGTCGCGGTCGTCGCGCCCGAACGGATCGACGAGGTCGCAGGAGGTCTGCGAGCGCTGGGAGCTGCCGTGCTCGGTGATCGGCGAGGTGACAGATCACGGCGAGCTCCGCGCCTACTTCGCGGGTGATGTCGTCGGCTCGATCCCCGCCATGCTCCTCACCGACGAGTGCCCCCGCTACGACGTCGAGCAGCTCGCCCATCCGGTCGACCCGGCGCCCGTTGCGGCCGTGAATCACGAACCGAAGACGTGGGTCTTCGAGCAGTACGACCAGCTCGTCGGCTCGCGCACGGTGCGCCGGCCCGGGCTAGACGCCGCAGTGCTGCGAATCGACGGGACGCGCGGCATCGCGGTGTCACTCGACGGGCCTCCGCTCGGCTGCCGCAACCCACTCGAAGCGGGTTGGCGCGCGGTCATGGACGCCGCGCTGAACGTCGCCTGCGCGGGCGGCGAGCCGCTCGCGCTCACCGACTGCCTCAACTTCGGCAACCCGGAGAAGCCGGAGATCGGCTGGGAGCTCGAACGGGCGATCGAGGGGATCTCGCAGGCAGCCGACTCGCTTCGGATCCCCGTCGTGTCGGGGAACGTGTCCCTGTACAACGAGACCGGCGGCAGCGCGATCCCACCCACGCCGGTCGTCGGCTGCGTCGGCCTCGTGCGCGACGTGACGCGAATCCCCGACCGCTGGCAGAGCGGCGACCGGGTCGCGCTCCTGCGCGGCTTCGGCCACGGCCTGGTCGACTTCGTCTGGCGGCACGCCCACCTGTGGACGCTCGCGCACGACGTCTCGGACGGCGGTGTCGCGCTCGCGCTCCGCGAGGCCGAGTCCTGGTCGAAGCGGCGCGCCGACTGCGACGTCGTCGAAGGGGAGGGCGTGATCGTCGGCGTCGCGCCGGGCAAGGAGATCCCGTGGGACGACGTCGTCGAGCTCGGGATGGTCGCCTAGATGTGCGGCGTGTTCGGCGTTCGCGCGCCCGGCCGCGACGTCGCGCGGCTCTCGTACTTCGGCCTCTATGCACTGCAGCACCGCGGCCAGGAGTCGGCCGGCATCGCGGTCAGCGAAGACGGCCGGCTGACTGCGTTACGCGATCTCGGCCTCGTGCCGCAGGTCTTCGACGAACGGAGCCTCTCCGGCCTGCACGGCGACCTCGCAATCGGCCATACGCGCTACTCGACGACCGGGAGCAACGCGTGGGAGAACGCGCAGCCCCTCCTCCACCACGGGCGCGTGCGCACCGTCGCGCTCGGGCACAACGGCAACCTCGTCAATCCGGAGGAGCTGCGTGGCCGGGTCGGCAAGACGCTCGGCTCGTCATCCGACTCGGAGGTGATCGCAGCCCTGATCGCCGACGACGACCGCCCGCTCGAGGAGGCCGTCGCGGCGACCATGGGGCTGCTCGAGGGGGCGGCGACCGTCGTCGGGCTGGCGGACGGAAAGCTCTTCGCGTTCCGGGACTCGTTCGGCTTCCGGCCGCTCGTGCTCGGCCGGCTCGGCGACGATCCCGTCGTCGCTTCGGAGAGCTGCGCGCTCGACCTCGTCGGCGCCACCTTCGAGCGCGAGGTGCGGCCAGGCGAGCTCGTGGTCGCCGACGAGCAGGGGCTCCACTCGATCCGGGCCGTCGAGCCGGCCGAGCACGGTGCGCTCTGCATCTTCGAGTTCTTCTATCTCGCGCGGCCCGACACCCGCCTGTCGGGCGTCGAGGTGCACGGTGCCCGCGTGCGGATGGGTGAGCGGCTCGCGCAGGAGGCGCCCGTCGACGCTGACCTCGTGCTGCCGATCCCCGATTCGGGCACGCCCGCCGCGATCGGCTTCGCACGAGCCGCGAACATCCCGTTCAGCGAGGGGCTGATCAAGAACCGCTACGTCGGCCGGACGTTCATCCAGCCCGAGCAGGGGATGCGCGAGCAAGGGATCCGCATGAAGTTCAACCCGCTGGCGGAAGTGAGTGGCAAGCGCCTGGTCGTCGTGGACGACTCGATCGTCCGCGGCTCGACGACGCGGCAGATCGTGCAGATGCTGTTCGACGCCGGCGCCGCCGAGGTGCACGTCCGGATCTCGTCACCGCCGGTGGTCTCACCATGCTTCTACGGCATCGACCTCGCCTCCGAGGAGGAGATGATCGCCGCGCACTCGACGGTCGAAGAGGTGCGCGAGGCGATCGGCGCGACGAGCCTCGCTTACATCTCGCTCGAGGGACTGCAAGCCGCGACGCACAGGCCCGCGAACGCCCTCTGCCGTGCCTGCCTCACGCGCGACTATCCGACGCGGGTCCCGCTCGACGCTGCGAAGCTTCGCTTCGAGCGCGTCTAGCTGATGCCGGGAATCCCGGTCGACGGGGTGAGCGAGCTCGTGCTCGAGGTCGCCGATCTCGCTGCTGCGGAGACGTTCTACGCCGAGGTGTTCGGTTTCCCCGTCGTTGGTCGCTCGGAGGAAACCGGTCGTGTTTGGCTGATGGCCGGCACCCGTACGCGGGTCGGCCTCTGGCGGCCCCAGCGTGGGATCGCCGACGGACGAGGTGGCGCTCATGTCCACTATGCATTTCAGATCGACGACCGCGACTTCGATCCAGCAGTCGAACGGCTGCGTGAACATGGCTACGACCCCGAGATCGTTTCGTTCGAAGACACCGATCGCGGCCGGTCGCTCTACGTCCATGACCCGGACGGCAACGTCGTCGAGTGCTGGACGTGGGATGTCGGCGGCCACCTCACCTCGTACTAGGATCGAGCGATGAGCCCGAGCCGCGGGGGTTATGTGATCCTGCAGCAGCGGGGCGACGACGATTGGCGGGTGCTCGGAGACGTAGATCGGCGTCCTGGGCTACCGGCCCGCCGATCGCGAGCTCAGGCGGTGCGCGACGTGCTCGGACGTGAGCCGGCCGACGGTGAGGTATTCGCAGTTCTCCCGCGGAGCGAGTGGCGGCTCAGCCTCGACCACTGACTGCGCAGCCGACCTATGACCCGAGGTCGTGGGCGCGGCCGTAGCGCACCGCCCGCTTCACCTGCCGTGGATCGAGCCCCTGCTCGAGGAGGCGCTGGCGCAGCTCCCCCTCGGAGGCGAGCTTCAGGAAGAGCCAGACGAGCGCGGCGAGGGTGACAACGGAGCCTTCGGCCATCATCACGATCCCGCCCAGGTTCAGGTCGTGCACTGGTGTGATCCCCCACTCAGGTGCATGCTGATACACGGTGTAGAAGGCGCTCGACGACCAGATGAACACATTGCCGAGGATCGTCTCGATCAGCCGCACGACCGCGATGTAGCCGAGCTTCCAGCCGGTGCCGAACCAGGCAGGCCCGGGCAGCGTCTCGACCACCGGCTCCCACATCAGACAGCCGCAGGTGAAGAAGGCGAAGTGCTCGAGTGCGTGCAGCGAGTCGTGATGAAGCGCCGCGTCGTACAGGAGCGGGATGTGCCAGAAGTAGAGGTTGGTTGCCCACAGCGGCAGGGCGACCAGCGGGTGTGTGAGCACGCGCAGCCGCTCGAACCACGAGATCGCGAGCAGCGGGCGGAGCATCTGACCGGTCAGTCCGACGACGAAACAGAGCGGCGCGAGATCCCCGAGGATCACGTGCTGCGTCATGTGCATGAAGAAGAAGTTCTCCTCGCCGAGCTTGTCGACCGGCGAGTTGAGCGCGATCACGACGAGCACGATCCCCATCGCGAACACCGCCTGCCGCCACCCAGGCACGGGTCGGCCGCTGAGCGCAAGCGTGCGCGCACGGCGCCAGTAGAGGAGCGCGATCAGGACGGTGGGGACGGTTTGGAGCGGCTCGAAGCTCCAGGTCACGCTCGGCGCGATTGCCACCACATTGGAACACTAGAGGCGTGCACCTCTTCCACTATCACCTGGTCACGTCGGAGCTCCGTGACGTCGAGGGGCGCTATCTCGTGAAGCTCGGCTTCGACCTGGTCGCCCGCTACGGGCGAATCGGCGACGAGCACGTGGCGATCGACCCCGGCGTGTCGTGGGAGAAGCTCGACCACGACGGCTTCAAGCTTCGGCTGTCGGAGCTCGAGCGCGGGTCGATCAACGTCGTCGTCCAGCCCGGCCACTGGCGTGTCCCACGCGTCGACCACCTGGGCGTGGCGCTCGACGATGACGAGTTCCAGTCGGTGCTCGGCCGTGCGATGCAATGGAACCTCCGCGTCCAGGAGCACGGCGGCCGCCGCACGTTCGTCGCGACGAACGCGGGCTATCGCCTGGAGGTCCACCCGCCGCGAGAGTGGATCGAGGAGCTTCTCGCCCAGGAGGACGAGTTCCGCCTGACGGAGCTGCAGCTGCGGGCAGACGATCCCGAGGCGAAGGCGGGCGCCCTCGCCGACCTGCTCGGCCTGCAGCTCGACGGCACCACCGTCGGCGTCGGAGGTACCGCGGTCACCTTCCTCGGCGGGGGCCCAGAAGGGCGACCCGAGCTCCACGGCGAGCGGTTCGGCTAGACGGCCCGGCCGCCCGGCGTCGTACACTTCCGCTCTGAGCACGGAGCACAGTTACGCCGCAGCGGGGGTCTCGCTGGCAACTGCCGGCTCGGTCGTCGAGCGGCTCCGCCAGGCGGTCGAATCGACCGGCTCGACCGGGTTCGGCGCGTTCGCGGGCCTGCACCCTCTCGACAACGAGCGGCTGCTGGCTGCGTCGACCGACGGTGTCGGCACGAAGCTGATCCTTGCCCGCGCCCGCGGGCGGCTGCGCGACTGCGGCGCCGATCTCGCCGCACACTGCATCAACGACGTGCTCACGTGCGGGGCGCAGCCGTTGTTGCTGCTCGACTACGTCGCGGCGAACGAGATCCACCTCGAAGAAGTCGCCGACCTCGTCGACGGCGCGGCCGAGGTGTGCCGGCGGGCAGGGGTCGCGCTCGTCGGCGGAGAGACGGCCGAGCTGCCGGGGATCTACGCACCCGGAGAGCTCGACTTCGCGGGCACCTGCGTCGGCGTCGTCGCGCGCGCAGACGTGGTCGACGGCAGCAGCGTCGTGCCCGGGGACGCCGTGATCGGCTATCCGTCGGCCGGGGTCCACGCCAACGGCTTCACGCTGATTCGCACCGTGCTGGAGACAGAGGATTACGACGGCGAGGATCTGCTCGCGCCGACTCGCCTCTATCTCGCCACAGCGCGGGCGTTGCACCGTCGCGCGAAGGCGTTCGCGCACGTGACGGGCGGCGGGATCCTCGGCAACCTCGAACGCGTTCTGCCCGAGGGTCGGAGCGCAGAGCTCGACTGGGGCGCGTGGGAGCGCCCGGCGGTGTTCGAGTGGCTCGCCCGGCACGTGGACGAGGAGGAACTGCGGCGCGTCTTCAACCTCGGGATCGGCTGGTGCGCGATCGTCGCCGAACCGCAACCCGACGACCTGGTGATCGGACGCATCCGCTGATCGGCGTCCTCGTCAGCGGCAACGGCACGAACCTGCAGGCGCTGCTCGATGCCGGGCTGCCCGTGAGCGCGGTCGGATCGAACCGCAAGGACGCCTACGCGCTCGTTCGCGCGCGCGCAGCGGGAATCCCCGTGGCGACGTTCAGCCTCGATTGCCACGCCGACCGCGCGGAGCGGGACCTCGTGCTCGCGACGTGGCTCGAGGAGCACGGAGTCGAGCTCGTCGTGCTCGCCGGCTACATGCACCTGCTGACCGAGCCGTTCCTGCACCGTTTCCCGGAGCGGATCGTCAACGTCCACCCCTCGCTGCTGCCGTCGTTCCCGGGCGCGCACGCCATCGACGACGCCCTCGCCGCCGGCGTCGAGACCACCGGCGTCACCGTCCACCTCGTCGACGAGGGGCTCGACACCGGCCCCGTGCTGGCACAGGAGGAAGTACCGGTCGAGCCGGGGGAGACCCTGGTCGAGCGCATCCACGCAGTCGAGCACCGGCTCCTGCCCGAGGTCGTGAGAGAGCTTTGCCTCGCCGCGCGCTGATCAGCGTCTACGACAAGAGCGGTGTCGACGCGTTCGCGCGTGGGCTCGTGGAGCTCGGCTGGGAGCTCGTCTCGTCCGGCGGCACCGCGACGTTTCTCGCCGACGAGGGTCTGCCGGTCACGACGGTGGAGGAGGTGACCATGGCCCCCGAAATGCTCGGCGGCCGCGTCAAGACATTGCACCCGCGCATCCACGCCGGCATCCTCGCGCGCCGCGAACTGGACGAGGACACGCAGGCCCTCGAGGAGCAGCAGATCGACCTGATCGACCTCGTCTGCGTCTCGCTCTACCCGTTCGCGGCGGTCGCGGCTCGACCCGGCGCGACCGAGGCGGAGATCGTGGAGATGATCGACGTGGGCGGCCCGTCGATGCTCCGCGCCGCAGCGAAGAACTTCGCCCACGTGACCGTGGTCTCCAGCCCCGCGCAGTACGACGGCGTGTTGACGGAGCTCGGCGAGCACGGCGACACCACGCCCGAGACGCGGAGGCGTCTGGCGCGCGAGGCCTTCGAGAGGACGGCGGCGTACGAGGCGACGATCGCGAACTGGTTCGGCGAGCCGGAGCCGTTCCCCGAGCAGCTGACGATCGCACTGCGCAAGGTCTCCGACCTCTCCTACGGCGAGAACCCGCACCAGGCGGCGGCCTACTACCGCGAACTGGGCGCGCGCCGGCATCTGCTCGCGGAGATCGAGCAGCTCGGCGGCAAGGAGCTCTCGTACAACAACCTCGGCGACCTCGAGGGCGCCCGGCGCATCGCCCGAGAGCTCGAGCTACCAGGCGCTGTGATCGTGAAACATGCGAATCCCTGCGGCGTCGCGGTGGCCACGACGATCGAAGAGGCCTGGGAACGCGCGCTGGCCGCGGACCCGGTGTCGGCGTTCGGCTGCGTCGCGGTCCTGAACCGCCCGGTGAACGCCGAGCTCGGCGCACGGATTGCCGAACATTTCGCCGAGGTGCTGCTCGCGCCGGGGTACGACGACGCGGCGGTCGACGCGCTTCGCACGAGGAAGACACTGCGCATCCTCGTCGATCACGACGATCGGCCCGACACGCAGGGCGAGCGTGACTACAAGCGCGTGCTCGGCGGTGTGCTCGTTCAGGACCGCGACGCCGACGCCGAGGACCGCGAGACGATGCGACTCGTCACCGGCGAGCTCGGTGACGAGCAATGGGACGATCTGCTCTTCGCCTGGCGCGTGTGCAAGCACGTCTCGTCGAATGCGATCGTGCTCGTGCGCGGGCTACAGACGATCGGGATCGGCGCCGGCCAGATGAGCCGTGTCGATGCGGTGCGCATCGCCGTCGAGAAGGCGCGCGAACACGGTCACGACACAGCGGGCGCTTCGCTCGCGAGCGATGCGTACTTCCCGTTCGCCGACGGCCCGCAGATCGCTCTGGACGCCGGGATCAGCGCGCTGATCCAGCCGGGCGGCTCGATCCGTGACGACCAGACCATCACGGCCGTCGAGGCCGTCGGCGCTGCGATGGTCTTCACCGGCCGAAGGCACTTCCGCCACTGATGGCGACCGGCGCGCAGCATCGGATCGGTCGTGACGAGGTCGTCTGGTCGTTCGGCCCCGACCTGGAGCCCGTGCTCGAGGTCGAGCCCGGCTCGATCGTGACCCTCGAGACGAACGACTGCTTCACGGGCCAGATCCAGAGCGAGACCGATCTCGTCACGGAGATCGACTTCCAGCGGATCAACTCCGCGACCGGGCCGATCGCGGTCAGAGGGGCGGAGCCGGGCGACTCGCTGATCGTGGAGCTGCTCGAGATCCGGCCGGAGAAACGCGGCTTTGCAACGCTCATCCCCGGCATCGGGCAGCTGATCGATCAGGTGCAGGCGCCGCTGACGCAGGTCTTTCGCGTCGAGGGCGACACCGTGCACATGAACGACCGCATCTCCTTCCCGCTGCGGCCGATGGTGGGCGTGATCGGCGTGGCGACCGACGGGGAGACCCTCTCCAACGGCTTCGCAGGGCGGCACGGCGGCAACCTCGACAATCACCTGCACGGCCCGGGCGCCGACGGTCTATCTGCCGGTGCGGCAGCCGGGCGGCCTGCTCGCGATCGGCGACATGCACGCCGCCATGGGCGACGGCGAGGTCTGCTTCACCGGCGTCGAGATCGCCGGCGAGGTGACGATCCGGGTCGGCCTCCTGAAGGGCAAGCAGGGAACCTGGCCGGTCACGGAGCTCGCCGACCGCTGGGTCGTCCACGGGACGGCCGGGCCGGATTTCCTGGAAGCGCTCGACCGGGCGGTCGAAGAGGGCGCCCGCTTTCTCGTCGAGCAGTGGGGCTTCTCGCGAGAGGAGGCCTTCATCTTCCTGTCCGTGGCCTGCGACGCCAATATCTGCCAGGCCTGCAGGCCCCAGGAATTCTCCACGATCGCACGCGTTTCCATTCCCAAGGTCTCAGCGACACCACGTCCGTTTTCGCCGTAGGAGGAACCTCGATGCCCGAACTCGATCCCAACCGCTGGAAGGCACTCACGATCGTCTGCGCCGCGTTCTTCATGACCGTGCTCGACGTGTCGATCGTCAACGTCGCGCTGCCGTCGATCGGCAGAGTCGCTCGATTTCTCGGAGCAGGGCCTCCAGTGGGTGATCACCGCCTACGCGATCACGTTCGGCGGGTTCCTGCTGCTCGGCGGCCGCGCGGCCGACCTGCTCGGCCGGCGCCGCGTCTTCTACGTCGGCGTCGCGGTGTTCACGATCGCGTCGTTCCTCTGCGGCCTCGCATGGTCGGAAGGCGTGCTGATCGGCGTCCCGCGCCGTGCAGGGCTCGGCGCCGCGATCATCTCACCGGCCGCGCTGTCGATCATCACGACGACCTTCGAGGAAGGCCCGGAGCGCAACAAGGCGCTCGGCATCTGGGGCGCGATCGGCGGCTCCGGCGCCGCCGTCGGCGTGCTCGCCGGCGGCGTGCTGACCGAAGTACTTCGGCTGGGAGTGGATCTTCTTCGTCAACGTGCCCGTCGGCGATCGCTCGCGCTTGCTGCTGGCACCGCGGTTCGTCCGCGAGAGCCGCTCCGACCGCGAGCAGCTCGATCGACGTCGGCAGGCGCCGTCACGATCACGGCCGGGCTCGCGCTGCTCGTCTACGCCGTCTCCGAAGGCGCCCGAGCCACGGCTGGACGATCCGCCTGGACGATCTCGCGGCTGGCCGTCGCGCTCGTGCTGCTCGTCGATGTTCCTCGTGATCGAGTCGCGCGCGCAGGACCCGCTGATGCCGTTCCGCATCTTCCGCGTGCGCACGGTCGCGGGCGCGAACGTCGCCGGTCTCCTCCTCGGCGCGGATCGTGTTCTCGAACTTCTTCCTCCTGACGCTGTACGTGCAGAAGGTGCTCCAGCTGGTCGGCGCTCAAGACCGGGCGTCACGTTCGTCGCGACGGCGGGCACTGCGATCCTCTGGGCCGGCGTCGCGCAGGCGCTCGTCACGCGGATCGGCGCGAAGCCGGTGATGGCGGTCGGCTTCATCGCGATGATCGCGCGGCATGCTCTGGTACACGCAGATCCCGGTCGACGCGTCGTACGCGTCCGACCTGCTGCCCGGCTACCTGCTGGTGGGCTTCGCCCTGCCGTTCACGTTCATCCCGGTGTCGATCGCGGCGCTCGCAGGCGTCGAGCGACACGAGGCGGGGCTCGCGTCGGGCCTGATCAACACGGCGCAGCAGATGGGCGGCGCGATCGGCGTCGCCGTGACGTCGTCGATGCTCGCTCGAGCGCACTTCAACCATCTGCGTCGAGTCGGGCACGTCTCGGCCCGGAGGCGTTCACCTCGGGGACGCAATGGCGTTCTGGGTGACCGTCGGCATCTCGGTGGCTGGCGCTGATCGCGACGGCTGGTCCTGATCCGGCCAGACGAGCTCGGACGAGCTCGAAGAGGAGCGGTGGCCGCGCAGGCCACCGTCGAGCGGCGGTAGGCTTCCGCCGCGATGGCCCGCGAGTACCCGACGTCATCGACCTGGTCGGCTCCACGCCGATCGTCCGGCTCGACCGCGTCTCGCGAGACGTGCCGGGGACGATCCTCGCGAAGCTCGAGTTCCTCAACCCGGGCGGCTCGAACAAGGACCGGATCGGCCTCGCGATGATCGAGGCCGCCGAACGCGACGGGAAGCTGAAGCCCGGCGGCACGATCGTCGAGCCGACCTCGGGCAACACCGGCGTCGGGCTCGCGATCGCCGCCGCCCAGAAGGGCTATCGGTGCATCTTCGTGATGCCGGACAAGATGAGCCAGGAGAAGATCTCGATGCTCCGCGGCTACGGCGCCGAGGTCGTGATCACGCCGACCGCCGTCGAGCACGACTCGCCCGAGTCGTACTACTCGGTCTCGTCACGGCTCGCCGAGGAGATCCCCGGCGGGTTCAAGCCGGACCAGTACTCGAACATGGCGAACCCCGAGGCGCACTACGGACGACCGGCGCCGGAGATCTGGGAGCAGACCGGCGGCGAGATCGACGCGATCGTCATCTCGGTCGGCACCGGCGGCACGATCAGCGGCGTCGGCCGCTACTTCAAGGAGCGCAAGCCCGACGGTGCAGATCGTCGGCGTCGACCCCGAAGGCTCGGTCTACACCGCGAAGAGCGAGGACGACCTGCACCCGTACCTCGTCGAGGGGATCGGCAAGGACACGTGGCCGAAGACGATGGACCCGACGTCGTCGACAATGGATCCGCGTCTCGGATCGCGACTCGTTCCTCGCCGCGCGCCGCCTCGCCCGCGAGGAGGGGCTGCTCGTCGGCGGCTCGTCCGGCTCGACGATCGCGGGCGCGCTCGAGCTACGCGCGCGGCGCTCGGGCCGGAGCTCGCAGGTGCTGACGATCCTGCCCGACTCGGGGCGCTCGTACCTCTCGAAGTTCCTCGACGACAACTGGATGATCGAGCACGGGTTCCTCGAGCGCACGCGCCCCGACGCCCGACGGTGCGCGAGCTGCTGCGCTCGAAGCCGGGCGACGACGCCGGCGCTCGTGACGATCTCGTCGCACCAGAAGGTCGCCGAGGCGATCAGCGTCATGGAGCGCTACTCGATCTCGCAGCTGCCGGTCGTCCGCGACGGCGACGTGGCGTCGCTCGCCGACGTGATCGGCTCGCTGCAGGACCGCGCGCTGCTCGACCGCGTGTTCAAGAACTCCGACGCGCTGCACGAGGACGTCGCCGTCGCGATGCAGGGCCCGCTCGCCGCCGTCGACGCCGACGCGTCGGTCGACGAGATCGTCACCGCATTGACCGGCGGGACGAACGCGGTCGTGGTCGCGGACGGCGGCAACGCCGGTCGGCGTCGTGACGCGCTCCGACCTGCTCGAGTACCTGTCGCCGCCGCTGAGGATGAGCCCTGGTGGAGCTCGTGCGAGCGAATCGCAGCGATCCGCGCCGCGCCTCGGCTACGATCGTGCTCGCAGGGGTACGCCGGCCGCTTCCGGCGCGCCGGCCGCTGACGACGTCGAGGCGGCGATCCGCCGGCTGACGGCGGTGCAGCTCGACTCGATCTCGACCGTCGACCGCGCCCACAGGCTGACGCTGACCGCGCGGATCGGCGCCTACCCGCGGGACACCGTGCCCGCGCTGCTGCGCGCGGGCCGCGTCTTCGAGTACTGGGCGCACGAGGCCTCACTGCTCCCGATCGAGCTCTGGCCCCACTTTCGTGCCGTGATGGACGGCGGCGGCCACTGGGGCACCCACGACCGTGCGCTGCGCGAGCACGCGGATCTCGTGGAGCCGGTGCTCGACCGCATCCGCGACGAAGGGCCGCTCGGCTCCCGCGACTTCGACGGCCGGGGCGGAGGCGGCATGTGGGACTGGAAGCCGGCGAAGATGGTGCTGGACGCGCTCTGGGACAAGGGCGTGCTCGTGATCGCGGAGCGCCGGAGCTTCCAGCGCGCCTACGACCTGGCCGAGCGGGTGATCCCGAAGCACGTGCTCGAAGCGCCGACGCCGACTGAGGACGAGACGCTGCGCACGCTCGCCCTGCTCGCGGTCGGCGCCCGCGGCGCGCTGACAGAGCCCGCGATCCGCGAGCACTGGCGCCTCAAGGGCGGCAAGCGCCCGTCTGCACCATCACCTGCTCGCCCTCGTCGACGAGGGGCGGCTGCGCGAGGTCGAGGTCGACGACGGCGGCGCCGCCGTTCTACGTCCTGCCGGGCGTCGAGCTCGACGGCGCGCCTGCGCCGCCGGTGCTCGTCTGCCCGTTCGACAACCTGCGTCTGGGACCGGCCGCTGCTCGAGCGCCTCTTCGGCTTCAGGCACGTGATCGAGGTCTACAAGCGCGAGCACGAGCGCGCCTACGGTTACTACGTCCTGCCGCTGCTCGCCGGCGACCGCTTCCTCGGCCGCGCCGACCTGAAGGCCGACCGCGCCGAGGGCGTTCTGCGCGTGCGGCGGTTCACCCCGGAGCCGCGGGTGCGCGGCAACATCGATTCGAAGCTCGACGTAGCGGCGACGCGGCTCGCCCGCATGCTCGGGCTCGAGCGGGTAGAACGAGCCGCGTGAGGCCGAGAGAGGTGAGCATCGAGGAGGCGCGCCGGATCGCCGTGCGCGTCGCAGCTCCTCGACGGCACGGCGACGGACGTGCTCGGGCACGTCCGGCAGCCTCGGCTTTCTCCAGCTCGACCCGATCTCGAGCGTCGCGCCGCCGCAGCAGCTCGTCCTCTGGAGCCGACTCGGCCCCTTCGACCGGAGCCGAGCTCGAGCGCCTGCTCTGGGAGGAGCGGCGGCTCGTGGAGTGGAACGCCTTCCTCTGGCCGGCCGAGGATCTGCCGCTGCTGCGGGCCCGCATGCGCCGAAGCGACCGGCCGCTCGACCGGCGCCTCAGTGCAGTACCTGAAGGAGAACGCCTCCTTCCGGCGCTACGTGGTTCGAGAGCTGGAGCTGCGCGGGCCGCTCCTCTCCCGCGAGATCGACGATCACACGCCGACGGGGCGCGACGCGCACCGCTGGTGGGGCGAGCGCAAGATGGGCCTGATGCTCGGCGTCCTGAACGCGCGCGGCGAGGTCGCCGTCGTCGGCCGGCGTGGCAAGCAGCGCGTGTGGGATCTCGCGGAGCGGTGGTATCCCGAGACGGAGAAGGTCTCGTGGGCGGAGGCGAAGCGCATCTTCGAGGAGAAGCGCTTCCGCGCGCTCGGCGTGCGGCTCGAGCGGGGTCGGCTCTTCGCGCACCCCGACGCCGTCGACGGGCCGGTGCCCCGGGGCCGCATCACGTTCCTCTCCCCGTTCGACCGGTTGATCCACGACCGCGATCGCGCGCTCGCGCTGTGGGACTTCTTCTACCGCCTCGAGATGTACGTCCCGAAGGCGAAGCGCGTGTACGGCTACTACGTCCTGCCGATCCTGCGCGGTGACCGGCTCGATCGGCCGCATCGAGCCGCTGCACGACCGGAAGAGCCGGCGAACTGCGCGTGCTCGGCACCTGGTGGGAGGAGGGCGTGCGGCCCGTGTCGCTCGCCGCGCCGCTCGGGAGCCTCGCGCGCTGGCTGGGCGCTCAGCTGGCGACCCACTGAACCTGATTCGGCACAGCCTACCAGATTCACAAGTCTCGAATGGAACCGAGTTGCCGTGAGATCTCGCGAATGAGCTTCTGAAGCCGAATCGGCTTCGGTCACGATCTGTCGAAGGTCTAGCCTGCGAATGGACTTCGAGACGCGCGCGATCCACGCCGGGCAGGAGCCCGACCCGGCGACCGGCGCGATCATCACGCCGATCTACCAGACCTCCACGTTCGTGCAGGAGGCGGTCGGCGTGCACAAGGGCTACGACTACGCGCGCGTCGCGAACCCGACCCGCACCGCGCTCCAGGTCGCGCTCGCGAGCCTCGAGAACGCGAAGCACGGAGTCGCGTTCAGCTCGGGGCTCGGCGCGACGACCACGCTGATGCATCTCGTGCACCCGACCGAGCGCGTCGTTCTGATCGCGGACGTCTACGGCGGCGTCTACCGGATGACCTCGCAGGTCTACGAACCGAAGGGCTATCGCTTCACGTACGTGCCCGCGGCCGAGTTCGACGACAAGCTCGCTGCGCATCTGGACGACGAGGTGAAGCTCGTCTGGGTCGAGACGCCGTCCAACCCGATGCTGAACATCGTCGACATCCGCAAGGCGGCCGCCGCCGCACACGCGGTCGGCGCGCTGCTCGTCGTCGACAACACCTTCGCCACGCCGTACTTGCAGCAGCCGCTCGAGCTCGGCGCCGACGCCGTCGTCCACTCGACGACGAAGTACCTCGGCGGCCACAGCGACACGGTCGGCGGCTTCATCGCTACGAACGACGACACGCTCGCGGAGCGCCTCTACTTCCTCCAGAAGTCGTTCGGCGCCGTTCCCGGCCCATTCGACGCGTGGCTCGTGCTGCGCGGGATCAAGACCCTCGCCGTTCGAATGCGCCAGCACTCGGAGAACGCCCGGCGGGTGGCCGAGTTCCTCGACGGGCACCCCGGCTGTCGAGCGCGTCCTCTACCCCGGCCTGCCGAACCATCCCGGCCACGAGGTCGCGCGCACGCAGATGCGCGACTTCGGTGGAATGGTCTCGTTCCTGATGGAGTCCGAGGCGGAAGCCGTCGACTTCGTCGCCCGCACGACGATCTTCCAGCTGGCCGAATCGCTCGGCGGTGTCGAGAGCCTGATCGAGCACCCGGCCCGCATGACGCACGCGTCCGCGGCCACCGCGCCGTTCGCACCGCCCGGCAACCTGGTTCGCCTCTCCGTCGGGATCGAGTCGGCCGAGGACCTGCTCGCCGACCTCGAGGCCGCGCTCGTCAGACGGTCGGCACCGACCCGCGCGTAGCCCGCTGCAAAGATGCGGCATGCATTCGTTGCGGCTGCTCGACCTCGACTTCGGCGACCGCCCGCACGCGGTGGGCGTGTACCTCGTCGACACGAGCGACGGCCCCGCGCTGTTCGACTGCGGCCCGGCCTCGACGCTCCCCGCGCTCGAGGCGGGCCTCGCGGAGCAGGGTCTCGAGCTGACCGACGTCCGGCATCTGCTCCTCTCCCACATCCACCTCGACCACGCGGGCGCAGCCGGAACGATCGTCCGCCGGCATCCGAAGCTCACCGTCTGGGTCTCCGCGATCGGCGCACCGCACCTCGTCGACCCGTCACGGCTCGAGCGCTCGGCGCGGCGGCTCTACGGCGCGCTCTTCGACCCGCTCTGGGGAGAACTGACAGCGGTGCCGGAGGAGAACGTCCGCGTCGCCGACGGGGACGTGCTCGGCTGGGAGTCGTTTCCGACGCAGGGTCACGCGTCCCACCACATCAGCTACTTCCGAGACGGAACGCTCCTCGCCGGTGATGCAGCCGGAGTGCGCATGCCCGGTTCGCGCTACATCCTGCCCGTGTCACCGCCTCCGGACATCGACGTCGAGACCTGGCACAAAACGGTGCAGGTGATCCGGGCGCACAAACCAGAACGGCTCGCGCTCATCCACTTCGGGCTGCACGAGGACGTCGACTCGCACCTGGATCGCCTCGACACCGAGCTCGACCGCTGGGCCGCCCGCGTGCGCGACGGGATGGACCAGGAAGCGTTCGTCGCCGCAGCTCGCGCCGACGCCGGTGCGGAGGCCGACGCCTACGACCAGGTCGCCCCGTTCTGGCAGTCCTGGCACGGCCTGCGGCGCTACTGGGACAAGCGCGCCTAAGGCTCGCGGACGACGTTCGCGCCCGATGCCTGCGCGAGCGCGAGCACCACGATCTCGTCGATGTTCACGTGCGGCGGGCGCGTGAGCGCGAACATGATGCAGTCGGCGACGTCCTCGGCATGCAGAGGACCGCCGAGCGCGACGTTCGCGTAGACCGCAGCCGCCTTCTCCTCGTCGCCCTTGTAGCGCACGTTCGAGAAGTTCGTCTCGACGAGTCCAGGCGCGACATTCGTGATCCGCACCGGCTGTCCGTGCAGGTCGTCGCGCAGAGCACGTGTGTAGCCGTGCACGGCGAACTTCGAAGCGACGTAGGAGGAGCCGTTCGGGTACGCCCAGATGCCGGCGACCGAACCGAGATTCACGATGTGGCCGCCCCCGTCGACGAGGTGCGGGACGCAGAGCCTCGTCATGCGCATCAGGCCGAGCACGTTCGTCTCGATCACCTCGCGCTCGTCCTCCTCATGCGACTCCCATACCGGGTCGCGTCCCCGGGAGAGCCCCGCGTTGTTGACGAGGATGTCGAGCCCGCCGAGCTCGGCGAGCGCCCGCGCGACGAACTGCTCACTCGAGGCGGGATCGGTGACGTCGAGTGTGCCGTCGCTGCGCGAGCCGGTCACGACCCGCGCGCCGGCATCCCTCAACGCCTGCGCCGTCGCGGCGCCGATCCCGCTCGATCCCCCGGTCACGATCGCCCGTTTGCCTTCGAGGCTCGCCATGCCCGGAATCTAGCGGTGCGGGCGCACTCGAACTCGCATCAACGAAATCGGCCGTCCGGCGTCTAACTTCCCACTACCCATGCAGCCACTTCCCAGATCCGGCCGCGGGACGCGGCTGTCGCTGCTCGGTATCGGGCTCTTGGTGCTGCTCAGCGTGGTCGCCTTCGCCAGCCGGAGCGGCCTCGCCCACCACGGTGGATCGTCGCCGAGCAACCGCTATACGAGCTATGCGCTGACGGTCTTCCTGATCCTGTTCGTGCTGATGATCCCGGTGGCGGCCTACGGGTTCGTGCTCCGTCTCCGGGAGCGTGCGGAGTCTCGTCGCGCCAAGAGCTTCAAGGCACGCTTCTACGCCGCCGCGGTCCGCTGGTCGGCTCTCGTCCTGATCGTCTTCGTCTCGTTCTACCTGCACAACCGGCATCCAAATCTGCTGCAGCACCTGAACCCCTTCCGCCAGCCCAGCACGAAGGCTCCGCACGGACCGGACCAGGTGCACCCCGCGTCCAACCCACAGTTCCAGTGGAGCGTGCTCTGGATCGCACTCGTGCTCCTCGCGGGCGTCGCCACCTACGGCTACTACCGGTGGAAGACGAACAAGCCCGCGTTCGAGCCGCGCGCGCACGAGTTGACCGTCTCCGAGGACCTCGCCGCGTCGATCGGTGACGCGATCGACGACCTCGAGGCCGAGCCCGACGCGCGCCGGGCCGTGATTGCCGCCTACGCGCGGATGGAGGCGGTGCTCGGGCGCAACGGTTTTCAGCGCGTGCCGAGCGAGACGGCCATCGAGTACCTGCGCCGCATCCTGCTCGGGCTCACATCCCGCGGCGATGCGGTCACCCGCCTGACCGATCTGTTCCAGCAGGCGAAGTTCAGCAAGAACGAGATCGACGGGACGATGAAGCAGGACGCGATCAGCGCGCTGCGCGAGATCAGAGAAGGTCTCACCGGGGCACCGGCGTGAGACGGCATCTGCTCGACCTCGCGGTCCTGCTCGGGATGTCGACGATCGCCTGCACGTACGTCGCGTTCGCGCAGCCCGGCATCCGCAACGCAGCGATCTACTCCTACGTGCTCGTGGTCGGCGCACTGGTGATGCTCGCGATCGTCTCCTCGTTCGGCGACGCCCTGCCTCGCCGCCGCCGGTCGCCGTTCGAGGACGCCCTGGTCGAGGTGAAGCACACGGACCGGGCACCCGCCCAGGTCGAGCAGATCGAGCGCGCGGTGACGCTCGGGGTCGCGAACGCCTACGACCTCCACCTGCGGCTCCTGCCCCACCTGCGGGAAATCGCGCAATGCCGCCTCGAGCGTGCGGGGCGGACCTCGAGCCCCGAGACGCTCGGACGCTGGTGGGAGCTGCTGCGCCCCGATCGCGCCGAGCCGTCCGACCGGTTCGCGGTCGGTCTCCCCGCAGCGAGCTCATCGCCCTCGTCGCCGATCTTGAGAGGATGTGAACGTGGCGATGGAGCTCTCCGAGGTCGGCGCACGCGCCAGCGCGGTCATCGACGAGGTCGAGAAGGCGGTGATCGGCAAGCGCGACGCTCTCGAGCTGCTGATGCTGGGGCTGCTCGCCGACGGCCATGTCCTGATCGAGGACTACCCCGGACTCGCCAAGACCTTGATGGCCCGGTCGTTCGCGCAGGTCGCGTCGATGGACTTCTCCCGCATCCAGTTCACACCGGACCTGATGCCCTCCGACGTGACGGGCTCGTCGATCTTCAACCAGCGCGAGTCCGACTTCGAGTTCAGGCCTGGGCCGATCTTCGCCAACCTCCTGCTCGCCGACGAGATCAACCGCGCCCCGCCGAAGACGCAGGCCGCGCTGCTCGAGGCGATGCAAGAGCGCCAGGTGACAACGGAGGGTGAGACGCGCCGGCTGGGGCCGCCCTTCCTCGTCCTCGCAACCCAGAACCCGATCGAGTACGAGGGGACCTACCCGCTCCCCGAGGCGCAGCTCGACCGTTTCCTGCTGCGGATGTCCGTCGGCTATCCCTCCCGCTCGGACGAGTGGCAGGTGCTCGCAGACCGCGCGGAACGCCAGGTGGACGAGGTGGCCCTCTCGCCGCTGATCGACCGGGAAGGGCTGCTCGACATGCAGCGCGCGTGCGAGCAGGTGTATGTCTCCGAGCCCGTGGGCCTCTACATGGTCGACATCGTCGCGGCGACCCGCGACTCGCAGTCGATCCAGGTGGGCGCGTCGCCTCGCGGCTCGCTCGCGCTGCTCAAGCTGTCGCGTTGCCGGGCTGCACTCGCCGGCCGCGACTACGCCACGCCCGACGACGTCAAGTCGGTCGCGGTACCGGCGCTCGCCCATCGCCTGACGCTTCGTCCGGAGCTCTGGGTCCAGCGCATCTCGGCAGAAGATGTCGTGCGCGAGCGGCTCGACACGGTGCCCACACCGGTGGCCGAAGACCTCGCCAAGACTTGACGCGCTACTCCGCGTCAAAGCTCGCCGGTTACGCGGCCCTCTCGGCCGTCGGACTGCTGGCGGCACTCGTCTTCGCCCAGCCCGAGCTCGTCGCGCTCACCGCACCGTTCCTCCTCGCGGTCGCGGCGGGACTTGCGCTGGCCACACCGCCGCGGCTCAGCGCCCGCATCGAGCTCGACCACGATCGAGTCCTCGAAGGCGAGGAGGTGGCTGCGCGCATCGTCGTCGAGTCGGTGACGCCGGTCGACCGGCTCGAGCTCTTCATGCACCTCCCCGACGGCGTCGAGCTCGCGGACGGTCGAAACCCGGTCGCGCTGCGGCTCGCCGGCGGGGAACGACGAGAGCTCGATCTCACGCTCCGCGCCAAGCGCTGGGGCGCACACATGCTCGGACCTCTGTACACGCGTGCCCGCGACCCGCTCGGTTTCCTCGTCTGGGAGGCGACTGCGCCGACGCGGCCGCAGCTGCGCACCTACCCGCGAGAAGACGTGCTGCGCAGGGTGCTGCAACCGCGAGAGACGCAGGTCTTCTCGGGCAACGAGGTCTCGCGGCGCAAGGGCGAGGGAATCGAGTTCGCCGACATCCGCCTGCGGGGCCCGGGCGATCCGCTCAACCGGATCAACTGGCGTGCCAGCGCGCGGCGCAACGAGCTCTGGGTCAACGAGAGCCATCCAGAGCGCAACACCGACGTGATCATCTTCGTCGACTCCTTCGTCGAGGCCCGGCTCGGCGACACGGGAACGCTGGACCTCGCGGTGCGCGCCACGTCCACCGTCGCCGATGCCTACGTTCGCCGGCGCGATCGGGTCGGCCTCATCTCGTTCGGCGGGATTCTCCGCTGGCTCGTTCCGGGCACCGGCCTCGTCCAGCTCTACCGCATCGTCGACGCCTTGCTCGACACCCAGATCATCCTCTCCTACTACTGGAAGGAGATCGACGTGATCCCGCGGCGCATGCTGCCGCCGAACGCGCTCGTGATCGCGCTTTCACCGCTCCTCGATCAGCGCTCGGTCGGTGCGCTCCTCGATCTTCGTGCGCGCGGGTACGACCTCGCCGTGGTCGACGTCTCACCGGTGCCGTTCGTCGCGCGGCCGCCGGCCGGGCTCGACGCAGTCGCCCACGACATCTGGGTGCTCCGACGCGACGCGCTTCGCCATCGCCTGCAGCGGGCGGGCGTCGCCGTCGTCGAGTGGGGCGAGGAGAGACCGCTGCAATCCGTTCTGGAGGAGGTGCGGGAATTCAGGCGCTACGCCCGGCACGCGCGCGTGTGATCACGGCGCTGCTCGCGCTCGTCGCGCTCGGCGGAGTGATCGGCTACGCGGTGGCCACGGACGGGCGGCTTGCCCTGGTCGCACTCGGCGTGGGAGCGCTCGGCCTGGCGCTGCTGGCCCTGGCGATCGTGCTCCGGTGGCCGACGCTCGTACCGTGGGCGATCTTCGTCACGGCCGCCGGGTACGTCGGCGGCCGCGCTGGCAAGAACATGGTCGACGGGTGGGCGGCCGCGAACGGCGTGCTGCTCCTGCTGGCCGCCGAGCTCGCGATGTGGTCGATCGAGCACGATGCTCGCATCGCCGAGGAGCGATCGCTCACGATACGGCGCGTCACGACCCTGGCCCTGCTCGGGGCTGCCGCGCTGCTCATGAACTTCCTGCTGCTGGGCACCGCCGCGATCTCGGCCTCCGCGAGCGTCGTCCTGGCGGCGGCCGGGGTTGCTGCCGCGGTCGGCGCTCTCGTCGTCGTGCTGAGGCTCACGCGAGCATGAGGTTCCTCCTCGCCGCGGCGCTCGCTGCCGCCATCCACGTCCCGAGCGGTTATCGGGTCACGACCTGGGCGACCGGCCTCGAGCATCCGACGGCGCTCTCGTTCGGCCCCGATCACCGCCTCTACGTCTCGGAGGACGTGGGGAAGGTGGTCTCCGTCGCTCGCGGCAGCGCACGCCCGCGCCTCTTCGCGTCGGGCTTGACCGTGCCGCTCGGCCTGCTGTGGCGCGGACAGACGCTGTACGTCTCCGAGAGCGGCCGCGTGCAGACGCTGACGCTCGACGGCCGCCGCCGCACGATCGTCGCCGGCCTTCCATATGGGCTGCACCAGCAGGACGCGATCGTCGCCGGGCCGGACGGCCGTCTCTATCTCGGCTCGGGGTCGACGTGCGACTCGTGCCGCGAGACCGACCGGCGGAGCGCGGCGATCCTCTCGTTCAGGCCCGATGGCAGTGACCTGCGGGTGGTGGCGAGTGGGCTGCGCAATCCGTATGGGCTCGTGTTCGCCGGCCGCACGCTGTACGCGACCGTCAACGGCAGGGACAAGCTCGGCGACGGCGAGCCGGCGGAGCTGGTGGTTCGAGTCAGCTCGGGCGCAGACTTCGGCTGGCCGGGCTGCTGGCCGAGTTACGCGCTCGAACGCCTGATCGGCGCCTGCTCCGGCGTCTCACGGCCCGTCGCGTATCTCGAGCCTCACTCCTCGGCGGACGGCATCGCCTCCTGGCGGGGCGACCTGTTCGTCGCCGAGTGGGGCGAATACCTGCACCACAACCACGGCAGGCGCCTGGTGCGCATCCGCGTGGCCGCGTCACGACGTTCGCGACCGGTTTCGACCACCCGCTCGCGCTTGCCGTCGACCCCAGCGGCGGCCTGCTGGTCGCCGACTGGGGCCGAGGCGTGATCTACGAGATCAGGAAGCGGTGATGTACGCCGTGCGGGACTGGCTGTGGCCGTTGGCCTCGTTCAGGGTCGCGACCACGGTGTAGGTCTGACCTTTCGCCGGCGTGAACCCCGGCGTGAACGTGACCGACTGGTCCGGCGCGAGCGCCGCCGTCGGCTGTCCGACGGCGATCGCCTTGCCCTGCGAGTTGTAGGCGAAGTACGTCATTCCGATCACGGCTCCCGGCTCCGAATAGTGAGCGAGATAGGGGACGAACATCGTCACACGAACAGGCGCGCCCGCCTTCGCGGCGATCGTCGAGCCGTCGGTCAGCCGCGCCACGGCGCCGAAGGTCGCGAATGCAGGCTTCGGGGTGCCCGACTGGGCGATCAGCCCGCTCTGCCAGGGGTTGCCGGTGCTGTCGCGGAAGACGAACCAGATGAACATCTGGATGTTCGGGTCCTTCTTCGCGAAGGCAAGCGCCTGCTTCGCATACGCGGCCTGCTGTGCAGTAGTCACGCCGTGCGGTTCGGCCGGCTTCGTCTCATGGCCGTACTCGGTGATCCAGACCGGCACCGAACGGTGGAACCATTTCTTCAGGTCGGCTTCGAACTTCGACATCGTCGACAGCGTGACGTTCGGATACCGGACCTTCTGCATCGGCGGCAGGTTCGGCGAGGTCGGGTACGGGTGATGCGCCCACGCGTCGAACTTGAGCCCCTTGACCTGCGAGAGCAGCCGCGCAAACGTGCCCGGCGCGATGGTCGCGCTCACTCCCGGCAGCGGCTTGTCGCGGCCGCGCGCCGACGTCTCGCCGATCGCGACCTTCGCCAGGGGATTGCCCGACTTGATGCCGGCGTACGCAGCCTTGTAGAGCTTTGCGTAGTTCGCAGGGCCGACGATCTTCTTGCCCACGAATTGCGGTGTCAGGAACAGCTGCAGGTTCGGCTCGTTCCAGACCGAGTAGAGCGCGACGGAGCCGTGGCCCGTCCGACCGCTGTACCGCGTGGCGAGCATCTTCGAGAACGTCGTCAGGTCGCCCAGGTTCTTGGGCAGCACGTTCGGCGCCTTGCCGCCGTTCGCCCATTTCGGCGTGCCGGTGATGTTGATCATCACCCGGAGGTTGTGGAGGCCCGCCTGGAAGACGAGATCGTCGAGGTCGGTCAGCCTGTAGGCCGGATCGTCGCCGTTCGCAGGATCCGCCGGCTTCGTGGGCGCCAGCGCAGCCCATGTGGCGGTCGTGTGGATCACCGATGCGCCGTCGGAAGAGGCGAGCTGCAGGTTCTGGTCCCGCGTCGGCGACCAGCGAAACGACGGGTCGTCGAAGAAACCGATCGGCATGCGCTGCGCGGCGTGCACGGTGGCTGCCGGGATGGCGAGCAGCGCGGCGAGCGCCACGAGTACGAGACGGACTGCTTTCAGCACGGGCAAGTTCCCTTCCTCCGTTTCCCTGGGCAGCGGGACGGTAGCGAGGTGCTTTGAGGACCGTGTTAAGAGGCGGCAGCGGTGCCGCAGGAGCTATCCGTCGGGCTCGGGGGCACCGGTTTGCGCCGAATTCCACGAACGGAACACCGAAAGCAGGGCCGACTCCGCCTCCGGCGTGAGATCGTCCGGGGTCAGCGTCCCCGTCAGCTCGATGGTGCGCCGGAACTGCGCGAGGTACTCGGTGCAGCCGTCGCAGCCCCCGATGTGCTCCTCGAAGCGCCGCAGGTCGGCGGTCGACAGAGCGCCCTCGAGATAGTCGGTGACGAGCTCGACGAGCTCCTGGCAGCTGAATGCTTCGACGTCGATCACGCGAGGTACTCCTCCAGGGCCTGCCGCACCTTGGACCGGGCGCGGTGCAACAACACCCGTTGATTGACCTCGGTGAGGTCGAGAGCGTTACGAACCTCGTCGGAGCTCCACCCTTCGATGTCCCGCAACGAGATGACTGCACGCTGGTTCGCCGGCAGCGCTTCGATCGCCCGCTCGACCAACGCGCGCGTCTCGGCGGCGATCAGCCGCTCCTCCGGCAGCTCGGGCGGCGGCGACGACCAGCCGCCGGGGTGGCGCTCGTGGTTGTCGGCGAGAAACCGATCCGCGTCGACGGCAGCCTCCGGCACGCGCGCGGGGTCGTGGAGCGAGGAGAACGGGATCACACGCCCTTCGCGCTGCGCGCGGGTCTTCGCCGTGTTCACGAGGATGCGAAAGACCCACGTCTTCAGCGAGGAACGTCCTTCGAACCGATCGAGCGCGCCCAGCACACGCAGCCAGGTCTCCTGCACGACCTCTTCGGCGAGTGCGCGCGTCGGCACGAAGATCTGAGCGACGCGCAGAAGCGACGAGTGCCAGTCACGGACGATCCGGCGAAACGACTCCTCATCCCCCGCCCGGAGAGCTGCGACGAGGTCGGCGTCGGTTGGCTCCACCCGACGAACGTACCGGAAGGCAGGTAACGGCCCAGACGTGCCTCGGCGGGAAATGGGCGGTGACGGGATCGAACCGCCGACCTCCTGGGTGTAAACCAGGCGCTCTCCCAGCTGAGCTAACCGCCCTCGCAAACGTCGACCGAGCACGCGATTATCGCCGACGCGGCGGCCCCTGGCGGTCCAGCTCCGATAGCGGGCCGGAGGCTCGCCGCGCGCGGGGAGAGAGATCGCTGCGACGAGGCCCCCCGGCCGCTACCGGTGGTCCCCTCTTCGGATACTTCGATTCCGCGTACGCCGAAAAGTTGGTCGCCGCGATCGAAGCGGTTCCAAGGCGGGCGCGGCAGGCTCTCCGGACGCGCCCGCCGTGGCGGACACCGTGAGTGGCGCCGCGCCCACCTTGGAGGCTCGCCCCTCTCAGCACCGCAGCAAGGAGAGGAGCGAGTCCTGTGGCGCCTACGGGCGGGGCGGGCGGCCGAGGTCCCTCGCTGCGCACGTCGGGCAATAGAAGCCGAGCTCGGGAGGATCCTCGTTCTGCGGGTCCTCGACGCGATAGGCGAGCCAGCCGCGCCAGTTGAGGCCGCTCGAGCCGCCGCACTCCACGCAGATGACGGCGTCCGTCAGGCGATATGCGGTTTCGAGCTCGTGTGGGTCGTACCCAGCCACCTGCTCAGAGTGCGCCGGTTCTCGGCAGCCGACCCTGGCCTTTCGGACGATTTCAGCCCGCGGTTGGTCCGGTGAGTCCAGCTCGTCGGAGGGTTCCCAATCGAGTCACACTACTTGACATAGAACAGTAGTATACATAACATAGCTCTATGGGCTCGGAACACGACTCCCAGCTGCTGAAAGGTGTCCTGTCCCTTCTGCTGCTGCATCTGCTCTCCGAACGAGAGTCGTACGGATACGAGCTCGTCCAGCGCCTGCACGAAGTCGGGCTGACCGGGATCCTCGAAGGCACGGTCTACCCGGCCCTAGCCCGGCTCGAGCGAGAAGGCCGCGTCAGCACGCGGCTTGTCGCTTCGAAAGCCGGCCCAGCGCGCAAGTACTACCGCCCGACCCTCGCCGGCCGCGAAGCCCTCACCGCGGGGACCGCCGACTGGATGTCCCTCGCCGCTGTTGTCCGCGCGCAGCTTGCTCGTCCCCTCCCCGCGGAGCCCCTGGAAGGAGCCTGACATGCAGCACACCGTTACCTGGTTCGACCGACTGCGTATCGAGCGCGTTGTCTGGGCGCTCGACCAGCGCCTCTACGACCTGCCGCGTCGAACCCGCATCGAGACCCGCCGGGAGGTGCGTCAGAATCTCCTCACCGGCGCCCGAGATGTCGGCACGACCCAGGCGCTACGCAACCTCGGCGGCAGCGCCGAACTCGCGCAGGAGTACCTCTCGGCCGCGTTCGGATCGAGGCCCCGTCATTCCTGGATTGCAGCGGCCCTTTTCTTCGTCACCGTTCCCTTCCTTGCCCTTTCGTTCTTCGCCGACGCAGCGAACGCCTTCGCCAGCGGGATCGTCGCCGCCCACCCCGCCGCCACCGGCACGTACACCTGGGGTGGCATCTCGCACCTGCAGAGCACCGTCACCTACACGTTCACCGACGGCCACGGAACGTGGACCGGAGGCGCCTTCACACCTCTCTTCTACATCCTCTGGATCGTCGCGACAATCCTCGTAGGGCGACTCTGGCGAGCCCTTCCGGCCTGGCGAAGGCGTCACGCCGGAGTTGCGTAACCAGCGCGGTGGTCGAGTTTCGCAAGAGCCGGCTGCTTCAAGCGCTGCTCGCAGTACCCCCAGCGGGATTCGAACCCGCGCTACCGGCGTGAAAGGCCGGCGTCCTAGGCCACTAGACGATGGGGGCGTCGAGAGGAGGGTACCGTTGCCGCGTGGCGGACATCCGCACGGCAACGCCGGACGATCTCGACGGCATCTTCGACCTCTTGTCGACGCGCAGCCGCGCTGCCTTCGGGATCTCCGAGATTCTCCGCGAGCATGTCGCGCACGCGCTCGGCCGCACGAACGGCACCGACCGCTGGGTCGCGCTCGACGGTGCGGAGATCGTCGGCTACGCGGCGCTCGACAGCTCCCAGGATCTGGTCCACGCGGCCGTCGATCCCGGCGTCGGCGACGCACTGCTCGCCCGGGCCGACGCTCGAGCGGCGGAGCGCGGCTTCGACCACATCTCCGTGACGGCCGTTCCGGAGGACCGGCCGCTCTCGTCCCTCGTTGAACGTCATCGCTTCGTGCACGAACGCGACATCCTGCGCATGTGGCGGCGGCTGGACGGGGAGGTGCCGGAGCCCCGCTGGCCCGCCGGCGTCTCCGTACGTCGGTACGAGGACGCGGACGGCGAGCGTGTTCACGCGTTGCTCGACTCGAGTTACGCGGGTTGGGACGACTCGTACATTGCTGTGCCTCATGACGAGTGGCTTGCGTTCATGACCGACCACGCAGAGTTCGATCCCGCGCTGTGGTTCCTCGTCGAACGCGACGGCGAGCTCGTCGCTTGCGCATTGCACTGGAAGGAGCACCAAGCAAGCGGCTGGGTGAAGGACATCGTCGTCGCAGAGAGCGAGCGCGGCCATGGGCTCGGCAAGGCGCTGCTCAACCACGCATCGCGCGCGTATGCTGCGCGCGCTGTCGAGCGCGTCGGCCTGAAGGTCGACTCGGGCAACCCGACCGGCGCACTGCAGCTCTACGCGCGCGTCGGCTTCGTCACCGACCGCCGCTACGGCATCTGGATGCGCGCGCTTTGACGACCGGCTCGCCCACCGTCTCGCTTCTGCGCTGGCTGCGACGGCAGCTGCGCGAGCCCGCGCCTCAACGCGAGCGGCTCGAGGCGGCGATCGCGAACGACGACCCGGCCGAAGCGCGGCGGATCGTCGAGCGGATGCCGTTCAACGATGCCCAGCGGCATCATGTCGAGCAGCTACTCGATCAGTGGGAGCACAACGCAGCCAACTAACCATGACGCCGTCTCGTCGTCGGTGCAGGCAGGGGTGAAGGTTCTCGCAGTCATCATCGGCCTCGCGGCCGCGCTTGCCGTCGCGGGCGCAGCACCGGCCACCACGCCCGTTCCCGGGCAGGTCGGCGCGCTGAAAGCGATCCGTGTCGCGCTTGCGGCGGGTCGAATCGATGGTACGACCGCCAACGCGGGCCGTGCGGAGATCGCACGCGCCGCGCACCTCGTTCGGACACTGCCGAGCGGTCGGCGTGAGCACGTCGCGGTCGCGCTCGAGGAACTCGCATCGTTCAGTGGTCGCCTGACGGCGCCGCGGGCGCTCGGGCTGATCGGTCAGCTCCACGCGAACGACGACTACTTCGCCAAGCACTACGCGCCCGGGCCGAAGACGGACGTCACCGACGCCGACGGCCTCGTCTACCGCTACTTCCCCGGACGCTGCCTCGAGTTCCATCCGCTGGCCAACTTCGGAGCACTGAACGCGCGTGTCGCCGCGAACGACGTGACAGGGGCACAGCGTCTCGCGGACGCCCTGATCGCACGCGGCGTCTATCAGCAGGGCGGCGGGATCGCCTGGGAGTACTTCTTCGACTACTCGGGCGGCCGCGCACCGTGGCTCTCGGGAATGGCTCAGGCCGTGGCGGCGCAGGCCTTCGCGCGCACGGCAGCGCTCGTTCCGGACGAGGAGACGGTGCTCATGCGCGAGGCGCGCGCCGCGTACCGCGTCATCCCCGGCCGCCTGCTTACGAGTGTCGCCGCAGGCCCGTGGATCCGCCTGTACTCGTTTCAGTCGCTGCGTGTGTTGAACGCACAGCTCCAGGCGGTGATCTCACTGCAGTCGTACGCGACGACTGCCGAGGATCCGGACGCGGCCGCGCTCGCCGCACGAATGCAGCGTGCCGCCGCGGCGACACTTCCGAGCTTCGACACGGGCTACTGGACCTACTACTCGCTCCCGCACGAGCCCTCCCCACTCGACTACCAGCAGTACGTCGTCCAACTGCTGAAGAAGCTCGCCCCGGCCGACCCGCGTTTCGCCGACGCTGCCGCCAGGATCGGGTCGTACCAACACCAGCCACCCGCGTTCCGCCTCACGAATGCGTCGCTCGGAGCGCTGCGCTTCTGGCTGTCGAAGCCTGCGACCGTGCAGGTGAACACCGCCGCCGGCCCGACGAAGCGGCTCGCCCTCGGCGGCGGGTGGCACACGCTCGCCTGGCCGGAGCCCAAGCGACCGGGCCTGTACCCGGTGCACGTCACCGCGATCGACTGGGCCGCGAACCGCTCCTCGTTCGACGCGTTGCCGATCGTGCGCGCGACGGGCGCTGCGAGCGTGACCGTTGCGCGGCGAACCTCCGCCTCGACGAGGTCGACGGGAACCGGGGTCGCGGTGGGCGCGGCACTCGACGACCTTTCTCAGGCCGCCGCGCTGCAGAAGCTCGGCCTGCGCCTCGCCCGGATCGGCGTCACGTGGCCTGCGGGCGCCCTCACGCCCGACCCCAACATCACCACTGCGCTACAGAGCCTGCCCGCCGGTCTCGGCACCGTGGTCGAACTGAATGCCTCCCCGCTTCCAACAGACGATGTCGGCCGCGCGGCGCTCGCCCAGTACGCCGCGACACTCGCGCAGCAGACGCCCGGCCTGGATTCGCTCGTCCTCGCACCGGCTCCGAGCGCGGGAACGGCCGGCGCCTACGCGCTCGCGTACGACGAGATCCGCGCCGCCTTGCTGGACGCGGCGCCTGACGTACAGGTCGGAATCCGGATCGACGGCGCACTGGCGCCGAAGGCGACGCTGACCGCACTCGGGGCGATCCTGCCCCAACTCGTGGCGTTCCACCCGGCACCGGCGCCGGGCAACGGGCTCTGGACGACAACCGACCTGACGAAACTGACCGCCGCGCTCGCGGCATCGGGCGGCACGGCCCCGCCGGTGCTCCTCGACGGCCCGCCCGCGCCGAGCGCGGCACTCATCTCGTCACTCGGGTGCGGCGACCAGGTTTCCGGCATCCTGCTCGATCAGCTGAGTCAGGCGACCGCGCCGCTGCTCGCGGCAGCAGCCTCGGCCCAGCGCGGCGCTCTCGTCTGTCCGGGCAGCACGACGCAGGTCGAGGCGACCGCGATGGCCTATCCGACCGTCGCCGCGGCACCGATCTCGGTGCGGTTCGGCTGCAGCGTCGACTGTCTCTACCTCGTAACCCTCGAAGGCGCCGGCGGCCGTCCGGTCGTGGCGCGCCGCGGTGCGCTGCGTGGCGGCACCGCGCCTGCAACCGTCCCGCTGCCGGCTGCCAAGCTCGGCGCCGGCCCCTATCGCATGGGCATACGCCTGGTGGCCTCGGTCAACCCGGGGCCGATGACCACGCTCGAGAGCCCGGCGCTCGGCTAGGCCGTCGTCCGTCGGACCGTGTGGATTCCCCACGCGGCGCCGGAGGCGAACAGCTCGTCGGGGTCGACCTCGCCCAGCCAGCCGAGGAAATGCGTCTCGGGATCGTCGTCGGTCGAGCCGTAGACGGCGGTCCGCCCCGCGTCGAGCTGCAGCTGGAGGTCGTCTCCCCGCTCGAGCGCGGCGAGCCGTTCCTCGACCGCGCTCCCTTCCGCGTACCCTTTCCCCATCCCGGAAGGGTACTCCAGCCTTTCCGGCAGTCGAGGGCCGGTAGCTCAGTTGGTAGAGCAGGGGACTTTTAATCCCAAGGTCACAGGTTCGATCCCTGTCCGGCCCATTCGCCCCACCGTGTCGTAGGCGCGGCGGTGGTAGACGAGCGCCGCTCCGCGCCCGGAGGAATTCGCGGACTGCACGCGGCCGAAGAAGACGGTGTGGTCGGCGACCTCGATCGCGTCGACCACCTCGCAATCGAGTTGCGCCAGCGCACCGTCGACGGCAGGTGAGGAGATGAACCTGGGGGCACCGCGGGCAGCTGCGTCGCGGGCCAGAGCGACGTGGACGGGGCCGAGGACGTTGACCCAGAAGCGCCCACCGTCGGCGATCGCCTCGGCGGCCACCGTCCCCGTGCCGAGCGAGACCAGCACCGTGGGCGGATCCGCCGACACGGACTGGAACGCGGTCACGGTCGTTCCCCAGGGACGTCCGTCGACGAGGCACGTGACGAGGGAGACGCCGCTCGCGAGCTCGCTCATCGCGTCCGCGAACGCCTTCCGCTCGAGCGGCGGCCGGCTCGGGAGCCGGCCGCCGTTGGTGCTGATCATGCGACGTCCACCGTGATCGCCACGGGCGAGCCGTTCGTGACGATGTCGAACACCGCCGACCGCTGCTGCGCGCGCGCCATGATCTCGCGCAGCTTCTCCGCGGGGGCGTCGCCCTTGATGCGGAACGAGGCGCGGATCTGCTCGAAGCCGTTCCGGTAGTCGTCGGAGAGCCCCAGCGCGCCCTGCACGTCCATGTCGCCCTCCAGGGTCGACTCGACGTCGGTCAGCCTGACGCCGCGGGCGGCGGCGACGTACACGAGCGAGGTCGTCAGACACGCGGCGAGAGCGTGGAGGAGGTACTCCGCCGGGTTAGGCCCGGTGTCGACGCCGAGCAGGATCGCCGGCTCGCCCGCGTCGAGCACGAACGCCTCGGCGCGGGAGGTGTCCTCCTGCTTCGCCGCGTAGAGGTCGCGGATCGTCGTCCGGTTGTGCGCGCCGTCAATCCACCGGTTCCGCGCCCGGAACTGGAACGTCGCGAGCGCCGGGTCGCCCTTGATCGCGTCGAGCGTGCCGAACAACTGCTCCGTGTCGACGCCGTTCCGCACTGCCTGTGCGGTCGTGCTCATGGTCCCTCCTTGGTCGTGCCGTCCGCCTGTCGGACGATCGCCACCAGAGGACACGATCACGGTAGGCCGCCGGTCTACGCGGTGGTAAAGCCCCAGTAACGGTCGCCGGCGCGGTGCACGCGCCTACCGCGCATTTACCGGGGCGCAGCGGTGCCACAACCGGTGTGCGTGAGCCTGCCGGCATGACACTCGAACTGACACCGAAGACCGAGCCTGGACGCCGGCTCGTCACTCTCGCGGAGACGCTCGCCGAGGATCTGCGTCCCGCGGCCGCCGCGCACGACCGGCGCGGCACCTTCGCACACGAGAGCCTCGCCGCCCTCCAGGAGAGCGGCTTCCTCGGCGCGCCGATCCCCGAGCACCTGGGCGGCCTGGGCGTGCTCTCGATCCACGACCTCGTCGTCGCCTCGAGCCGGCTCTCCCGCGCCGACGCGGCCCTCGCGATCGGCGCCAACATGCATCTCGCCTTCGTCATCAGCCTCGTCCGCCGCTGGCGGCAGGCCGATGCCGAGGGCAACGCTCGTCGTGTCGCCGCCTTCGCCGCCTCCCTCGAGCAGGTGACGTGCGGGCACCTCGTGTACGCGGCGGCGATCAGCGAACCGGCGCAGGACCTGACACGCCCCTCGACGACCGCTACGCGTTCGGACGACGGCTGGACGATCTCGGGCCGCAAGGTCTTCTGCACGATGTCGCCCGGGGCCGACGTGCTCTACGTGTCGGTGACCTTCGCCGACGACGCCCACGGGGAGACGTTCGGCTACGCACTCGTGCCGACCGACGCCGCAGGGCTCCTCGTCCACGACGACTGGGACGCACTGGGGATGCGCGCTTCGGGAAGCAACTCCGTCACGCTGGACGCGGTGCGCGTGCCCCGGGATGCACTGCGCGGCGGCTTTCCGGTGGGCAGCACGGCTGGCTACGTCGAGCGCAACCTCGACGCCGGGCTCCTCCACGCGGCCGCGGCCCTCGGCGTGGCGGAGGACGCGAATGCACACGCGACGGGACGGATCGCGGCCGCTCGCCGCGACGCACACACCGACGGCCTTGCCGCCGAGAACGCGGTCGACCTATCGGCGTGCCGCGGCATCCTCAGCCGTGCGGCGTCGTTGCTCGACGAGCACTTCGCCCCCGATTGGACCGTCGACCCGCTGCTCCTCTTCGCCGAGACCCAGGCCGCGAAGACGTTCATCGGCGAAGCGGCCGTCCGCGTCGTCGACCGCGCGCTCGCGCTCTCCGGTGGCGCCGGCTACCTCAGCGACAGCACGCTCGCCCGCGCGTACCGAGACGTCCGTGCGACCGCCTTCATGCACCCGCTGGGAGCCAACCGCGCGTACTCCTACCTCGCCGACGTTGCGCTCGGCGGCACACCGACCGTCCATTGACATGCCGCACTCGACCGACACCGTGATCGTCGGCGGCGGCCAGGCGGGCCTGTCGCTCGCCCACCACCTCGCGCGCCTGCGGCAGCCGCACGTCGTGCTCGAGCGGGGCCGGGTGGGCGAGCGCTGGCTCTCCGAGCGCTGGGACTCGCTGACCCTCCTGACACCGAACTGGCTGAACCGGCTCGACGGCGGCCCGGAACACGCCCACGCCGAGGCGTTCCTCGGCCGCCTCGAGTTCGCCCGCTACCTCCGCGAGTACGCGCGCGGCGCATCGATCCGCGAGCATGTCGACGTTCGTGCCGTCGAGCCGCGTTCCGGCGGCGGCTTTCGCGTCGCGACCGATGACAGCGAGTGGCTCGCGCGCAACGTCGTCGTCGCGACCGGCGACGCCGCCGAACCGTTCGTGCCCGCGGCGCCGGCGGCGACCGCGCCAGCCCGGCTGCACCAGCTCCACTCCAGCGAGTACCGGAACCCGGGGCAGCTCCGTGAGGGTGGGGCCCTCGTCGTCGGCGCGGGGCCGAGCGGCCAGCAGATCGCGGCTGAGCTGCGCCGCTCGGGCCGCGACGTCGTCCTGGCGGTCGGCCGCCACGCCCGCGCCCTTCGCCGCTACCGGGGCCTCGACATCTGGCGCTGGCTCGACCTGCTCGGCGACCTCGAGCGGTTCATCGACGCCTGCCCGGACCCCGAGGCGGCACGCCGCACGCCGAACCTGGCGCTGAGCGGCACGAACGGCGGCGAGCAGCTCGACCTCGACGTCCTGCAGCGGCTCGGCGTCGCGATCGTCGGTCGCGTCGAACGGTTCGAGGGAGGCAACGTCCACCTCGCCCGGGACCTGAACCTGCAGGTTGCCGCGGCGGACCAGCGCCTGCAGAGGCTCCTCTCGAGGATCGACGGCTACGTCGACGAGGCGCTCCCGCACTGGCCGCACGACGCGGACGCCGTCCGGCCCGTTCACATCGAGGAGCAGCCACCGGCGATCGACCTCGCCGCCCGGGGCATCGACAGCGTGATCTGGGCGACCGGGTACCGGCGCGACGACAGGTGGGTGCACGCGCCGGTGACCGGCGCGGACGGCGAGCTCGTCCACCGTTACGGGTTCACCGGGATCAGCGGGCTCGCCGTGCTCGGGCGCAAGTTCCAGCGGCGCCGCTCCTCCCACTTCATCGGCCGGGTGGGTGCGGATGCGGCGCTCCTCGCCCGCTGGATCGAGAAGCGCGGCCGCGTCGCGGCCGCGATCGCCGCCGCGCTGCTCGTCGCCGCATCGAGCGTGGGAGAAGCGGCGGCCAAGCGGCCACGCCCGAACGCGGCGCCGGGAGCGCAGACGTCGATCGCGCCGAACGGCCTGCAGCTCTACAACGAGTACACGTCGCCCGAGCGCCAGTACGCGTCCGAGCGGGTGGTCGTCCACTACGTCACGGCCGGCATCGACGCGCCGCCCCTGAACGACGACGACGCGGGCGGCGTGCCCGACTACGTCGAGCGGGTCGGCGAGGCGGCCGACGAAGCGCTCGCCTACTACAGCCGGCGCGGGTTCCACGCACCGCTCCCCGACGACGGTGGCCCGGACTCCAGGCCGGACGTCTACATCTCACGGTTCGCGCCGGGAACATTGGGCGTCGCGTTTCCGGCTGTGAACGCGGACGGCGGAGCCTTCGTCGTCGTCGCGAACAACCTCGACCCGAGCGCCGAGACGAGTTTCGCAAGCGTGTACGGAACGGTCGCGCACGAGCTCTTCCACCTCGTCCAGTTCTCGTACTTCGGCCGCACCGCAGAGCCGGCGATCCCCACGTGGATCCTCGAGGGGACCGCGAGCGCGATCGAGGCTCGCGTCTACCCGGATCTCGACGACATCGTCACGTCGCTCCAGCTGCGCCGCTGGTTCTCGGCGCCGGAGGCGGCCATCACGGAGCAGAGCTACGGCGCCCAGCTCCTCTGGCAGTCGCTCGACCGGGAGCAGCCGCGTCTGCTGCCGGCGCTCTTCCGTCGGCTGGCCGAACGTCCGGACGCGAGCGACGGGCGCGCGGCCGTCGCCACGACGTTCGCACACGTTGGCGGCACGCCCTTCCCGGCGGCGTTCGACCGCTTCGCCGTCGAGGCCGTCGCGGACCACGGCGAGGAGATCGAGCCGCTCTTCGCGCTCCCGCCCCACACGAGCCGCAGCGCCGTGGTCGCGCCGCTCGCCGTGCACTACCTCCAGCCGGTGCTGCCGCGTGTGCAGAACTACTCGCTGACGGTCGCCTTTCCACGAGGGCGCGGCTCCGCCTCCGCGACCCTGACCTACGAGCTCGACAACGAAATCCCCGGACGGCCGCCGTCCATGTCGCGGATCCGCGGACGCTGGTCAGCCCGCGGACGGAGACTCACCTTCGGAGTCCCCCGCGCGGTGCGGCGGAATCCGCGGCTCGCGCTGCCCCGCCTCGTCGTCTCGAACGGGGGCCTGCAGCCGGTCGCCTACACGGTGAGCGCCCGCTGAGCGTCTTCGGCCCGCCGCAGCGCGACGACATAGCCGAGCCGGCGGGCGATCCCGGCCGCCGCCGCGAGGAGCTCCGCCGCCTCCGCCGGGCGTCCGGCCGCCCGGAGCGCCTCTGCCGACTCGACGAGCACGTCGGCCTCCATGCCGCTCGCCCGCCCGCCGGCCGCCGCGATCTGGTCGCGCACCTCGCGCACGAGCGAGACGGCTTTCGCTGCTCGGCCGCGGTGCGCCTCGACGAGCGCGAGCACGACGCGCCACCAGACGTCGACCCAGAGGCCGCGCGGCTCCGCGCGACGGGCGAGGCGGGCGAAGCGCTCCGCCTCCTCATCCAGCCCCCGGCGCGCGAGCACGAGACCGAGGCGCCACGCGACGTTCGCGGTCGAGTGCTGATCGGCGAGCGCCGTCACGTCGTCGAATGCCTGCCTGAGCACCCGCTCAGCCGCCGCGTCATCGCCCGCCAGCATCTCCACCTCGGCAACCGCGATCGAATGCGCGGCCACCGCCTGGCGCAGGCCCAGCTCCTCGAGCTCCCGCCGCGCCCGCTGCACCAGCGCCCGGCCGTCGGCGAACTCCCCGCGCGCAGCGCGGAGGAGACCGAGCGCACCGAGCGCCGACGCGTGCAGGTACGCCGACCGCGACTCGGCGCGGATGCCGGCGACACGCTCGATCGCCACGTCGACCGGGACGCTGCCGTGCGGAAGCGTGATGCAGATCCAGTCGACGATTCGATCCTCGATCTGCGCTGAGCCCGCCTGCTTCGCATGCCCGAGCGCGATCGGCAACCGCTCCTCCGGGCCGGGCAGGCGCGACTGATCGAGCGCGTGGAAGCGGAGCAGCTCCGCGATCGCCAGCCCCTCGTGGTCGCTGCTCTCCTCGAGCACCGGCACGGCGTCCTCGATGTCCCGCAGCATCTGCTCCGGCGGGACGGGCGTGTCCGTCCACATCATCGTCAGGTCCGTGATCAGCCTCGCGTGCACCGCGAGCCGCCGGTCCCCGAGCTCGCGCGCGACCTCATACGCCTCGTCGAGGAGGGCGCGCGCGGTGGGGGCGCCTTCGATCCAGAGCGTCATCTCGCCGAGCTTGAGCAAGAGCTCGACCCGCTCGCGGGCGTTCCGCGGCAGGAGCTCGTTGGCACGGGAGAGCAGCGGCGCCGCCGCGACGAAGTCCCCGCGTTCGGAGGCTGCCAGACCGGCGAGGCGCAGTCGCTCCGCGGTCTCGCCGGCGAGGCGGTCGACGTCCGGGCCTCGGGCTCCCGTCTCGAGCAGGGAGCGCAGCGCCTGGTCGAGATGGAACGCCGCGAAGGCATCGCCGTCGGGCCGCAGCCCGGCCGGGCTCGCGCCGAGGCGCTCGTGCAGCGCGGCGCGCCGCCGCCCCGGGATGCTCGAGTAGGCGACGTCGCGGATCAGGCTGTGCCTGAACGACCAGCCGGCGCCGCCCGGGTCATCCACCTCGCCGGGACGGATCAGCTCGCGCCGGACGAGCGTCACGAGCGAATGCGAGACGTCGCCGTCCACGAGCGCCTCGACGTCCTCGGTGGGGAAGGACGTGCCGCAGACGGCGGCCGCCTCGACCACGGCGCGGTCGAGCTCGTCCAGCCGGTCGAGACGGCCCGCGAGCAGCGTCTGGATCGAATCCGGGAGCGTGTCCACCTCACCCTCGAGGGCGGCGGCGAGCAGCTGCTCGATGAACAGCGGGTTGCCCTCGGCGAGGGAGAGGATCCGCTCTCGTCCCGCAGAGCCGAGCGGCTCGTCCGCCGACAGGCCGTCGAGCAGGGCGTCCGACTCACCGGGGGTCAGCGCGTCGAGCATGATCGTCGAGCTCGAGACTCGGCCTCCGCCCCAGTGCGGACGCGCGTCGAGCAGGTCGGGGCGCGCAAGACAGAGCACGAGCAGGGGCGCGTGGGCGAGCTCGACGAGGGACTCGACGAAATCGAGGGCGAAGGGCGCCGCCCAGTGCGCGTCCTCGAGGACGAGCAGCAGCGGATGCCTGCGCGCGAGCCCGGCGAACAGGCGGCGCGTCGCGAGTGCGACGTCCTCGGCGTGCGCGGTTCCCTCCGCAAGACCCGTGGCGGCGGCGAGCTGCCGGGCGAGCTGCGCGCCCTCCTCCTCGCCAAGACGGTCACGGGCCCAGACGACGACGTCCCCGTCCGCGAAGGTCGTCAGCAGGTCGCGCAAAGGCGAGTACGTGGCGGCACCGCTGCCGGCGCGGCAGTGGGCGACGGCGGACACCGCCCGCCCTCGCAGGCGCTCGACGCATTCGATCGCGAGGCGGGTCTTCCCGAGCCCGGGCGCGCCGAACACCGTCACAAGGTGTGGGCGCCCTCCGACAACGACACGGTCGAACGACTGCACGATCTCGTCCAGCTCGCGCTGCCGCCCGACGAGCCGCGTCTCCAGGCGGCGGGGCACGGGCGCCGCCTTCGCGTCGACGGTCTCGAGGACCCAGGCGCCGTCCCTCTGCTCGCCCGTCGCGGCGTGCCGCACCGCCCGCCACGTCCTCGCGGTGGCAAGCACCTCGCCCGGGGCGGCGCGCTCCTGCAGACGGGTCGCCTCGTCGACCGGGACGCCCGCGACCACGGGGTCACCCGTGACGACCTCGCCGCCCGCGAGACCGACACGAACGTGCGCGGCGAGCGAGCGCAGCCCGAGGGCGGCAGCGAACCGCACGCAGCGAGTCGTCGTCCTGTGCGGCGGGAATGCCGAACACCGCGAGCAGCCGTCCGCCGCCCAGCGGGACGACGCGCGCGCCGTGCCGGGCCAGCTCGCGACGGACCTCCCCGAGGCGCTCGTGCAGCACGGCGCGGCGCGCTTCCGGGTCGTCGGGGGCATCGTGCGGCGTCACGTCCGCGACGAGGACCGTGACCGTCCTTCGCGACTCCGCCGGCGGACCGTCAGCAGAAGCCGCCGGAGCAGGTTCCCCGCGCGCCGGCTCCTCACCGGGCGCAGGCTGCCGCTCCTCCAGGACGAGATCGAGCGAGGCGTCCTGCTGCAGCACGAGCCGCTCCAAGTCCTTCAGCCGCGCCGACGGCTCGATCCCGAGCTCGTCGCGGAGGCTCCTGCGGAAGCGCTGGAACGCCGCCAGCGCCTCGGGGTGCCTGCCTGACCGGTAGAGCGCGAGCATCTGCAGGCCGCGAAGCCGCTCTCGCAGCGGGTGCCGCCGGACGAGGACGTCCAGCTCCCCGACGAGATCGGCGTGACGGCCGAGCACGAGATCCGCGTCGATCCGCTCCTCGAGGCACGTGAGCTGCAGCTCCGCAAGCCGGGCCGCCTCCTGCTGCGCGAACGGTTCCTGGAACTCGGCGAGCGGCGGGCCACGCCAGAGGTCGAGCGCCTGCCGCAGCGTCTCGGCCACCTGCTCGGCGCGGCCGGCGGCGAGCTCCTCGCGTGCCCGCGCGTGCAGCTGCTCGAACCTGTGCAGGTCGAACGTGTGGCCGTCGAGGACGAGGCGGTAGCCCGGCGGGCGCGTCTCGATCGACCCGGCCGGCAGCTGCTTGCGGAGCTGCGAGACGAAGATCTGCACCATCTTCCGCGCGCTCTCGGGGACCTCGTCGCCCCAGAGGTCGTCGACGAGGCGATCGACCGGCACGACGCGTCCGGCGTGCAGCAGCAGCAGGGCGAGCAGCGCCTTCTGCTTCCCACCCGTCAGCACGGCGGGCCTCCCGTCGTCCACCACGTCGAGCGGTCCGAGAATCCGAAACTCCACCTTGCCCGCCGATTATCGAGGTTCGCGGGTGGGCGCGCTGCGCCTTTACCGGGCGGCTACCCGCGCCCAACCGCCCGCCGCTCGAATCCGTGCCATGAGCCGCGGCCAACTCCAGGTGAGCGTCACACTCTTCGCGGCGCTGTTCGCGGCTCAGGCCGCCGTGATCGCGATGTCCCCGGTGCTCGCGCAGGCGGCCGCCGACCTCGACGTGTCGGTCGCCAGGGCCGGGCAGCTGCGGACGGTGACGGGCGCGGCGGCCGGGATCACCGCGCTCGTGCTCAGCACGAACGTCGTGCGCGTCGCGCTCCGGCGCCAACTGCTCGCCGCGGCCGCCCTGCTCGCGGTCGCCTCGCTCGGCAGCGCCGCCGCGCCCGGCTACGCGCTCCTCGCCCTGGCGCAGGTCCCCGTGGGGATCGCGGTTGCCGTCCTGACGACGGCGGGGACGCTCGCCGCAGCGGACTGGGTGCCGGAGGAGCTCCGGACCCGGACGCTCTCCTGGGCGCTCGTCGGCCAGCCGGCGGCCTGGATCGTCGGCATGCCACTGATCGGCGTCGTCGGCGAGCACGGCTGGCGCTACGGCTGGCTCGCCCTCCCGTTCACGGGAGCCGTCGCCGCCATCGTCCTCGTCACACGCAGCGACGCGACCGGGTCGTCACCGCCGGCGCGCAGGGCCGGAGTCGTCGCCGTCCTTCGCGACCGGCCAGTCGCCATCTGGCTCGGGTCCGAACTGCTCGCGAACGCGGCGTGGGCGGGGACGCTGGTGTTCGCCGGCGCGTTCTTCGAGACGATCCACGGAACTCTCGGTGTCGAGACCGGCGCACTGCTGGCGGCGGCTGCAGTCGCATACGTCGCCGGCAACCTGACGTGTCGGCGCCTCACCCGCCGCGACCCGGCACGCATCCTCGTCCTCCTCGCGGGCGGCTCGGCGATCGCGGACGCCGCCTTCCTGGGGGCCGGCTGCGGCACCCTCGGGAGCGCGACCCTGTTCTCCGCCGCGGCGTTCCTCGTCGGCGGACGTACGCTCGTCTCGAGTGCGTATGCGGTGTCGCTGCCGGTGGAACGGCGCGGCGCGGCGACCAGCCTCCGCGCGGCGACCATGCAGTTCGGCTACTTCCTCGGTTCGAGCCTGGGAGGTGTCGCGCTCGCGGCCGGCGGCTACCGCGCGCTCGGAGTGGTCATGGGGGGCATGTTCCTGGCGGGTGCTCTGCTCCTCGCTCGCGTCGCGGGCGCTCGTTCAGCGCTGACGACCACCTCGACAATCCCCCGCTCAAGTCGCGGGGCGTTGACTTGGCGCCGCCCTTCGCCTGGGGCTCTCAGGCGCAACAGTCAGTACTAAGCCGGATGACGCCGGCGATCGGCTGCCATCGGCAACGAGTACAACTTCGCGATTGCCGCTATGGATCTGGTCCACGAGTCGTTTCACTGGCGGCTGATGTCGGGCGACGAGAGCACCGTCAACGCATGTGCGTTGAAGTACCTCCCGTACTACCTCGACAGCGACTTCAACGTGCCGGCCACGATCACCGAGACGACCACTCGGCAGGTACCGGTGACGACGACCAGGACCGTCCCTGTGAAGCACGTGAAGATCACCAAGAAGCGGGTGAAGGTCCACGGGAAGTGGACGATCCGCAGGGTGCGAACAACCACAACCGTGTACGTCACGAAGACAACGACGACATACCAGGCAACGCCGGTGGCGACCGAGGTCCCCAACCCGCTCTTCCAGACGATCACTGCAGACGCGGCCGACTTCTACGCGCACCAGCCTCCGCCGTACAACAGCGGAATCTGCAGCATCTAGCGCCTGCGCGCTCCGTCCTCGCCGAGCACCGAAGCCGGCCGTTCACCCCGTTTGGGTGAGGTGCGCGCCTCGCCGGACGGCTCTGATTGGGGCGTGTTCCAGAACTTCCGGTCCTTGGCACTCGCAGCGGGCGCGGTCGCGATCGTCGTCACCGCTTCGGCGTGCGGCTCGAGCGGCGACAAGTCGGCGGCCACGACGACGACCACGGCGGCCACGACCACAAGCTCTGCGACGACGAGCTCCGCGACGGCGACCTGGGCGAACAGCGTCTGCAGCGCCTTCGTGACCTGGCGGACGCAGGTCGTCGCAGCCGGGAAAGCCGTCGCGGCCAACCCCACGACCGCTCAGGTCGACCAGTCGCTCGCGAGCGCCAAGGCGGCGACGAACACGCTCAAGACCACCCTGAAGGGTCTCGAGACCCCTTCGACCTCGGCGGCCGACCAGGCGCGACAGGAGCTCCAGCAGCTGCAGGGCCAGCTGCAGAACGACGCCGCCGTCATCAAGCGGACGATCACGACCGCGTCCTCCGGCACGATGAGCGCCTCCCAGACCGCCTCGACCGTCAAGACCGGCCTTCTGACGATGCAGAGCCAGCTGAAGGCGACGGGCAAGGAGCTTCGGTCCTTGCCGAGCGGCGAGGTCTCCCAGGCGTTCAACGACGCCCCCGCCTGCAAGTCGCTCTAGCCGACCCTTCATCGATGGGGTTGGCCCTCGCGTGATCGGGGAACGGTCACTCATATGGCCGACACCTCCCGTCAACCCCGGAGCTTCTCGCGCGGCAGCGCGGTCCTCGAGTACTGGCTCGTTCATGCGGAGGGTCTCGTCGTCCGGCCGCTCGGCGCGCGCGTCGAGCAAGTCGTGGTCGCAGCGCCGGCGGGGCGGGCAGAAGCCCTGATCATTCGGACACGATTCACCCACCGCCGCCGGACGATCCCGGCTGAAGCAATCGTCGCCGTCGAGCCGTCGTCGGGACAGCTCGTGCTGGCTGCGCAGGAGCACCCCCGGTCGCGCCTGCTCTCTCCCGAGCGAGTCGCCGCTGCGCGTAGGCGCGGGAAGCAAGGTCGTCGCCTCGCCCAGGCCGGGGCGGCGGGAGTCCTGCAGTGGACACGGGCCGCCAGCGTCGCGTCGCTCCTCTGGTTGCGTCCGCGGGTCGTTCGTGCGGGCGCGACTATCGTCCGACTCACACGGCTCGCCGCCGCTCGAACGATGCAAGGTGCTGCGTGGCTTGCACCGCGGCTTGTCACTGCGGCTCGCGCGGCAGGAGCCGCTACGAGACGGGCGAGCCTCGAGGTCGCGGCAGTCGTCGCACGGGCGACGCGGCGGGCGAAGCACGCAACCGTGTCCGGCGCGGTGCGCGCGCGAGCGTCCCTCGAGGCGCGCCCGCGCCGCTAGGGAGACCGGCTAGCGCTTGACGGTGATCGCGCGGCTCATGCCGCCGAGGAAGCCCGCCCCGGCCTGATTGACGGAGAGCGCGATGCGCACCGTCGAGCGTCCCTTCGGGAGGGAGACGCGGAAGTCCGCACCGGAGCGCCGGCCCAGCCGCACCCGTTTGATCGTCGACCAGTGGCCGTTCGAACGGCGCTGGAACTGGATCAACCGGCCGGCGAAGGTCCGCCCGCCGGACACCTTGACGATGAACCGCCTCGTCGCTGTCTGGTGCACCGCGATCGACGGATGAACGCCGATCGAGACGGGAGCGCTCATCCCGCCCCGCCAACCGGCCTCGTAGGCCGTCGTGATCCGCGGCTGCGCGATGTAGGCCCATGTGCCGTTGACGCCGGTGAGCACCGTCGACCTCGACTGGAACGAGCCGCCGCCGTACGGCTGGGCGAAGATGACGACCTGCTCGCCGGCCCGATGCGTCGGGACGACGCCCGAGAGCGTAATGCGGCCACCGAAGACGACCTGCCGTGCGGCCACGGTGAGCGTCACGCCCACCGTGGTAAAGGTCGCGTCGGCGCCCGCGGTCGTGCCTGCGTCGCTCTTCGCGAGCAGCCGGTAGTGGTACGTCGTCGCCGGCGCCAGGGCGGTCAGCGACGCACTGACGGTCTGCGTGCCGGCTTTCGAGCCCGCGCTCTTCGAGGACGTCGACTTGCCGTACTTGGTCGACGTGCCGTACTGGAACCACCATGTCGTCGAGCGGCCCCTCGTGTCGAGGGAGCCCGTCACCACACCGGCGTCGGAGCCGACGCTCTGCGGGGCACCGGTCTGCGCCGACGGGGGCCCGACGGTCGAGAAGCTCTTGTCGGCGCCGTAGGTCTTGCCGCTCGAGTTCTGAGCGACGAGCCGGTAGTGATAGGTGGTCGCCACCTTGAGGTTCTTGACCGCCGCCGATACCGAGCTCGCGCTCGAGCCGGAGCCGGCGCTCGCAGACGACGTCTTCGTCCCGTAGTTCGTCGTCGTGCCGTACTCGAACCACCGTGTCGTCGAGAGCCCGTTCGGAGTCACCGTTCCCCGCAGCGTCGCCGAGGTCGGCGCCACCGACGATGGGTCGAGGGTCACGACCGTCGGGGCCGAGCTCGTCGTGAAGGAGGAGTCCTTGCCGGTGCTGGTGCCGGCGTCGCTCGAGGCGACGATGCGGAAGTGGTACGTGCGGCCCGTCTGCAGGCCGGAGATACCCGCCGATTCGGACTGCGCGGACGCCGCGGAGCCGGCGCTCTTCGTCGGCGTCTTCGTGCCGTAACTCGTCGACGTGCCGTACTCGAAGTAGAACGTCGTGTCGCGGCTGTTCGCGTCGACTGTCCCGTTCAGCGTCGCCGCCGACGCTGTGATCCCGGACGCGGCGCCGGTCGTCACGTCGGGCGGGACCGTCGTCGTGAAGACGGCGTCCGTCCCGTGACTCGTGCCGGTGCCGTTCGTCGCGACGACGCGATAGTGGTAGGTCGTGCCGGCCTTCAGCCCCGTGAGGCTGGCGGAGACATCGACCGCGGCCGAGCCGGATCCGGCGCTCTTCGCAGTCGTCTTCGACCCGTACGACGTCGCGGTCCCGTACTCGACATACCACGTGGTCGCCTGGCCGCCCGGGGCGACGCTGCCGGTGACGGTGGCGGTCGTCGAACCGACGGTGGTGGTCGGGCCCGTCGTCGCGCTCGGCGCCGAAGCGAGAGCCGCGCCGGTGAAGACCGCGAGCCCGAGCACTGCCGCTCCGGCCACGATGAACCGCTTCGGATTGTGTGCCTTGCCGATCATCGCCTGCCCTCCCCTCGAACTCCCCGTCCGAGCATCACTCGCCGCCGTGCACGTTCTGCGAGCGCGGTGTAAGGCGAGCGTAAAGCGGGCTCAGCGGACGACGAAGCTGCTGCCGCCGAGCAGGCGCCCATAGTGTGCGGCCTGCAGCCGCCCGCGGCCGGGCCAGACGTACCAGCGGTAGCGTCCCGGCGCGAGCCGATCCGGCTTGCCCTCGAAGCTCCACGTCCGGGGCAGGTGCAGACGCGGCTGCTTCGGCCAGGCGCTGAGCACCTTGCGCGAGCCGCGGAAGATCTGGACGTTGTAGTAAGAGGCTCCCTTGACGGGCGCCCACGCGAGCAGATCGCCGGCCTTGACCCGGGCTCCCGCCGCCGGGAGATAGAGCATCGGCACGGGAGCCGCGACGGCGATGTCGTTCGTGTTCCCCGCCGCGTCGGTCGCCGCCAGTTGATAGCGGTAGGTCACGCCGGGCTGGAGGTGCTGGTCGCGGAAACTCGACGCGCGCCCGTGGTAGACGACCGGAGCACGCTGTTTCCCGCGGCCGGGTGTTCGGGTGATCGAGACGGCCGTGCCCGCCGGTGCGCGCCAGCTCAGGGTGGCACTGCGCGAGACGACGGAGACCGAGACGTCCGCGAGCTTGGGAGCCGTCGAGTCGTACTGGAGGCTCGCCGACGCGGAGGCATGGTTGCCGGCGGCGTCGACACAGCCACCGGAGATGGTCGCCTTCGTGCTGTCCGGGCCGGAGTACGCGACCGGAGCGGTGCAGGAGCTGATGCCCGACCCGCCGTCGGTGCCGCTGAACGTGACGTTGACGGAATGCGAGTACCAGCCGTTCCCGTCGGGTGGGCGAGAGAACTTCGCCGTCACCGCGGGGGCGGTCGTGTCGTAGCGGACACCGAACGAGGCCGTCGAGCTGACGTTGCCCGCGTTGTCGCGGCAGCTGCCGCTCACCGACCCCGAGACGGAGTCGGGGCCGGAGTAGGTCGCGGTCGTGCACGAGGAGATCCCGGACGTCGGATCGTTGCCGCTGAACGTGACACTCACCGGGTGGCTGTACCACCCGCCCGCGTCGGGCGCCCGGTCGGGCGTCGCCGTCGTCACAGCCGGCGCGTCGGTGTCGATCTTGAACTGCAGATGGAACTGAACGGTCGACGAGCCGTCGGTCGCCGTGCAGTCGACGGCATCGGAGCTCGTCCGGAAGGTCTTGACGAGCGGGCACGTCGAATCGGTTGCGCCCTGCACCGACAGCTGCGCGGTCACCGCGCTGCGGTACCAGCCGTTGTCGCCCGGCGTCCCGGCAGTGAGCGTGTACGAGACGACGGGGCCGGCGGCGCCCGCAGCACTTGCGGCTACGAGCGCAAGGGCGAGCGTGAGCAGCGCGACAGCGCGGCGCATCAGCGACGGCTCCAGGCGCGCACGAGCCCGGCGCCGGACCCGGCCGTCAGCGCCGCGAGCGCGAGAGCGAGCGCGGCAAGGTCGGCCTGCGGGCGACGGCCGAGCGTCGACGGGATGAAGGCCGGGACGATCACCGGCGGCAGCTCGAGGTTCGGGATCGCGATCCGGGCCCGGTGCGGACGTGCGCGCTCAACCGCGTGCCGCGGCCGGGGCCGCGGCTGCGAGGTGGAGCGCACGGGGGCCGGCGTCGTCACCGCCTGCACCTGCGCCGGGCGTGCGACCGTCCGGACCGACGTGTGAGCTGCAGGCCGCGTTCGGGACGGGGCCGAGGGCGCAGGATCCGGGCGCAGCCCGTTTGCTCCGGGCGGCGGGTCGGGCGAGAAGGCCGACGCGTGACCGGTCGCAGGCGCAAGGAGGACCAGCACCGCCGCCAACGGTGAGGCGCGCCGCAGGAGCAGGTTGCGCTCCCTTCCCATTCGACCCCCCGGGTCGTTGCACCCTTGTGGCTGCGCAGACTACACCTCCTTCGAAATGGGTCAAGTGCAGGGAAGAAGTCCCCGGGAGGACCATGAGGGTGGCCCTCCCGGGATCCCACTGGGTCAGCTCGCCTGCATCGCCTCCCCATTCGTGCTCGCACGGTTCCCCGAGTCACCGCGCGAGGAGCTCGTGTTCCCCTGCCACACGGACCCGCCGCCGCCCCGGCTCCACACCCGGACCGGCGAGGAGTCGTTGGAGAGGGCGTGCTGGAACGCGGCCGACAGGGCCTTCGCCAGCTGCGAGGTGCCGGCCCGCTGGCCGAGCACCTGGATCGGCGCCGACGAGCAACCGCACTTCGAGCCGCCTGCGTACTGGCTGCCCTGCTGTGCGGTGTTCGCAGCGTTGCCCGACGTGGCCGAGGAGCCGGCGGTGTTCTGCTGGCTCACCGAACCGCCGCCGCCGGGGCTCTTGACCCGCACGGGCGAGGCGTGGTTCGACGCCCCGAACTGCGCGGCGAGGGAGGCTGCAAACGACGCCTGTCCCGTCCACGCATCCTGGCCGAGGACCTGGATCGCGGGGCCGCGGGCAGCCTGCTTGGCATCCTGCGTCGTCGACGCGGTGTTGCCCGAGGTCGCCGACGAGCCGACGGTGTTCGACTGCGTCACCTTGCCGTCGGAGCCGTGGCTGCCGACACGAACCGGCGAGGCGTCGTTGCCGGACGAGGAGCCGCCGCCGCACCCGCAGTCGGACTTGCGGTGCCCGAAGACCTGCAGGGCGCCCGAGAGTGCGAGCGATCCCTGGTCGGTGCCGGCCTTCTGGCCGACGACCTGGATCGCACTCCCGCAGCCACAACTGCGGCCCGCGGCGGCCTGGTCGGCCTTCTGCGTCGTCGTCGCCGCGTTGCCGGACGTTGCCGACGACCCGGCGGTGTTCGACTGCGTCACGTCGCCGCCGTCACCCGGGCTGAGAACCCGGACCGGCGAAGCGGTGTTCGACGCGCCGACCTGTACCGCCGCCGAACCGGCGAGCGAGCCCTGCGACGTCCACGCCTGCTGGCCGGCGACCTGGATCGCCGGGATCGACGTGGAGGACGGCGCGACGTCATCGCTCCGGATCGGCTGGCTGCAACCACACGAACCGCCCTGCGACTGGTTCGACGACTGCGTGGTCGTCGCCGAGTTGCCGGACGTCGCGGTCGAGCCGACGGTGTTCGCCTGCGACACGGAACCGTCGTCACCGGGGCTGAGCACCCGGATCGAGCCGGCCGTGTTCGAAGGATCGATCTGCTTCGCGTCTGAGAGCGCGACCGAGGACTGGGACGTGCCAGCGGACTGATCGCTGGACTGGATCCCTGCTCCGGAAGCGTTCTGCGAGGCGTTCTGGCCCGTCGAGCCGAGGTTGCCGGCGTTCGCCGACGAACCATCGGTGTTCGACTGGTTCAGTGCACCGTCGCTGACGGGGGCAGAGGCCCCGGCCGGCGAGTCGGCATTCGCTGCACCGGTCTGGCCGACGGTCGGCTGAACGGGTGCGGTTCTGCAGCCGCAGCCGTGACCGGACTGCGACTGGGTGGCGTTCTGGGTCGTCGACGCCGAGTTGCCGGACGTCGCGGTCGAGCCGACGGTGTTCGCCTGCGACACGGAACCGTCGTCACCAGGGCTGAGCACCCGGATCGACACGTTCGTGTTCGAGGGATGGTCCTGCTTCGCCGTCGAGAGCGCTCCCGACTCCTGCTTCGTGCCAGCCGACTGCTTTGCGGTCTGGATGCCGGAGCCCGAACCGCTGCAGCCACATGACGGGCCGCTCTGGTCCTGGGTGCTCGTCTGGCCGGTCGTCGCGGTGTTGCCGGACGTGGCCTGCGAGCCTGCGGTGTTGGCCTGCGACACGGAACCGTCGTCGCCCGGGCTGAGCACCCGGATCGACACGTTCGTGTTCGACGGATCGACCTGCGTCGCCGTCGAGGCCGCGCCCGACTCCTGCTTCGTTCCCGCCGACTGATTTGCGGTCTGGATGCCGGAGCCGGAACCGCTGCAGCTGCATGCGCTGCTCTGGTCCTGCTTGCTCGTCTGGCCGGTCGTCGCGGTGTTGCCGGACGTGGCCTGCGAGCCGACGCTGTTGCCCTGCGTCACCGAGCCGTCGTCGCCGGGGCTCAGGACCCGGACCGGCAGGTTGGCGTTGGACGCGCCTGCCTGGGCGGCCGCCGAGAGCGCCAGCGCGAGCTGGTCGGTCCCGGCCTGCTGCTGCGAGGTCTGGATGCCCGAGCCACCCGCGGTCTGATCCGCGGTCTGCGTCGTCCCGGCCTGATTGCCCGCCGAGGCCGACGATGCCGCAGTGTTCGACTGCGACACGCTGCCGTCGTCACCGGGGCTCAGAACCCGGATCGACACGTTGGTGTTGCTCGGGTCGACCTGCGTCGCGCTGGACGCAGCCCCGGCCTGCTGCTGCGTCGTCGCCGACTGGCCCGACACCTGGATGCTGCCAGGGTCGGCCGCGGCGACGGCGGCAAGAGCAAGGCACATGGCCGTCGTCAGCACGAGCGCGAGAATCAACTTTCTCATCACTCCTCCTAACTCGTGAACCGAGCTGCGGCGACTGCCACAGCCCAACGTGGACACGAGCCGGGAACTAGCCCGGGCGGGCGCGCCGGTCGTCGCTCAGTCTGCGACGGCCCGGCAGCGCAGCGGGAAGGACGCTGCTCAGCAAAGCAAAGGCGAGAAATGTCAGCGCGCCGGTCAGCGAGACCGTCAGCACGGAGGCGCCGCCGCCGTGACCGGACGTTCCGAAGGCGCCGGCGGCAGCCGGGCTGGACGGCGCGAACGGGCTGCGAGGTGCGCTCGGGAGCAGCGGCGGCGCCACACCGGAGACGTGTGCCGGCGGCTTCGTGTGAGGCCGGATGCGGGTGCCGCTGCCTGTCTGGACTGCGACGGCCCGCGTGAAGGCACGGGCCTCGACCCACGCGATCGACCGGGTCTGTGCGAGCGCGTGCCTGCGCCGGGCCGTGCGGGGCGCCGGCACGCCTGCGTGCTCGGCCCCGCCCGGCTGCGAGGCTCGGTCGTCGCTCGAGGCCGCGGCCTGCGCCGGCAGCCCGGGGACGACCCCAGCGAGCTCCCGTTGCACATCGACGGTCGGCGGCGGCGGGATCGACGGCATCGAGAAGACCGGCAGCGGTGGCAGGGGAGGCGGCGAGGGCGGCGGTGGCAACCCCAGCACGGCCGGCTGCGTCGCCGAGAGAGCGGTGCCGGCTGTGCTCGCGGCGGCGGCGCTCGCGGCTGCGACATTCGACTGGGTCACGTCGCCGTCGTTCCCCGGGCTCGCGATCCGGATCGACACCGCGACGTTGCACTGGACGCAGACGGACGGGACCGCGGAGGCGGGCGCGGGAGCGCCGCCGGGGCAGTCCCATTGCCAGTTCCAGATCCAGACGGTCGAGCCGGCCGGCGGCGCGGGGACGGCCGGCACGGTCGACGGGTCGCAGTTCCAGCTCCAGTTCCAGATCCAAACCTCCGGTGGGGTGACACCGTCGGTCTGCGCTGCATCTGGCGTAATACCGGATGAATTATCAGCGGCAGTATTACCGCCGGTATCAGCGGCGACTGCCCCGGGCGGCGGCGCGTCGGGCGCCGGAGGGGCCGTCGAGGACACCGTTGCCGGCTGCGGCGCCGCCGGGAGTGCGCCCTGGGCAGTCGTGCCGCCGGCGGACTGCGGGACTGCCTGCGCCGGGCCCGCGGTCGACGGCGGCGTTGTGTCGGCAACCGGCGCGGCGGCCGATACTACCGGTGGTATCGCCGTTGAAACCACGTTCGAAGCGGAACCGAGCCCCGCGGGGAGGCCTGCGGGGGCCGCAACGACGACCGTGGGAGCGGGGGCGGCGACCGGCGCGGGCATGATGATCGCCGGCAGCGTCACCGGTGCAGGGAGCACCGGTGCTACGACGCCGTCGTCGGCGAACGCCGAGGGAGCCACGCCCGCTGCGAGCACGAACGCAGCCACGACGAGGCATGCCCGCCCGGCCACGCTCCTCCCGCGAGACCTCCGTTCGTCCATCTATGTGAGATATCTACCCATCCTCGGCGCTCGCGATACGAAATATTTCGATAAATGTCTTCCATTTTTCTCCGCGGATGATTACCATCGAGTTGTGATCGCTGCAGGGGAGGAGCGGCGTCGCCTGATCGAGGCCCATCTGCCGCTCGCGCGCCGTGTGGCGCGACGGTACGCGGGCCGTGGCGAGCGGCCCGACGACCTCGCACAGGTCGGGGCACTCGCGCTCGTGCGGGCGGTCGACCGGTGCGATCCGTCGCGCGCCGAATTGCCCGCGTATCTGGCGCGCTGCGTCGAGGGCGAGATCCGCCATCATCTCCGCGACCGTGCGGCGACGATCCGGCGGCCTCGGGACCTGCCCGGCGTGGCGCCCGCGGTGCTGCCGATCGGCGAGGAGATCGAGTGCGCGGACAGGTCGCTCGACGATGTCCTGGTCGACCGGGCGGCCGTCGCCAGCGCCGCCCGCGGGCTGGACGACCGGGAGCGGTGGATCGTGTGGCTTCTGTTCTTCTGCGACTGCACGCAGTCCGATGTGGCAGTGCGGCTGGGGCTCTCACAGGCCCATGTCTCGCGGCTGCTCGGCGGGGCGATCGCGAAGATGAGGCGGCAGCTGCAGGGCCCAGCTTTGTCACGACCCGCACGAGTCGCTACTCTCAGGGGCAATGGCCACGGCCGCGAGCAAGCCGACAGCCTCGCGTGAGTCGTCCCGCGAGTCGACGCACAGCGGTCGCCTGCTGCTGCGCATGCCCCGGGCGCTCCACGCACAGCTCGCTGCGCGGTCCGACGCGTCGGGCCTGAGCCTCAACCAGTACATCGTCGAGACGCTGACGAGGGCGCTCGAAGGCGACGGCAGGGCCGACGCCCCGGGCCGCGAGTCAGCGCCGCCGAGATCGCTTCGCTTCGCACTGATCGCGAACGCCGTCGTGGTCGCGCTCGCAGCAGCGACGTGCGTGGTTCTGCTCGTCGTCGCCTGGCGCTGAGGGCGGCGCGGCAACGAACGACCGACGGGCAGCATGGTCGTCTCATGCTGGTTCGCCCACTGTGGATCTGGCGACTGCTGCTGCTCGGGTTCGCGATCGTCTATCTGGGAAGCGACGACCTGCAGCTGTGGTTGCCGCCGATCGTGCCGTTCGCCGCCGCGGCCGCGGTCGAGGCTCAGTTCTTCCTGGCGGGTGTTCGCTCCGGCAGGCGACGCCGGGCGTTCGCGGACCCCGGCCCGCAGCAGCGTGACCTCGACGAACTGGGCTGGCGGGCGCACACCGTCACGGTTGGACTCGGCGATGCGGAGCTCGTGCTGCGTCCGGGCGAGCTGGGTGACGAGGAGATCGCCGAGTGGCTGGACGTCCACCGTGACGAGCTGGCCGCGCTCGGGCCGGGACACCACGAACTGGCGGCGATCGACTCCGCGGCCAGCCCCGTTGCGCTGCACGCGCCGCCGGCGGGGACGCCGAGCCACCGGACGCGGACGCGGCTCCTGCAGGCGCTCGCGGTGCTCGCGCTGTTGGCCGGCCTGTTCTTGCTCGACTCGACGGCCGAGCACTGGCAGCACCTCTCGCCGGCGGCGCGCGCCGCGACGATCAACGTGCTGGACCAACAGGCCTCGCGGATCGCCGGCCATCCGGCCAGCGTGATCTGCGACGTCACGGGACGCCACGTCGGCTACGTCCAGGACGCCGACGGGCTGGCGGAGGTCCACGGCCGCCGAGCTTGGCTGACGCCCCAGATCTGCTACCAGCTCTATCTGATCCACAAGAGCGGGCGCGCCAACGGGCGTAGCTCGGGACGCGCGATCGCCGTGCTGGCGCACGAAGCGTGGCACCTGCAGGGCGAGTCGAGCGAGGCGCGCGCCAATTGCTTCGCCTACCAGTCCGGCGTCGCGGTCGGAGCGGCGCTCGGGCTCTCGCGCTCGACGGCGCGGCACTTGATGCGCCAGCAGCTCGCCGACAACCCCTCCGACTTCGCCGAAACGCCGGGATACATCGTTCCGCCCGGCTGCAGGAGCGGCGGCAGCCTCGACCTGCACCTCGACGGCACACACTTCCCCTAGAGGTTCCGGCGCCGCTCCCAGAGGGTCGCGTTGACGACGGCTGTCGCGACGACCAGCCGGCTGAGGAGAAAGAGATCGAGCAGCAGCGCCGCGGCCAGCCCGAGCGAGCCGTAGGTGCCCTGCTTGTCGCCCGCGAAGGGTGCGATGAAGTAGACGGTCACCAGGTGGAGCGCTTCGATGCCGAAGCCGAAGAGGATTGCTCCGGGGAGCAGTGCGCGCCACGTTGCGCCACGGCGCGGCAGGTGCGCGGCGAGCAGCAGCCAGAGGGCGGCGTAGGGCAACGTGGTGGCAAGCGTCGCCAGGAGGCCGAACGGCCCGGAACGACTCCTGACGGCGGCCGCCAGAACCGAGACACCGAGCATCGCGAGCAGCACGACCAGCAGCCGCAGAGTCGACTTGACCGTCGGCCGCGGCGCTTGCGCCCGCAGGTCGGTCCAGACGAGGCGGTGCGTGACGATCAGCGTTCGCAGCACGCTCCGCGTGGCGTAGAGCAGGATCGGGATCCCGACCAGCAACGCATACCAGCGGGCGGAACTGTCGGCGGCGCTCGCGACCGAACTGGAGACGAGACCCGTCAGCCCCGTCGACCTCGCGATGGACTGGGGGGAGCTCGACTCGGCACTCGAAGCGATGCCCAGTCCAGCAACCAGGACGAGCGCGAGTGGCAGGAGCCAGATGAAGAGCCGGTAGGCGAGCGCGCCCGCCATGATCCCGCCGCCCACTTCGGCGTCGCGATCGATCATCTCGAACAGCGCATCGAGACTCGAGTGGCGGCTCCGCTCGACCTGAGCGCGCTCCGCCACACGCTCGGCCCGCAGCTGCAGCGCGGCCAGGCGCGCCCGCGTTCTTCCGGCCGCCGTGGACGGCTCCGGCTCCTGCATCAGGCCTCCGCCGGCAGGACGAGCGCACGCTTCGGCTCGGTCGGCTCGAGCGCCTCCTCGACCAGCAGGTCGAAATACAGATAGGTGGTGATGATGGCGACGAGCGGCATCGTCACTGCATAGATCAGGCCGGACGCGAGGTTGACGAAGTCGAAGGACGCGCTCGTCAGCAGGAGCATCAGCGTGCCGACGACCGGGCCGAGCAGCAGCGCCGCGCCGCTGACGAGGACCACGATCGACGCCACGCGGATCCAGTGGCCATGGACGATCCTGCCGCTGCGCCGCAGGGCGTGCCGTCGCGAATCGTCCTCCAGCGCAACCACCTGGGCGATGAGCGACCAGCGCACGGTCAGCCAGGCTGCGACCGGGATCCCGACCACCGTCAGGTCGAGGAGGGCGACGACGAGCACGGCCCGGACGAGCGCGCCCGCAAGGGGACGCAAGAACCGGAACGCAAGCTTGTAGGCCGGCCAGGGGCCGATGGCGCGGCCTTCGTCGAGCTCGACCATGGCGAGCGCCGTGACCGCCTGGACAAGCGCAAGTCCGAGCACGGTGAACACCGCGCCGAGTGCGAACGCGAGCACCCCGACGAACGCGTTCGAAGCACCGACGGTGTCCACGAGGGCGTCGAGGCCGGCGATTCGGAAGACGACGTACTGAATCGCGGCGATGAGCACGCCGAGCGGCACGAAGACGAGCCCGATCCCGAGGAAGAGGCGAAGCCGCGAGCGATACAGGTGCCAGCCGGAGGTGATCAGGGATCCCCACGGCCGCCGGCGGCGGAGACGCAGCGTGACGCCGAGGTCCCAGCGCGTCCTCGAAGCCAGCCAGAGCAGCAGGACGGCGAGCCCGGCGAGGCCGATCAGCACCGGCCATGGGTCGGCCACGAACTTGGTCAGCAGATCCGAGCCTGCGGCGACCGAGCCGCAGAAGAAGTCGGTTGCGGTCGAGCCCCCGGCATTGCCGGCAGGGACGGTGTAGCTCGTGTCGCGCCAGGACGTCTCTGCCCAGGTGATCGGTGCCGTCCACTGGCTCTTCGTGTTCGGCCCGGTCGGTCCGTTGTAGAAGCCGGGCTGCTCCTCGCCCCAGCGCCCGTCGTAGCCGAGCCAAGGGAACGCAGCGAGGTACGCAGTCTTGCCGGTCGGGATCACGACGACCTTCGGCCGCAGCTCACGGGACGGGCCGGTCGTCTCGTCGCAACCAACGCCTTGCGCCGCGCTTCGGCCGAGATACAACGCCGGCTCGTAGTAGTTCGCATGCGAGCCCGCGGCCGGATAGACGACCGGGTGCTTGCCGTCGACGATCTCGAGTTTGGCGTCGCCCCAGTGCGCGCGTTCGGCGCCCTCGTGCTGGCTGTACCCGATCTCTGCCGGCGTCTGCGTGAGCGCCTGCTCGGCGTCCGACGCGGCGAAGTCGAGCTGGATCATCTCCCAGTCGCCTTCGTGCTTGTCGTTGTAGTCGTTGAAGAGGTAGAAGAACCAGTACTGCAGGGCCAGTTGCCCAGGATGTGCCGGCTCGTCGACAACGCGCGCGTAGACCACCGGCGCGCCACCGGTCCCGATCCGGCGCGCCCACTCCTCGTACGTGCAGCCGGGCGAGAGCGGATCGCCCGGAAAGTCCAGGTGATACCCAACGAGGCCCACGGCGAGGTCCTCGGCGGTCGGCGCGACCTTGACGATGTTCGCGCCAGACCACGGGCCACGCAGCGCAACCTCCTCGTTGCCGAGCACGAGATCGACGTCGTCGGGCTGGTACGGCTCGCCGTGCCCGCACGGTTTCTCCTGCTCGACCAGCCGGACCACGGGCGCGTACTCGAGGGCGAGCTCCGCTGCCGGATCGGTCGCCGACCTCCCGGTCCCGGCGAGGACCGTGACTGCCGCGAGGCCGGCCAGGATGAGCAGCGACGTTCGCAGAGCACGGGTCATCGGAGAGAAAGCGGCCGTCGCCGGCGCGCGAGAATCATCCGGTCCGGCTGCCAGAGTCGGCCTGCACATGAACGACCTTATCCCGCTCGCGATCGCGTCGGCCTTCTGGCCGATCCTGCTCGCCGTCGTGCTGATCTCGCTCCGCGCGCCGCATCCGGGGAGGCTGATGGCGAGCTTCCTGGTCGCCGGATTGCTCACCACCGTCACCGTCGGCCTGGCGATCATCTACCTGTTCAAGGGAGCCTCTCTGACCACCGATTCGGACGCGTGGTTCGGGCCGGGCCTCGAGATCACCGCGGGAGTGGCGGCCGTGCTCTTGGCGTACATCCTCTGGGTGCGACAGGCACACAGGGATGCACCGGCTGCTCCAAAGAAGTCAGGGCCGACGCGCATGGAACGCATGCTTGCCCACGGCGCGCCACTCGCCTTCCTCGCCGGGATCCTGTTCAACATCGTTCCGGGCGTGGTGCCGGTGGTCGCACTGAAGGACATCGCCGAGCTCGAATACGCGTTCCCCGAGACGTTCGCGCTCGTCCTCGGCTTCTACCTGATCATGTTCATGTTCATCGAGATCCCGCTCGTCGGCTACCTCGTCGCGCCGGCCAGGACGGCGCGCGCCACGACGAGATTCAACGATTGGCTCGACCGCAACGGTCATCGCCTCGGGATCGCGGTGCTCGCGTTGATCGGGATCTACATGATCGTGCGCGGCATTCTGCGGATCGTCTAGGAGCTAGATCCCGAGGATCTGCTTCTTCTTCGCCTCGAACTCCTCTTCGGTGATCAGGCCCTGCCCTTTCAAGGCCGCGTACTTCTGGATCTGGGCGGCGTCGTCGAGTTCCGCCGGTGGAGCAGGGGCAGCCGCCGGCGCAGGCTGTTGTGCCTGCAGATCCGCGATCTGCGCGTTCTGGTCGGCTTCCTGTTGTGCGGCGGCCTGGCTCCGCTGGGCGCTCTTAGCGCCCATGTGCGCCGCGCCGCCGACGACGACCGCGGTTCCGATCAGGCCTGGACCTCTGCGTCTTCCCATCCTTGGCATTCGTTGTTCCTCCTAGGTTGCGGACTCGGACAACGCGAACTCGCGCGCGGCCTGGACGACGTCGTGCGGGACGCGGTCGAATGCGACGAGCATCCCACCAGCCTCGCGAATGCTCTGGGCGACATTGCGAGCCCAGACGTTCTCCCAGACGAGGAGCGCCGCGGAGGTGTTCGGCTCGAGCTCCTCGCCGGCGGCGATCAGCTCTTCATCGCTGAAGAGCCCTTCCACTTGGATGTTCAGCGCTTCGAGCGCGTTCTGCACGTCCGGCGCGAGCTCCGTGAATTCGAACGCCAGAACTTCGCCGTCTGCCTCCTTGCTGACGAACGCGGCGTCGATGAGGCGGATCGTTCCGGCCTCGACGAGGTCGGCGAGCGCCGGCGCGATCGCGCCGCTGAACCGATTGCCGGGGAATGCGATCACTGCGTAGTCGACGGGACCGATCTCGTCCATTCGATCTCCCTTCCAGCTCCGTGGGTCGTCCGTTTGCGCGCTGTGCGCCACCCTTAGGAAAGCCGCGACGACACGGGACGGCATCGCCCCGTTTGGATGAACGCGGCGCGGCAGGGCTGGACATCCGATCCGGACGCGACGAGCGTATGAGCCTGTCGCACGCACCAATCGCGATGACCGTGACGATAGTCTCCGAGTCCGGATGAGCTCCTCGCGGGCAGCGGGCGGCGCCGCACGTCCTCGCGGCCCGTGGCGGTCGGCCTGGTCTCGGCTGAGGCGCGACCGCTGGTCGGTCGCGGCCCTGATCTTCCTCGGGGTGATCCTCCTCTCCGGCCTCTTCGGCGGAGCGGTGGCGACGCGACTCGTCGGCCACAACGGGGTCGACCCGTTTCCGTACGCGACGAACGCCAACCTGCGCCCGACCGGCCCCTGGACGCACGTGCCGGTGACGAAAGCCGTCATCGTCGACGACTTCGGCCGGTTGATTCCGCCCAACCACCCGAGAACGACGCTGTTCGTCCTCGGCGCCGACGGGCCGCTCGGCCGTGACGAGTTGATCCGGCTGCTCGACGCCGCGCGCACCTCGCTCGAGATCGCGCTGGGCGCCGCGTTCGTCGCACTGTTGATCGCGCTCCCGATCGGCACCGCGGCCGGGTACTTCGGCGGGATCGCGGACGCTACCGTCTCCTGGTTCACGGAGACGGTGATGGCGTTCCCGCTGCTCCTGTTCCTCATCTTCGCGAGCGCGCGAATCAGCTCGTCGCTCCAGTTCGTCAGCTACAGCTGGGTCTTTCCGAAGGGCGTCTTCACGGAAATGCTCCTGATCGGCCTCTTCACCTCGTTCTATCCGACCCGGCTCATCCGCGCCCAGCTGCAGACGCTTCGCAGCACCGAGTTCGTCGAGGCGAGTCACATGATCGGCGCATCGAACAACCGCATCATGTGGCGGCACCTGTTCCCGCAGGTCGTTCCCACCTTGCTGGTCTGGGCAGCGCTCGCCGTCGGCACGAACATCCTCCTCGAGATCGGTCTGAGCTTCATCGGAATTGGGGTGCCGGTGGCGGCTCCGACCTGGGGATCGCTGCTCTCGACACCCTGGGGAACGATCAACGCGCCCCATCCGTACAACGGCCACTACTTCACGCCGTGGCAGACGATCTTCCCGACGATCGCGATCCTCGTCACGGTTCTCTCGCTCAACCAGCTCTCGGAAGGCATCCGGCGTGCGATCGAGCCGTGGTCGCAGCCATGAGCCGGCTCGCCAGGTACATGGCCCGGCGAGTGGCGGCCGGGCTCCTTACGCTCTTCACGGTCGTCGCGCTGACCTTCGCCATCTACTGGGCGCTCCCGACCCAGCCCGCGAACTTCGTCTACCCCGATGCGCCGGCGCTCACCGACGAACAGGTCGCACACGCCAACCACCTGCTCGGGCTCGACCGCCCGAAGATCGTCCAGTACGTCGACTATCTCTCTCATCTGCTGCGCGGCGACCTCGGCGACCAGTGGGCGGGGACGAAGCTGATCGGAAACAGCCAACTCGCGCAACGGCCGATCGGAACCGTCCTCTATCCCGATCTCCGCATCACGCTGTCGATCATCCTCGGCGGCTCGGTGCTCGTTCTGCTGCTCGCAATCCCCTTCGGCACGTTCGCAGGCAGCCGCGTCGGCTCGTGGACCGACCGCACGATCTCGCTCGTCGCATTGATCGGCATCTGCATGCACCCGATGGTCGTCGGGCTGATCCTGGAGGGCACGTTCGGGCATCTGCGCACGTTCCGGGTCGCGGGGTACTGTCCGCTCGTTCCCGGACAAGGGGCGCTGTGCGGCGGCCTGAGCGACTGGACGACGCACCTGATCCTGCCCTGGGTCACCTTCGCGCTGCTCTTCCTCGCGCTCTACACCCGCATGATCCGGCTCAGCGTCGCCGAGACGCTGCACGAAGACTTCGTACGCACCGCGCGTGCGAAAGGCGCGGGCGAGACGCGCGTGCTGGCGTTCCACGTTCTGCCGAGCGCCTCGCTGCGCATCCTCACGATGGTCGGCATGGAGATCGGGACTGCGATCGGCGTCGCGATCTTCATCGAAGCGGCGTTCGGGATCCGCGGGCTCGGCCGGCTCGCCGTCGTTGCGATGGGCGGTGCGAACCGGTCGCTCGACCTGCCACTCGTGCTCGCGGTCGTCTCGGTGATCACCGTGCTGGTCGTCGTCGGCAACCTGATCGTCGACCTGCTCTACGCCCTGCTCGATCCACGCGCCGGCCGCGAGACCGTGCGCACGCGGACGAAGAGCGTCGCCGGCGGCGTCTTTTGACATCGTCGCCGATGAGTTTCGTGCTGCTCGCGGGTCTACGCCTGCATGACGCTAACCGACCTGCTGCGCCACACCGGAGCCACCAAGGCCTCCGAGCCCGTGCTCGAGCAGGTCGTACGCGCGCTCCAGGTCTCCACGCAGCCGCCTGATCGCAGCCGGCCCGTGCTTGCCCGCGAGGGCCTGCTGGCGGGCGCCTCGGAAGAGCTGGCGGTGGACGCTGATCAGGAGGCCGGCGGCGATGCGCGCATCCCGCTCGTCCACCGAGAGCTCGCGCTGGATCGTCTCGGCGAGCACCTGCGCGAAGCGGGCCATCACCTCGAGCTCCTTGGCCTGCAATGCAGTCGACTCTTCGATGATCCGCGCGAACGCGGCGAACGCAGGGCTGCACAGCCGCGGGCACTCGCCGAGCTGCAGACGGCGCAGGGCACCGAGAATCGACTCACCCGGCCCGCGTCCGCTGATCGCCTCGACGAGTGCCGCTTCGCGTTTGGGCACCTCGTCGAAGAAGAGATCTTCCTTGGTCGGGAAGTAGTTGAAGACCGTCTTCTGCGAGACGCCTGCCGCGGCGGCTACCTCCGCGACAGTAACGTGGTCGAAGCCGCGCGTCACGAACAGCCGCATCGCCTCGTCCGCGATCTGCTGCCGCGTGTGGAGCTTCTTGGACTCCCGCAGTCCCACGCGCTCAGTGTAACCAAATCTTTATAGTTGCGGTAATAATGCTGCGTCTGTAAGTTTCACCGATCAGCTTTCGCCGGAAGGAGATCCACATGCTCGCCCGCCTCGCCCACTTCGTGTCTCGCCATCGCTGGGCCGTCATCGGAGCCTGGGTCGTGCTGACCCTCTTCGGCGGCTTCGCCGCCGGCCAGGTCTCCAAGCGCTGGTACCAGAGCTTCTCGATCCCGGGCAAGTCCGCCTACGAGGCGAGCCAGCGCACGCTCAAGACATTCGGCGTGGGCGTCCGGCCGCCGGCCGTGGTCGTCTACCACACGCAGGGCGACGCGACTCAGAACGCCGCGATCAAGGCCTCGATGTCGCGCGCGGCCGCTGCGAGCCCGGGCGCACTGACGAGCTCGTACTTCTCGACGCACCACAACTCCGCGTACGTCTCGAAGGACCGGCACACCACGTTCGAAGAGATCTATCCCGCGGGCGTCGCGAAGTTCGACACGAAGAGCGGTGCTGATCACCTCCGGGCAGTCGCGGCTGCCGGCCTTCCTGCCGGAACGACCGTGCAGGTGACCGGGCACGATCCGCTCGAGGAGGCGTCGACCCACGGCGCGAGCGGCGGGCCGAGCGTCCTGCTCGAAGCCGTGATCGGCGGGCTCGGCGCGCTCGTGATCCTGCTGTTCGTCTTCGGCACACTGCCGGCCGTGCTGATGCCGATCGGCGTCGCGGTCGCGTCGATCCTCAACACGTTCACCCTGGTCTGGATCCTGACCTACATCACCAACGTCTCGATCATCGTGCAGTTCCTGATCGCGCTCGTCGGGCTCGGCGTGGCGATCGACTACGCCCTGTTGATGATCTTCCGCTTCCGCGACGAGCTACGCGAGGGCGAGGACGTCGAGACCGCACTCGTCGAGACGATGACCCACGCGGGCCGCTCGGTGATCGTCTCGGGCTCGACGGTCGCGGTCGGCCTGCTGTCACTCGTCATCCTGCCGCTGCCGTTCATCCGCTCGATGGGCATCGGCGGCATGTTGATCCCTGCTGTATCGGTGATCGCGGCGATCACGCTGCTGCCGGCGCTCCTCGCGGTGATGGGGGATCGGATCAACAGCGTGCGTGTGATGCCGAAGCGCTTCGCCGACAGCGGGCATCCGGAGGAGGGGTTCTGGGGCCGGTGGGCGAGGCTCGTCAACCGTCATCCGGTTCCCATCGCAGCCGTGGGAATGACGATCGTCCTCGTGCTCGTCGGCTTCGGCCTGCAGTTGAACCCGAACGAGTCCCAGCTGAAGAACTTCCCCGGGACCGGCACCGCGATCGAGGGCCGCCAGATGCTGGCCGATGCGGGCATCACCCCCGGCGTGATGAAGCCGTTGAACGTGCTCGTCGAGAACGGCGGCAACGGAACCGCGATCGCGGCCAAGGTGAGCGAGGTCGACGGTGTCGTCGGCGGGGTCGTCCCCACCGGCTGGCAGCGCGGGCCGAACTCGCTCGTCGAGGCGTTCCCGGCCACTGACGGAGCGGCCCCCGGAATCCAGGGGATCGTCGACCGCGTCAACGGGACACTGAGGGGGACCGAGGGAACGCTCAGCGGTGTCACGGCGACCGACCGCGACTTCGTGCATGCGATCTACGGCAACTTCCCGTATGTGCTCGCGTTCGTCATGATCCTGACGCTGATCCTGCTCGCCCGCGCGTTCCGTTCGATCGTACTCCCGATCAAGGCCGTGCTCCTGAACCTCGTCTCGCTCGGAGCCGCGTTCGGGATCGTGGTCCTGATCTTCCAGGAGGGCCACGGGTCGGGGCTGTGGAACATCACCGCGACCCAGGCGATCACGGCCTGGATCCCGCTGATGATCTTCGCGTTCCTGTTCGGCCTCTCGATGGACTACGAGGTGTTCATGCTCTCGCGCATGCGCGAGGCCTACGACGAGACCGGATCGACCACGCAGGCGATCGAGCTCGGCCTCGCTCGCACCGGCAAGCTGGTGACGAGCGCAGCGCTGATCCTCATGTTCGCGTTCCTCGTCCTGTCGTCGAGCCCCGGGTTCGAGATCAAGGAGTTCGCGATCGGGCTCGCCGCCGGGATCATCTTCGACGCGACCGTGATCCGCGCGCTGCTCGTGCCGTCGCTGATGCGCCTGATGGGCAGGGCCAACTGGTGGATGCCGAACTGGGCCCGCACTGCGCTCTTCCTGCCATCGCAGGAGGAGGAACGCGCACCGACCGAGATCGCGGTCGACAACGCGTAAGGTCGGACGGGTGAAGAGCGGCATTCACCCGGATGAGTTGAGCGTCCGTCGAGAGCTTCTGCTCGGGCATGTCGCCGAGCAGAAGCTCGACGGCTATGTGCTCTTCGACGAGAAATACATCCAGTACTTCACGAGCTTCCGATTTCTCGCCACCGAGCGTCCGGTCGCATTCATCGGCAGCGCCTCGGGTGAGCTCGCGGTGTTCGTGCCCGAGTTCGAGGTCGAGCGTGTGCGCGAGGAGACCGACTTCGAGCGCGTCGAGTCGTATCCGGAGTATCCGGGCCGCGAGCACCCGATGCACATCCTCGCGCGCGTCCTCGGGAGCCTCGGGCTGAGGCGGGTGGCGGCGGACAGCGACGGCTATCCCGGCATCCTCGGTTACGCCGGGCCGGCGCTGAGCGACGCGACGGGCGGCACGGTCGCGCCGCTCGCAGCGTTCATCGAGTCGCTGATGGTGCGCAAGAGCCCGGCTGAGGTCGAGCTGATCCGTGAGAGCGCCCGCTGGTGCGAGCACGCCCACCGGTTGCTGCAGGTGTATTCGCGCCCAGGAGCGACCGAAGCCGAGGCCAGCCTGCGCGCCGGCCACGAGGCGACGCTCGCGATGCTGGCGGCACTTGGACCAAGGTTCGGCGGCGGGCAGGGGTCGGCCGACGGGGCGTCGGCGGGCTACCGCGGCCAGATCGGTCGCCGCAGCTCGTGGGCGCACGCGGTCGCGCACAACATCGAGTTCCAGCCCGGCGACGTCCTCGTCTCCGAGACCAGCGCGCCGGTGTGGGGCTACAACGCCGAGCTCGAGCGCGCGCTCGTGATCGGTCCGCCGACGGCGGAGATGCGGCGGCTCTTCACGCACATGCTCGCTGCGCAGGAGACCGCCTTTGCGGCCCTTCGCCTCGGCGTGACGTGCGCCGACGTCGACAACGCCGTGCTCGACTACTTCGCTGCGAACGACCTGATGCCGTACTGGCGGCAGCACGTCGGACATGCGATCGGCCTGCGCAACCACGAAGCGCCGTTCCTCGACACGGGCGATCACACGCGCGTCGAGGAAGGCATGGTCTTCACGATCGAGCCCGGCGTCTATTCCGCCGGGCTCGGCGGCTTCCGCCACTCGGACACCGTTGTCGTCACCGCCGACGGGATCGAAATCCTCACCGACTATCCGCGCGACCTGGCCAGCCTGACGATCGACAGTTGATCTGAGGCAGGATGCGCAGATGAACGCGTGGGACCCGAGCCCCGACCTCGCCGCCGCGGCGACACTCGGCGCTGCACTGCGCGCCGTCGGCTACTCGACGGAGGCGATCGAGGAACTGCTCGGCGAAGACGGCCCGTCCGCCGATCTCGCCGAGTCGGTCGTCCTCGAGCGGCGGCTGCCACGCTCTGCGATCGCCGCAACGATCCGCCTCCTACTGCTCCAGCGTCCCGTTGACACGACCGACGCCGCCGCTGCGCTCGGGCCGAACGGCGTGGCAGCGCTGCTCGCCCTTGGCCTCGTGACCGTCGACGGGGAGCGCCTCGTGCCGCGGGCGCGTCTCGTGCCGGCCGAAGGGATCTATCTCGCCTTCGACGGCTTCTCGCGAGGCCAGGACGACCCCCCGGGGTGGGTGTCCAGCTTCACCCCGACGGCGTACTGGCTCGCGTCGCTGACCCCGCGCCGCCAGGTCGGGCGAGCGCTCGACATCGGCACCGGGAACGGCGCACACGCACTGCTCGCCGCAGCGCACGCAGACCACGTGATCGCGACCGACGTGAACGCCCGCGCGCTTGCGTTCACCCAGATCAGCGCTGCGTTGAACGGGATCGACAACGTCGAGACTCGCCTCGGCAGCCTCTTCGAGCCGGTTGCCGGCGAGATGTTCGACCTGATCACCTGCAATGCGCCGTATGTGATCTCGCCGGAGCGCCGGTGGCAGTACCGCGACGGCGGCCTGCCGGGCGACCAGCTCTCCGAGCGCGTCGTGCGCGAGGCGGCACAGCACCTCGCAGAGGGCGGCCACGCGTCCGTGCTCGTCAGTTGGCTCGCGGAGTCGGAGGACGAGCCGGACGAGCGCATCCACGAGTGGCTCGACGGAAACGGCTGCGACGCGTGGGTGCTCGGCCTGAGCGGTGCGGACCCACTCGACCACGCTGCCGGGTGGAACGAGCACTTCGCCGGCAACCCGGACACGATGGCCCAGGCGCTCGACGAATGGGCCGATTACTTCGCCGCGCTCGACGCCGGGTGGATCACCGAGGGCGCGGTCCTGCTGCGGAGGCGCGCCGGCGACCATCACGTCGTTCGCGCCGATCCCGTCGATGAGGACGAGCTCGAGTTCGCGAGCGATCAGATCGAGCGCGTCTTCGCAGCGCTCACGTTGATCGCCGAGGAAGGTGCCGCGGCGATTTTCGAGACGCGACTGTCGCTCGCCGAGGAGGTGCGGTTCGACCAGGAGCTGGATCGTCACGGCGAGGTGCAGGAGATCCGGATCTCGCTGGACGAGGGAACGTGTCCAGAGCTCGAGCTCGCGCTGGAGACGGCCGAGCTGCTCACCACTCTCGACGGAGAGCGGACGCTCAACCAGGCGATCGAGCGCACGGTGCGCCGCCTCGAACTCGGCAAGCGCGAGGCCTCAGACCTGCGTCACGACGCGCTGCGCGTCACGCGCGACCTCTTCGAACAGGGATTCTTCGAGCTCGTGCGTGTGCCCGCATGACCTCGACCTCGGACCTCTGGGACGCACACGCCGACACCGCGGTCGTCTGTGACCTGCAGTTCCGCCAGTTCGGCGGTCGCACCGCGTTTTCGGGCGAGATCGCAACGGTGCGTTGCCTCGAGGACAACGTCCTCGTGAAGCAGCGCGTCGGCGAGCCTGGCCACGGCCGGGTGCTCGTCGTCGACGGCGGCGGGTCGCTGCGGTGTGCGCTCGTCGGCGACAACGTTGCGGGCCTCGCACTCGACAACGGCTGGTCGGGCCTCGTGATCAACGGCTGCGTGCGCGACGTCGACGCCCTGGCCGAGCTCGCGATCGGTGTGAAGGCGCTCGGGTCGAATCCTCGACCGAGCGGCAAGGAGGGCTCCGGCGAGATCGAAGTGCCCGTGAGCTTCGGCGGCGCGACCTTCGCACCCGGCGCGATGCTGCACAGCGACGCAGACGGGATCCTGGTGCTCCGCTAGTTGACGCGATTCGTGCGCAACGTGCAGGTTTTCCCGCGGCAGGCCTCTTGCGCGCGCGGTGCGCGCCGACATACATTGCGGATCCCGCCGGGCGCGGAGCGCGAGTAGGTCGAAGCCCCACCAAGCGGTCGTGACGGACGCAAGTCTTGATCGGTCGGTCGGTGAGGTGGACGAAAGCGCCACCGACCCGGTGGGATTTTTCTTTTTATTCGAGAGATGCAGACCGCGACAGTCGCAGAGCGTCCCGACCTCGCCGGCCCAGCCTGGGAGCGAACGCGCGACACGATGCCGGAGTACAACAACCACGGCGACGTTCTCAACGTCTACTGGGGCCGGCTCACCGAGGAGCGACCCGAGTTCCAGTTCCACCTGCTCGGCGACGACGAAGAGATCCTCGCGCGGGCCCGCTCGATCCCCGTCCGTTGGGGCGGGACGATCGACGATCTGCCCGCGGGAATCGACGGTGCGATCGCGCGCGGCTTCGACGAAGCCGGAGCGAACGTGCTCTGCGCGCTCGTGATCATGGTTCCACGCGACCTCCAGAGCCGCGGCCTGAGCGCGGCCGCGGTCGAGGCGATGCGAGACGTCGCCCGGGCGCACGGGCTCGGCTCGCTGATCGCGCCCGTCCGGCCGAGCTGGAAGGACCGGTATCCACTCGTGCCGATCGAGCACTACGCCGCGTGGCGCCGCGACGACGGCCTGCTCTTCGACCCGTGGATGCGCGTGCACGAGCGGCTCGGGGCGACGGTCGTGAAGCCCGAGCCGCGATCGCTCCGCATCACCGGCACGGTCGCCGAGTGGGAGGAGTGGACCTGCATGACGTTCCCCGAGAGCGGCGAATACTGGTTCCCCGGCGGCCTCGCCACCGTCGTGATCGATCGCGAGGCCGATCTCGGCGGCTACTGGGAGCCGAACGTGTGGATGCACCACGCGCTCTGATCAGCCGGTCTTAGCCGACGTTGGTGGGATCCTTCACCACGTGCTGGGAATCGCCCTCGGTTTGGCCGTGCTCCTCGGGGGGCCGACGTCGGCTTCGCCGCCGGCCGTCACCGGGACGCTGCAGCAGGGTGCGAAGCTGACCGCGACCGCCGGCACGTGGTCCGGCGCAAGCACGGTCACCTACGCCTACCAGTGGTACCGGTGCGACACAAACGGCGCGCACTGCAGTTCCGTGCACGGCGCGACGAGAGGCACCTATACGCAGGTGCGAAAGGACGTCGGGCACACGCTCGGCCTGACCGTGCGGGCGACCGACACGACGGGCACGACCTCGGCGTACGCGCCGCTCGCGGGCCTCGTCGGAGCTCCCGGTGCGACCCCCGTGGCAACGAGACAGCCGCCCGAGAGCGGCGAGCCGATCGTCGGGCAGGTGCTGAAGGTCGAGGCGGGGGCGTGGAGCGCGACGCCATCCGCGCTCGAGTACGCCTGGCGGCGCTGCAACGCCAACGGACGGCTGTGCACCACGGTGAGCGGGGCGACGACGAACACCTACAACGTCACCGCCGACGACGTCGGACACGTGCTGATCGCGGCGGTCACCGCAGGAAAGCAGACCGTGCTCAGCCTCAGCGCCGGAGTCGTGCGGGCAGCGCCCGGCCCGGTTGCGGTCAGCCGCCCCACGGTGCGGGGCACGCTCCAGCAGGGCAGCCGTCTCAGCGCGACCGCCGGGATGTGGGGCGGGAGCGGCACGATCACCTACGCATACCAGTGGCACCGGTGCGACGCGAGCGGCGCCCACTGCAGTTCCGTGCACGGCGCGACGAAGGGCACGTACACACTCGTCGCGACTGACGTCGGGAAGTCGATCGGGTTGACCGTCCGCGCGACCGACTCGACGGGAACGACGCCGGCGTACGGCTCGCTCGCCGGGCTCGTGGCCGCGAAGAGCGCCACGTTCGCCGCGACCGCTCAACCGACGCTCACCGGCACAGCAACGGTCGGGCAGGCCATCACGGTGACACCCGGGACGTGGTCGGGCACTGCGCCGGCGACCTTCAGCTACGCCTGGCTGCGCTGCAACCCCAACGGCCGACTCTGCGTCGCGATCGCGGACGCGACGGCGGCCGGCTACACGCCGACCGCCGACGACTCCGGCCATACGCTCGTTGCAACAGTGACCGCCACCGCCGGCACGGCCTCTCAGGCCGTGCTGACGGTGGCGTCCTCCGTCGTCGCCTAGCTAACTTCGGGTACCGAGCGTCGCGGAGAAGGTCTTCGTCGAACCGGCGCGCAGCACGGTCAGAGACAGCTTGTCGCCCGGCTGGTGCGAGTCGATGATCGCCCGCAGCTGCTCTGCGGTGGTGACGCTGGTCCCATTCACGCCGGTGATCACGTCACCGGCCTTCAGGCCCGCGTCGGCAGCGGCGCTGCCCGACTGGACGCTCGCCACGGCGACGCCGTTCCCGCCGGTCGCCGTCTTCACGGAGACGCCGAGGAGGGCATGCTGTGCCTTGCCGCTCGCGATCAGCTCATTCGCGATCGTCCGGACCGTGTTGGACGGGATCGCGAAGCCGACGCCGTCGTTTCCACCGGAGTCGCTCTGGATCTGCGAGGTGACGCCGATCACCTCCGCCTTCAGGTTCAGGAGCGGGCCGCCGGAGTTGCCGTGGTTGATCGCGGCGTCGGTCTGGATCGCCCCTTCGATCGGCGCGTTGTCCGGCGAGGTGATCTCCCGGTTGAGCGCGCTGACGATCCCGCTCGTCACGGTGTCGTCGAGCCCGAAGGGGTTGCCGATCGCCACGACGCCGTCGCCGACCGCCACCTTGCTCGAGTCTGCGAGCGAGAGCGGGACGAGCTTCGAGGCAGGAGCGTCGACGTGGAGCACGGCGAGGTCGGTGTCGGGATCCTCGCCGACCACCGTCGCCTTGTAGGTCGACCCGGCCGAGAACTTCACCGACACCGCGCCGGCGCCGGATACCACGTGGTCGTTCGTGACGATGTCGCCCTTGGTGTCGTAGACGAAGCCGGTGCCCTCCGCCGACTGGGACGAGCCCTGGCCGCCGGGGAACGTCGAACCGCCCCCTGCCGTGGTGGCGTCGATCTCGACGACGCCCGGGGTCGCGGTCTTCGCGATCTGCCCGACGCTCAACGTCGAGTTGGCGATGCTGGAGTTCGAGGCCGACGCCGCGACGACCGTGGTCGTCGTGTGCGTCGACCCGCGCGAGAGCGCCAGCGCCCCCGCGCCGGCCCCCGCGCCGGCGAGCGCGGCGACGGCGACCGTTGCAGCGATTCGATTCGTTTTGCTGGGCATGCGAGTTCCGTCCTCCTGGTTGTTGTCTTCCTCCAGTCGACCACGCACCTCTATGCGGCACCTCAGCGGGACCTAGGAAGGACCGAAGAAGGCAGAGTGTGCGACGTGACTTCGCTGCCGCCAGCCCTGCTTCATCGCGACTTCCGGCGGCTCTGGACGTCGATGCTCTGCTCGAGCGTCGCGATGCAGATGGCTGCCGTCGCGATCGGCTGGCAGGTGTACTCGATCCACCACAGCGCCTTCGATCTGGGGCTGATCGGGCTGGCCGAGTTCGTGCCCGTGCCCCTGCTCGCTCTGCCGGCCGGGCAGCTCGCCGACCGCCTCCCCCGGCTCGCCGTGGTCTTCGTCTGGGGCTTCGCCGACGCTGCGGTCTTCGCCCTGCTGCTGGTCGTGACGATCCACGGCGCGCAACAGTTGTGGCCGTTCCTCGCGCTGGCGCTCGCCACCGGCACGGTGGCGGCGTTCGGGAACCCCGCCGGGCGCTCGCTCGTGCCGGAGCTCGTGCCCGCGGAGCTACTGACGGGGGCGATTGCATTGCGCTCGATCGGCGGACAGATCTCCACGATCGCGGGGCCGGCCGTCGGCGGTCTGCTGTTCGCGATCCGGCCCGAGGCGGTCTACGCCACCGGCATCGTGCTCCTCGTCACCTCGTCGCTGTTGCTCCTGCGCATGACGCGGCCCGAGGCCGCCGAGCGGGCCGGCCCCGAGCCGCCCCGGCTCGAAAGCCTCCTCGGGGGGATCCGCCTGATTCGCGCGACGCCGATCATCCTCGGTGCGATCACGCTCGATCTCTTCGCCGTGCTCTTCGGCGGGGCCGTCGCACTGCTCCCGCTCTTCGCGAAGTCGATCCTGCACACCGGGCCGCTCGGCCTGGGCGTCCTCAGAAGCGCGATCGCGGTGGGCGCACTGGTCGCCGGCGTGCGCCTCGCACGCAAGCCGCTCGGCAGGAACGCAGGTCGCACGCTGCTCCTCGTCGTCGGCACGTTCGGAGCGAGCATGGTGGTCTTCGGCCTGTCGCGCTGGTTCCTCGTCTCCGCGATCGCGCTCGCGGTCAGCGGGTTCGTCGACATGATCTCGATGAACATCCGCTCCACCACCGTGGCGCTCGCGACGCCGAACTCGCTGCGGGGGCGGGTCAATGCAGTCGAAGGCGTGTTCATCGGTGCCTCGAACGAGCTCGGCGCGTTCGAGTCGGGTGCGGCTGCAGCATTGCTCGGTGCGGTGCCTGCGGTCGTCGCCGGTGGGGCGCTGACGATCCTGCTCGCCGCCGTCTGGCCGAAGCTCTTTCCCGACCTCGCGCGCGTCGACCGCCTCGAGGACGTGAAGCCGTCAACCTCCGGTCTTGGAGAAGTGCTGCCAGTCGGGCGAGGCCGTCCAGCGACCGCCCCAGAACCAGCCGACTGACGCGAACGCCCGCACGAGCGCCCCGCCCGCGACCGCCATGCCGCGCCGGTGCTGCGAGCGGTCGGTGAACGCGCGGCCCGCCGGTGGTAGCACGCGCCCGCCCTCGAGATAGGGGTTCTCGACGGTGTTGACGTCGATCGCCTCTCCATAGGCGTGCACCGACCAGCGCTTCGGGCCCGGCGCGACGGCGTAGCGGCAGTTGAACGCGGAGGTGTTGTCGGCCGCCATCGAGCGGTCGTCGCTGCCGCCGAACCGCGCGATCGGTTGCATCCCGTGAATCGGGAACCGCACCGCGTAGAGACGGCGGAACACGGTCGTCACGTCATTCGTCACGCTCCTGTTGACGACGAGCGCGCCGGTGTGCGCGCGTCCGTCGAAGCCGACGAAGGACACGCGCAGGGTACGCAGCTGCTTCGGCCCGACCGGGCAGCCGGGCCGCCAGGAGGCGCCGAGCTCCGCGACCGTCACGGGAGCAGTCGATGCCTGGAACGGTGGCAGGGCGGCCATGGGGCAGGCAGCGTACTCTGGCCTCCGCGATGCTGACGCTTGCGCTCGCTCTCGTGCTTGCCTGCCCGCAGCGCATCCAGGTGGTCGCGCCGGGCGCCCACTCGACGACGGCCACGCTCAGCGTCAGTGAATGCGGCCGGCGGGTCCTCGGCCCGTGGCGCGCGCGGGTCGGCTATCGAGGCCTCTCCGCGCGGCACCGCGAGGGTGACGGGACGACCCCGACCGGCACCTATTCGATCGGGCCGACCGTCTACGGGCTCGACCCGGATCCGGGCGTGCGGCTCGCCTATCACCGGCTGCGGTGCGGCGACTGGTGGGACGAGGACCCGGGATCGGCCTCCTACAACAGCTTTCGGCACGTTGCCTGCGGCACCTCGCCGCCGTTTCGCGCCGCCAGCGAGGCGCTCTGGCGCGCGAAGGTCGCCTACCGGGAGCTCGCCGTCGTGGAGTACAACGTCGCACCCGCCGTGCCCGGCCGGGGCAGCGGGATCTTCCTGCACGACGACACCGGACATGCGACGAACGGCTGCATCTCGCTGCCGCGGCCGGAGCTGCTCCGGCTGCTGCGGCGGCTCCGCCCCGGTGCCTCGATCTCGATCACGACGTAGATGTACAGCTACATCACTGCTGCATAATTTGCATTCATCTGTATAGTTCTCCGAATGCAGCACGCCGCCATCCTCGGCTGTGCCGGCTACGCCGGCCAGGAGACGCTCGACCGGGTGCTCGGGCATCCCGGGCTCGAGCTCGTGGCGCTCGGCTCCGACTCGCTCGCCGGACAGGCCGCCGCGGCCCTCGACCCGCGCCTGAACGGCTCACTGCCCGCATTCACGGCGAACGCCGAGGCGGCCCGCAGCGGCGCGGACGTCATCTTCCTCTGCCTCGACAACGACGCGGCCGCGGCGTTCGAACCGCCGGCCGGCACCGTCGTGGTCGACCTGGCGGGCGCACATCGGCTCACCGACGAGGCCGCGGCCGAAGCGTGGTACGGAACCACTCCCGGCGCATGGAGCTATGGGCTGCCCGAGCTCTTCCCGGCGCAAGGCCCGCTGATCGCGAACCCGGGCTGCTACGCCACCGCCGCGCTGCTCGCCCTCGTCCCGCTCGCCGGTTCGATCTCGGGCGCGATCGTCGATGCGAAGTCGGGCATCTCGGGCGCAGGGAAGTCGCTGAAGACGTCGTCGCACGCCGGCTCGGTGCTCGAGAACCTCTCACCGTATGCCGTCGGCGCACATCGCCACGCCCCGGAAATCGCGCAGCAGCTCGGGATGCCCGTCTGCTTCGTTCCCCATCTGCTGCCCGTGCGCCGCGGCCTGCTCGCCACGTGCTACGTGCAGACCGACGCCGACGCACGCGCCCTGCTCGAAGCTGCGTACGCGGCGAGCCCGGTCGTACGCGTCCTGCCTGAAAGCGTCACGCCGGAACTCGTGCGGGTCCAGGGCACCGACGCAGCCGAGATCGGCATCTTCACCGACGGTGCGACCGGCACGACGATCGTCATCTGCGCGCTCGACAATCTCGGCAAGGGGGCCGCGGGACAGGCCGTGCAGAACGCGAACCTCGCACTCGGGCTCGACGAGATCGCCGGGCTGAGGCTCACCGGGGTGCCGGTTTGACGGTCACAGCCCCGCAAGGGCTCGTCGCCTCGGGCGTGCGCGCACGGATCCGCAAGGAGAAGCGCGACCTCGCGCTCGTCCGCTCGCTGACGCCCGCGACCGGCGCGGCGATGTGGACGCAGAACCGCGTGCTGGCGGCGCCGGTGGTCGTCTCCAAGCAGCATCTCGAAGTGGCGCAGCCGCAGGCGATCGTGATCAATTCCGGCGTCGCGAACGCGGCCACCGGCGCGCAGGGCATCGCCGACGCGACCGCCACGGCGGAGCACGCGGCGTCGCTGCTCGGGCTCGCCCCGGCAGAGGTCGTCGTGCTCTCGACCGGCGTGATCGGCGCCCCGATGCCGATGGACCGGATCCTCGCCGGGGTCGACGCTGCCGCCGCCGCGCTCTCCCGCGACGGCGGAGCGGACGCCGCCGAGGCGATCCTCACCACCGACACTCGCCCGAAGACAGCCGTCTCGCAGGGCGCAGGGTTCACCGTCGGCGGCATGGCCAAGGGCTCCGGGATGATCCACCCCAATCTCGCCACGATGCTCGCGGTGATCACGACCGACTATCCGCTCGAGCCCGGCGAGGCGATCGACTTCCTGCGGCCCTCGGTCGCCGTCAGCTTCAACGCGATCACCATCGACGGCGAATGCTCGACCAACGACGCCGTCGTGCTGCTCTCGTCGGGCGCGGCGCAGATCGAGCGCACGCCCGCAGCCGACAGCGCGTTCATGGCCGCACTCGGCGCAGTCTGCGCCGAGTTGTCGCACGAGATCGTCGCGGACGGTGAGGGTGCGACCCTGCTCGCCGAGATCACCGTCAGCGGAGCGGCGAGCGACGACGAGGCGAAGGCGATCGCCCAGCGCATCGCCACGTCGCCGCTCGTCAAGACGGCGCTCTTCGGCCGGGATGCAAACTGGGGCCGTGTCCTGATGGCGGCCGGCTCGGCGCCCTTCAACGGCGGATACGCACAACTCGATCCCGCGCTCGTTTCCCTCTCGTACAACGGCGTGCAGGTGCTCATCGCCGGCACGCCGCAGAACGTCGAGCCGCCGGTCGAAGGCGCGGTCTGCACGATCGAGCTCGACCTCGGTCTCGGCAGCGGCGCGGCCGGTTACCTGACGAGTGACCTCTCGTACGACTACGTGCGCATCAACGCGGAGTACCGCTCGTGACCCGGCTCGTCGTCAAGGTCGGCGGCGCGGTCGCCTCCGAATCCGTCGACCGGATCCTCGGCCTGCGCGAAGAGGGCCACGAGCTCGTCGTCGTGCACGGTGCCGGCCCGCAGATCACCGAGGAGATGAACCGGCGCAACATCCCGGTCGAGTTCGTGAACGGCCGGCGGCGGACCTCGCGCGCGGGCCTGGAAGTGGTGCGCGAGTCGATGGCAGAGGTGAACGCCGGCCTGTGCAACGCCCTCGGCGACGTTGCCGTTGCGGTGTTCGGCGACCAGGCCGGGCTCTACGCGGTCCCGGTGCCGCCACTCGGCTGGGTCGGAGATCCTCTCCCCTGCCGGCCGAAGCGGATCCTCGCTGCGATCGCCGCCGGCAAGGTCCCCGTGGTCGCACCGCTCGCGGTCGGGCCGCTGAACGTGAACGCCGACGATGCGGCCGCCGCACTCGCGCTCGGGCTCGGCGCGCGGCGCCTCGTCTTCCTCACCGACGTGGCAGGGCTCTACGTCGGCGACGAGGTGCTGGACGCGATCGACGTCGAACGCGCGACACGGATGCTGGACGCGGGAGCGTTCGAGGGCGGCATCGTGCCCAAGCTGCGGGCCGCCGCGCTCGCCGCCGGCAGCGGCATCGCAGCGGAGATCGGCTGCACGGCGGTGGTTGCATGACGAACGTGGCCGCGCTCTCGAAGCTCCTCCCCACCTACGCACGACTCGACGTCACGTTCACCGACGGCGACGGCTCGTGGCTCGTCGACACCGACGGGAAACGCTATCTCGACCTCTTTGCAGGGATCGCGGTCGTGGGCCTCGGCCACCGCCACCCGGCGCCGCTCGCAGCCGCGCACGCGCAGCTCGACCGGCTGTGGCACGTGTCGAACCTCTACTCCACGGAGCCGATGCAAGAGCTCTCCCTGAAGCTGTCCGACCGCTTCGGCGGCGCACGCGCGTTCTTCTGCAACTCGGGGGCGGAGTCGATCGAGGCGGCGCTCAAGTGGGCCCGCAAGGCGACCGGTCGCAGCGAGTTCGTCGCGCTCGAAGGGTCGTTCCACGGCCGCACCTTGGGAGCGCTGTCCGTGACCGGGCAGCCGGCGAAGCGCACGGCATTCGAGCCGCTCGTCCCCGGCGTCGTCTTCGCCACGCCCGCGACGCTCGCCGAGCACGTCGGCCCGCAGACGGCTGCCATCCTGCTCGAGCCGGTGCAGGGCGAGGGCGGCGTGCACCCGCTCAGTGCGGAGATCCTCGCCGAGGCACGTGAGCTCGCGGACAAGCACGGCGCGCTGTTGATCCTCGACGAGGTGCAGACCGGTGTCGGTCGCAGCGGCGAGTTCTTCGCCTGGCAGCGGCTCGGCGTCAAGCCACACGCGGTCACGCTCGCCAAGGGGCTCGCGAACGGCCTGCCGATCGGCGCGCTGCTCGTCGCCGACGATGCGCCCACCGGCTTCGAGCCGGGCGACCACGCCTCGACCTTCGGCGGCGGGCCCGTCACCTGCGCCGCCGCCTGCGCGGTCGTCGAGACGATCGACGCCGACCTGCTCGCGCACGTTCGCTCGATCTCCGAGTTCTTCCTCGGGGCGCTGGCGCAGTTCGGCGACGTGCGCGGACTCGGCCTGCTGCTCGCCGTCGAGCTCGACCGGCCCGCCGGCCCGGTCGTCGAAGCTGCGCTCCGCCACGGGCTCGTGATCGGCAGCGCCGGTGAGCGCACCCTTCGCCTGACCCCGCCGCTGACCCTCTCGGCCGACGAGGCCGTCCTTGCCATCGACCTGCTCTCCGAGGTGATCCAGTGACCACCAAGTTCGAACGCCAGGGAACCATCCTGCGGCTGGTGCAGGAAAAGCCGCTCTCCACCCAGGCCGAGGTCGCAGAGGCGTTGCACGCGACCGGGATCGACGCCGTGCAGGCGACGGTCTCACGTGACATCCAGCAGCTCGGCCTCGTCAAGGTGCGAAACGCCGAGGGGAGGCTCGTGTACGCGATGCAGGGCGCCGCGGACCTGCGCCGCCTCGACGAGCTGACCTTCGCCCTGCGGCGCTGGGCGGGCGGGTTCACACCCGCCGGGAACCTCTGTGTGATCGTGACGCCGCGAGGGTTCGCGGCCGCGCTCGCCGATGCGATCGACGCGGCCGACCTCGACGAGGTCGCGGGAACGATCGCCGGCGACAACACCGTCTTCGCCGCCGCGCGCGACGGGGTGAGCGGCGCCGAGCTCGCCCACGTGCTGCGGGACCATCTCCAATGAACGTGGTCGAGCGGAACAGCGTCATCCTCGGCTCGCTGCCGGTCGGAGAACGGGTCGGGATCGCCTTCTCGGGAGGGCTCGACACGAGCTGCGCGCTCGCGTGGATGCGCGAGCACGGCGCGATCCCCTATGCGTTCACGGCGGATCTCGGCCAGTACGACGAGCCGGACATCGACGCGGTGCCGGACAAAGCACGCCTGTACGGCGCCGAGGAAGCGATGCTCGTCGACTGCAAGGACGCGCTTGCCCGCGAAGGGCTCGCGGCGCTGCAATGTGGTGCGTTCCACATCCAAACTGCGGGCAAGCGCTACTTCAACACGACCCCGCTCGGCCGCGCCGTCACCGGGACCAAGCTCGTGCAGGCGATGGCCGAGCACGGCGTCGACATCTGGGGCGACGGGTCGACCTATAAGGGCAACGACATCGAACGGTTCTATCGCTACGGCCTGCTCGTCAACGAGAACCTGCGCATCTACAAGCCCTGGCTCGACAGCGCATTCGTCGGCGAGCTCGGCGGCCGGAAGGAGATGAGCGAGTGGCTGCTCGAGCGCGGGCTCCCTCACGGCACGTCGATCGAGAAGGAGTACTCGACCGATGCGAACATGCTCGGCGCGACCCACGAGGCCAAGGATCTGGAGCTGCTCGAGACGTCGATGAAGATCGTCGAGCCGATCATGGGCGTCGCGCACTGGGACCCGGACGTCGCGATCGAAGCGGAAGCCGTGACGATCGCCTTCGAGCGAGGGGTGCCGATCGCGATCAACGGCGCGGCTATCGACGATCCGGTCGACCTGATCCGCACTGCCAACGCAATCGGTGGCCGGCACGGGCTCGGCATGTCCGACCAGATCGAGAACCGCATCATCGAGGCGAAGAGCCGCGGCATCTACGAGGCGCCCGGGATGGCGCTGCTGCAGATCGCCTACGAGCGGCTGCTGAGCGCGATCCACAACGAGGCCACGCTCGAGCGGTACGCCGAAGAGGGGCGGCGGCTCGGCCGTCTGCTCTACGAGGGCCGCTGGTACGACGTGCAGGCGCTGATGCTCCGCGACGCACTCCAGCGTTGGATCGCCTCGGTCGTGACCGGCGAGGTGGAGATCGAACTGCGGCGCGGCGACGACTACACGCTCCTCGACACGCGCGGCGACGCGTTCAGCTACAGCCCGGAGCGGCTGAGCATGGAGCGCAGCGCGACCGCGTTCACGGCCGCCGACCGCATCGGGCAGCTCGCGGTGAAGATCAATGACATCACCGACGCGCGCAAACTGCTCGAGCAGCTCGGATGGTCACTTTGACGCTCTGGTCCGGCCGCGTCGAGTCGCAGCTTGCGCCGGAGGTCTGGGACTTCCTGCACGCGCACGACGCAGAGCTGCTCCCGTACGACATCCAGGGGACACTGCTGCACGCCGAGCGCCTGCACGCGGCGGGGATCCTCGACGACGCCGAGCTCGCGGAGGCCTGCGAGAAGCTGACCGCAATCACGGAGATCGATCCCGCCGACGAGGACGTGCACTCGTCCATCGAACGGCAGCTCGGCGACGTCGGCCGCAAGATCCACGCCGGACGCTCTCGGAACGACCAGGTCGCCGCGGCATTTCGCCTGTACGTGATCGACGCCTGCGCCCAGGCCGATGCCGCACTCGCCACGTTCGCGCACACGATCCTGACCCGGGCCGAGGCGGAGGCCGACACGCCGATGCCGGGCTACACGCACCTACAGCGCGCGCAACCGGTGACGCTCGGGCACCACCTGCTCGCCTGGGTCGAGATGCTCGAGCGCGACCGTTCGCGGTTCGCGTTCGCCGCAGCGCAGGCGGCGCCGTCTCCGCTCGGCGCAGGCGCGCTCGCCGGGTCGACGCTGCCGATCCCGGCGCCGCCGAACCAGCTGCGCAACTCGATCGACGCCGTCGCCGACCGCGACTTCGCGCTCGACTACCTGTATGCGAGCGCGGTCCTCTTCACACACCTCTCGCGAATCGGCGAGGAGCTCGTGCTCTGGACGACGAGCGAGTTCGGCTTCGCCCGGCTGCCGGAGGGAGCCGCGACGGGATCGTCGATCATGCCGCAGAAGCTGAATCCCGACGTCGCCGAGCTCGTGCGCGGCAAGGCCGGGACGGCGGTCGGGCGGCTCGTGTCGTTGCTCGTCACGGTCAAGGGCCTGCCGCTCGCGTACAACCGCGACCTGCAGCAGGACAAGCCCCCGGTCTTCACCGCGCGAGCGGACATCGCAGGCGCGCTCAGCGCACTGACGATCCTCGTCTCCGGCCTCGCATTCGACCGCGAGCAGCTTGCAGCGGCGGCCGCCGACCCACTGCTGCGCGCGACCGACGCCGCCGAGGCCCTGGTAGCCGAAGGCGTCCCGTTCCGTGACGCGCACGAGCAGGTCGCCGCCGAGGTAAGGGCCGGGACCTTCCAGCCGTCGCCACCGGGCAGTCGCCTCGGGGACGTTGCCGCCGCCGTCCAAGCTGCAAAGGAGCGTTGGTCATGACGACACCCTTGTCCGTCTCACTCGCGGGGCGGGACCTGCTGCGCATCTCCGACCTCGCCCCGGCGGAGGCCGAGCAGATCCTCGACCTGGCCGTCGACCTGAAGTCCGATCCGCGCCGGCCGCTTGCACCGGGAGCGACGCTCGGCCTCTACTTCTCGAAGCACTCGACCCGGACTCGGGTGTCGTTCTCCGTCGCGATGGCCCACCTCGGCGGCACGGCGATCGCTCTCAGCCCGGACGAGCTGCAGATCTCGCGCGGCGAATCGCTGCCGGACACCGCCCGGGCGCTCTCGCGATACGTCGACGCGCTGGCGGTGCGGACGCACGCCCACGAGGAGCTCGAGGCGTGGGCCGAGTGGGCGTCGGTCCCGGTGATCAACGCACTGACCGCCGACGAGCATCCGTGCCAGGCACTGGCCGACGCGCTCACGATCCGCGACCGCCTCGGCACGCTCGACGGAGTGCGCGTCGCGTGGGTCGGCGACGGCTCCAACGTGCTCGTCTCCCTGGCAGCGCTCGGCAAGCTGCTCGGTTACGAGGTCGTCTCGGCCTGCCCACCCGGCTACGAGGCGCCCGGCGTCGAGAACGTCGTCCATCCGGCCGAGGCGGTCGCCGGCGCGAACGTCGTCGTCACGGACACATGGATCAGCATGGGCCAGGAGCACGAGCGCGCGACCCGGCTGCGGGATCTCGAGCCGTATCGCCTCGACCAGACGCTGCTCTCTCTCGCCGCCCCGGGGGCGTTCGTCATGCACTGCCTGCCCGCGCATGCCGGCGAAGAGATCACTGCCGACCTGCTGTACGGCGACCAGTCGGCGATCTGGGACGAGGCGGAGAACCGCCTCCACGTCCAGAAGGCGCTTCTGGCTCTGCTCCTCGACGTGTAGGAGCGGCGTCTAGACCTTGCGGCGGCGGTACGCGCGTGTCTTCGCACGGTTGCCGCAGAGCTGCATCGAGCACCAGGCGGCAGAGCGGTTCGGCGAGTAGTCGTAGAACGACCAGTGACAGTTGCGGCAGGCCTTCAGCCTGGTCCAGCTGCCGTCGAGCATCGCTCCGAGCGAGCAGGCGACCAGTTCGTCGAGGGCGTCCCCGGCCCCCGCGATCGTCACCCGGACGCCGGAGTCGACCCGCGGCGCGAGCCGGGTTGCGGCCCGGTTCACGACGTCGAGCGCGGCCGCCGCGGGCGGGTCGCCGTTGTTCGCGATCGCGAGCTCGCGCAGGGCGCCGCGCAGCGCCCGGGCCCGCGGGAGCTCCGAGGCCAGGCCACGCTCGTCGAGCCACTCGGGCAGCCAGTCGACCTCGTGCTCCAGGTCGATCGAGTTCAGGAACCGCTGCACCTGGAGCAGCGGCTCGGGGGCGGCCTTGGGGATGTCGTAGCGGGGGCTCATCGTTGCCGGACAGTCTAGACACCGGTAGAGTCCAAGCACTGGTGTCGCAGTTCGTTCGGATCAGCTTCCCGCTCCGGCTCGTGCGGGCCCGGCTCGGCGCGGGCGGCGAGCGCCTCGTCCTCGTCGCGATCGGCATCGTCGCCGGCGCGGCCGTGCTCGCGGCCGTGCTCGCGGGACGGCTCGTGATGCAGGATCGAGCGCTGGCACTGGCCACCTCGCAGCTCGATCCCGGCGACCGCGAGGTTCAGGTCGTCTGGAGCGGCGCGGTCAACCGGTTCTCGCAGCTCGACGCCACCGTGTCCCCGAGGATCCGCGCGCGTCACGGGCCGGCAGCCGGCGGCGGCGATGCTCTTCCGCGAGGCCTCGATCCAGGGGCGGCTCGTCAACCTGCGCGCAGCGAACGACCTCGGCCGCTACGTGCGACTGCTCTCGGGCCGGCTGCCTGCACCCTGCGTGCCGTCGCACTGCGAGGTCCTGCGCCTGAAAGGGAAGGGCCCGATCCCGTCGACGAAAGCGCTGCACCTGATCCTGGTCGGGCGTGCGGTGTTGAAGCCCGACGCGGCGATCGGCCCCTTCGTGCTCCCGACGCCGCCGACCGAACAGGTCGCGCGCGCGATCCGCTACCACACGCCTCAGCCGTCTCCGGTCGTGATCGCGAACGGCGTGGCCGGTCTCTCGGCGCACCACCGAGCTCCAGACGCTTCTACCGCTCGTACGCCTGGCTCCTCCCGCTCGGCCGCGGCGACCTGCACCCGTGGGACGTCGACGCCTTCACCGACCAGGTCCGGCGGCTGACGGCCGAGATCGAGGCGAGCTCCGACGAGTTCCAGGTGGTTGCGCCGACCGAACAGCTCGCCGACGCGACGGCCTCCTCGCGGGGCGCGTCGCGCCGCCTGCTGCTGCTCGGCGGCGAGGGTGGCGCACTCCTCCTCGCGTTCACGATCCTCGCGGCGGCCGCACTCCGCCGCGACGTCACCGACGCGCGCCGGCGACTGACGTGGTTCGGCGCCCGCCGCTGGCAGGTCGAGCTGCACACGCTGGCCGAGTCGTGCGCGCTCGCCGTCGCAGGCACCGTCGTCGGGTGGGTGCTCGGCGGCGCCGTCGCCGGACTCGTCGCGGCTCGAGCGCGGCTCGCCGGCCGGCGATGTGGTCCGGCATGCGCTGCTCTCGACGAGCGGGCTCGTCGCGGCGGCTGCCGTCGCCACGGCCGCCGGGCTTCTGCTCTACGCCACGGTGCGCGCGCCCGCTGTGCACCTGGGCCGCGTCGGGTTCACCGCCCTGGATGCCGCAGCCTGCGGCGCGGTCGCCGTCGTCCTCGTCGGCTGGGCCCGCGGTTCGGTCGGACGCGCAGCAACTCGCCGGCGGGAACGGGACGAGCGCGTTCCTGCTGCTGGTGCCGGCCCTGATCGTCTTCGCCGTCGCGGTCGCCGTCGGCGCGGCTGCTCGCGCCCACGCTCCGCGCGCTCGGTCGTGCCGGCCGCCGCGGTCCGATCTCCCTGCGGCTCGCCGCGGCGTCGCTGGCGCGCAATCCCGGCCACGCGGCGATCGCGGCGACCTTCCTCGTCGCGAGCCTCGGCCTCGCCCTGTTCGCGGTCGCCTACCGCTCGACGCTGCTGCACGGCCAGCGCGACGAGGCGTCGTTCGCCGTGCCGGCCGCCGTACGTCCTCACCGAGGATCTCTCACAGCTCGTTCCCGTGCTGCACGGCGCGCCGGCACGGTCGCTGCCCGGCACGCCGACTCCGGTGCTGCGCCTCTCCGGCAACATCCCGTCGGGCACGACGTTCGGCTTCCTGGCCTTGCCGGGACGCTCGCTGCCCGCACTGCAGGGGTGGCGCTCGGACTTCGCGAACGAGTCCCTCGCGTCACTCGGCCACAGGCTCACGCCGCGTGCGTGCGGGACTGCAGCTGCTGACGCTCCCCGCCGGGCGGCAGTTCACGCTGCCGGTGACAGCGACCGGTGACGACATCGGCATCCGGGCGTTCTTCCGCTCGCGCCTCGGGGACTATGTCGCCGTCTCCCTCGGTCACACGTCCGCGAACCATCGCGTCGTCCTGCATGGGCGTATCCCGTTCCGCCACGCGACGCTGGCCGAGCTCGAGCTCGACATCCTGAACAGCGGCAGGCTGACGGCGAACGCAGGCACGGGCATCCAGCCGAGCGCGAAGGGCGCTCTGGTGTTCGGCGTGCCGCGTGTGAACGGCGGCGGCGGTGCCCGGCGGATTCGCACGCTGGGTGGGCACCGGCGGCGTCGGTGGAACTGCGGCCAAGGTCGGCTACCTGCTCACGCCGGACCGCACCGGCACCTACCGCCCGAAACAGCCGACCGACGACCTGCCGCTGCCCGTGCTCGTGACGCCGAAGATCGCCGCCGCTGGCGGGGCCTCGCGGGATCATCCCGCTCGACATCGAGGGCGAGTCGGTTGCCGGCCGCGTCGTCGGCGTCGTCGAGCGTTTTCCGTCGATCGTCGGTGACGCCGTGGTGGCCGACATCGAGCAGGCAGGCACGCGACTGGACACTCTCTCCGCCCGGCCTCGGCACGACCAACGAGCTCTGGCTCCGGAGCGCGACACCGCCGCACGTGCCGGAGGTTTCGGTGCAGTCGCATGCCGAGACGCTCGCGCGGCTCCAGGCCGACCCGCTCGCGCGCGGCGCGCTGCTGACGCTCGCCGGCACCGCCGCGGTCGCGTTGCTGCTCGCCCTGCTCGGGCTCGTGCTCTCGGTGGTCAGCGACGTGCGCGACGACCGCGGGGAGCTCTTCGACCTCGAAGCACAGGGCGCGGCGCCCGCGACGATTCGCGCGCATCTGCGCCTGCGCGCGCTGCTCGTGGCCGCATTCGGGATCGTCGGCGGCCTCGCTGCTCGGTGCGATCCTCGCCGCGCTCGTGATCGCGCTCGTCTCCGTGACGGCGAGCGCCGCCGAACCGGAGCCTCCCCTCCAGCTCTCGCTCGGACCTGCCGTTGCTCGCCGTCGCGGCGCTCGTCTATGTCGCCCTCGCAGTGCTGCTCGTGGGCGCGGCGACGAGCCTGCGCGGCCGCGCCCCGGAGCGTGCGGCCGAGGTGGCGGCATGACAACTGCAATTGAACTGAAGGATGTGTTCCGGGTCCATTCGACGCCGGAGGGCGATGCCGCCGCACTGCAGGGCCTCTCGCTGCGGGTGGCCGACGGCGAGGTGCTGGCCGTGCTCGGCCCGAGCGGGTCGGGCAAGTCGACGTTGCTGCGCCTGCTCGCGGGGCTCGAGCGGCCTTCGGCCGGGCTCGTGCGTGTGTACGGCGAGGACGTCGGGAAGCTGCCGTCCCGCGGGCTGGCACGCTACCGGTCGTCGCTCCTCGGCTACGCCGATCAGCACTACTCGCGCGCCCTCGCACCCGAGCTGGCCGCGCGCGACCTGGTCGCGGTGCAGCTCGGCCTCCGCGGCACCCCGCGCGCCGAGCGCCTACGGCGGGCCGACGAGCTGCTCGAACGCGTCGGGCTCGCCGACAAGCGCCTGCGCCGGCCCGGGCAGCTGTCCGGGGGCGAGCAGCAGCGAGTGGCGCTGTGCGCCGCGCTGGCGCACCAGCCGAAGGTCTTCCTCGCCGACGAGCCGACGGGCGAGCTCGATGCCGCGACCGCCGACCAGGTGTACGACGTGCTCGCCGAGCTGGTGCGCGAGCACGGCTGCACGACCGTGATCGTGAGCCACGACCCCGAGTCGGCGCGGATCGCCGACCGAATCGTGCGGATTCGCGACGGCCGCGTCTCCGAGGAGTGGTCGCGGGAGAGCGGTGACAGCGACACGATCGTCGTCGGGCGAGGCGGCTGGTTGCGACTCCCGGAGGAGCTGCTCCTACGCGCCGGGATCGGCGAAAAGGCGACCGCGCGCTTCGAAGAGCGCGGCGTGGTCGTCGAGCCCGGTCGGTGCAAGCCCTGAACAGGTGTCTGACACCATTTCGGTGTCAGACACCACCGTCTCCCCAGGGCGCGTCGTGGTGGAGGCGCGCGGGCTACACAAGGGCTACGGCACCACGCCGGTGCTCGCCGGGCTCGGCCTCGAGCTGCCGCTCGGGCCGGCTGCACGCCGTGACCGGCCCATCCGGCTCGGGCAAGACCACGCTCCTGCACCTGCTCGCCGGGCTGGAGGTTGCCGACAGCGGCACCGTGACCGTGGACGGCGTCGACCTCACCTCGCTCGACCGCGCCGGGCGCGCCGAGCTTCGCCGGGCGAAGATCGCCTACGTCGGCCAGCAGGCCGGCCTCGTTCCGCACCTCTCGGCGCTCGAGAACGTCGAGCTCGCCCTGGCGCTCAGGGGCCTCGAGGACGGCAGGTTCGCGGCGGTGGAAGCACTCGAGTCGGTCGGCCTGGGCGAGCGCGCGACCCAGCGTGTCGGACGGCTCTCACAGGGAGAGCGGGCACGCGTCGCGATCGCCCGGGCGATCGCACCCCGGCCGGCTGTTCTGCTCGCGGACGAGCCCACGTCACGCCTGGACGGCGCCAACGCCATCTCGGTGGCGATCCTGCTCGCTCGTCTGGCCCGTTCGACGGGCGCGGCGATCGTCTGCGCCACCCACGATCCGCTGGTGATCGAGCAGGCGGAGAGCCAAATCTCGCTCTCGTAGCTCCCTCGTTCGGGGGACGGCGGCTGCCTCTAGGCAACCGATGCTTGATGTGCGGTGGCGACTCTCGATCTGCGTCAATCGACGATCTTCTCGCGCCTGCGCGGATTGCTCGAGGTGACACGGCTCGTGCGGACCGGCGACGAGCTCCCCGACCTGCTCTCGTCCGTTGCCCGCACCGTTTCCGACTCGCTCGCGTTTCAGGACCGTCGTCGTCAATCTGTATCGCCCCGAATGGAACGACTTCGTGGTCAGCACCGTCTACGGCAGCGAAGAGGCGCGCGAGGCGCTGCTCGGCCACGTTCGACAGGTGGACGAATGGGAGCCGCTGCTCGACCAGCGCTTTCTGCAGCGCGGCGCCTACGTCGTGCCCTCGGGTGAGTTCGACTGGGACGAATACTCCGGCAGCGTGTACACGCCGAATCTCCAGGTCAGCGACGATCCGGGCGCCTGGCACCCCGACGACGCGCTCTTCGTGCCGATGCGCGGGAGCGATGGGCTGCTGCTCGGCATCCTGTCGGTCGACGAGCCGCTCTCGGGCCGCAAGCCGAGCGGAGACGAGATCGACGTGCTCGTCGCCGTCTCCGAGCATGCGGCGATCGCCGTCGAGGCGGCCCAGGAGACGGCACGCGCCCAGGCGAACCGCGACGCACTCGAGCGGCTGCTCGATGTGTCGACCCGCCTGAACGAGACGCGCGATGCCGACACGCTGCTCGCCCAGGTGTGCAGCGCGATCTCGGAAGCGCTTGGTTTCGACAAGGTCGCCGTGCAGCTGCTGAATGACGAAGGTCGCCACTGCACTGCGGCTGCGGTCGGCTTCGACAACGGCCAGAACATCGGCGCCCCGCTCGCCGCCGACGAGCTCGAGCAGTTGCTTCGACCCGAGTTCGAGATCGAGGGCTGCTTCCTGCTCCCGCACGAAGAGGCGCGGAAGATCCTGCCGAACCGTCCACTCCGGCTACCGCTCTCAGCTCGACGGGCGCGGGCCGGACGCCTGGCAGAACCATTGGCTGTTCGTGCCGCTGCACGACCGGCGAGCCCGCCGGATCGGCTACATCTGGGCCGACGATCCGATCGACCGACTGCGGCCCGACGCGGACCGCCTGCAGATCCTCCGAGCCTTCGCGAACCAGGCGATGACGGCCCTCGAGCAGTCTGCGCAGTTCGAGGAGATCCAGAACGCCTACGAACACCACCGCGCGCTGATCGACGCCTCTCCCGTCGCGATCGTCGACTTCAGCATCGACGGCCGCGTGCGATCGTGGAATGCAGCGGCATGCGAGATCTTCGGCTGGAGCGCCGACGAAGTGATCGGCCGGCGTCAGCCCGATCGTCCCCGAGGAGGAACTGGAGTTCTTCATCGCCACGCTCGACCGGATCGCCCAGGGCGAGATCGCGCGCGACCTCGACCTGCGGCGATTGCACCGCGACGGCTCGATAATCGACGTCAGCACGTCGGCGGCTCCGATTCGCGACTCACGCGGCGAGGTCGTGGCGATCATCGCCTCCATGGTCGACGTGACCGCCCGCAAACGCTCGGAGCGCGCGCTCGCTGCGAGCGAGGGACGCAAGGACGCCGTCCTGCGCGCCTCGCTGGACTGCATCGTGATCGTCGATCACGCCGGGCTCATCACCGAGGTGAACCCCGCCACCGAGGAGACGCTCGGCTGGACGCGCACCGACGTACTCGGCGAGCCGTTTCTCGAACTCGACCGTCGCTCCGGAGCATCGCGACGACCTGGCTGGAGTGTTCGCGACGGGCAGCGGACCGCTGCTCGGCTCACGCCTCGAGATCAACGCGCTTCGTTCCGATCACCGCACCTTCTCGGCCGAGATCGCGATCACGCGCGTCGACGTTCCAGGCCCGATGCTGTTCGCTGTTTCACTCCGCGACGTCACGAAGCGACGCGACCGCGAGGAGCGTCTGCGGGAGGCGGAGGCGAAGTACCGGACGCTGGTCGAACAGATCCCGCTCGCGACCTACATCAACTCGGTCGGCCTGCCGGTCCAGACCACATACATGAGCCCGCAGATCGAGGCGATGTTCGGCTTCCCGGTGAGCGACTGGCTGAGCCCGGACTTCCTCGCGACGCGCGTGCATCCCGACGACCGGGAGCGCGTCTTCGCCGAGGTCGAGCGCACCCACACGGCGGGCGAGGACTTCCGGCTCGAATACCGGCTGATCGCCGCCGACGGCCGCGTCGTCTGGGTGCTCGACGAGACCACCGTGGTTCGGGACACCGACTACCGGCCGATGGTCCTGCAGGGCTTCCTCGTCGACATCACCGCAGGCATCGAGGGCGCAGCGCCGCTGGCCGCGGTGCACCCGCCCGCGGCCTAGATGTAGTTCCTGAGAGCGTTGTTCCATCCGGGCCTCCTTGGAGGCTGGAGCTGCCAAGCCACCAGCTCCAAGGAGGGTGATCCGGATGAAGTTGCACGCTAACGCGAGGACCTGTCCGCACAGCCGTCGCCTGGCGGTCGATCGGGTTGAGTGCGAGGGGTGGACGCTCGCGGCGGCGGCCGAGGCCGCCGGCGTGAGCGTGCGGACGGTCTCGAAGTGGTTGCGGCGCTTCCGTCTCGAGGGCGCGCAGGGCTTGTTGGATCGTTGTTCGGCGCCGGGGTCGCTGCCCAGACGGACAGCTGAGGGGCGGGTCGCGATGATCGCTGCGTTGCGCCGGTCGCGGATGACCGGTGCGGAGATCGCTGAGACGTTGGGGATGCCGACCTCAACGGTGTCGGGGATCTTGACCCGGATCGGGCTTGGCAAGCTCTGGCGGCTCGAGCCGCCTGAGCCGCCGAACCGCTACGAGAAGAAGCGGCCGGGCGAGCTCGTCCATGTCGACGTCAAGAAGCTCGGCCGGATCGGCAGGCCGGGCCACCGCGTCAGCGGCGACCGGCGCATCCGCAGCCGCGGGATCGGCTGGGAGTACGTCCACGTCGCGGTCGACGACGCCACCCGGCTCGTCTACGTCGAGGTGCTCGACGACGAACGGGCCCCTACAGCGGTCGGCTTCCTCCGGCGCGCGATCGCGCACTTCGCTGCCTTCGGGATCCGCGTTGAACGGTTGATGACCGATAACGGCAACGCCTACCGCTCCGCGATCCACGCGCTCGCCTGCCAGGCGCTTGGGATCAAACACCTCCGCATCCGGCCCTACCGGCCACGCACCAACGGCAAAGCGGAACGCTTCATCCGCACCATGCTCGGCGGCTGGGCCTACGGCGCGGTCTACCGCACAAGCGACGAACGACGCCGCGCGCTCCCCGGCTGGCTCGACTTCTACAATCGACGACGACCACACCGCAGCCTCGGCCGCCAAGCCCCGCTCGAGCGCTTACACGCGCTCAACCGGAACAACGTCCTCGGGTCCTACACCTAGACCGAGACGGCCTGACGATCCCGCCAGGTCGACCAGCCACCCTCGAACGAGCGGACGCCACCGGCCGAGACCTCGAGGATGCGATCGGCGATCCGGTCGAGGAAATACCGGTCGTGCGAGACGAAGATCGCGGTGCCGTCGAACTCCTCGAGCGCCGACTCGAGCATCTCCACCGACTCGATGTCGAGGTGGTTCGTCGGCTCGTCGAGGAGCAGGCAGTTCGCTCCCTGCAGCATCAGGAGCAGCAACTGCAGGCGTGTCCATTCACCGCCCGACAACGTCTCGAGCGGCCTACGCACCTGCTCGTAGCCGAACAGGAACTTCATCAGCCGCGACACGGCCTCACCCTCGGAGATCGGAGCCGCGCGGCGGACGAGCTCGAGCGGCGTCGCCTTCGGATCGTCGGGCCGGCGGTCCTGGGCCAGGCGGCCGAAGCGGATCGACGGGCCTGCCTTGCGCTCACCCTCCCGCGGCTCGAGCTCGCCGGCGAGCAGGCGCAGGAGGACGGACTTGCCTGCGCCGTTCTCGCCGACGATGCCGACCCGCTCGCCGCGCAGCACGGTCAGGTCGACGCCGCCCAGGACCGGCCTGCCTCCAAGCTCGACGCCGACGCCTGCGAGCTCGACCACGCGTTCGCCGCCGCGCGCGTGCGGCCGGAGATCGAGGGCGATCTTGCGCCGCTCGAGCACGGGGCGATCGATCTTCTCCATGCGGTCGATCTGCCGCTGTTTGTTACGCGCCTGCTTGATGTGCCGTTCGTCGACGACGCGCCGCGCCCAGTCCTTGAAGCGGCGGATCGCCTCCTCGAGCCGAGCGATCTCCTTCTGCTGGGTCACGTACGCCTGCTGCTGGCGCTGGAACTCGAGCTCCCGGGCGATCGTGTAGGCGGAGTAGTTGCCGGGCCACATCCGAACGCGCCCACCGTTCAGCTCCGCGATCTCGGCGACGGTCTCGTCGAGCAGATAGCGGTCATGCGAGATCGAGACGACTGCGCCGTCGAAACCGCGCATCAGGTGCTCGACGCGCTCGCGCGCTGCGACGTCGAGATGCGCCTCCGGCTCGTCGAGGAGGAGCACGTCGGGGTCCCGCAGGAGGCACGCTGCAAGGCCGACGAGCTTCCGCTGGCCGCCCGAGAGGACGCGCGTGGGCTTGCCGAGATCGTCGTCCTCGAGCCCGACGTCGACCAGAAGCGCGCGGGCGCGTGGCTCGAAGCCGGGGCCGCCGGCCGCCGTCCAGCGATCGAGCAGCTCTTCCTGGCGGCGCAGCAGCCGCGACATTCGCTCGAGGTTCGCCCCGGCCTCGCCGATTCCACGCTCGACGGTCTCGAGCTCCTGCTCGAGCTCGTCGAGATCCGGCCTCGCAGCTCGCAGCGTCGCGAACGCGTTGCGCGCGTCACCCTCGAGCTGCTGGGGGAGGTACGAGACGACGAGGCCACGGCGCTGGGTCACCTCGCCTGCGTCGGCGACCTCCTCGCCGGCCAGGATGCGCAGCAGGGTCGACTTGCCCCCGCCGTTCGGGCCGATCACGCCCATGCGGACGCCCGGCTCGACGTCGAAGTCGAGCCCGTCGAGGATCAGCCGCGAGCCGAAGCTCTTGGCGATGCCGCGTGCGGCGAGCAGTGCCATCGAGGGAGAAGGTAGCCGCCGGTGCCTAGAAGAAGAACTGGCGCCAGGCCGTCCACCAGTCGTCCGCGCGGGATGCGACCTGCCGCGGGTCGGTGATCTCGACGCCCGGCCGGTACCGGTAACGCTCCACCTGATCGGACGTGTTGAAGTCGACCAGGATCTCGGACGGCGCGCCCGGGTCGTACGGCGCGACGGCGGAGAGATCGGACAGCGAGCGCTTCGCGGCGTCTTCGATCACCACTCGAGCGCGCGCTGCCGGCAATTGGCGCGCGCTGAACCGGCCGAGGCCCTGCTTCACGGCGGCGGTCGTCAAGCCGGTCCCGAGCAGCGCGCTTCCCTCGCGGCAGGCAGCCTCGTCACCGGTGACGAGCACGACCGGGCAGCCCCACGTGCCGCAGAGCGCCGCGTTGATCCCGGTCTCGCCCACTTCGACGCCGTTGAATCGCAGCCGCCACCACGTGGAACCGCTCACCGTGTGCGCGAGCACGCCGTCGCGCGTTCCGGCCATCGCGTGCATGCCGACGAAGAGCGCTGCGTCGACGCCGCCCTCGAGGTACTCGATGTACTCGGTCCACTCGTTCTGGACGACGTACTCGCAATCGGGATCGAGCTCCTCGGGAAGCAGCGAGTTGAACGTCCATCCTTCGCCGGCGCCGTGGCAGTCCATGACGACGATCTCGGTCGCACCGGCGGCCTTCGCCCCACGCACAGCTGCGTTGATCTCGCCCGTGTAGAGGCGTCGTCCCTCCTCGTACATCACGTGGCCGCCCGTGACCTGCTGCCACCGGACGATCCCCGCGACGCCCTCCATGTCCGACACGATGAAGACCTTCATCGGGCCAACGATACGACGCCGACGACCTCGTCACGGCTGTTCCGCACCGGCGTCTCCATGAACTCGTCGATCCCCAGCACGAGGCCGAGCGCCGGCCGGATCGCCCGATAGGCGCCGTCCTCGGCCTTCAATGCGAGCCCGCGGCCGTCGACGTGCGCAGCGCAGAAGAGGCCCTCGGCGCCACCCTTCGCGATCCAGCCGTCGCGCAGCCGCATCAGATCCGTGTCCGGCGCGTCGCGCGACGCGCCGACGAGCTCCGGCCGGGCGCGCATCGCCCCGCGGATCCGCGGCGGCGTCCGGGTGAGCAGCTCGGCTGCGCCGCTGAGCGTCCGCGCGAACGTCGGCACACCGCAACCGTCCACTGCGGTCTCGCCGCCGCCGATCACCTCTGCGATCCGCTCCTGCAGCGGGTGCGACGGGTTGCGGTACGGATGCAGTGGCCAGCCGTGGGCCGCGCAGGCGGCGAGCATGCCCGCGTGCTTCCCGGAGCAGTTGTGGCCGAGCTTCCCGTCGGGGCGGCAGTCCTGTGGCCCGTTCTCGAGGTCGTCGACCACTGCGCCGGCACGGGCGAGCACCTTGCGCACCGCCGCCAGCTGCGCGGGTTCGGCATGGTGCGATGCGCAGGCGATCGCGATCTCGTCGTCGCCCAGGTCGTCGTAGCCCTCGACGAACGGAATCGCCTGGATCGGCTTCGCGGACGAACGGAGCAAGAGCGGCAGTTCCTCGCCCCAGCGCTCGCCGTCGGTCGTCGCGACGTGCACGCGATGCGCCGCTTCCACGACATCCCCACGCCGCACCGTTACCCTGATCGCGTCCACCGAAGGAGCGTAGTAGTTGCCGGAACTGCCCGAAGTCGAGGCATGGCGCCGTCAGCTCGACCCACTCGTGAAGCGCTCGCCGATCGAGCATGCAGGCCCCGCGCACATCGCGACGCTGAAGACGATCCAGCCGCCGCTCTCGGAGCTCGACGGCGAGGGCTTCAAGGGCGTCGAACGGCGCGCAAAGCGGTTCCTGCTCCCGACGGACGACGCGGAGTTGGTGGTGATGGTGCACCTGATGAGCGCCGGCCGCCTGAAGTACGTCGCCCCGCACGGGAAGGGCGCGAAAACGCCGATGTTCCGCGTGCGCTTCGCCGACGGCGGCGAGCTGCAGCTGACGGAGGCGGGCTCGAAGAAGCGGGCCGGTGTCTGGCTGCTTCGCCCGGACGAGCTGCGCGAGGAACTGGCGCACCTCGGCCCCGAGGCGGACCGGCTGACGACCGAGGACGTCGCGCGCATCCTCGCGTCGGACTCGCGGCGCCTCCATTCGCTGCTCCGCGACCAGCGGCTGATCGCGGGAATCGGGCGCGCTTGGGCGAACGAGATCCTCTGGGCGGCCTGCCTCTCCCCCTATTCGCTCTCCAGTCAGGTCGACCCGGGCGAGACGGAGCGGCTGGCGACCGCGATCCACGACGAGCTCGCCCGCGGCCTCGAACTGCGGCTCGCAGGCGCGAACGACGACAAGACCTATCGGGTGCACAACAAGCTGGGCGCGCCCTGCGCGCGCTGCGGCACGCCGATCGCGCGCGTTGATTTCGAGGAGCACACGATCTACTACTGCCCGCAGTGCCAGACCGACGGCCGGGTCTTGAAGGACCGACGGCTGTCGCGCCTCCTGAAGTAGGAGGAGCAGTCTCAGTTCATAGAGCAGGTTCGGCGGGACGCGTCCGGGCAACACGGGTTCAGGCGTCATTCCTGAACACTGGCCCAGGCCACGCGCACGGTGTCTGACACCTTGAGGGTGTCAGACACCCCTTCGACTAAGGTGCGCTCAGGGTGCACTGGCGAACACTGGCGCAGGCCATGGCCTAGCCGTCTACGAATCGCTGTGAAGCTCGCCGCCCGGAGCTTTGCCGAATGCAATGGCATGACCAAGGTGCAGTACTTCACGGCGTGCACTCTCGACGGCTATATCGCGGACGAGAACTAATTCGGGCTTGACTGGCTGTTCGAAGTAACTCCTCACGATGAGGAGGACGACTCGTGGGACCAGTGGTTTCCGTCGGTCGGTGGGCTGGCCATGGGTGCTGACAACGTACGAGTGGATGGTCGGAGTCGCCACAAGCGGTCGACCGCGGTGGCGTCGACGAGGCGGGCCGGATGCTCGACGAGCGCACGGTCGCCGTCGGCGGCGACGAGCTGATCGGCTGGGCTTCGGCGCTCGACGCGGAGCGGCTATGGGCGATCGAGGACTGCAGGCTGTTGACGCGCTGGCTGGAGCGGCAGCTGCTCGGCCTGGGTGAGGAGATGGTACGGGTCTCGCCGAAGCTGACGGTGCCGGAGCGTCGGGCCGGCAGGGTGCGCGGCAAGTCGGACCCGATCGACGCGCTCGCGGTCGCCACGGGCCGCGCTGCGCGAGCCGGACCTGCCGCGGCCCCAGCCCGGTGAGCGCTGCACCGCGAGCTCAAGCTGCTGGTTGATCATCGTGATGATCTCGTCGACGAGCGGCGCAGGATCCAGCAGCGGCTGCGCTGGCACCTGCACGAGCTCGACCCGACCCTGGTCGTGCCGTTGCGCAGGCTCGACCGTACGAGTCAGCTCGAGCGTGTCGGCCGCTGGCTGGCACGGCGTGAGCAGGACGTCCAGGTGCGGATCGCCGCGGGCTCGGCAACCGCTGCCGCCGCTCCGCGGGCGATCGACGCAGCTCGACCAGGAACTCGAACAGCGGACAGCCGCGGCTGCGCCGGCGCTGCTCGAGCTGCCCGGCTGCGGCGCCGTCACCGCCGCGAAGCTGCTCGCCGAGATCGGCCCGATCAGCCGCTTCAAAACAGACGCACAACTCGCCCGCCACAGCGGCGTCGCACCACTACAAGCAAGCTCAGGCAAAAGCCAGCGCCACCGGCTCGACCGCGGCGGCAACCGACAACTCAACGCCGCCCTCTACCGGGTCGCGATCACGCAGTCGCGCTACCACCCCGCCGCCCGCGCCTGCCTCGAACGCAAACAAGCCGAAGGCAAAAGCCGACCGGGAAGCGATCCGCTGCCTCAAACGACTCCTCGCCCGCACCGTCTTCAACACACTCAAAGCGAGCCCCGCCTTGACATAGGAGCAACACTCGCCCAGCCGACCGCTATCGACCCAGCCGTTAGCTCTTGCCGGGGTCGTCGTGCTTCTGACGGGCGTGCAGCATCCAGCCGAGCAAGAAGCCTGCTGTCTCTATCTACTCAAGGCCTTCATCCGCTGCGGCGGCCGTACAGATTGACGTATCCGTCAGATAGGTCCGCCTCGGCGAGCGGTCGGGTCGATCCCTTGGATTCGTCGATCCAGCGCACGTCCAACCCCTGCGCCTGCAGGCTCTCAACGAGCTCGCTACTGGAGCTCCCGGATCGATTGAGCATGGAAGGGTTGCACTCCGCGAAGACAGTGAGATCTGGCGCTGCGCGCTCGAGGGTGTCGCGCATTCCGCGGAGGGCAGCCACTTCTCCTCCCTCGATATCGAGCTTGACGACGTCGACGCGTACGGTTGGGTCAAGCCAGGCATCGAGGGTCGTCACGGTGACCTCGATTCGTTCCGATGCACCTTCCGGTTCGTGCAGGCTGCTCGTGTCTCCCCCGCCGCTGAGAAAGAACTCCTGTCGGCCAGGCACGTCGGCGAGGGCCAGTGGCACCACCGTGACCCGCTCCTCGAGTCCGTTGACAGCGAGATTTCGCTCGATCAGCGGGACGGCGCGAGGATTGGCCTCGAACGCGAACACACGACCTGAGGAGCCGACGGCACGCGCCGCCTGCAGCGTCACGTAGCCGATGTGTGCGCCGGCCTCGACGACCGTCATGCCTTCGCCGATCGATGACTTCAGGAGCGCGACGAACGTCGCCTCCCTGTCGGACTCGAGCAACTCGCGCACGTAGTAGAGCTGTCCGATGTGATCGCCATGAAGTCGGAATCCGTCGATCTCGACATCGAAGGTGCCGACCCTCGGAGCGATGCGACTGCCAATCCGGTCGACCATCGAGCCGAGGCCAACGCCGCGCGCCAGGCTCGCACCTCGTTCGAGCAACTTCAGGACCCTGAGGTTGGTAGTCACCCGCCAGAGTCTGGCAAGGTCCGCAGGATCTCGCGCACGCCTTCGCCCAGATCGAAGCTGGCGTCGCCCCTGGCCCCTCCACAGGGCCAGCCGACGCGGCTATGACTCGAGCAGCTTGCCAGCGGGCCGCCAGGGCTCGTGCTCGTGCGCGAGCCAGACGAGCTCGGGCTCGAGCGCGCGCACCCGCAACTGGCCCTCGGTGCGCGGCTCGTCGAGCTCGGCGAGGCGAACGGCCACGTCGCCGCCGACGACGATCGGACGCCCGCCCGTCTCGACAACGACCACCTGCAGGCCGCGCGTGTGGCCCGGCGCCGGGACGAGGCGGAGCCCGGGCAGCAGCTCGAGCTCGCCGTCGACCGGCTCGTAACGTAGGCCGGGCGCCTCGACCCACTCGCGGATCGTGTAGTCGTCCTCCGTGCGCGCGTCCTCGAGCTCCAGCCGCTGAACGTAAATCGGCCGTCCGGCGAAGAGGTGGTTGCCGCCGCAGTGGTCGAAGTGCAGGTGCGTGTTGACGACGATGTCGACGCCGGCGGCGAGGTCGAACGCCTGCTCGCTCAGCGGGACGAGGCGAGGGTCAAGGTCGGCCACCTCAGGGTGCAGCTCCGTCATACCGGTGTCAACCAGGACGCGTGCGGCGGGATGGTCGATGACGTGGACGTAGACCGGCCAGCGCTCGCCCTCGACGAGCAACTCGGCCACGAGCAGCGGCGTGATCGTGGGCGGCGTTGTCACCAATCAACCTCTTACCGACGATACGACTCCCGCCGCGAGGCGAAGTCATCGCTTTTGAACGCTGGCCCAGCCGAGGCCATCATCGCCGGAGCAACGCGAATCAGCGTTCGCAGAGCGCCTTTAGCGATCCGTATTGCTTGGGCACGTCGCGTCTGATCACGGGGGCTAGCAACGAAAACAGCAGCTTGAGATGTCCTCGCGGGCGGAAGTCGAGTTCACCCTCGAGCTCCGTACCGTCAGAGGTCGGCCTCAACAGGTATGTGATCGTGAGATCGGGCTTCCCGCTCGCCTCCAACACAAGCCGTGACGGCCGATCGTACGTGGTGATCGTCACGTCGTAGGACACGCCGCCGTTGACGATTCCAAAACGCGAGCCCAATCCGATTGGCTCGTCGCTCCGAAGCTCAGCGCTGCTGACCCGGGAGTTCCATTGCGTCTCGTTGCGGAGGTCGGCCAGCGTGTCGAAGACTCCATCGGGCGCGCACGCGATTCGGGTCGTCGCAGTGGCACGCACTGGACCGATCCTATACGCGAGGCGCAGAGGCCGGCCGGTCCTCAGGCCCGGCCCGCACCCTCGCGGACTCTGCAAGATGGGAGCTGTGAGCACGCCCGGTCAGCGTAGTCCGCAGCGACTTGACGAGCGGACGTTGCGGGTCCCTTTCCCGGCGGACGGTCTGCGATTCGACAATCTCGTCCTGCGCTTGCCGGAATCCAGGGATCTACAGGGTCTTGCAGCCGCCTTCGCCGATGGCGAGTTGAATGATGCGGACAACATTTCTCCGTTCAGCCGGGACGAGGTTGCGGAGCGACTCCGAGACTCGCCGACGCTCGTAAGGCTCGTCGTTGCCGACGTTGAGACCGGCGACATTCTTGGCGGCGGGACCCTCCACCACCTTGACCCAAAGCGCAGTGTCATCGAGATCGGCTATTGGCTCTATCCGCGGGCACGCGGTCGCGGAATCGCAACGAAGGTCGCGCGGGCACTCGCGGAATACGCGTTCACGCTCGGTCTCCAACGGGTAGCGGCCTACGTCGAGGTGGGCAACGTCCCATCGGAGCGAGTTCTCGAGCGAGCGGGGTTCGCGCGCGAGGGCGTCATTCGTTCTTTGCCGAAGTCCGAAGGGCGCAGGGTCGATAAGACTCTCTTCTCGCTGCTCCCCGGCGAGTAGCCGAACTAGGCTTTCTGCTGCAGTTGGACTTCTTCGTGTACAGCCGAGATGCGGCCGATACGGCAGAGCTTCGTGACGACCAGGAACTGTTGGAGGAGCACTGGTCGTACATGGATAGGTTCGCGGAGTCGATGATCGCCCGCGGGCCGACGCTCGACACCGACCGTGAGACCGCGACCGGCAGCCTTCACGTCCTTGCGTTGCCCAGTGTCGATGCGGCCCGCGAGTTCGTCGCGCTGGAGCCGAACAACCGTGCGGGCGTCTACGGGGAGCACTTGGCCTGGCGGTTCGAGAACCTGCTCGGACGCTCGATGTGGGAGTTCTCGGGTCAACCGGCCGAGCCGCGGTTCCTGATCCTCGGTCGTTCGAATCTTGGTCGGCCCGTCTCAGCGGAGACGCTGCCGGCGGAGCTGCGCGAGCGGCTGATCCTCTACGGAGCACTCACCACACTCGACGGCGGTGAGCCGGCCGGAGTTGCGCTGGCTGTTCAGGCGCCGGATCGCGAAGCTGTCGATGCGCTCATCGAGGACGAGCGGACAGGCCTTGGCGTGTTCTCCGAGGTCGAGGTTCACAATTGGGAGTTCGGCGGCCGGCGCTGAACGGCACGGCTACGCGACAGCCAAGTTGCGTGGCGCCAGAGTGGCCCCGGTCAGGATCGGCGGGCGGTGACGAGGACGGCGAGGTCGCTCGTGCGGATCTTCCCGCCGCGCTGTTCGAAGAACGCACGAACCTCCGCCTCCAACTCCCGGCGGTCGGCCGGATCGAGGCGCAGGTAGGCCGATGTCGTCTCGAAGAGCGCCCACAGCTGGTCGGCGGTCTGCTCGCGGGCAAGCGGCCGGGTCGTGAGCTGCACGTGGTCGAAGAGGCTCGCAGCGTCGGCGTTGTGGAGGTCGTGGTGGCCGAGCCAGGTCCAAACAGCGGAGACGTTGTCGCGGCGCTCGTCGACGCCGGCGGTGATCGTGGCCCGGTCGCGGAGGGGATACCAGCTGTCCGGGTCGAGCCAGTACCTCCTGAACAGCTCATGCAGCGCTTGGTCGTCTTCGGCGGTGTTCTCGTCCCGGTAACTCGTGTGCATGATCAGCGCCAGCGTTCCGCCGGGCCGCAGGCAGCGAGCGGCCTTCGCCCAACCGACGTCCGGGGCGATCCAGTGGAACGCAGCGGCCGAGAAGACGGCAGCGAAGACCTGGTCGGGCAGAGAGACCTCCTCGAATCTCCCGAGGTGGAACTCAACGGTGTCGGCGTCGTGCACGCGCTTGCGCGCCAACGCGATCATGTTCGCACCGGGATCGACCGCATCCACCACGAGTCCACGCTCGACCAGCGCTTCGGTCAGCTTGCCGGTGCCGCAGCCGACCTCCAGCACCCGTGACCCGGCTCCGAGAGCTGCAATCGAACAGGCAGCATCGATCAGGTCGGCCGGATAGCCCGGGCGCTCCCGGTCGTATGCCTCCGCGACGGCATCGAACACCTCACCGTGCCGCCTCCCGGCACCCTCCGCAGCCACCGCGCGAGCATAGACACAGCGGGAGCGCCGAGCCCGACGGGTACGTCTGGCGCCCCGGTTAGCCTGCCTCCGTGATCAGGACACAGCCACATGCCGGCGGCTGGCTCGAAGTCGTGTGCGGGCCGATGTTCAGCGGCAAGAGCGAGGAGCTGATTCGCCGCCTGCGGCGCGCCGAGATCGCGGGCCAGCGCGCCCTGATCGTCAAGCCGCTGATCGACGACCGCTACGACGTCGGCCACGTCGTGTCGCACGCCGGCGCGAAGATGCGGGCCGTGACGGCGGAGTCGAGCCAAGAGGTGCGCCGGCTTGCAGCGGGCTACGACGCGGTCGGCATCGACGAGGTGCAGTTCTTCGACGAGGGGATCGTCGACGCAATCGACGCGCTCGTCCGGGACGGCGCACGGGTCGTCGCCGGCGGTCTCGCCCAGGACTTCCGCGGGCTCCCCTTCGGCGCAATGCCCACGTTGCTCTGCGTGGCGGAGTTCGTCGACAAGCTCGAGGCCGTCTGCCACCGCTGCGGCGGGCCCGCCACGATGACCCAGCGGCTCGTCGACGGATCGCCCGCGCCGTTCGACGGCGAGACGATCCAGGTCGGCGCCCTCGACTCGTACGAGGCCCGCTGCCGGGCCTGCTTCGAACCGGGAGAGTGCGCGCGGGCCGAGGTCGACGCGCGCGCACTCTCCGCTTAGCCGGATCTCAAGGCTCCGACAGACCGACGATCAGATTCGCCATCAGCCGCCGGACGGGAGGCTGCCAAACTGAGCAAGCGAGTGTGAAGGCTCCTGCGGCGAACACCTTCGCGCCGGTCGGCGTCGTGTAGTAGGTCATCTGCGCGTTGTGCCGGTCGCCGAAGAGGTTCTTGATCTCGGCCAGCACCTGAACGTTGTCGGGCGAAGCCGACTCGACCTCGTCCGCCTCGATGCCGCCGCTCGAGAACGGCGACCCGGGCTTCATGCCCGTTCCCGCGAAGATCCAACGAGCTGCCTTGGTATTGCGAACCGTCCAGCTACCGCGGTGCTCACCGTTGTCGTTCGCGTAGTACTGGACGCCGATCAGCGCTGCTTCCGGCCGACCGAGATCACGCCAACGCGCGACTCTCGTCATCACGTGATCCTTGATCGTGATCTTCCAAAAAAAGTTGTTCGCAGAGAGGAACATCAGGTTCCCACCAAGGTCGCGGAACCCCGTGACCGAGTCGTACTCGTGCGTCGTCACATACTCGTGATGCCCCGAGAAGATCAAGAGGCCGTAGCTCCGCGCGAGCGTCTTGGCGGAGACGGTGTTCAGTTCGGCATCCGAGAGGACGTCGACGTCGATGTGGTTGAGCGCGAGCCACCTGAGAAACGGCTCGTCGTAGTAGCGGTAGTGAGGCGGAACGCCGCGGTTCAGGAACGGCCGCGCGAGACGCGCGGTCGTTCCGGTGCCCGCGTACCAGGTGTCGCACGATCCGTTGCCGTCGTCGTCACGGTAGTTGTAAGCCTCCCACGTCTGAGTCGGCAGGACGACCGCGATCGCATGGTCACTGCCGAGACGCGCGGGCGCCAGGACGAACGGGGCATACCCGATGCGCCTGGTTGGGGCTGTGAGCTCGGCGTAGTAGAGCGCACTCGGCCATTTGCCGAGCTGGATGCGAATGGTCGTGCCAGGGGACACGAACGCGAAGTGGAGCGGGCTTCCGACCGCGGTGCCGCGCATGCGGTCGTGCTGGACCAGGGGCCCTCGCAGCGCTCCCACTCGATACACACGAATGGTGACGTTGCGGGCGGAGTCGAAGAGCACCAGCCTCGCCACAGCGCCCGACCGGTAGCTCTGCGCTTCGAAGGCGGCCTGGACTGTGGGGCGGTGGGTGGCGGGCTCGCGTTCGTCGCGACCTTCAAGGTCGCCGTTCTTGTCGTCGAGCGGCTGCGGGCTGTGCCCGCGAAACGCCCCACCGACGACGGCGAGGGCAATGAACGCGAACACGATGAGGGCAAGACGAACGATGATGCGGAGCGCGTTATGTGGTGTGGCTGTCATGCGGCCACCGTCCGCCCGCCCGGAAACCGGCCTCTCATCCGCAGCTAATCCGCGGCTAACTGCGCTGTTTGGGGCGCCAGACCGGTGTTACAACCCGCACGTGGTCGAATTCCGGATCCTCGGCCCACTCGAAGTCGTTCGCGACGGTGAACGCGTCGATGTCGACGGCAAACGCCAGCGCGACGTCCTGACGATCCTCCTTCTCGAGGCGAACCGCCTGGTTCCGGCCGACGTGCTCCGTGACCGGCTCTGGGGCGAACAGCCGCCCCCGACCGCGGTGACCTCCCTCCACAACGCGGTGTCTCATCTGCGGAAACTCCTCGGCGACGGGGTGATCGAGACGCGGGCGCCGGGCTATGTCCTCCACGTCGAGCCCGAGTGCTTCGATCTCGCCCGCTTCGAGCAGCGCTTACGTGATGCACAAGCAGCGAAGCCCGAGGCACGTGCGACGACCTTGACGGCCGCACTCGCCGAGTGGCGCGGCCCCGTCCTGGCCGAATCCGCCTACGAGCCCTGGGCCGAAGGCGAAATCCGCCGCCTCGAGGAACTGCGAACGGCTGCCCTCGAGGAACGCCTGGACGCGGACCTTGCCGGCGGCCGGGATGTCGAGCTCGTTCCGGAACTGGAACGGCTCGTCCACGAAAACCCGCTGCGCGAACGGCTGTGGGGCCAGCTGATGCTGGCCCTCTGCCGAGCCGGCCGCCAGGGGGATGCGGCACTCGCCTACCAGGAGGCCCGCAGCACGCTCGTTCGTGAACTCGGGATCGAACCAAGCCCGGCGCTCCGTCGGCTACATGGCTCGATCATCCGGCAGGAGGTGGAGCAGCTCGATGTCGATCCGTCGGCACGGGCCGCGAAGAACGACGATCTGAACGGGATCGTCTCCGCAGTTCTGGCAGGCCGCGTCGTGCCGGTGCTCGGTGAGGACACTGACCCCCTCGGCGCGCTGCTCGCCGAACGATTCCTGTACCCGCGGTCCGAGCCCGCCGACGTCGCGCGCATCTCTCAGTTTGCTGCCGTCACACAGGGTTACGGACCGCTCCACGATGAGCTCCGCGAATGGGCGCGCACGAGCACGGAACCAACCGACGTGCACCGCTTCCTCGCCCGTCTGCAGCCACTCCTTCGGAACAAGGGCTCCCCGAACCAGCTGCTCGTCACGACGTCCTATGGCAGCGCGCTCGAACAGGCATTCGCCGACGCCGGCGAGGAGGTTGACGTCGTGGCCTACCTCCCGTCAGGCCCAGATCGTGGCAAGTTCATCCACCTCTCCCCCGACGGCACGTCGAGCGTCATCGACGTCCCGAACCTCTACGCGCAGGAGCTGTCGCTCCAGCGGCGCCCGATCATCCTCAGACTGCGAGGCAGGATCGACGCGACAGGGGGCACCGCACGGAGCTTCGTCGTCACGGAAGACGACCACATCGAGTATCTGCGGCGTGCGGACATCGCCTCTGCGGTGCCCGTGTCGCTGGCCGCGACTCTTCGCCGCAGCCATTTCCTCTTTTTGGGCTACACGGTGCGGGACTGGCCGCTGCGACTCGTTCTCGGCCGCGTGTGGGGCGACGAGCCGACCGCCTACCGCTCATGGGCAGTCCACCCACGACCGGCACTCGCGGAGCGAGAGTTGTGGGGCCGACTCGACGTGGAGCTCGTGGAGATGCCGCTCGACCGCTACGTCCGAAACCTCACCGACGTCATCGACGCCGCGGAGGCGATCGCGTGACCGTGACGGCTGCCCCGACCTTCAGCGCGCCATTCCGCGGCCTCTCGTCCTTCGGAGAGAGCGAGCTCGACGCGCTCCTCTTCTTCGGGCGAGAGCGGGAGATCGAGATCGTCGTCGCCAATCTGCTCGCCTCGCGACTCACGGTCCTCTACGGCCCGAGTGGCGTCGGCAAGACATCGCTCCTTCGCGCGGGGGTCGCGCGCCGAATCCGCGAGCTTGCCGGGACCCGAGCGCTCGGCCGAGGCCCGGACGGCGCCGCCGTCGTCTTCTCGTCATGGCTCGGCGACCCGGTCACGGCGCTGGCAGACGCGATCGCCGACGAGGTGCGGAAGGTCACCGGAAATCAGTCGGCAGGGCCGCCGCCCACGACCGGTCTCGCCGACGCCGTCGATCACTGGTCCGCGATTCTCGACGGAGAGATCTTCATCGTGCTCGACCAGCTCGAGGAGCTCTTCGTCTACCACGATGCAAAGCGCGATCCGGGAACCCTGCTCGCGGAGCTGCCCGAGGTGATCGTCAGGCCGCGGCTGCGTGCCCACGTCCTCCTCTCACTGCGCGACGACGCCCTCGCGGAGCTCGACGCTTTCGGCGGCGCCCTCCCGAACCTCTTCGCCAATGTGGTGCGTCTCGATCGCCTCGACAGACGCGCGGCATCGGCCGCCATCCTCGGACCGGTGCGGCAGTTCAACGACTCCGCTCCATCGGAGCGCCAGGTCGAGGTCGAACCGGAGCTTGTCACTGCTGTGCTCGATCAGGCCGGAACGGCCGACGACCCGACGAGGGTCGAGCCGCCGTACCTGCAACTGGTGATGGAACGGCTGTGGGATGTGGAGGTCGAGCGCGGGTCACAGGAGCTTCGGGCGTCGACGCTCGCGGAACTCGGCGGAGCCCGCGAAATCGTTCGAGAGCACCTCGACCGCGCGCTCGCCGTGCTCGACGAGAGCGAGCAGGACGTCGCAGACCGTGTGTTTGGGCATCTCGTCACTCCGTCGGGTACGAAGATCTCGCATCTCGCCGCCGACCTTGCGCAATTCGCCCGGGCGCCGGCGCAGGAGGTCGAGCCCGTGCTTGCAACACTCGAAGGCGAGCGAATCCTTCGCCGGGTCGACCAGGGAGGCGACCGTCGATACGAGATCTTCCACGACGTCCTCGCAAACGCCATCCTGGGCTGGCGCCGCCGCCGTGAGCTCGACCGCGAGCGCTTGGCCGCACGCCGGCACCAGCGTCGGCTCGTGAGAATCGGCGTGGCGGCCCTCGCCGCCGTGCTGCTGATGGCAGGCATCACCATCTACGCGCTGTCGCAGCGCAGCACTGCACGAGCAGAGGAACAGTCGGCGGAGGCGCGGGCGCTCGTCGCGGATTCACTGACCCTGCTCGACCGGGATCCCGAGCTCTCGCTGGTGCTCGCGCGACGGGCCGCCGGCCTCAGCAACTCTGCCCTCGTCGAATCCGCGCTTCGGGAGTCACTGCTGCACTCGCGTGTTCGGCGCGTCGTGCCACTCGGTGCGCCGGGCGCGCAGGCCGTCTTCCAGACAGGTGGACGCACGGCCGTCGCACTCACGACGACAGGCCGCGTGGTCGTCGCCGACAGGACAACGGGCCGCGTTCTGAGGGCGTTCGCAATCGGCGCACCGCGAGGACTGATCGATCCCACGGGCGCCCGGATCCTCGCCTTCGGCCTGCATCGACCCCCGACGCTCTACACGTCCACGACCGGGTCGGCGACACGACTGCGAACGCGGCCGGTGGCCGGAGCCGCCTTCTCGAGTGACGGCCGAGTCCTCGTGACGATGGACAGCGGACGGCTCCTCCATGTCTGGGACGCGAGCTCGGGCCGGCTCATGCGCGTCTTCACGGCGGCGAGCCAGCCGCTGGTGGCTGCCGTGTCGTCCGACGACACGACGGTGGCAACGGGTGGCGGCCGGGAGAGCCTGAGGGTCGAGATGTTCTCCATCACGACAGGGGCGAGTGTCGCTCGACCCGCGATCGACAGCGTCGTCACACACCTCGCGTTCGGGCCGGGACACCTTCTCGCGATCGCAGGGGCGAACAAGACCGTGACGTTGCTGGATCCGACAACCCCCGCGCATCGCGCCGTTCTCCGCGGTCACGTTGGGCCGATCACGAGCATCGCCTTCAACTCCCCCGCGACCGTCCTCGCTACGACCAGCACGGACGGGACCGCCCGAGTCTGGAGCACGTCCGGCGACCTCGTCACGATCCTCGCCGGGCACGGTCTCGACGTCACCTCGGCGGCGTTCAGCCCTGACGGCTCTCGCCTCGTCACTGCGAGCAAAGACGGCACGGCGCGGGTCTGGCACGCGAGGAACGGTGAAACGGTTGCGGTGCTCGCGGGCCACGGCGCCGAGGTCGCGACCGCCGACTTCAGCCCGGACGGACGATCCGTCGTCACCGCGGGGAAGGACGGAACCATGCGGCTGTGGTACGCCGTGGCCGAGCCGACGCTCGCCGTCGTTCGCACCGAGGCCTGGCCGGTCGCCGCCGCGCGCGCTGCCGACGGTCGGATCGTGGTGGCACCGCGCGGATCGCCCGACGTGTCGGTCTCGGCCGGCGGCGACCTCGTCGCGACCGCGGAGCGTGGACGCGTCGTCGTCCGCCGCACGTCGACCGGCGAGCTCGTCGCCGCGATCTCCGTGCCCGCACACATCACCGGCGTCGCACTTGCGCCGGACGGCCGCTCGGTCGTCGCAGCCGGATCGGACGGCAACGCACGGGTGTACGGGCTCGACGGCTCCCTGGTGCGCACGCTCGACGGCAACGGCGCCCCGTTGACCCGAATCGCCTTCGATCCGAGCGGCGCCCTCCTGGCTGCGGGTTCTACCGACCACACGGCCCGGATCTGGAGCCTCTCGACCGGACGGATGCGAGTGCTGCGAGGAGACGCCGACACAGTCACCTCGGCGCGCTTCAGCCCCGACGGCTCGAAACTCGTCACCGCCGGCCGGGACCACTACGCACGCATTCGCGATGTCGCCACCGGCAGTGCCGTCGAGATCCTCAGTGGTGCGTTCGGCGAGGTCTCCGACGCCGCCTTCAGTCCCGACGGCAGGTGGGTGGTGACGGCGGGCCCGGGCAAGGCGGGGCTCTTCGACGCGCGCTCCGGGACGCGCCTGTTTTACCTCGAGGGGCACGAGGGCAGGCTCACGAGCGCATCCTTCACGCCCGGCGGCCAGACGATCGTCACCTCCGGAATCGACGGCACGGTCCGAACATACCGCTGCGATCTCTGCGTCGGGCCACGCGGACTCGACGCACTCGCGGACCTGCGTCTCCGGGCGACGCACCGGAAGCTCACAGCGGCGGAGGAACGGGAACTCATTCCCTGAGCTGTCGGCCCGACTGACGATCGGAGCCGGTTACTGCCTCGTTAGGTGGCCGTTGTCGCGCGGTTTGCGGCGCGACCGACGGTGGTGGCGTGCTTCCGACCACCGTCATCCGCAAGCTCGTCCTGGCAAGCACCGTCGCGGTGCTCGTAGTCCCTTCCCGCGCAGTTGCAAGCGGTTACGCCTGGCCGGTCAAGCCGTTCGGCGTCCAGCACGCCGTCCGCGGCTACCTCGGCGATCCGCGCATTCCTGGGATCGGGAGGGACGGGACGCTCCACTTCGGCGTCGACGTCGTCGCCCCGAACGGCACCGCGGTCTACGCCACGCTCGACGGCATCGCCTCTCGCCACCCCCTTCATCCCGACGTCGTCCTCGTCTCGGCGGGAGCAATCGTGCATGAGTACTGGCACGTGATCCCGTCTGTGCGACCCGGCGAGCACGTACTCGCATACCGAACGGTCGTCGGCCACATCGAAAAGCCCTGGGCACACGTTCACTTCACTGAGATCGTGTGCGGCATCTACCTGAATCCGCTGCGCCCAGGTGGGCTGACCCCCTACCGCGACACGACGCGTCCGACGATCAACTCGGTCGACTTCGAGCGCGAGGGCCGGCCGGTCGGCGCCCGCGTCGCCGGGACGATCGACATCGTCACCGAGACATGGGACAAGGTGCCGATCGCTGTGCCGGCTCCGTGGAACGACAAGCCTGTGGCACCGGCGATGATCGAATGGCGTCTCGCCGGCCCGCGCGAGGTCTCGGCACCTCAGTGGCATATCGCAGTCGACTTCAGGCACAGCCTGCCGACCACGCCGTTCATCCACGTCTACGCCCGCTGGACGCGGCAGAACCGACCCTGGATCCACCGCGGTCAAGGCCGCTACCGCTTCTTCCTCGCCGAGCATTTCGACACTCGCTCGCTGCCGAACGGCACATACCGCCTCATCGTGGGCGCAAGTGACACCGCGGGGAACACGACGCAAGCGGTCCCGGACCTTCACAGTCGCGAACGACGTCTGAACCGGCGGCCGGAGTGGCGTCCGGCGATACGCTTGTCGTCCGCGTCGAAGCGGTGACCCCCGGACCGAACCGAAAGGCAATTGACGATATGACCAAGCTCATACCACTCCTGGCGGCGGTCGCAGTGCTCGCTGCGGTCGCCGTCGGTGCGTCGGCAGCCGCGCATCCGACCGTCTCAGCGGTCACGGGCGCGAACTGCCCCACGGTCACGAGCGGGCAGCTCACGATCGGCACCGACAATCCCGCGTATCCCCCGTGGTTCGCGGGCGGCACGAAGAGCTCGAAGTGGAAGATCAACGATCCGTCCACGGGCAAGGGCTACGAGTCGGCCGTCGCGTATGCGATCGCGTCGAAGCTGGGCTACACGAAGAGCCACGTCGCGTGGACGTACGTGCCGTTCAACCGCGCGTACGCGCCCGGGTCGAAGTCGTTCGACTTCGACATCAACCAGATCTCGTACACGCCCGCCCGGGCGAAGGTCGTCGCCTTCAGCAAGTCGTACTACAACGTGAACCAAGCGATCGTCGTCAACAAGGGCACGAAGATTGCATCGGTCCACAGCATCGAAGGCCTGGCCTCGTACAAGCTCGGGGCACAGCTCGGGACGACGAGTTACGCGTTCATCAAGAGCCGGATCAAGCCGTCGCAGCAGCCGGCCGTCTACAACTCGAACGCAGCTGCAGTGCTCTCTCTGAAGAACAAGCAGATCGATGGTCTCGTGGTCGACCTCCCGACGGCGTTCTACGTCACCGCCGTGCAGGTGCCGAACGGAAAGATCCTCGGCCAGTTCGAGAACGCCAGCGGGACCTCGACCGACCACTTCGGAGTCGTCCTCGCGAAGGGGAGCCCGCTGACGGCGTGTGTCAACCGGGCGATCACCTCGTTGCGCACCAACGGCACGCTCAAGCGGCTTCAGCAGCTGTGGCTGGCGAAGGCGACCGGCGCGCCGATCCTGAAGTAGAGCGGCGCTCGCGCCTGCTCGATGGACTGCGCTCCGGCGGCGACGGCCGCCGGAGCGTCGTCATCGCGCTCGTGAGCACGTTCATCTTCTTCGGGGTCGTTTTCTTCGCGATCACGAACGCACCCGGCTGGCCCGAGGTGCGCAGCCAGTTCTTCAACTGGCAGGAGTTCAAGTCGTCGATGCCCGAGATTGCGCGGGCCTTTCTCCTGAACGTCAAGATCTTCTCGATCGCCGAGGTGTTCATCCTCATCTTCGCGCTCTTCCTTGCCGTCCTGCGCAGTCTGCCGGGACCCGTCTTCTTCCCGCTGCGCGCGCTCGCGATCGTCTATGCCGACCTCTTCCGGGGCATCCCGACCATCCTCGTGATCGCGATGCTCGGCTTCGGAGCTCCGGCGCTCGGGCTGAGCTATGTCCCCAAGTCGGTCGTCTTCTGGGGGATCGTCTCCCTGGTCCTGATCTACAGCGCCTACGTCTCCGAGGTCTACCGCGCGGGCATCGAGTCGATCCATCCGAGCCAGGAAGCAGCGGCCCGCTCGCTCGGGCTGTCGCGCTGGCAGACGCTCCGTCGCGTGATCCTGCCGCAGGCGGTCCGCCGCGTCGTCCCACCGCTCCTGAACGACTTCATCGGCCTCCAGAAGGACACTGCGCTCGTCGGCACCCTCGGCGCGGTCGAGGCGTTCCAGCAGTCCCAGATCGACACGAACGCGACCTTCAACTTCACCGCCTATCTCTGCGCGGCCCTGCTCTTCGTCGCGATCACGATCCCGCTCGCGCGCTTCACGGACTGGCTGATCCTGCGCGACCGCCGACGCCGCCAGGCAGGGGGAGCGACGCTGTGAGCGATGCACTGGTCGTCGAGGCGCTCTCGAAGTCGTTCGGTCGCCACGAGGTCCTCCGCGGCATCGATCTGACGGTTGCGGAGCACGAGGTGGTGGCGTTGATCGGCGCGTCCGGGTCGGGGAAGTCGACCCTGCTTCGCTGCATCAACCTGCTCGAGCCGATCGACGCGGGCCGCATCTTCCTCGGCGGCGAGGAGATCACGCGCCGGCAGGACGTGAATGCGGTGCGCAGGCGGATCGGGATCGTGTTCCAGGCGTTCAACCTGTTCCCGCACATGAGCGTGCTGCGCAACGTGACGCTTGCTCCGCGAGACGTGCTCGGCCTGTCGAAGCGAGAGGCGGACGAACGTGCGACCGCTCTGCTCGAGCGCTTCGGCCTGGCCGAAAAGCGAGCGGAGTACCCCGACCGTCTCTCCGGAGGGCAGCAGCAACGCGTCGCGATCGTGCGGGCGCTCGCGATGCAGCCGGAACTGATGCTCTTCGACGAAGTGACGAGCGCGCTCGATCCCGAGCTCGTCGCCGAAGTGCTCGCGGTGATCGGCGAGCTCGCCGCAGGCGGCATGACGATGGTGATCGCCACCCATGAGATGTCGTTCGCCCGTGACATCGCCGACCAGGTCTGCTTCCTCGACGACGGCCACATTCTCGAGCAAGGTCTGCCCGGCGAGATCTTCAGCTCACCCGCGAGGCGCGCACGCAACAGTTCCTGCAGCGCATCATCGAGGCGAAGCGGCTGTGACCGACGCGAGCACGCTTCCGTTCTCGTGGTACTCGGATGAGGAACAGCTCCGGCGTGAGCGCGACCGGATCTTCGCGCGCGCGTGGCAATACGCGGGCCGGGCCGAGAGCGTCGCCCAGACGCGGCTCGTATCTCGCGACCGACGCCGCCGGCATTCCGCTGCTCGTGACCCGGGACGACGACGGCGAACTGCGCGCCTTCCTCAACGTCTGCCGCCATCGTGGCGCTGTGCTCGCGGAAGGCTGCGAGAGGCGGAGCTCGATCCAGTGCCACTACCACGCCTGGACGTACGGGCTCGACGGCTCCCTGCGGGCGGCACCGCGCGCCGACCGCGAGCCGGGATTCGACAAGACCGATTGGTCGTTGCTCCCTGCGAGCGTCGACACGTGGGGCCCGTTCCTCTTCGTCAATCCCGACCCGCAGGCCGGCCCGCTCGCGGAGCAGCTCGGCGGCCTGCCGGCGATCCTCGGCCGCGATGTCGATGTCGACAACCTCGTCTTCCATTCGCGAGTCGAGTTCGGCGCCGACGCGAACTGGAAGGTCGTCGCCGAGAACTTCCTCGAGTGCTACCACTGCGCGACAGCGCACCCGGCGTTCAGCGACGAGGTCGACGTGCACCCGGATCGCTATGTGCTCGGAGACGCATCCCACCTTCGGCGCCCAGTTCTGCAAGTCGAAGGCAACGGGTGAGCGCGGCCAGTTCCACCTGCTCTACCCGAACACCGGCATCAACGTCTTCCCGGGGCCGCTCAACCTGTCGATCGGCCCGATCCTCCCCAACGGGCCGAACCGGACCGAGCGCTACCTCGACTACTTCTTCGCGCCCGACGTCGACGAGACCTGGCGGCGTGAGTTCTTCGCGTTCGACGACCAGGTCGGGCGCGAGGACCGCGCACTCGTCGAGTCGGTGCAGCGCGGCATGGCCTCCGGCATGCTCGAGCACGGGCGGCTGCTGCTCGGGGCGGAGCCACTCCTGGCTGCGTTCCAGGGGTGGGTCCGCGACCGCCTCGCCTGAGAACGCCTAAAGGCGGACGCGCAGCGTCTCGCCGTCGAGCTCGAGCCCGCCGCCGAGCTCCTCGATCACGAGGCGGGCGACCAGCGCCCCGAGATCCTTCTGATCCTCGGCCGTCACGACCGGTGCGGCGACGGCACTCACCGGCGTCAGCTCGAACAGCCGGCCGTCGACACGCCACGTGACGCGCTCGACTCGCCCGTGGCGGATCGCGGCGAGCGCGAGCGCCTTGAGGGAGCGCTGCACGGCAACCGCATCGATCTCGATCGCCTCGCCCGTCCCCTCGACCGCGATCCGCTCGTCGTCCGCCCGGGCGAGCTCCAGTGTGTTCGCCGGTCGCGACACCGGCTCCCAGCGGCCGGCTCTCGATCCGCGCGGCCGTGCCGAGCTCGTCGAGCAGCCCGGTCATCTGCTCGCTCGCCTCCTCGATCATCGTCAGGAACCGGGCGCTCCGCTCGTCGAGCTCGCCGGCCCGCGTGAGCGTTCGGGCGAAGCCGTAGACCGTTGCCAGCGGCGTGCGCAGGTCGTGGCAGGCGAGGGAGACGAGACGAGGGAAGCGGTATCGGGCATCGACGCGGTACGGTTGTACCCGATGGCGGAGATCTCGCGAACGAGCCTGACCGGCGACCTGCAGGCCTCCGTCCCCGAGATCCAGCTCGGCCTGACGCGGGCCGGGGTGACCGGCGTCCAGAAGGCGATCCGCATCCGGCACGAGGGCCACGAGAAGACCTTCGCCGCCGAGATCTCGTGCACGGTCGACCTCGACCCGGGCCAGAAAGGCGTGCACATGTCGCGCTTCCCCGAGCTCTTCGGCGAGGCGATCGACCAGGTCGTGATCGGCGAGGCGTTCCTCGTCGAGACGCTCGCGGAGCACATCGCGGCCACATCGTCGAGCGCCAACGCGCGCTGCGGGCCGAGGTGCGGATCGAGGCGCAGTACCCGCTCGAGCGCAAGACGCCGGTGACGGGGCTGCCGACGCAGGAGATCGCGAAGCTGATCGGGATCGCCGCCGCCTCGCCCGAGCGCGTCCGTCGCGTCGTCGGCGTCGAGGCGTGGGGCATCAACGCCTGCCCGTGCGCGCAGGGGCTCGTCCGCGGCGCGGCGAGCGAGCGCCTGCTCGAAGCCGGCTTCGGCGACGGCGACATCGACCGGATCCTCGAGCTCGTCCCGCTCGCGACGCACAACCAGCGCGGGCAAGCGGAACGCTGCTCATCGGCACCGCGGCCTCGATCAACGCGGAGCATCTCGTCGGGATCGTCGAGCGCTCGATGAGCTCGCCGGTCTACGCGCTGATGAAGCGGCCCGACGAGCTGTTCGTCGTCGAGCACGCGCACCTCCAGCCGCGCTTCGTCGAGGACTCGGTGCGCTTCGCGCTCAAGGAGACCCTCGACCGCTACCCCGACCTCGAGCGACGGCGACTTCGTCTTCTCGCAGCAGGTGAACCTGGAGACGATCCACCGGCACGACGTGGTCGCAGAGCGAACCGGCACGGTCGGCGAGCTTCGCGCCGAACTGCGACGGCGCGCCGGCCGCGACTCACACCGAGCTGCGCGACTGGCTCAGTGCTTCTTCTTGAAGTTCGCGCGCACGGTCACCGCGTAATCCGTCTTCGGCGTGCAGATGAGCCGTGCGCCGGTGCACGCGCCGCCCCAACGTGCGAACTTCCAGCCTTTGGCGGCGATCGCGCGCAACGTGAGCCGGGTACCTGCCGAGAACCTCTTCGAGCAGTTGGGCGAGCACGCGACGCGGCCCTGGCCGCTCGTCGAGACCTTGACCGGGATGATCGACGGCCCGAAGACCGCGGTGACCGCTGCCGCCTTGCTCAGCGTCGAGCACACAGCCGGCGCTGCCGATGCAGCTGCCCGTCCAGCGGATGAAACGTGAGGTCGACTTCGGGGTCGGCGAGAGCGTGACCGTCGTCCCCTGATCCCACTGCGTCGTGCACGCGGCCGAGCAGTCGACGCCCGGCAGGTCGCTCGTCACGACGCCGCCGGGGCCGGAGATGGAGAGCCCGAGCGGCACCTCCGGGGGTTCAGATGGTGCAGGAAGATCGCGATCCTGGAGGTCGTTCCGCGTGCCGCTGTGCCCGTAGTAGTCGTCGTGGTTGAAGTCGAGCACCTGCTGCTGGAGCGGCCTACCGTCGGCGAAGGGATAGAGGATGTCGCTCGTCGAGTCGCACGGATGACCGGTGCGGCCGCGCCCTCAGGATCGGTCGCAGCCGTGCAGGCGTTCGGTGCACCGGCCGGGAGGGCACCGAAGGCGTGCAACAACTCGTGCGCCTGGACGCTGTCGCTCGGCACGTCGGGACAGCCGTTGACCCAGACGACGGCGAGCCCGTTTCCGTGGTCGAAGTCGCCGCCACCGGTCCCGCAGACGTCGGCCTGTACCGGCGGCCCGTCGTAGTAGACGACATAGTCCTTGTACGCGTTGCCGAAGCCGGCCGAGCCCGAGCGCGCTCGCGATCGCGCTGGAAGGACGAATGCGCCCTGATAGGCGCTCGCGCGGTTGCGGCAGGCGCACGAACGAGATGTCGAGACAGTTCGCCGCCGGGGAACGTGGCCTGGTCGAAGCGAGGGACCCGCGTCGGGTCCTGGCCGTGTCCACCAGGCGTTCATCGAGTCGACGTCGTCCTGCAGCCGGTTCGCGACGGCGCCGAACTGGTCGGGCGAGTCGGAGGGCGTCGCGACGATCGCGTGCACCTGCGCGCCCGTGACGATGTCCGGACGGTCGGTCACAGACTCGCCGGTCCCGCACCAGCCGGCGGCGAACGCGCCGGGCGCGAGCCAGAGCGCCGCCGCAACAGTGGCGATGAAAAGGGCCTTACGCACTGGCCGTCCTCCTCAGATGGAAACGATGCTCGGTGCCCGCGCGCAGGCGCCGGAAGTTCCCCCAGTGCAGATAGATGATCGCCCCTGCGGCTGCGACTCCGAAGAGGATCACCGAGAGCGGGTACCCGTAGAGCGCCGCGGCGACCGGCAGCGCGATCCCGGCGACCACGGACGCGACGGATGCGTAACGGACCGCCACGAAGACGACGAGCCAGACGACGCCTGCGATGAGCGCCACCCAGGGCGCGACGCCGAAGAACACCCCGCCGCAGGTCGCCACCATCTTCCCGCCCTTCGCGAAGCGCAGGAAGAGCGGCCGCCAGTGACCGAGCATCGCAGCCGCACCGGCGCAGATGCCGGAGAGATGATGCGGATAGACGTAGATCATCCCGAGCACGGCCGGGATGAAGCCCTTCAGGGTGTCGAGCACGACGACCGGGGCGCCGAGCCAGCGCCCATACGTCCGCCAGACGTTCGTTGCACCGATGTTCCCGGAGCCGACCTTGCGGATGTCCTCATGCTTGACGAGGAGAACGAGCCAGTATCCCCAGGGGCAGGAGCCCAGGAGATAGCCCAGCACGACGAGTCCCACGAACGTCACGCGAGCACCAGGGTAGCCGCAGGAGCGGCCCGACAGCACGAAATGCGCGAATCGGGCTCGCGCCGCAACTCAGCGTCGGTCAGGGCCGAATGCCGTAACGCTGGACCCAGTCGTTCACGACGTCGTAGTCGAGGTTGTTCAGGAAAGCGTCGATGTAGGAGCCACGGTCGGTGGCGAAGTCGATGAAGTAGGCGTGCTCGTAAACGTCGAGCGCGACGAGCGGCGTCGCGTTCCACACCGGGAAGGTGTTCTGCGCGTCGCCGATGTAGTTGAAGAGTCGGCTCTCGTCCCAGTCGTAGGCCGTCCATGCCCAGCCGCGCGCGGCCAGCCCCGTCGCCTTCAGGTCGGCCTTCCAGTCGGCGGCCGAGCCGAAGTCGCGCTTGACGAGATCGCCGAAGATCCCCGCGGGATCGCCGCCGTGACCGCCCAGGTGCTCGAAATAGATCTCGTGGTTCTTGATGCCGCCGATCGCGAACGTCAGGTCGACCTTGAGCGCCCGGAGCTCGGAGTACACCTGGTTGGCGGTCGTCAGATCGACGCCGTCGAGCTTGCCCAGGATCTCGTTCCGCTTGCTGACGTACCCCTGGTAGAGCTTGTAGTGCGCCTCGACGGTCTCCCGGGAGATGCCGTCGAGCTCCAGCAGCGCCGGCTTCAGCTCGCGTGGGGTGATTTCCTCATGGTTGTAGGCAAGCGCCATGTCTCTCCTCGTCGGATGCTCGGGTGCGGCGCGGAGCATATCCTCCACGGGAGAAACAAACCGAAGGAGAAGCATGCCCTACGAGCTCCCCAGTCTCCCGTACGCCCACGATGCGCTCGAGCCGACGATCGACGCGCAGACGATGCAGATCCACCATGGGAAGCACCATCAGGCCTATGTCGACAATCTCAACAAGGCCCTCGAAGGCACCGAGTGGGACGGCCGGCCGATCGAGCACGTGCTGGCGTCCTGGACGCACTTCCCGAGGACAAACAAGGGCCGGTGCGCAACAACGGCGGCGGTCACGCCAATCACTCGCTCTTCTGGCAGATCATGAAGCCGGGCGGCGGCGGCGATCCGTCCGGGCCGCTCGCCGACGCGATCGCCGACACGTTCGGAGGCGTCGAGCAGCTGCGCTCGGCGCTGAACGACGGCGGCGTCAAGCGCTTCGGATCCGGCTGGACCTGGCTCGTCTGGGACGGGACCGCGCTCGCGGTCTGTTCGACCCCGAATCAGGACAGCCCCTGGTTGCAGGACGACGTGCCGCTCCTCGGCATCGACGTCTGGGAGCACGCCTACTACCTGCACTACCAGAACCGGCGGCCCGATTACCTCGCCGCCTGGTGGGACGTCGTCAACTGGGACGAGGTCGCGCGCCGCTACGACGAAGCGCGCAGCAGCTGACGGTGCCGGCCCGCACGCGCGAGCGCGTGCGGGCCGTGCGCACCGCTAGGTCCTGCGCCAGTTGACGGTTGGGCTGATCACACCGAGGAACCCGGCGCCCGCCTGGTTGACGGACATCGTCACCCGCAAATGGTTCATCCCCTTCGGCAGCACGACGAGCACGCGCGCCGACGACTTCGAGTTCAGGAGCACCTTCTTCAGCGTCACCCACTGACCCGTGGCCGCGTTCAGCCGCTGGAACTGCACGGCCCGGCCGGCGAACGTACGGCCGCCGGCGGCGTGGATGATCCAGCCGTTGTTGCGGCCGAGCGTCAGCTTCGGCTGCACCTGAACGGTGATCGGAGCCGCAAAGGCGCCCTTCCAAGCCGCTTCGTAGGTCGTGAGGATCTGGGGTGCGACGATGAAGCTGAACGTCCCGCCGGGGGCCGTCAGCACCGTCGCCCGCTGGATCAGGTTCGGCTGCGGGTACGGCCGGTAGTAGATCGTCACCTGCTCACCGGTCGCGTGGTTCGAGATGACGCCGCTGAGCGTCGCCTGAGTGCCGTAGGTGACGATCGGCGCCGAGATCCCAAGCGTCAGCGACGGCGGCAGCCCCTTCACAACGATCTTCGCGGTGTGCTTGGGGTAGAGCTCGTCGCTGTACGAGTACGTCCCCGGGGCCTTGAAGGTGAACGAATACGACTGCTTCGGCTTCAGGATCGGCGACACGAAGCTGCCCTTGGAGTCGAGCACCTGGTGATTCGCGTTGTCCCTGTTCACCCAGGTGACGGTGTCGCCTTCGGTGATCGTCGCCGAGCTCGGACTGAACCCGGTGCCGTAGATGTTGATCGTCTTGGTCGCCGCGCCCGCTTGCCCCACGAATGCAAGGGCCGCGACCGCTGCCAGTGCGAGGAACAGCTTGCGCATCGGAGAACCTGCCTCTCTCTGATTTGTTGGTGACGTGCGGCGTTGTCCCCTAGGACAGCAGAACCGAAGCCGCCCCGCCGCTGTTTTACTCACAGCGATCATGTCCTTACAGACACCACACAGCCGCGCGCTGGTCGCCGGTGGCACGGGGCGGGTCGGCCGTGCTATCTCGGAGCGCCTGCGGGCCGACGGGTGGACGGTGGTCGCCGCCGGCCGGGCAGACGGCGACCTGCGCAACCGCGACGGTGCGGCCGGTGCTCGTGGCCCACGCTGTCGGCGAGCTCGGGGGTCTCGACCTCGTCGTCCACGCCGCCGGAGCCGGCTTCGCGCCGAAGCAGGTCGAGGAGGTGACGGAGGCGGATCTGGGATGCCGCGCTCGACCTGACCGCCAAGGGGACGTTCTTCCTCGCCCAGGCAGCCGCCCCGGCACTGCGCGAGTCCCACGGTGTCCTCGTGATCGTCGAGGACGTCGCGTCGTTTCAACCCTGGATCTCGTTCGCGCCGCACAGCGCCGCGAAGGCGGCACAGGCGATGTTGACGCGGGTGTTCGCGCGCGCGCTCGCGCCCGAGGTGCGAGTCTGCGGGATCGCGCCCGGGACCGGTCGCCGTCGACCCCGGCCATGAGGAGCGCCGCGCGGCCGAGACTCTGCTCGGACGCGTCGGGTCGCCGGCGGACATCGCGGAGGCCGTCGTCTACCTCGCGGGAGCCGACTACGTGACGGGAACCACCCTGGTCGTCGACGGAGGCCGGCTCCTCAAATCCGGGCGGCGCTCGAAGCCGTAGAACATCTTTGTGGCGGTTGCGATCACACTCCGTACGATGCCCTTGGTGACGTCGGACGGCGAGCTCATCCAGCGCACGGCGAACGGGTGACCGGTCGGCGTTCGATGACCTCTACCGCCGCTACGCCCGCCCGGTCTTCGGCCTGGCGCTGCGGCGGCTCGGCGATCGCGGCCGGGCGGAGGATGCGGTGCAGGAGACGTTCGCGTCGATCTGGCGGTCTGCCGGCTCCTACAAGCCGGACCGCGGGCCGGGTGCGCCGTGGCTGTACGCGGTGGCTCGAAACGCGATCGTCGATCGTGCGCGCAACCGCGCCGACGTGCCCGCCGAGATTCCGGAGCGGGTCGCGCGTGAACCGGAGCCGCCCGATGCGGCCGAGCAGGGCTGGGTCGCCTGGCGCGTGCACCGCGCGCTGCAAGAACTGCCCGACCGCGAGCGCGAAGTGATCGCCCTCGCCTACTGGAGTGGTCTCTCGCAGAGTGAGGTGGCGGAGTTCCTCGCCATCCCACTCGGTACCGTGAAGACGCGAACGCGGTCCGCGCTCGCCCATCTCGCCGACCTGCTCGGAGCGGAACTGGCATGAACGAGTTCAACGACATCGTCGACACCGAGGGGCTCGCGCCCGAGGAAGTCGACCGGCTGCGCCGTGTGCACGACCTGCTGGTCGAGGCCGGACCGCCCGCCGACCTGCCGCCCGCGCTCGAGCAGCCGACCGACCCGACCGAGGAAGCGCAGGTCGATCGACTTCCCGCTGATGCCGCCCCGGCGCTGGGCGGTGGCTGCGGTTGCCGCGGCGGCGATCGCAGCGGTCGCGCTGGGCGGCGGCTACCTGACTCGGGCACGACCATGCGAAGACCGCCTCGTTCGCTGCGCGGCGGGTCGTGCCGATGCAGGGGAAGGGCAGTCGCTCGCCGTGCTTCGCATCGGCTGGCGCGACAAGGCGGGCAACTGGCCGATGGAGCTCCTCGTCAGCGGGCTGCCGACGCAGAAGGACCCGCAGGCCTATTACGAGCTGTGGCTGACACGCAACGGCAAGCCGGTGGCGCCGTGCGGCTCGTTCCGCGTCAATCCGAAGAACACGACCGTGCGGCTGTCGGTGCCGTACCGCTTCTCGCGCTTCGACGGCTGGGTCGTCACCGCTCAGCCTGCGCGCGATCGCACGATGGGACCGATCGTCCTCAGAACCTAGGAAGAAGCCGCGGCGTAGTTCTCACGGTCGCTGACGCGGTCGCAGCCCACCTAGGATGCTGGGCGTGCCGGCCTTGCTTCGCGCCCGTGCGTTGACGAAGCGTTTCGGAGCCGTCATGGCGCTGAACGACGTCGATTTCGAGATCGCCGAAGCGGTCACGGGCCTCCTCGGTCCGAACGGAGCCGGCAAGAGCACGGCGATCAGGCTGTTCCTCGGGCTGCTCGAGCCGACCGAAGGCGCGGCAGAGGTGCTCGGTGAGTCGGCCGCTGCCAACATCGGTGTTCGGTCGCGCCTCGGGTACATGCCCGAGCACGACTGCTTGCCACACGACGTCTCGGCGGCGGAGTTCCTCGCACACATGGCGGAGGTCAGCGGCCTGCCGCGCGGACAAGCGCGGACCCGCGCTGCCGACACGCTGCGCCACGTCGGCTTGTTCGAGGAGCGCTACCGGCCGATCGGCGGGTACTCGACCGGGATGCGGCAGCGCGTGAAGTTGGCACAGGCGCTCGTGCACGATCCGGTGCTGATCTTCCTCGACGAGCCTGCAGCGGGTCTCGACCCGACGGGCCGCGAGGAGATGCTCGCGCTCATTCGCAAGACGAACCGGGAGTTCGGGATCAACCTGTTGTTCTCGTCGCACATCATGGGCGACGTCGAGCGCGTGTGCGATCGGATCCTCGTGCTCGACGAGGGACGCGTCGTCCACCAGGGCGAGGTGTCGACGTTCACGCGCGAGACAGAGACGGTGTACGTCGAGGTCACGGCACGGCAAGACGAATTCCGCGCGGCACTCCGTGAGCGGCACGTCGAATCGCGATTGGAGGGACGGACGGTGGTCGTGCCTGACGTGGTCGACGACCGTTACGACCGGATCCGAGACGCTCTTGCGGCTTCCGGCGCACCCCTGCGCAGGCTGGCGCCGCACCGGCGGACGCTCGTGGAGCTCTTCCAGGGCGATAGCGTCGACGAGGCCCCGTGAGCCAGGGCGCGCAAGCAACCGGGCGCGTCTACGACCTCGGCTTCAACCGTTACGAAGGGCCGAGGGAGGGCCGCCGGCGCGCGATCCTCGCCGTCTACAAGAACGGACTGCGGACGGCACTCGGCCTCGGGCGAGGGGGCCGGGCGAAGGTCGTGCCGTGGCTGTTCGTCGCCGCCTCGCTGATCCCGGCGGTCGTGGTGGCGCTGATCGCCGGCGCCGTCGATCGCGTCGCACCGGGCTTCAACGCCGCGACCGACCTCCCCTCGCACGCGGGCTTCTACTCCATCGTGGCGATCGTGCTGCTCATCTTCGCCGCGGTGATCGGCCCGGAGCTCTTCTGCCCCGACCGTCGCAACGGCACGATCAGCCTCTACTTGGTGCGCCCGCTCGAGGGCACGGACTACGCCTTCGCGCGATGGGCAGCACTCGTCACCGTCATGCTCGCTGCCGCGTGGCTGCCGCAGATCGTCCTGCTGATCGGGCTCGTGCTCGGCGCCCCCGATCCGCTCGGCTACTTCGGCGACAACTGGCTGGACGTGCCGCGCTTCCTGCTCGCGGGGGCGGCGCTCGCGCTCTACTACGCTTCGCTCGCGTCCGTAGTCGCCTCGTATTCGAACCGTCGAGCGTACGCCGCGGCGTTCATGGTCGGTGCGTTCATCGTCAGTGCTGCGGTGGTCGCGAGCGTCGTCGACGTGCTCTCGCTCGGCACCGCGCGCTGGGTGGCGCTCCTCAATCTCACGGCCCTGCCGCTCTACATCAACGACCTGATCTTCCCCGGTGAGCCGACGGCCGGGACCGTCGCGGGCGAGTCGCTCCCCGCCGCGGTGCAGATTGCCTGGTACGCGCTCCTGATCTCGGTCGCTCTGCTTCTCACCTGGCGGCGCTACCGGCGGCTGGCGGCATGACGAGCCGCGACGAAGCACCCGTGATCGTGGTCGACGCCGTCTCGAAATGGTTCGGCAGCGTCGCGGCCGTCAACGACGTGTCGTTCGAGGTGCGTCCAGGGATCACGGGCCTCCTCGGGCCGAACGGCGCCGGCAAGACGACGCTGCTGCGCCTGATTTGCGGGCTCGCCGCGCCGTCGCAGGGAACGGTTCGCGTGCTGGGCGTCGATCCACGGCAGAACCGAGGCATCTATCGCCGGATCGGTGTCCTGTCCGAGCACGAGTCGACCTACGAGATCCTCACCGGTCGCGAGCTCGTCGAGCTGTCGGCGCGACTGCGAGGGGTTCGCGACGTGGCCACCGCGGCGCGCGGCGTCCTGGAAGACGTCGACCTGTCCTCCGCCGCCGACCGCCGGGTGCGCACGTACTCGCGCGGGATGAAGCAGCGGATCAAGCTTGCCGCGACACTCGTCCATCAGCCGGAGCTCTTGATTCTCGACGAGCCGTTGAACGGCGCCGACCCGCGGCACCGAGTCGAGTTTCAGGAGACCCTCCACAAGCTCGCGGCCCAAGGGCGAACCATCCTCGTGTCTTCGCACATCCTGGAAGAGGTCGAGACGCTCGCCGAGAGCGTGCTCCTCGTCGTGAACGGCAAGCTGGCTGCGGAAGGCGACCATCATGCGATCCGCGCTGCGCTCGACCAGCGTCCGTATCACGTTAGGGTCGTCAGCAGCGCGCCGCGGCAGCTCGCGGCGGCGCTCGTTCTGCTCGACACCGTCGATTCGGTCGAGCTCGGGACCGACGGCGACGTTGTGCTCTTGAGTCGCGACGTCGGCGCCGTCCAGCGCTCTCTGCCGGCGCTGGCGCGCGACCTCTCGATCAGGCTCCTGCGCGTCGAGCCGCTCGACGATTCGTTGGAGAGCGTCTTCGAATACCTGGTGGAGCGATGACGTCGATCTATCTGCTCTCGGTGCGGCAACTCGCCGGCAAGCGGCGGCTCCTCATCCTGCTGCTGCTCTGCGCGCTGCCGCTCGTGGTCGCGGCGGCTGCAGGCTCGGCGGCCGAGCAACCGTCGGCGTCACATCTCGACAATGTGCTGCTCAACGGCTTGCTGGCCTCCGCGATCCTGCCGATCGTCGTGCTCGCGGTCGCGACTGCGGCGTTCGGCGACGAGGTCTCGGACAAGACGCTCGCGAACCTGACCCTCACGCCGCTGGGGCACTGGCAGATCGCCATGCCGAAGGCACTGGCCGCGATCACGGTCAGCCTGCCGCTGGTCGCCGCAGGCGCATTCGGGAGCGTCTTCCTCGCCTATCGCCTGATCCCGCTCGACGGCGCGGGGAGGGCGGCGACCGCGACGGCGCTCGCGATGGTCGTCGGTGTCGTCCTCTACTCGATGCTCTTCCTCTGGGTCGGCCTCGTCACCTCGCACCCGCTGGCCTTCGGGCTGCTCTACGTCTTCATCTGGGAGGGCCTGTTCGGGACGTTCGTGAACGGCATCAAGTACCTCAGCATCCGCCAGTACACCCTCGGGATCGCGAAGGTGGTCGACGGCAGGCGATTCTCCGCGCCGGATCAACACGTGCTCGGCAGCAGTTCGGCGATCGTTGCCTCGGCGATCGTGATCGCCGGCTTCGCCGCGCTGGTCGTCCGCAAGCTCAAGCGCATGGACGTGCCCTAGCTAGACGTCCAGGCGACTGTCTTCGAGGTCGATGTCGCGCTGCACGCGCTGCATGACCTCCTCGGTGATCATGCCTTCGTTGCGCAGCTGGAGCACCGCGCCTCGCTCGGCGTCGAGCAGCTCACGCCGCAGGCGCTGGTAGGCCTGCGAGCGCTCCTCCTCGCCGTCGTCCGTCGACGCCGTCGTAGCGGGCGCGGAAGCGGCTCGTGCGGAAGTTGTACGGAGCCCCGCATGCGCTCGGCGGTGTCCTCGCGCACCCAGTCCTCGTCTCCAGCTCCTCGAGCCGGGCGAGGGCGGCCTCCGCGGCCTTGATCCGCGCCTTCGCGTCCTCGCGATCGGCGGCGCTGTCGTCGTCCTCGACGTGAAGCACGCGGATCAGGCCCGGCAGCGTCAGCACCTGGCCGACGAGCGTCCCGAGGATGACGACGAACGTCACGAAGACGATCGTGTCGCGGTACGGAAAGTCGGTCGGCAAGCGCCAGCGCCGCCGCCAGCGAGACCGCGCCGCGCACCCCGGCCCAGGCAGAGCACCACCGGCCACTGCCACGGTGGGTAGGGATCGCGCGCGCGGACGCTGCGGAAGAGCCAGCGTGGCAGGTAGGTGAAGACCGGGACGCAGACGAGCCGCGATCACGATCACGGCGACGCGTGACGAGCGCCGCGTCCGCGAGCAGCGAGGCGGTGATCGAGAGACGGCTCGCGATCACGTGCAACTGAAAGCCGACGAGCGCGAAGAGCAGCGCGTTGACGAGGAAGACGAGGATCTCCCAGAACGCGTTCCCGGAGAGCCGCGTCTCGCACCGTTCGTCAGCTGCGGCGTGTACCAGCCCATGTAGACGCCGATCGTGACCGCGGCGAGCACGCCCGAGACGCCGATCGCCGCCGCCGGGCAGGTAGGCGAGGTAGCCCGAGAGAAGCGCGATCGCCACCTCGGTCGGCGGTGTCGTCGACGCGCCGCCGCACCTGGCGGACGACGTAGCCGACCGCGAGGCCGACACGCGATGCCGCCGACGACGTTCACGACGAGATGCCAGGAAGCGCTCCAGAGCGAGAACGTACCCGGCGACCGCGGCCGCGACCGCGGTCTTGTAGAGGACGAGCGCCATGCCGTCGTTGACGAGGCTCTCTCCCTCGAGGATCGAGACGAGCGCGGCGCGGCACCCTGAAGCGGCGGACGACGTCCGCGGCCGCGAGCGCGTCGGTCGGCGAGACGATCGCCCCGAGCGTGAACGCGCGCGGCCCACGCCAGACCGGAGAAGGTCGGCATGCGCGACGACAGCGACGACGCACGTGCGTCGTGACGACGAGAGCCCGACCGCGAGCAGCGAGATCGGGCCTGCAGGTTCGCGCGCAGGTCGCGCAGGCCCGTGAAGAACGCCGCCGAGTAGAGGAGCGGCGGCAGGATCGCGACGAGCACCAGGTCCGGCGGCAGCTCCACGTGCGGCAGCCCCGGGCACGAAGCCGAGCAGCAGGCCGCCGATGACGAGGAGGACGGCGACCGGCATCCGCCCCCGCGCCGCCACGACGAGCATGACGCGCGAGCGCCATGAGCAGCGCGAAGAGCTGGAGCTCGCCGTGGGCGGTGAAGTGCACCGCGCAGGCGAGATTAAAGGTGTCGGGCACCGCTACGCGGTGCCCGGCACCGGTCTACTTAAGCAGCGTCGGCGAGGTCTTCGTTCTGCGCGAGCTTGCGCAGTGCCTCGGTCTCGATCTGGCGCACGCGCTCGCGCGTCAGGCCGAGCTGCTTGCCGATCGACTCGAGCGAGGCGGGGCCGTCACCGACGAGCCCGAAGCGAAGCTCGATCACGTCGCGCTCGCGGTCGGGCAGGTTCGCGACCGCCTGGCGCACGGCCAGGTCGCGGAGCGAGGCCGAAGCCTCTTCCTCGGTCGACGGGCCGGTGCCGGCGATCAGGTCGCCGAACGATGCGTCTCCGTCGTCGCCGACGGGCATGTCGGTCGACGCGACCGCGCGCGCCGCCTCCATCACCTCACGGACGTGGGTGATCGGGAGCTTGGAGTGGAGCGAGATCTCCTCGGGCGTCGGGTCGCGCTCGAGCGTCGCGACGAGCTCGCGGCGGGCGCGGGCGACCTTCTGCTCGCGCTCGACGACGTGCACCGGGATGCGGATCGTGCGCGCCTTGTTGGCGACGCCGCGCTGCACCGCCTGGCGAATCCACCAGGTCGCATACGTCGAGAACTTGAAGCCCTTGCGCCAGTCGAACTTCTCCGCGGCGCGGATCAGGCCGAGCACGCCCTCCTGGACGAGGTCGCCGAGCGTGATCCCCTGCGTCTGGTAGCGCTTCGCGATCGAGACGACGAGGCGCAGGTTGCAGTTGATCATCCGCTCCTTGGCGGCCATGTCGCCCTTTTCGATGCGCTTGGCCAGCTCGACCTCTTCCGCGGCGGTGAGCAGCGGATAGCGGCCGGCTTCGTTGAGGAACATCTGGAACGAATCGGTTGTGTAGAGGCTGGTGCCGATCGACAGGTCGAGCTCGAGCTCGTCCTCGTCCTCCGCGTCGGGCGCGACGTCGTGGACGGCGAGCTCCTGAGCGAGCGCTTCCGCCTCGGCCTCGTCGAGGTCGTGGGTGAGGACGGCATCCGCAACGTCGGCAGGGGTGATCGACCCGTGCTCGGTACGGAGGGTGAGCAGCGCTTCGAAGCGCTTCGGCGACAGCCGCGGTCATGCTGATTTCGGTCAACGAACTCCTTCATTCTTCGAGGAAAACGGGCGCGCGGTTTGCGCGTCATCCGTCACCTATTCAACGCCGGGAACGGGTACACCGATTCCCTCTGTCGTACTGGGCACCCCAGAACTTAGTAACAGACTGTTACAAAGATGTTAGGACGCCGCCCCGACAGCCATATTAAGGTGCCGTGCGGTCATTTGCAACGAATGCCGCATGGGTGACCGGCATCTTCTCGCGCGAAGAAGGCCTCGACCGCCTCCGCGAAGCGCCGGATCTCGAGCTGGGCGAACTCGGCGTTCCGGAGCGAGACGAAGTTCATCAGGGCTCTGGCATTGACCGTCCAGTAGAACTGGGTGTAGGCCCCGACCGGGATCACCGAGCGGGCCAGCTCGCGGGCGACGCCTTTCTCGACGAGGCGGGCGTAGGCGGCATAGGCCTCCCGGTAGACCGTTTCGAGCTCCGCTCGCGTCTCCTCGGCGAGCTCGGGCGAGACCTGCTCGAAGCTGTAGGCGCCCGGCTTCCCGACCTGGGTGCGAACGTCTTCCGGCTCCGGGACGTAGAAGTCGTCGGTCGCCTTGGCATATCTCAAACTGAACTCGTTGAAAGAGCCTATGCGGTGTCGAAACCATTCCCGCGCGACGAAGATCGGGCAGCGGATGTGGAACCGGAACGCGTTGTGCTCGAACGGCGAGCCGTGCCGGTCGCGCATCAGGAAGCGAATCAGGCCCTCGTCGGACTCCTCCATGACGGCTTCCGCCGGGCGAACGAGACGCGCGCGCCGTTGACGACCGACAGGTCGTCGGCCATCGCATCGTCGAGCCGCACGAAGCCGTGGTCGAGGACCTGAATGGTGTTGTCTGGGATCACCTCTGCCACGGTCACGGACGGCGGACCCTAGCTCGGTCCCCGGACGTACCGTATCCGCCGTGGCGATCAAGATCGGCACCTCCGGCTGGTCGTATCCGTCGTGGCGGCCGGGCTTCTACCCGGCCGACCTCCAGCCGGTGGAGTTCCTCCGCTTCTACGCCGAGCACTTCGACACCGTCGAGCTCGAACTCGACCGGTTATCGCCTGCCGAGCGCCGACCAGTTCCGGCGCTGGGCGGACACCGTGCCCGACGGCTTCGAGTTCGCGGTCAAGTTCTCGCTCGTCCGGCTCGACCGCGTGACGACCTTCCTGGAGCGCGTGCTGGCCCTCGGCGACCGGCTCGGCCCGGTGCGGGTCGTCTACGAGGGGCCGCGCGACGACGGCACCGTCTCGTTCGTGCAGGGGTCGGCGCCGCGCGGACGTCCGGCTCGCGTGGGATCTCCGCGACGAGTCGTGGGCCGGGGTCGACGGCCTGCTGCGCGTCAACGATCCCGGCTCCGAGCCGTTCCGCTACCTCCGCCTGCGTGAGCCGCCGTACTCGGACGACGAGCTTCGCGGCATCGCGGCGACGGTTCGCGGCCCCGCCTACGTGTACGTCAGGCACGAGGACGAGCCGACCGCGCCCGAAACTGCCGAGCGTCTGCGCGCCTTCTGCTAGTTCTAAGCCGTGTGGATCGTTCGTGAGGTGATCCGGCTGATCATTCGGATCGTGCTCGTCGCCGCGGTCGCCGCAGCGATCGCGGGGCTCTTTGCTCTCGTCAGCGCCGGCAGCTTTCAATCCGATGCGCGCATCCTCTTCATCGTCATCGGCTGCATGCTGCTCGCGATGGCGGGCGTGGGCCGCGGCTCGAACGTCGAGCGCTCCATGGACATTGGTGTGCAGCAGGCCGCCTGGGGGAACATCCCCGGCTTCGACGCAATTCGGCCGCATCCGGAGGACCCCTCGATCTCCCCGGGCGCTGCGTTCTTCTGCAGCGGCCTCGTTCTGATCGTGATCGGGGTCGTGGTCCTCGTAGTAGCCGGCGGCGGCGTGTGCGCGCTCGAGGTGCGCGCCGGACGCGAGGATCTCGACTCACCTGGTCGACCGCGAACCGCAGCTCGTCGTCGGTCGTGAAGAAGTGCGGCCCGAAGCGAATGCCCGCGTCGGGGCGCGTGTCGCAGATGATCTCGCGTGCTGCGAGCTCCGCGTGCACCGCCTGGAAGTCGGGCACCCGGAAGACGACCGAACCGCCGCGCTGCTCCGGCTCGCGCGGCGAAGTGAGCTCGAAGCCCGCCGCGTCGATGAGCTCGACGAGCAGGGCGGTCTGCCGCATCGAGTTGGCGCGGATCCGCTCGACGCCGATCTCGGCGATGATCTCGTACCCGGCGCTCGCCGCGTAGTTCGCGGCCACGTTCGGCGTGCCGGTGAGGAAACGCGCGACGCCCGGCGCGGGGTCCATCTCCGATTCGAACGCGAACGGACGTGCGTGCCCCTGCCAGCCGGCGAACGCCGGCTCGAGCTCGTCGGCGAGATCGGGGCGCACGTACAGCCAGCCCGCACCCGGTCCGCCGCACAGCCACTTCACCGAGCCGCCGACGCAGAACGCGATCCCGAGAGCGGTCACGTCGAGCGGCACCGCGCCCGCGGACTGATACGCATCGAGACAGACATGCGCACCGAAGGCGTGCGCACGCTCGACGATCCGCTCGATCGGCTGTATCTCCGCCGACTTGTAGAGCACGTGCGACACGGGCACGAGCAACGTCCGCTCGTCGATCGCGTCGATCACCGCGTCGGCGTCCTCGCAGACGACGACTTCGGCGCCGAAGCGCCGCCACGCCTGCTGCACGTAGCGCACCGACGGAAACAGCCCCTCTTCGAAGACGATGCGGTTGCGCGGCGGCTCGAGGTCGAAGCACGAGAGCACGATCGCCTCGGCGACGGTCACGTTCTGATGCATGACGGTCGAGCCGGGAGGCGCGCCGATGATGCCGCCGATCAGGTCGCCGGTCGTGAAGACGGAGCTCCACCAGCCCTCTCCCCAGGCGCGCGCGCCTCGCGACGCCCACTCGCGCGCGAACTGTTGCAACCGTCGCTCGGCCTCGGCGGGCATCGCGCCGAGCGAGTGATTGATCAGGTACGTCGTCGACGCGAGGATCGGGAAGCGATCCCGATAGCCGGTCAGCTCCACGCGGGAAGTATCTACAAACGCCAGATCGCGGTGCCGGTCGTGTGCGAGACCCACACGTGGCCCGCGACGGGCAGCACGACGATCGGTCCCGGGCCGGCGGCGATCGTCTTCACGACCTTCATGGTCGACGGGTCGACGACCACGATGTCGTTCGAATCGATGCACGGCACCCACAGCTGGTTGGCCACGATCGCCGAGCCCAGCGGGTTGCGATGCACCTTGACCCGGCCGAGCACCTTCAAGGTGCGCGCGTCGACGCGCGTGACGACGTTCGTCTCCTGCGAGACATAGAGCGCGCCGCCCAGCCCGGTGACCCAGTCGGCGCCTGCAAGCCTGACCGTGCCGGTGACGCGGTTCGTGTGCGGGTCGATCCGGAGCAGCTTGCCCGCGGTGTGATCCGTCACCCAGAGAGAGCCGCCGATCGCCGAGAGGCCGTTCGGCTCGACGCCGACCTTGATCGTCTTCACGACCTTCTTGCCGGTGATCCGCGACACGGTGCCGTCGAGCGAGTTGGAGACCCACGCGGAGCCGAAGCCCCACTCGATGTCGTACGGCCCGTTGCCGACGCGCACCGACGCGGTCACCGGCCGGTGCGCGTGTCGATGCGTGCTGCGGTGTTCGTCAGGTTGCCGACCCCCACACTGCGCCGGGAGCGGCAGCGAGATTGAACACGCGCGCGCCGATCGAAATGCGGGCCAGGACTTTGCCCGAGGCGGGGTCGATGCGCAGGACGTTGCCGCTGCCGAGCCCGCCCACCCAGACGTTGCCGTTGCCCGAGGCGAGGCCGTACGTCGGTTCGCCTGCGTCGACCTTCATCGTCGGCGCCGCTACGAGCACCGTCACGAGCGTGGCGACGAAGACCTTCACGGGCGGAGTGTCGCTGCAGAACCTCCTGCCGGGGTCGACGTATTCGAAGTTCCGATCGGCTTCGCCGGCGGCCGCGAATCGACGAGGATCGCTGCGGCGAGCAGCACGCTGACACCGACCAGGCTCTCGCCGATCAGGCTCTTTCCGATGCGCGAGAGGAAACCGTCGTCGGCGCGGTCGAGCGCCGGCCGGACGGCGAAGTGATGGAACGCGCCCCAGAGAAGCGCGAAGCACACGAGCCCGATCTTCACGAGGAGCACCTGACCGTACCCCTCCGTCCAGAGATCGTGTAGGTGCGGCAGCCTGACGATGCTGAGGTAGATCCCGGCGGAGAGCACGAGCGCGATCAGCACCGTCGCGAGCTTCGAGAACCGCATGAATGCCTGCCGGCGCAGCTGCGGTGCCCCGAACCAGAGCAACGCGGCCATCGTCCCGAGCGCGCCGATCCAGAGCGATGCCGCGGAGATGTGCACCCAGTCTGCGAGCTCTGTCCTCCAGCTCGAACCGGCGTCGACCGCGTCATGGCCGGACAGCGATAGACCGCCCGCGAAGAGCAGCGAGAGACCGAACGCGGGTACCAGGAACGCGACACGGTCGAGCAGCCACGCCAGGTAGACGAGCGCGAGAACGAGCGCGAAGGCGAGTGTCATCGACACGAACGCCGAGCCGAAGCGCGTGGCCGCCATCGGCGACAGGTCGCCGTAGAGGAACTTTCCGAACGGCAGCTGCAGCGCGTCCTCGGCGCGGAGCGAGAACGCCGCGATGCCCGACTGCAGTGCGACGACGGCTCCGAGGCCGGCGGCCACGGCGATCTTCCGGTCGAGATCGCGGGGCACGGCGAGCCCCCGCAGCACGATCAGCCTCAGGCCGAGCGCGCCGATCGTCAGCGCGATTCCGAGGAACCACAGCCAGCGCACGAAATGCTCGGTGCGGGTCGGGCCGCCGGCGCCGTAGGCGTCGTTGATCGACGGTGCGGGCACACGGACACCGAATGTCCAGACGCCCGAGACGACATGCGAGTCGGCGGAGACTGCTTGCCAGCGCACCGTGTACACACCCAGCTTGAGCGGACGCACCGACGCGACCACGTCGGTTCCTTCGGCGCTGGACGTGCCTGCGAAGTTCCGGCCGACGCCGTTCAGCACCTTGACCGCTCCGGGCAGCACCTTCACGTGCTGGTCGAAGTGGAGCCGGATCAGGACGGGGGCGCGCTGCAGCTCCTTGCCGAACCTCGGCGTCGTCGACTGGAGCGTCGCGTGGGCCGATGCCGCCGCCGGAAACGCCAGCGCGGCGAGCACGAGCGGGAGCACGCGCCTCACCGGTGCGGTGTCCCCGCGAGCGACGACAGGTGACCGAAGATCGGCGCGACGTCACGGTCGGAGAAGAGCATCACCGACACGGTCACGATCATCAGCGCAAAGCCCGCCCGGAGCACGGCGGAACGCGGCCTCCAGACGAGCAGCAAGGGGAAGATCGCCGCGACGATGAACGTCCACCCGAGCAGGTGATGGAGGAACGCCGATCGGGCGAAGAACCACGGGTTCTGCTCGTGCACGATGAACGCCGTCCCGGTGACGACGAACGCGAGCGGCCATGTCAGTCGCCACAGCGGCGAACGGAGGCGGCCGTGCACGAGCCCGAGCTCGGCACCTCCGGCGAGCATCACGCACCTCGGCCCAGGAGCCGTGCGCGTACATGTGGATCGACGAGTTCGTGAAGAACGCCATCACCGGCCAGAGCAGCACGCCGAGCGAGAACGCGAGCCCAGGCCAGAGGTACTTGCGCCAGGGGCGCATCCGCCAGACCTCCTCGCCGACGATCGCCTCGCAGAGCAGGCAGAGGCCGACGAGCAGGATCCCCGCCGCGAAGGCCCAGTGGACCATCTCAGCGTGAGGCAGCATCCCGTTCCTCGAGGTCGGAGAGCAGCGGCCGCGCGACGAGCAGCGCGAAGACGATCCCCGCGCCGACGACCAGGAGGGGCGGCTCGATCAGGAGCCACCAGAGCCCCTGGCCACGCGGATGGAACAAGGTGACGCGGTAGGGCTGCAGGATCGCCCAGACGACGCCCGCCGCCACCACGGTGGGGCCGATCGACGAGACGATTCGCATTCGCGACGTACGGGCAACGGTCGCCGGCAGGCGAGAGACCAACGGTGTTTCCATGTCCTCCTCCGGGTCCTGAGGGACGGGACGTCGGGGCGCCCGCGGCCTGCTGGGGCGAGCCGCGAGTCAGGCGCCGAGCGGAGGAGGACGTGATTCGAAGGCGAGCCCGAACCGGCGCCGCGGGCCGGCGTCCGCATCCGCGGCGCGGGGCCGAGGCGAGGCGAGGGCGCGAAAAGCGGCACTGATGATCCGGCGGGCGTGCGCGATCGTGCTGGCGGCGTAGTCCTCGACGTCGTACAACCAGCCGGCGACCCGCCACAGCGCGGCGACGCCGACCGCCAGGACCGCGAAGGTGGGCAGCGCGTAGGTGTGGAGCCATGGTGCGAGCAGCGGCCAACGGCCCGCCGCCGCCTCCTCCGCGTCCGAGTGCACGAGGTAGACGAGCGAGGTCGCAACGAACGCGGCCAGCCAGATCCGCGGCGAGAGGCCGGGCCGGAAGCGGGGCGCGCGCCGCTCGTGGCGGTGGCCGACAGCCGCCAGCAGCCGCTCGCCGGCGTCGGCGGCCGCCCAGGCGCGCGCCGCCCGGGCGAGCAAGGCGGCGCAGGCGAGCGCGGTGACGATCTTGAGCGCTACGAGCAGGAAGGGGTAGTAGCTCGCGCCGGTCGGGGCGAGCGGCTGAACGTGGAAGAGCCGGTCGACGTGCGCCGTCAGGCTACGTCCGGCGACCTCGGCGACGGCGACGAGGAGCGCGAACGCCGCCAACCCACGCCGGGGAAGGACCCGCGCATGCATCGTCGCTCGATCATACCCCGTGACCCCACCCCGCTAATCCTCCGGCTCGGGCGCCAATGCTGCTTCAATCGCTCTGGATGGGGGATGACTCGGTTTCGGCGCAGCGCGAGCCGCCGGTCCGCGGTGTCGAACCGCGCAACGGAGCGGTTGTCGTTCACCTGGCCGGGGAGCTCGACCTCTACAACGCCGAGGAGATTCGCGTCGCGCTGGCCGAGGCGATCGCCTCTCACCCACGCCGCGTCGTGATCGACCTGTCGGAGGTCGAGTTCGTCGATTCGACCGCGCTCGGCGTCCTGCTCGAGGCCCGCTCGCAGCTGGGCCAGGAGAGCCTGCGCCTCGCGGCGCCTCAGCTCGGCACCCGCCGCGCACTCCAGGTGAGCGGCCTCGACCGGCACCTGTCACTCCATGACACGGTCGACGACGCGCTCGCGGACTGAGCCGGGTCCACCCAGAAGCGGCTGAGGCCCCTGGCCCCCGACCGATCGCGTACCTTCTTCTGCAATGACCGGATCGAACAAGGCCGTACTGGTCGGCTACGACGACAGCCCGGCCGCCGGTCGCGCGCTCGACCGTGCGATCGCCGAGGCGCGGGAGTCCGGCGCGAAGCTCGTCGTCGTCGCGGTGGAAGAGCTGCCGCTCGACCCGACGGGGCTGCAGAACTTCGGCTCGCTCGACTACAGCCCGCCGGATGCCACGGCGCTCGGCCCGCCGGCGGACATCCAGGGCGTGCTCGGCCGCGCCCGCAGCGTGATCGAGGCGGCAGGGCTCGACGCCGAGTACGTGTGGGCAGCAGGCTCCGCCGCCACGACGATCGTCGACGCCGCGCGGGACACCGGCGCCGGCCTGATCGTGCTCGGCGAGCACCATCACAACTTCCTCGGCCGCGTGTTCGGCAGCGACGTCGGGGCCGAGGTCGAGCGCCGCGCTGCCGGCGCACGCGTGATCTCGGTCCCGTAATCACCTAGGCCACAGGTGCAAGCGGCGCGAACGGGTGCAGCTCGTCGCGGCCGGGCTGGATCACCCCGTAGGTCGCTTCCGGGACCTCGTTCCAGACGCCCGGCAGGTCGCCGAGCGGCTCGGAGACCACGAGCCGTGACTCGTCACCGAGGCCGTCCAGCTCGAGGATTGTCGGGATACAGGGCGCGCAGCACCTCGACGTTGGTGCTGAAGTAGAGCGAGCGCGACGTGCCCTTGCTCGAGTAGCGGAACGCCCAGAGCCGGGTGCCGTCCGTCGTGGCGATCGTCCCCTGAAACGGATGCTCGATGCCGTGCCGGCGGCCGACATCCTCGACGAGCCCGATCGCCCGCGCGACGGCGGTGGGCGGGTCGTCCTCGAGCCCGAAGCTCAGCGCGAGGAAGAACAGCGTCTCCGAGTCCGTCGTGCCCTGGATCTCCGGAAAGAGCAGCGGGTCGACCGTCAGCAGGAGATCGCGCTTGATGCGGTGGAAGTCGTGGATCAGCCCGTTGTGCATCCAAAGGAAGCGGCCGCGGCGAAACGGATGGCAGTTCGTCTGCTGCACCGGCGCTCCACTGGAGGCGCGGATGTGCGCGAACACCATCGGCGAGCGGACGTGGGCCGCAAGCTCACGCAGGTTCCGGTCGTTCCAGGCCGGCTCGGTGCTGTGGAAGACGCCTGCCTCGTCGCCGACGCCGTACCAGCCGAGCCCGAAACCGTCGCCGTTCGTCGTCTCGGCGCCGAACCGCGAATGGAGGCTCTGGTCGATCAACGAGTGATGCCCCTCGTAGAGCAGATGCTCGATCAGGACCGGTGTTCCCGAGTAGGCCAGCCAGCGGCACATGGAGTTTCTCCCTTGGTCTGTGACGACTGGACCATCCGCCTCGAGCTGGAAGGTCGCATCCTCCGAAGTGGATGAGCGGAGCCCCGGTCTCGAGGCGAGCTCAGAGCCGGTCGCCCGTGCCGCCGAACACGTACGCGCGGATGTCGTCTCCGCGCGCGGCGACCGCCGCCAGCTCCCACAGGAACACAAGCTGGCGACGGTCCGGCAGGCCGAAGGTCGGCGAGAAGGTCCAGCCCCGGTCTCTCAGAGCCTGGGCAAGGGTGACGAGCTGGGCCACGAGGTTGTCGGCCGCCTCCTGCAGCGTGGCGCCCTCCGCCCAGGCGACCCCGTCGAGTGACAGCCGGCAGGAGCTGCCGATCTCGCTGACGCTGAGCGCAGGCGTCCAGCTGTCCGACATGGCCGACCGATGATCCCGCGCGCGCCGGTCGGATAGGCAGCCGCTACGGCACCGAGCCGCCGCTGACGCTCCACTCGGCGCCGGTGACGTAGGACGCCGCGTCGGAGGCCAGGAACACGATCACGTTCGCGATCTCCTCGGCGGTCGCGAACCTCCCGAGCGGCCGCCCCGCCGCAGCCTGCTCGAGGACGGACTCACGGTCTCCCTGCTGCGCTGCGAGACCGGCCGGTCCGGTCCAAGCCGGAGTGAGGGTCGGGCCCGGGATGAGGGCATTGCACCGGATGCCGTCGGACGCGTACGCCTCGGCAACCTGGCGCGAGTACGCGAGCAGCGCAGCCTTCGCGACGGAGTAGTCGGGCATGCTCCGGCTCGGGCGGCGCCCCGCTGTCGACGCGACGTTCACGATCGCCCCCGCTCCGCGCTCGCGCATGCCCGGGAGAACGACACTGGTGGCGCGAATCGCGCTCATCAGGTTCAGGCGCAGCGACCGGTCCCACTCTGCGTCGGTCACGTCCTCGAGCCGGCGGATGACGGCGAGCCCGACGTTGTTGACGAGGACGTCCACGGCACCCACCTGCCCCTGGGCTTCGGCGACCGCCCGCTCCGGCTCACCGGCCTCGCCGAGATCCGCAACGACGTGCAGTGCCTCGCCGACACCGGGAGCGGCCCCGCGGCTCACCGTCACGACGCTCGCGCCGCTCTCGATCATCGCTCGCGCCGTGGCGAGGCCGATGCCTGCGGTGCCGCCGGTGATCACAACCACTCTGCGGTCGAGCCGGAGCTCCATGCGACCAGCCTAACGGCGCCGTCCGGAGCCCAGGAAGGAGCGCGTCCCGCGGCTACACTGAGCGCGCTCCACGGAGCAGATGCCGACGTAGCTCAGCTGGTAGAGCACTTCACTCGTAATGAAGGGGTCGGGAGTTCGAGTCTCCCCGTCGGCTTGATCTCAACGGGTGGCCTGGCCTCGCGCGACCGACAGTGAGCTCGGGGTTGATTGGGTGAAACGCAGTAGCGTCCTCCGCGCGCGTGAAGATCAGCTTCCTCATCCCGGTGTACAACGAAGCCCCGACGATCGCCGAGCTGATCGAGCGGGTGAGCACGTTGCCGTTCGAGAAGCAGTTGATCGTCATCGACGACGGCTCGACCGACGGCACGGCGGCGATCCTCGATCGCATCTCAGCCGAACGACGTGACATCCACCTCGTACGTCAACCGAACCGGGGCAAGGGCGCAGCGCTTCGGGCAGGCATTCCGTTCGTCACCGGCGACATCACCGTGATCCAGGACGCCGATCTCGAATACGACCCTGCGGAAGTGCCGGCGCTGATCGAGCCGATCCAACTCGGTCAGGCCGACGTCGTCTATGGGTCGCGGCTCTCCGGCGGCAAACCGCAGCGCGCCTACCTGTTCTGGCACCTCGTCGGCAACAGGTTCCTGAGCCTCGTCACCGGCGTGCTCTACAACACGACCCTCACCGACATGGAGACCGGGTACAAGGCGTTCCGCACCGATGTCCTGCAGTCCCTCGACCTGCGCGAAGACGACTTCGCGATCGAACCGGAGATCACGGCGAAGATCTGCAAGCAGCGTCTGCGCATCTACGAATTGCCGATCTCGTACTACGGCCGGAGCTACGACGAGGGCAAGAAGATCACCTGGCGCGACGGCTTCAAGGCGCTCTGGGTGCTGCTGCGCATCCGAGTCTCCGGGTAGGTCACGCCGGCAATGGAACCGTTCTTGCGAGTCAGTTCTAGGATCGGCGAAGTGAGAAACGACTGACTTGGAAGGGCTGCCGCAAAATCCAGGCGCGCTGGGCTTGGCCATGGTGTTGCTGGGCATCCTCATGGCCGCGTTCTGCGCGGTCTGGATGCGCCGCCCGAGCAGCGCCACCTCCGCGCGCACACCACTCCGCAAGGTCTCGCCGACGCTCGCGATCGCGTTGGCATCGATCTCAATCTCGCCGTATGTCGCGTGGCGGATCGTGGAGGACATTCGCTATACAAGCGGCCTTAACTCGTGGATCGCTGATCGCTACGGCGTCTCAGTGGCGCAAGTGCACCCAGCGATATTCGACGCCGCAGCTGCGCACATGCCCGCACACGCCCGCTATTACCTTGCCACGTCTCGCAGCGTCGATTCGATCCGGCGTCAGGCATTCGAAGAGTGGGCTGCAGGTTGGCTCCTCCCACGGGTCGCCACCTCTACCCCCGGGCAAGCCGCCTGGATCTTGACGCTTGGCGTGCCCCCGTCAACGGTAGTGCCTCATCTGAGGCACACATGGCGCGTTTGGCCGGCGGTCAATGGTACGCCGGCCGCCTATCTCGGGCAGGTTCGCTAGTGGGTGCCCATGCACTCTCATTACTCGCAGCAAACCTCCTTTTCCTGGCAGCCGGTGCCGGCGTCACCCGCGCGATCGGCGTCTGGCACGCGCCTCGCGGCCTGATTCGTTGTGTTGCCCTTGCCTATCTCGCGGGCGTCGCGGCGACCGGGGTCACCCTTCAACTGCTGCTCGTCGTCGGCCTCCGCTTCGATTGGCCAATGGTCGTAGGGACGCCCATTGCGCTCGCCGGGGTTGGGTTTCTCGCCAGAGGGGCAACCAATCCCCCCGTCCCGCAATGGAGACCGTCGCGGCAGGTCATCCCACAGATGGCGATCGCCAGCACCATGACTGCCTTGATGGCGGTCGATCTCTGGTTTCAACCACTGGGGAAATGGGACGCTTGGGCGCAATGGACCGCGAAGGCACGCGTCATCTACCTCTTCCACGGCCTGGAACCGTCGATCCTTTCGACCGCTCCGTACTTTGCGATGAACCCCGACTATCCGACGCTGTTACCCGCAGTCGAAGCGTCCGATTTCACACTGATGGGCAACATCGACACCCGCGTGATCCATCTGCAGTTCTGGTTGATCTTCGCGGCGACGATTATCGCGCTCGTTCAGATTCTGACGCCGCGGTCGCAGGTCGTCGGATGGACCATCGCCGCGTTGGTCGCGCTGACACCCGCAGTTCAGGTGTTGACCGCCTCGGCGCTCGCAGACATCCCAGTAGCGGTCTTCTTTGCATTCGCCGGCCTGTTCGCCCACCGGTGGCTCATCAGTCGAGATGTGGTTGCTCTTCGCCTATTCGCGCTCTTCGCAGCAGCAGCACTCGCAACGAAGTTCGAAGGGCGAATCTATGTCGGTGCTCTCATGGTGGTGCTGCTCGTTCAAGTGACTCGCTTCGCCAGAGAACGCCTCGTCATGACCCTCGGCGCCTGCGCCTTCGCACTTGTCGGAATCGTTCCCTGGTCGATCTGGGTCGGCACCCATCACATCCGCGGAATTTTCCTAACCTCTCTGCAAGACCGCATCTCCTTCAATCTTCTCTCTCACCTCAGTCGGATACCTCTCAGTCTCGCGACGCTCGCCAGGTACGCGATCACACCGATGGAGTGGCTATTACCGACGATCGCCATCGCGTTGGCAATCGTCTTTGCAGTCCGGTCAGCCGACAATCGAATGACCCTCGAACTGATGGCCGGCACTCTGATCTTGATCATCGGCGGACTGGTGTTCGTCTACTGGGCGACGCCGCTCGATCCGACGTGGCACCTTCGCCAATCAGGAACCAGGGTGCTCAGCGGTCCAATGCTGTTTGCGGTGTTCCTTATTCCAGCCCTGCTAGGGGAGCCAACCGCGAGTGCCCTTCGCCGAGCATCGACGGCCCCCGTAGCAGCCTCGCGTCCATAACAGTTCTCGGTCCCGCTCGCGATCGCAGCAGGCGCTTCGCTCGGCAGGGCGTTGGCTCAGCCTTCACGCTGCCGGGCACCGGCCTCAATTGCAGTCGGGGTCGCTCACTCGGTCACCCACCAAGAGCCCGTTCTTCGCCGTCCCGAGGAGCCGTTGCCCCGAACGACTTCATCCGGTCGGGATGATGCCGCCCCTCTGACGCCCCCCGAGAGTGGCGGCATGGAAGCATCCTTCTGGTTCAAGATGTTCGGCGTGATCGTCGGCGTCTGCGTGGCGGGCGCCCTGGTCTTCCTGTTCCTCGGGTGGGCCTGGTACACGTGGGGGCCGATCATGGCGATCGTGGCCGTCTTCGTGCTCGTGTGGCTGGTCGCGTGGGTGGTCGACCGCAGGCGCACGGCCGAGCACCTGGACTGACGCCTGGCCGCCCGGCGCGGGCGATCCGAAGCCTCTATGCGGCGAGCTCGCGGGCGAGCTGGACGAACAACGCCTCCAGCGCCAGCTGAGGGGCCAGATTCAGCTCCTCGAGCGCCCGCCAGGTCTCGCGCACGGCCTCGGCTGCGCGCTCCGCGCCGAGCAGACGCTCACGCGTGGCGTCCTCGCGCAGCGCCGCCAGCATGTCGAGATTGATCGCCGCACGCTCCGCGCCGACCGCCACCACCACTAGGTCGCGGTACCAGGCGCCGAGCTCCTCGAGCTGCGCCAGGAGCTCCTCCCGCTCGGCGCCCCGCGCCGCTCGCTTCACGCGCTGCTCGGCGTCCCGCGCGCTCAGTTCGAGATCGGCGATCCGCGCCTCCTCGGTCTCGCGCGCTTCCGCAGCCCGGGCCTGTGCGTTCGCGAGCAGCGCCGCGGCCGCTTCGACCGCGTCGAACGAGTTGGAGCGGTAAACGGCACGCGCCTGTTCGATCAGCGCCGCGCGCCGCACGGCGGCGGCCGGGTCGAGCAGCCGCTCCATGCGATCGAGGCGACCGGCGGCGACACGCGCGAGCGACGCCCGGCCCTCCTCGTCGAGCTGCGGCGCGCGCGCGTCGACGAGCTCACGGATCGCCCGCTCCGACAGTCGGTGGAACGGGACGAGTTGACACCTCGAGAGGATCGTCACCGGCAGCGGGCCGAGGTCGTCGGCGATCAGGACGATCACGGCATACGGCGGCGGCTCCTCGAGGTCCTTGAGCAATGCGTCGGCTGCGTCCTCGTTCAGCAGGTGCGCTCGATGCACGAGGTAGACGCGCCGGTCGGCCTCGAACGGCCGCATGTGGAGATCCCGCCGCAGCTCGCGGATCGCGTCGATCCGAATCATCTCGCCGAGCGCGTCGAGCTCGTACAGGTCGGGATGGAACTCACGTGTCGTGCCGAGGAGCGCGTGTCCGAACGCGCGCGCGACCTGCCGCTTGCCTACACCGGGCGGGCCGTGGAAGAGGTAGGCATGCGCCGGCCCTTCGCGCACCGCGGCATCAAGCAGCCGCGCTGCCTCGGCGTGCTCAGAGAAGCTCGCGGACGTGCTCACGAACCTCCTCGGCGATCTCGTCGGCGGGCCGGTCGCCTTCCAGCGCGATGATCCTCGTCGGGGAGACCGCCGCGAGCGACCGGTACGCGGCGTCGACCCGGCGCATGAACTCCTCGCCCTCGCGCTCGATGCGATCGGGCGCGTCGCCCCCGCGGCGCCGCGCCTCTTCGGGGTCGAGGAGCATGAGGAAGGTGCGGTCGGGCAGCAGGCCCCGCGTGACGGTGAGGTTCAGGTCGAGCACCTTGTCCTCGCCGAGCCCGCGCGCCGCGCCCTGGTAGGCGACGGAGGAATCGATGTAGCGGTCACAGACGACATCTTCGCCGCGCTCGAGCGCGGGCCGGATCGCCTGCTCCACGTGATCGGCGCGGGCCGCGGCGTAGAGGGCGGCTTCGGCCCACGGCGTCATGTCGTGCCCGTGCAGGACGACCTGCCGGACGGCTTCGCCGACTACCGTGCCGCCGGGCTCGCGGGTCCCGAGCACGGTTCGCCCCTGCTCGCGCAGCCACGCCGCCAGGAGCTCCGCCTGGGTGCTCTTCCCCGACCAGTCGACACCTTCAAACGTGACAAACATTCCGCGCCTAATCTACGGCCTCCATGCGGACGGTCGTGACAGGGGGTGCAGGCTTCATCGGGTCGAACCTCGTCGACGGGCTGCTCGCGCGCGGCGATTCGGTCACCGTGGTCGACAATTTCGCCTCCGGAAAGCGCGAGAACCTCGACCCGGCGGCCACCTTGCTCGAGCACGACATCCGGGAGCCGTTCTCGGTCGAGGCCGATGTCGTCTTCCACCTCGCAGCCCAGGCGGACGTGCAGACCTCGATGCAGCGGCCCGGGTACGACGCGGCCGTCAACGTCGTCGGCACCGCCAACGTGCTCGAGGCCGCGTCCGGGGCTCAGGTGATCTTCGCCTCGTCCGGAGGCGCCGGGTACGGCGAGTGTGCCGAGCCGGCGACCGAGCAAGCTCCGTTCCTGCCTCTGTCGCCGTACGGCATCGCGAAGAAGTGCGGCGAGGAGTACCTGGCGGGCTGGAACCGCATCCACGGGACGCACCACGTGTCGCTGCGGTTCGCGAACGTCTATGGACCGCGGCAGGACGCAGGCCTCGAGGGTGGTGTGGTCGCGATCTTCCTCGAGCGCCTCGCGAGCGGTGACGACACGGTGATCTTCGGCGACGGAACGCAGGCCCGCGACTTCGTCTATGTCGACGACATCGTCGATTCGCTGTTCGCGGCCGTCGCACGCGCGGGAGGCCCGTACAACGTCGGGACGGGGCGTGACACGACCGTCGCCGATCTGCACGCTGCGTGCGCCCGCGTCGCCGGCACCAACCAGGCGCCGCGACACGAGCCGGCGCGCCTCGGCGACGTGCAGCGGTCCGTGCTCGACGCGCGGTTGATCGAGCGGGAGCTCGGCTGGCGGGCGCGGGTCTCGCTGGACGAGGGCCTCGCCCGGACCTGGGCCTGGTTGCAGGGACACACCGGGCCTTAGCTGAAGGAGACGCGCGCGTCAGGGCGAATCGGTGCCCGCCCATGGATGCACCGCTGCAAGCAGACGCCCTGATTCGCCCCTGGCGGACCGCCACGCTCGTCGCGAGCCTCGTCGCGGGCCTCGAGCTGATCGTGCTGATGGTGCTGGCGCTCGTCCTGCTCGCGAAGCCGCTCGCCCACGCCGTGCAGCACCACGCCGAGGCGGCCGCGCTCGCGCCGCCGGCCAAGCACCACACACCGGTCGTCCACGTCAAGAAGCACCACGTCGCCAAGCCCAAGCTGACCCGCTCGGCGACGGGGGTCTTCGTCTTCAACGGGAACGGCCGGACAGGCGCCGCGTCGGCCGCCGCCGCGAGGCTCTCCACCTCGGCTACCGCATCCGGGGCAAGGGGAACGCCGCCCGCCAGGACTACGCGACGACGGTCGTGATGTACAAGCGCGGCTACGAGGGGGAAGGCCGCCGCCTCGCGCGCGATCTGCACGTGCACGTCGTCGGCCCGCTCGACGGCATGAGGTCGTCAGCGTTACACGGCGGCAAGCTCGCCATCGTGCTCGGCGCGGCCTAGAACTAACACGTCGGCCTGCCCGTGTTCACGAGCGCGAGTGCCCGCCGGTAGGCGATCGGCCCGTTCGCCGGCCGCTCTTTCGGGTCGAGCTCCGTGAACGGCTCGAGATACGCGTAGGCGTGCCGCGCGCAGCCGTGCGCGAGCTCGAACAGGCCCGCCTGGAGGAGCGTGTTCGGATTCTTCGGCTGCGCGCGAACCGCCTTGGCGTAGTACGCCCTCGCGATGAGCGGCCGTCCCGCGAGATCCGAGGCGAAGCCGAGCGTCAGGAGCGGCTGGACGAGCAGCGGGTCGACCGAGCGCGCGCGCTTCGCGAGAGTGATCGCGTGCTGCGGCGAGAGGGTCACGGCCGCCTGCGTCGACCAACGCTCGCCGAGCCAGGGGAGGAGCAGCACGCCGAACGCGAGGAGCCCGGCACCGGCCGCGGCAAGCAGCGGGAAGAGCGACACGCGGCGCAGCGGCGATCTGCCGACGAGCGCTCCTGAAACGAGGAACACGAGCGCCGAGACGGCCACGAAGTCCCAGTCGATGTCGACCAGCGTGTGCAGCAGGTACGCGGGCAGGATCAGCGCGAGGGCGAGCTCGTGCCCGCGCCGGTGGAGGCTCCCCCGTAGCAGGAAGGCAGCGCTGAGGATGAGCAGCGCGAGCCCGACGATGCCTGCCTCGGCGAGGAACTGGAGAGGCAGATCGTGCGGCTCGACCGTGAAGTCGAGGTAGCTCTCCCGGAAGCGCAGGTTGGCAAGGTGGAACGTGCCCGCGCCCGTGCCCGCGAGCTCGTGGCCGCGCCAGCCGTCCCAGGCCTGGCGCCACCAGACGAAGCGGAAGTTCGAGCTGGTCGACCCGAGGCGCCCGCCGCTGTTTCCGACCGCGCCCGAACCGGCGCCCTTCACGACCACGAACACGACGACGGCGCCCCCGACGAGCAACGCCGCGACGAGCAGGCCCCGGCGCAGCGCCGGGCCGACCCTCGGACGCGGCAGTCGCTCCAGGGCGACCGCAGCGGCTGCGCCGGCCAGCAGGAGCAGGCCAAAAACGAGGCCGTCGCGCCAACGCACATGAGCCGACTGCCCGTCGCTGGTCACGCCGGGCAAGACGAACGCGATCGCCGCGACTAGTCCCGCGGGCACCGCCGCAGACACGAGCGTCGCCGCGCTCTCGATGCGCTCGTCCGTGAGCACGAACCATGCGGCAACCACGACAAGCGCCGTCAGGATCCCACCGCGCGAGTACGTCAGCAGCAACGCGACGATCCAGCCGTAGGCGAGGAGCGTCCCCGCAAGGCGCCTCCGCCACAGCGCGAGCGGCAGGGCGAACGCGCCGAGCACGGCGAGCTGGTTCCACAGCCCGACCGGGGCGCTCAGCCTCGCCAGGCCGGGCGGCCCGTAGTCGTGCACGAACGGCAGCACCTTCCCCGCGAGCGACCAGACGACGACCGCGCCGAGCACGGCACACAGCCCGTTCACGAGCGCCCGGGTGCGCGAGGCGAGCCACAGCCCGAGGACGGCGAAGAGGAGATAGACGAGCGCACGGTCGGCGTAGTCCCACGAACGATCGGGGAGCCGCGACCAGGAGATCGTGAGCGCGAGCCACGCGGTGAGGGCGGCGAGCGGGAGGAGCGCGAGGAAACCGCCGGGCGCGCCCTGAGTGGCGAGCAGCACGAGCATGATCAGCAGCGCACCGCCGCCGAACCACATGAGCGAGGCGTTCCCGGGGCCTCCGCCGAAGAAGATGGCGAGGCCCGCCAGGGCGAGAGGAGCGACGAGCGGCAGTTCCCTGATCGCCCGCATCTCGCGCGAAGCTACCATCCGCCGGCGACGTGCTCGGATCGCTCACAAAAGCCTTACAGCGCCGTCGTACGCTCGGTTTCCTCGTGCCGTCGCTGAAGCTGCTCGTACGTGTGACGATCGTCGCCGCCTCGCTGTTCGCCGTCGTCGCACATGCGTCGCCTGCCGCCGCCGCCACCCCGTGCTGGAAAGCTCTCCTGAACGACTGGTACGACGGCCGGATCGACCACACCTACGCCGTCCATTGCTATCAGGAGGCGCTGCATCACCTGCCTGCGGACGTGCAGACGTACTCGAGCGCACACGACGACATCCTGCGAGCGCTGCAGAGCGCGATCGCCAAGGAGAAGAAGGCCGGGCAGACCGTCCAGCCGAACAGCCCGGTCACGCCGCCCGCGCAGACCACCCCGAGCACGACGACGACGACCGGCGGGACGACGGGCGGCACGACCACGACTGCGGCCCCGGGCCGGCAGCCGGACAAGGGCCTCGGCGGGGTTGCCGAGCAGTTGAACCCCTCAAGTGCCTCGTCGCTGCCGCTGCCGCTGCTCGTGCTCGGCGGGCTCGCGATCCTGCTCGTCGCGGCCGGCGCCGTCGGCCTCGTCGCGAAGCGCATGCAGGACCGAAAACAGGCTCCGTAAAGCACATCTTCAGCCCCCGGCCCGGCGGTACCATGTGCTGTCCGAGGACCGCTCTACGCTCCGTCTCCCTTTCGGATCACCGAACTATCGAGGTTCGCACGCGGAGACCGTGCGTATGGAGGAGGCGACACAGATGGCGTCCGTAGAGCACGAAACCACCGTCCAGATTCACCCCGACGAGCTCGTCAACCACGTTGTCGACGAGGACGCCAGCCTGGCCGTCAAGCGCCGGTTCACGATCGAGGGCAGGGATCCCTACGACGAGATCGAGTGGGAGATCCGCGACGCGCACATCCCGGGCAAGAACGGGCCTGCGTTCGAGCAGAAGGACGTCGAGTTCCCGAAGTTCTGGTCGCAGACGGCGACGAACATCGTCGCCCAGAAGTACTTCCGAGGCCGCATGTCGAGCCCGGAGCGCGAGCGGTCCGTGAAGCAGATGATCAGCCGCATCGTCAGCACCGTCGGCACCTGGGGCCGCGACGGCGGCTACTTCGCCGACGAGGACGAGGCGCTGACGTTCGAGGACGAGCTGAAGGCGATCCTCGTCAACCAGCTCGCGGCGTTCAACTCGCCCGTGTGGTTCAACGTCGGCTTCGAAGAGAAGCCGCAGTGCTCGGCCTGCTTCATCCTCTCCATCGACGACTCGATGGACGCGATCCTCGACTGGATCCGGCGTGAAGGCGTCATCTTCCGCGGCGGCTCGGGCTCGGGCGTCAACCTCTCACGGCTGCGCTCGTCCAAGGAGCAGCTCTCCAAGGGCGGCTATGCCTCCGGCCCGGTCTCCTTCATGCGCGGCGCCGACGCGTCGGCGGGGACGATCAAGTCTGGCGGCAAGACACGCCGCGCGGCGAAGATGGTCGTGCTCGACGTCGACCACCCGGACATCATCGAGTTCATCTGGTGCAAGGCGCACGAGGAGGAGAAGGCTCGCGTCCTCGAGGCAGCCGGCTACGACATGTCGCTCGACTCGCCGGACTGGGCGTCGATCCAGTATCAGAACGCGAACAACTCGGTGCGCGTCTCCGATGCGTTCATGGAGGCGGCGGCAGCCGACGACGACTGGAACCTCACCGCGCGCACCGACGGCACGGTCGTCGAGACGATGAAGGCGCGCAAGCTGCTGCACGACATCGCCGAGGCTGCGTGGCGCTGCGCCGACCCGGGCGTCCAGTACGACACGACGATCAACTCGTGGCACACGCTTCCGAACACGGGTCGGATCAATGCGTCGAATCCCTGCTCGGAGTACATGTCGATCGACGACTCCGCCTGCAACCTCGCCTCACTGAACCTGATGAAGTTCCGGCGCGAGGATGGTGAGCTCGACGTCGAGGCGTTCGAGCATGCGTGCGACGTGATGTTCCTCGCACAGGAGATTCTCGTCGGCAACTCGTCGTATCCGACGCCGGAGATCGAGCGCAATGCGAAGGCGTATCGCCAGCTCGGCCTCGGCTACGCGAACCTCGGCGCGCTGTTGATGGCTCGCGGGCTCGCCTACGACTCCGACGAGGGCCGCGCCTACGCCGCGGCGATCACTGCGCTCATGACGGGCCGCGCCTATCGCAAGTCGGCGGAGATCGCCGGCCGGATGGGCTCGTTCGGCGGCTACCGCCCGAACGCGGCGGCGATGCTCGGAGTGATCGCGAAGCACCGCGCGGCCGTGGGCAACATCGCGAACGCCGAGACGGTGCCGGCCGACCTGCTCGGGGCGGCGCGCAAGTCGTGGGACGACGCGCTCGACCTCGGCGAGGTGCACGGCTACCGCAACGCGCAGGCAACGGTTCTGGCACCGACCGGAACGATCAGCTTCATGATGGATTGCGACACGACGGGCGTCGAGCCGGACTTCTCGCTCGTCAAGTCGAAGAAGCTCGTCGGCGGCGGGGAGATCACGATCGTCAACAAGACGGTTGCCGGCGGCCTCGAGAAGCTCGGCTACGCGCCGAACGAGGTCGACGAGATCATCGCGTTCGTCGACGAACGCAACACGGTCGTCGGGGCTCCGTACGTGAAGAGCGAGCACTACCCGGTGTTCGACTGTGCGGTCGGCGACCGGGCGATCCACTACCGCGGCCACGTGAAGATGATGGGCGCGATCCAGCCCTTCATCTCGGGCGCGATCTCGAAGACGGTCAACCTGCCCGAGACGGCGACGATCGAAGACGTCGCTCAGCTCTACCTCGACTCGTGGAAGCTCGGCGTCAAAGCCGTCGCGATCTATCGCGACAACTGCAAAGTCGCTCAGCCACTCTCCGGGAAGGGCGAGAAGGGCGCACAGACGACTCTCACGCATGCGGGCGGCGCGATGTCCGCGCCGAAGCGCCGCCGCCTGCCGGACGATCGCAACGAGATCGGCCGCAAGTTCCGCGTCGGGGAGTACGAGGGCTACATCCACGTCGGGGTGTTCGACGACGGATCGCCCGGCGACATCTTCGTCGACATCGCCAAGGACGGAACGACGCTGCAGGGCCTGATGAACTCGTTGATGATCGCCGTCTCGATGGGGCTGCAGTACGGCGTGCCGCCGGAGGTGTATGTCTCGAAGCTCTCGCATCTGCGCTTCGAGCCTTCCGGCTTGACGAACGACGCGGACATCCGCGCCGCGAAGTCGATCCCCGACTACATCTTCCGCTGGTTCGGCAAGAAGTTCCTCTCGGTCGACCAGCAGGAGGAGGCGGGCATCCTCTCGATGGAGGTACGGGCGCAGATGGCCGACCGGATCGCCAACGGCGAGCCGGCGCACGTCGAGACACCTGCGCCGGGCCAGACTGCGCTCTTCAACCCACACGAGGACGCAATCGAGTGCAACCGCTGCGGCGGGCGCATGGTGCGCGCGGGAACGTGTTACACGTGCCGCGATTGCGGCACGTCGACCGGCTGCGGCTGAGCGAGACGTGGACCGAACGGCGCGACCGTGAGCGGTCGCGCCGTTCGGTCGTCAGCCCTACTTGACCCGGAAGGTGGCGGTCGTGCTCGCCGCCGAGGCACCGTTTCTGATCGTCAGGTGCACCTTCAGGAGCTTCCCCTTTGCGCTCCTCGGAATCACGAAGGAGAGGCGTGCGACGCCACCTTTGAACTGCGCGACATGCGCGATCACCTTGCCTGCCACCGAGGGGTCGCAGGCGAGAGGCGGATGCTGAGCGTGTGAATCCGCCTGGCGGGTGAGCCACGTACCTGAGATGCCGGGCTGTCCCCACCAGCTGGGCGGCCCGGCATCAGCGCACGCTGCGTGCCTGGAGGTACCCCCAGACGGCTGCGGCCGCGACGGCCCCGACGATGATCCCCAGCACCCAGTGGCCCGTGGCCAGGAGCAGGAGCGCCAGCAGGACGAGGGCGCCCGCAATCAGCGCGACCCGGCGCAGGACCTGCCCGCGCGTGCGGGCTCTGCCGCCGGCGCTCACAGGGCGATCTCGGTCATCGACACCACTGCATCTCAGCACAGCGAGCCGGCAGCGTCCAGCGCCAACGGGATTCACCACTCCGCGGGATACTTGACCTGTGTCCTCGAGCGAGATCGAAGCAGGCCTCTCGGCCGAGCCGGAAGACGAGCTCGTCCAGGTGGAGCTCGCCGACGCGCACCGGAAGCGCCGAACCGGCCGCGCGCGGATCATCGGCGTGGTTGCGTCCGTCCTCGTCATCGGGGGCGTCTTCGCGTTCGCACTGCCGCGGATCGCGAACTACGGCGAGGTCTGGGACGTCGTCCAGACGCTTTCGTGGCAGTGGCTCGTCGTGCTCGCCCTTGCGACCGCCCTCAACCTCGCCACCTATGCGCCGCCGCTCGTCGCTGCGCTTCCGGGTCTGCGGTATTTCCACGCGGCTCGCGTCACGCTTGCGTCGACAGCGCTCTCGATGGTCGCACCGGGCGGTGCAGCAGTCGGCATGGCGACGTCGTTCGCGATGCTGCGTGCGTGGGGTTTCAGCGGCCGCCCCGTCGGGCTCGCGGTCGTCGTCACGGGTGTCTGGAACCAGTTCGTGATCCTCGGCTTCCCGATCATCGCGGTCGCCGGGGTCGTCGCCGAGGGAGGACGGAACCACACGCTCGAGCTCGTCGCGATCGTCGGCCTCGTCGTGTTCGCGGTGATCGTCGCGGCGTTCGCCATCGGCCTCTCCAGTGAGCGCCTCGCAGGGCGGATCGGCGATCGCGCGGCCCGGTTTGCCAGCTGGGCCAAAGGATTGGTTCACAAGGCGCCGGTGAAGTGGAACGGCGCGTCGTTCGTGCGCTTCCGCGAGGAGACGATCGAACTGATCCGCAGGCGCTGGTTCTTCCTCACGACGGCGACGCTCGCCGGTCACCTGACGGTCTTCCTCATCCTGCTCGCCTCCCTGCGCGCGATCGGCGTCTCGGACACCGAGGTGACGATCGTCGAGGCGTTCGCAGCCTGGACGATCGCGCGGATCCTCGGCTCGATCCCGATCACGCCGGGCGGCGTCGGCTTCGTCGAGCTGGGGTTGACGGGCGTGCTGGTCGCGTTCGGCGCCGGCAATGCGCAGGCAGTCACCGCAACGCTCGTCTACCGCTTCCTCACCGTCGTCCCGACCCTCGTCGCCGGCCTCCTGGCGGCGGCGACGTGGAAGGTCGGGCAGCGCCCGGCGGCCGCGGCGCCTGCCTGACCGGCGTACGCTGGAGCGATCAGCCACGCGGCCCTCATCGTGCTCGGAAACGGCCTCTTCCGGCGCGACGGCTCGTACCGCATCAGCCGCGCGTGCCGGCGGATCGTCACCGAGGCCGAGCGCTACGCCCGCCGGGTCGATGCGCGACTCGTCGTCTTCACGGGCTGGGCCCCCGACAGCGGCCCGTCGGAGGCAGCGCAGATGCGGTCGCTCTGGCGCGGCCCGGCAGCAGACCTGGTCACCGAGGAGACGGCCTCGACCACCGCCGAGAACGCTGCCCGCACGCTCCCGCTCCTGCTCGAACGCGGTGTGACCCAGGCGGTCGTGTTCTGTGCCCCGCTGCATCTCTTCCGGACACGCTGGATCTTCAGCCGCATCTACCGGCCCCACGGCGTCGCGGTCCGGTTTCGTCTCGCTCCCGTCGTGCCGACCCCCGGCGCCGTCGCGTGGGAGCTCGGCGCGGTCACGGTCATGGCCCGTCAGGTGCGGGCGGCCCAGGCGGAGCTCGAGAGCGCGTGAAAGACACCGTCGTCTTCATCCCCGCTTGGAACGAGGAGGACAATCTGCCCGCGGTGCTCGACGGGCTGCGCGCAGAGATCCCGGACGCCGACGTCCTCGTCGTGGACGACGGTTCGACCGACCGCACGGCCGAGGTCGCGCGAGAGCACGGCGCCGAGGTGCACTCGCTGGGCTCGAACCTTGGGCTGCGCTTCGGGATCGCTGCGGGTTATCGCTGGGCGCTCGAGCACGGCTATGCCTACTGCGGCCGCGTCGACGCCGACGGGCAGCACCCGCCGCACGAGCTCGCCCGCCTGCTCGCGCTCGTGCGGGCCGACTTCTGCGATGTCGCCGTCGGCTCGCGCTTCGTGTCGGGCGAGGGTTACCCCGCCTACCGGTACCGGCCGAGCCCAGCGCGCAGGCTCGGCACCGCGACGTTGCGCCGGGCGATGGCGCTCGTGCTCAGCCGTCCATTCGGCGATGCGACGAGCGGCCTGTACGCCGTCAACGCCAAGGCGCTGCCACTGCTCGCGGAGACCTTCCAGAGCGGCGCTCCCGAGGTGGAGGCCCTGATCCGCGTCACGAACGCCGGGCTGAGGCTCGAAGAAGTGCCCGTCACGATGGAGGAGCGGGCGAGCGGCGTCTCCAAGCTGCGCGGCTCCAAGGCCGTCCGGCTCGTCCTCACCGTGACGGCGACGCTGCTCGCCGCCCGACTTGTCCGCGCGCGGCGCCGCTGAGCGTCTAGTAGAGCCCTTCGCGGCGAGCGTACCGCTCGGCGCGCTCCCGGTCGTACTGCTCCGGGTCGAGCTCGGGGTCGCTGATCGCACGCATGATCTCACCGCCGCTCGGCAGCTCGTCCCGGTCGAGGTGCTTGTCGGGGTTCCAGAGGTCGGAGCGGATCAACGCCTTCGAGCACTGCGTGTAAGCCTCCTCGATCGTGACGAGGATCCCGAGCTTCGGGGCTTTCCCGTCGACGGTGCTCGCCGCCAGCACGCTCTCGTCGTCCGTCACGGCGGCCCGGCCGTTGACGCGAAACGAGTCGCCGACACCGGGGATCAGGAAGAGCAGCGCGACCCGATCGTCGACGAGCAGGTTGGTCAAGGTATCGGCGATCTTGTTGCCCGGCCGGTCGGGCAAGAGCAGCGTCCGCTCGTCGATGATGCGCACGAAGCCCGCGGGATCGCCGCGCGGGGAGACGTCGAGCCCTCCGTCGGGCCGGGCCGTCGCGATGCACAGGAACGGGGAGCGCTCGATGAACTGGCGTGTCAGGCCGTTCAGGCGATCTGCGATCTTCCCGGCGACGAGCTGCGACGGCGATCCGACGATCGCGCGCAGCTCGCTCTCGCTCTGGATCGTGCGCGCGGTCGTCGTCACCCCTCGAGCATAGCCAGCTAGAACGTCTCGAGCGTCGCCGCGCGTCGGCCCTGATACTCGAACAGGCGCAGCATCACGATGCCGATCACGAGGTACACACAACCCACGAAGGCTTCGGTGCCGAGCAGCCCCGAGACCGACCTGAGCGAAGCGCCCGCGCCGAGCTCACGGCCGGCTGCGATCCCGTGGGTGAGCGGCAACACGCGGCCGACCGCCTGCACCGGAGCGGGCAGGCGGTCGAAGGGCACGTTCGCTCCGGAGACGAGCAGCATCGAGCCACCGATCATGTCGGCGAACAGCGAGACGCTGCGCCCGCGCAGTCCGAGTCCGCCGAGGCAGAGGCCGAAGGACGTGCAGGCGAACGACGCGATCAGCGCGGCGACGGCCAAGCCGCCGAGCTCGCTCGCGGAGAACTGCACCCCGAGGATCAGGCTGCAGATCGTGAACGCCAGGGCGGCGACGAGGAACCCCGTGAGGATCGAGGGCACCGCCCGGCCGAGAAAGAGCGCGAAGCGATTCGCCGGAGACGCGAGCAGTGTCGACAGCGTCTGCGATCGACGCTCGCCGCCGATCGAGTTCCCCATCCCGAAGAACCCGGTGATCGCGATCGCCATGAACGCGTTGCCGATCAGGAAGAACTTGTCCGACTCGACGTCGGCGAACCGGCCGAGGTAGGCGAAGAACAGGATCTCGAAGATCGGGTAGCCGAGGGTGTGGGGGAAGAACACCCAGGGGTTGATCCAGTTGAAGAGGGCGCGGTAGCTCATGAGCCCGCCGACGAAGAACACCCTGAGCGAGTTCACGTCAGCTTCAACGTCCCCCGGGCGCGCGCGACGTGCACGAAGGCGCGCAGGCAGAGCGCACCGAGGACGAAGTACCCGGTGCTGACGACCACGCACATGCCGATGTACTGCCACGGAGACGAGCCGAACACCGCCTCGTGGATCGCGAGGAACCCCCAGTACGGCCCGAGGAACCAGCCGATCTCGTGGACGAACGCCGGCAGTGTCGAGAGCGGCACCAGGAGCCCCGTGGCGATCCAGACCGGGTACTGCAGCGCGATCCCCAGGCTGAACGCCGCGCGGTAGAGCACGAATGTCGACGCCATCACGAGCCCGAGCATCCCGATCGCGAGCATGCACGCGGGCAAGGCGACGGCGAACGCGAACGGATGGCCGACGGACAGCGGCACGCCGAAGAGCACGCGCCCCCAGAGGAGCGTCGCGGCGATCCCGTAGCCGCCGACGAACCCGCTCGCGACGCAGATCGGCGCGATCACCACCGCGAACGGCACCGGCGCGGCGACGAGGAGCTCGAGCGTCCCCAGCCAGCGCTGGTTCTCGAGCGCATTCGACGAGCCGATGACGACGAGCGACCACATGAGCATCACCGCAGCGCCGAGGGAGGCGCTGAGCAGCAGCTTCGGGTCGTTCTTCGCGTCGAGCAGGTAGTAGGCGATCGACGCGTAGAGGATCGGCCACAGGAAGACGCCGCTGAGGTCGAATGGGTTGCGCGAGAATTGAACGACGTGCACGCGCATGCCGCTGAAGAACGCGCGCATCATGCCGCCTGCACCAACTCCACGTAGGCGTCCTCCAACGTCGGCTCGCGCGCGATCACCTTGCCGAGCGTGATGCCGTCGAGCTCCCGCAGCAGTGAATGCGTCAGCTCCGAGCCGACGCTCGACTGGACGAGAATCACCTCGGCCTGATCTCGCGACTCGGTCGAGACGGAGATGACGCCCGGGAGCGCGCGTAGACGGTCCAGCACGCCTGCCAGCGCGCCGAAGGCCTCGATCTCGATGATCGTGCGGTTGACGACGCGGGCCTTCAGCTCGGCCGGTGTCCCGGCAGCGGCGAATCGGCCGTCGGCGATCACCGCGATTCGCCCACACAGCTCGTCGGCCTCATACATGTAGTGGGTGGTCAGCAGAATCGTCTTGCCCTGGTCGCGCAGGCCGGCGATCGTTTCGCGAACCTCGCGTGCACCGACCGGATCGAGGCCGATCGTCGGCTCGTCGAGGAACAGGACCTCCGGATCGTGCAAGAGCCCTCGCGCGATGTGGAGCCGCTGGCGCATGCCACGTGAGTAGGTCTCGACCCGCTGCCGCTCGCGCCCCTTCAACCCGACGAGCTCGAGCAGGAAGTCGATGCGCGCTTTCTTCTCTCGCACCGGCACTCGATAGAGATCGGCGAAGTAGCGCAGGTTGTCGAGCGCCGACAGGCGATCGTAGAGGCCGCGATCGCCCCCGAACACGTGCCCGACACGGCGGCGGATCTCACCGGGCTCGCGTGCCGGGTCGAAGCCGAGCACCCTGGCGCTCCCCGACGACGGCAGCAGCAGGGTCGTCAGGATCTTGATCGTGGTGGTCTTCCCGGCCCCGTTCGGTCCCAGCAGGCCGAACAGCTCGCCCCGCTCCACCTCGAAGCTGATCCCGGCGAGTGCCTGCACGTCGGTGCGTCGTCTTCGGACGATCCCGGCGTGCGTACGGTACGTCCTGCAGAGGTCGCTCACCTCGATCGCGGCCACAGCTCGACCCTACTGCAGACCTGTGTCCGCTGTGTACGGTTGTCGTTGGAAGCGATCAGGGGGTCCTCTCACACATGTCTGTGCGTCTCGCATTCGCGGCGCTGGCGGCCGCATTCGTCCTCGCCGCACCCGCTGCCGCGTCGGCACCGCCCGTCGGGCCGCTGCCGGCAGGCCCGACACAGCACGTCGCGACGCAGCTCGGCCAGCTCGTCGCCGTTGCGCTCCCGCACGCAGCAAGCGGCCGCAGCTGGCGGCTGGGGCGGACCGTCGACCCGAAGGTCCTGCGTGAGCTCTCCGAGGCCGACGTCGGCGCGAACGTCGTCGTCGTGTACAAGGCGATCGGGCGAGGCAAGGTGACGGTCACCTTCGCGCTGACCCACGGCGAGACCGCACACGCGTACGCCGCGCGCCGGTTCGTCGTCTCCGTGACCTGACGTCTCTGGTATCACGAGCGTGATGGAACACCGCGAGCTCGGCCGCACCGGCGTCAGCGTCAGCCCTCTCTGTCTCGGCGCGATGATGTTCGGGGCGTGGGGCAATCCCGACCACGGCGAGTCGATCCGCGTCATCCAGCATGCTCTCGACGCAGGCATCAACTTCGTGGACACCGCCGACGTCTACGCGCGCGGCGAATCCGAGGAGATCGTCGGCAAGGCGCTCAAGGGCCGTCGCGACTCCGTCGTCCTCGCAACGAAGGTGCACGGGACGATGCACGACAGCGACCCGAACATGAGCGGGAACTCCCGCCGGTGGATCATCCAGGAGGTGGAGGCAAGCCTGCGCCGCCTGCAGACCGACTGGATCGACCTCTACCAGATCCACCGCTGGGATCCGTGGACCGAGCACGAGGAGACGCTCGGCGCGCTGACCGACCTCCAGCGTGCGGGCAAGATCCGCTACCTCGGCTCGTCGACGTACCCGGCCTCCGAGATCGTCGAGGCGCAGTGGGTGGCCGAGCGACGCAAGCTCGCCCGCTACGTCTGCGAGCAGCCGCCGTACTCGATCCTCGTCCGCGGGATCGAGACGGAGGTGCTGCCGGTCTGCGAGCGTTACGGGATGGGCGTGATCCCGTGGAGCCCGCTCGCGGGCGGGTGGCTCTCGGGCCGGTTCCGGGAGGGAGGCGACGTCACGAGCCACCGGGCCGCGAGGATCCCGGCGCGCTACGACCTCTCGATCCCCGGGAACCAGCAGAAGCTCGAGGCCGTCGAGCGTCTCGCGCAGCTCGCCGACCAGGCGGCAATCAGCCTCGTGCACCTCGCGCTCGCATTCGTGATCCGCCATCCGGCAGTGGCGGCCGCGATCGTCGGGCCGCGCACGCTCGAACAGCTCGAGGGCCAGCTCGGCGCGGTCGACGTCCGGTTGACCGACGACGTCCTCGACGCGATCGACGAGATCGTCCCGCCCGGCACGAACCTGAACCCTGCGGACGCCGGCTGGCGGCCACCCCACCTCGACGACCCGGCTTCACGCCGCCGCTAACAGATCCGTAACCCGGCTCTTAGCGCGTTCTTCGGCACGCCCAATAGGTTCAGCCGGTGCTGAAGGCCTCGATCGCGGTCGTCACTGCGCTCGCCGCGTCGCTGGCAGTCGCGGGCGCGGCCTTCGCCGCGCCGCCCGAGGTGAGCTCGAACTGGTCCGGGTACGTCGCCGTCGCGCCGGCCGGAGGCCTAGCGACGTTCAGCGACGTGACGGGGACGTGGATCCAGCCGAAGGCGACCTGCGCGTCCGGGCGCACCGACGCGGCGGCCTTCTGGGTCGGCCTCGGCGGCAACGACCCCGCGTCCGTGGCGCTCGAGCAACTCGGCACCAGCGTCTCCTGCGACGGCAGCAGCTCCACACCCACCTACGGGGCCTGGTGGGAGATCGTGCCGGCTGCCTCCGTCCCGATCCCGCTCAAGATCCGCGCCGGGGACCGCGTCAACGCCGCCGTGCTCGTCAATGGACAGACGGTGAAGATGAGCCTGAAGAACCTGACGCGGCACACGCGGTTCTCGAAGACGCTGACGTTGACGCAGCCGCTGGACGTGTCGTCGGCCGAATGGATCGCAGAAGCGCCCTCGAACTGCACGCCGAGCGGCCGGTGCACCCCCGTTCCGCTGACCCGGTTCGGGGACGTCACGTTCACGAACGCCGCGGCGATCGGGAACACACACCCCGGCACGATCACCGACCCGAGCTGGACGCCGACCGCGATCGAGTTGATCAGCGGCGGGACGACCAGCCGGTTCTTCGGAAGCGGCGACCCACTCGGGCCGGGCATCGGGGCCGTGCCGAGCGACCTGTCGACGGACGGCCGGTCCTTCAGCGTCTCCTGGCAGGCGAACCTGGCGCCCTAGACCAAGCCGCCGCGACGGCCTCCGCGCCCTCGCCAAACCTGGAAAGCTGGCGGGATGCCAACCCTCATCACGACCCCCGACGGCCGGTCACTCGAACTGCATGAGGCGGGCGACCCCAGCGGCCTGCCCGTGATCGTCCACCACGGCACGCCGGGCTCCGGCGTGCTCTACGACCGCTGGACCACCCCCGGCGTTCGCCTGATCGGCTACGACCGGGCTGGATACGGCGGCTCGTCCCGCCACCGCGGCCGGTCGATCTCTGCCGTTGTCCCCGACATCGAGACGATCGCCGACGCCCTCGGCCTCGACCGGTATGCGACCTGGGGCATCTCGGGCGGCGGCCCCCATGCCCTCGCCTGCGCGGCGCTCTGCGGCGACCGGCTGATCGCGGCCGCCTCCCTCGCGGGCGTGGCGCCGTGGGGAGCCGAAGGCCTCGACTGGCATGCAGGGATGGGAGAGGACAACGTGAAGGAGTTCGATCTCGTCCTTGCCGGCGAGGAGGCGCTTCGCCCTGCCATGGAACGCGACCGCACCCAGATGCTCGGGCTGAGCGCGGAGGAACTGGACCAGATGTTCCGGTCACTCCTCGGCCCCGCCGACCGCGCGGCGCTCACCGGTCCGCTCGCCGCCTGGATACACGAGGGCATGCGCCACGGCATCGAGCCCAGCGCCGACGGCTGGATCGACGACGATCTCGCATTCGCCGCGCCCTGGGGCTTCGATGTCGCCGACATCTCGCGTCCGACGCTGATCGTCCACGGCGCCGACGACCGCTTCGTGGCGGTGTCGCACGGCGAATGGCTCGCCGCGCGCGTATCCGGCGCGGAGGCCTGGATCGACGACGTGAACGGGCACCTCACGCTGCTGGAGAACCGCGTCGCCGACGTGCACGAATGGCTGCTCTCGCACAGCTGAACGGCACCGCCAATGCGACTCTCCGCAAGGGGATCCTCGCAGCGGCCGACAGCCGGCGCGTCCAGGGCCTCGTCCGACGGCACGGCCGCCGGCTCGGGGCCGCGCGCTTCGTCGCGGGCGAGACGCTCGACGAGTGCATCGCGGTCCTCCGCCGTCTGAACGAGCAGGGCCTCGCGGCGAACACGACGCTCCTCGGCGAAGGCGTGCTCGAGCCGACCCAGACCGAGGCGGTCGTCACGGCCTATCGCGAGGTGATCGACCGCATCGCGGCGGAGGAACTGCAGGCGAACGTGGCGCTGAAGCTCACGCATCTCGGTCTCGACATCGACGAGGAGCTGGCCTTCGAGAACCTGCGCCGCCTGCTCGAGCAAGGGTCGTTCATCCGCATCGATATGGAGCAGTCGCAGTTCGTCGATGCAACGCTCCGGATCTTTCGCAGGCTGCGCGAGGCCGGCTACGACAACCTCGGCACGGTGCTGCAGGCCTACCTCTACCGGACACCTGGCGATCTCGAATCGCTGCTCGACCTCGAACCGAACCTTCGCCTCGTCAAAGGCGCGTACCTGGAGCCGCAGTCGATCGCCTATCCGCACAAAGCCGACGTCGACGCCGTCTATGCGCGACTGATGGAGCGGATGCTGACGAGCATCGCTCACACTGCAGTCGCCACGCACGACGAGTCGCTGATCGAGCACGCGATCCGCTACGCCGAGACGCACGCGATCGACCGCGACCGCTTCGAGTTCCAGATGCTCTACGGCGTGCGGCCGAACCTGCAGCTCGACCTCGTGCGGCGCGGGTACAAGGTGCTCGTCGCGACACCGTACGGCCCCGAGTGGTACCCGTACCTCATGCGCCGCCTTGGTGAGCGTCCCGCGAACCTCCTGTTCTTCGTGAAGAACACGCTGCGCGGCTAGGCGGATGGCCTTGATCAGCCGCGTCACGATCCAGGGATACCGCGGTGCCCGCGACGTCGTCCTCGAGCCCGGCAGGACCTGCGTGCTCGTCGGCGAGTCGTCGTCGGGCAAGTCGACGGTGCTCTCGGCGATCTGGACGCTGCTGGAAGCCGCCGCGCCGATGCCGACCGGCGAGGACGTGTCTCGCGGCTATTCGCGCGTGCACGTCGAGGCGGTCGTCGGCGAGCGAACGTTGTTCCTCGACGCGCGGCCGCCTGCGACCTTGAACCTGAACCGCGAGGGCGCGCCGCACGCACTCTTCTTCCCTGCGCACCTCCGACCGTCGACGCTGATCGCCCGCACCGACTCGCCCGCCAGACGAGCGATCGGAGTCGTGCGCGACGAGACGACCAGCGACGGCGGGCTCTCGCTCATCCGTTCGATCGCCGGGCTGATCAGAGCACGCGTGAAGGACCTCGTGATCCTGATCGAGGAACCGGAGCTGTACCTGACGCCCCCGGCTCAGCGTCACCTGCACCGCCTGCTGCGGCGGCTGGCCGCGCGCGGGCGCAACCAGGTGATGTACTCGACCCACGCGCCCGTGTTCCTCGGCGTCGACCGGCTCGAAGAGCTCGTGCTCGTCCGGCACGACGACCGCACGGGCACGACGCTCCTGCAGCCGAAGGCGCTGTCGGAGCAGCGCACGTTCCGGCTCGTCAGCGAGCTCGATGCCGAGCGCGCCGAGCTCTTCCTCTCGCGCGCGGTGCTGCTCGTCGAGGGCCGAACCGAGAAGCTCGTGTTCCCACTCGTCTTCCAGGCACTCGGCCTCGACGCCGACCAGGAGGCGATCGCGGTGATCGACTGTGCGGGCAAGGGGAACATCCCGCTCTTCGTGGAGATCTGCAATGCCTGCGCGATCCCGTACGTCGTGGTGCACGACCGCGATGCGCCGCGCGGTTCGATGCCTGCCGAGGCCGAGCGGGTTGCAAACGAGACGATCCTCCGCGCCGCCGGGAAGCGCCGTACGGTGACCCTGATCCCGGACTTCGAAGGCGTGACGGGGGTCCGCGTTCGCCGCGGCAAGCCTGCTGCCGCCTGGAAGCGCTTCCAGACCGGCGACGGCGCCGTTCCAGGCGCGCTCAGGCAGGCCGTGGAGCGCGTCGTCGCAGCTGCTCGGCGCGCCCCGCGGACGACCCGCGGCGCATGACTACCATGCCCCGAGTGCCGGGGCTGCGGAAGGTTCTCGACTGGGTCGTGACGATCGGCGTCGCTCTGCTGCTCGTGCTCGTGTTCGAAGCCGAGGTCGCCAAGCCGTATCGCATCCCGTCCTCCTCGATGGAGCCGACGCTCCATTGCGCAAAGCCCGGTGCGTGGTGTGAGGGTCGCGTCAACGACCGCGTGATCGCGAACCGGCTCTCCTACCGCTTCGCGAGCCCGAAACGGGGGCAGATCGTCGTCTTCCACGCGCCGTCGCAGGCCTGCGGGATCGGCGGCACCTTCGTCAAGCGGCTGATCGGCCTGCCCGGGGACACCGTGTCGGAGCGAGACGGCTATGTCTCGATCAACGGCAAGGCTCTCCACGAGCCGTACGTCGACCCGAAGTTGCGGGACAGGATCACGAACAGCTGGCACGTGCCTGCCGGCCGGTACTTCTTCATGGGAGACGACCGGGTGCACTCCTGCGACTCCCGCATGTGGGGGAGCGTCCCGAAAGCGAGTCTCGTCGGGCCCGTGCTGTTCACCTACTGGCCGCCGACCAGCTGGTTCTGAGCCCGGTCGAACCTCGTCAACGAGGCTCCATCACCCCATCGACGAGCCCGTACTCGACGGCTTCCTCGGGCGACATGAAGCGGTCGCGGTCGATGTCGCGCAGCACCTGGTCGACATCCTGGCCGGAATGCCGCGAGATGATCTCGGCCATGCGGCGTGTCATGTCGAGGATCTCGCGGGCCGCGATCTGAATGTCCGCGGGCGTGCCACGGAAGCCGCCGGAGCCCTGGTGGATCATGATCTTCGCGTTCGGCAGCGCAAACCGCTTGCCGGCCGCACCACCGGAGAGGATCATCGCGGCCGCGCTCATCCCCATGCCCAGGCAGACCGTCGACACGTCCGACTTGACGTACTGCATCGCGTCGTAGATCGCCATGCCCGCATAGGCAGACCCGCCGGGCGAGTTGACGTAGAGGTAGATGTCCCGGTCCGGATCCTGCGCATCGAGATGCAGGAGCTGCGCCGCGATCAGGTTCGCGATCTGATCGTCGACCTCCTGGCCGAGGAACACGATGCGCTCTCGCAGCAGACGCGAGTAGATGTCGAAGGAGCGCTCCCAGCGCCCGTCCTGCTCGACGACCATCGGCACGACAGATCCCACCAGCACGTCGACCTCCTGAGATAATGTGCAACTTGTCGGTTGCACTCTAGCGCAACCAGGAGGTTGCAGATGATCAGGAAGGAAATCGTCCTCCCCGCGCCGCGCGAGGATGTCTGGGAGGCGTTGACGGATCCCGACCGGCTCGCGGACTGGTTCGCCAACGACGTCGATCTCGACCTGCGGCCCGGCGGCGACATGAGCTTCCGCTGGTCGAACGGCGAGGAACGTCACGCCACCGTCACCGACGTCGAGCCGGAGCGGCGGCTCGCCTTCGAATGGGACGACGAGGGAGAGGTCGAGTTCACGCTCGAAGACGACGCCGGCGGCACGAGACTGACCGTCGTCGAGTCGTCCCCTGCCTGGAGCACCGCGCTCGACCTGCAGGCCTCGGCACTGGTCTGCCGTTGATCGATGCAGCCTGAGTCGCTGAATCTCGTCTTCGGCGCCCTCGCGGACCCGAGCCGCCGGCAGGTGATCGGCTACCTGTCCGCCCGCGGCACGGCAACCGCCACCGAGTTGACCGGCGAGCTGCCGATGACGCGCCAGGCGGTCTCGAAGCACCTGGTCACGCTCGCGGACGCCGGCCTCGTCCAGGCCGAGCGCCGGGGCCGCGAGACGCGCTACCGGCTCACCAGCACGGGCACGGAATGGGACGACCGCCTCGACGCGCTCGCGCAGCACCTCGAACGGCGCAAGACTTGAATTCGGATCATTAGGGTGCACAGCAATGGCGACCTACGACAGCATCCGCACCCTGCCGCTCCACATCGACGGCTACTACCTCGAGCCGCTCGAACGCGAGGTCGCCCGCGGTTTCACGCTGCGCCGCACCGTCATCGTCCTGCACGGACGCGGCGAGGAAGGACGTGGCGAGGAGGTCGACTACGACCCGGCGCAACAGACGCGGTTCCAAGAGCACGGCGGGGAGCTGCCGCTTGCAGGCGAGCACACGCTCGAGTCGTTCTCGCTGCTCCAGTCGGGCCAGACCGAGTACCGGCGCTGGGGGCTCGAGTCGGCGGCACTCGACCTTGCGCTGAGACAGGCCGGGCTGTCGCTCGGCGAGGCAGTGGGGCGTACGCCGCAGCCGCTTCGCTTCGTGGTCTCGACGCGGGTCGCCAACGTGCCGCGCTGGCTCGCGCTGTACCCCGAGCTTCGTTTCAAGCTCGATCCGGGCAGTGACTGGACGGACGGGATCGTGGCGTCGCTCGCAGCCACCGGCCGCGTCGACACCGTCGATTTCAAGGGCATCTACCGCGGTGAGTTCGGCGCGCCGCCCGACCCCGAGCTCTACCGTCGCGTCGTCGCCGCCTTCCCCGGCGCCTGGCTCGAGGATCCAGCCCTCACACCGAAGACCTCGGCGATCCTGGCCGAGCACCGTGAACGCATCACCTGGGACGCCGGGATCCACGAATGGACAGACGTCGAGGCGCTGCCGTTCGAGCCGCGCGCGCTCAACTGCAAGCCGTCACGGTTCGGATCGGTGAAACGGCTGTTCGACTTCTACGACGCGTGCGGGGAGCAGGGCATCGCGCTGTACGGCGGCGGCCAGTACGAGCTCGGCCCCGGGCGCGCGCAGATCCAACTGCTCGCCGCCCTCTTCCATCCCGACGCGCCGAACGACGTCGCGCCGGACGGCTTCAACGTGACCGAACCGGTCTCGGGCTTGCCCAGTTCACCGCTCCGAATCGAGCCTGCACCGGGCTTCCGCGCCTGAGCGGCTCGCCCTCGAACGACGGGACGGGTGCGAGCGGCTCGAACCGCGCCTGGAAGAACCGCAGGGTCGGCGGCTCGTAGACCAACTCGAGGCCCGGGATCTCGTCGCGCCTTGCGAACACGCGCAGAACGGTGTCGGCGACGTAGTCGAGGTGCTCGCGGCTGTACGCACGCCGCGGGATCGTCAGCCGCACGAGCTCCAGGCCGTCGTAGGGCTCCGTTCCGTGCCGGCCGGAGACGATGCCGCGCTCCATCGAGCGGACACCGCCCGCGACGTAGATCGCGGCGGCCAGCATCTGGGCAGGGAACTGCTCCTGCGTCAGGTGCGGCAGGAAACGCTTTGCGTCGAGGAACACGGCGTGGGCGCCGACGGGCTCGACGATCGGGACGCCTGCCTCCTGGAGCAGACCGGCCAGGTAGCGCACCTGCCCGACGTAGTGGGCGACCGTCGGCTCGTCCGCAGCCTCGCGAATCCCCTGGGCGAGCGCCTCCATGTCGTGACCGGCGAGCCCGCCGTAGTGCGGAAAGCCCTCGTAGACGACGACGAGCTCGCGCGCCTTGCGCGCGACGTCGTCGTCGTCGGTGGCGAGAAAGCCTCCGATCGGGACGAAGTGATCCTTCTTCGAGGAGAACACCGCCCCGTCCGCGAGCGATGCGATCTCACGGAGGATCTCGCGCAACGGCCGGTCGGCCTGTCCGACCTCCCGCTCTGCGATGAAGACGGCATTCTCCGACGAGCGCGTCGCGTCGAGGTAGAACGGCACGTCGAGCTCCCGCGTGAGCGCACGGACCGCGCGCAGGTTCTCGAGCGAGAACGGCTGGCCGCCGGCCATGTTGAGGCACGCCTCCTGCCGCACGAAGGCGATCCGCTCGCGCCCTTCGCGGACGATCAGGTCGCGGAGCTTGCCGAGGTCGATGTTCCCCTTGAACGGATGGCGCGACTCGGGATCGCGCGCCTCCGGGATCGAGATGTCGGTCCAGACGCCGCCCGCCAGCTCCGCATGGACGCGGGACGTCGTGAAGTAGAGGTTCGACAGCACGAGCTGCCCCGGCTGCACGAGCACGCGCGAGAGCAGATGCTCGGCTCCGCGCCCCTGATGGGTCGGGATCAAGTGGCGCCAGCCGTACACCTCGCGCATCGCAGCCTCGAGCCGGTAGAAGCTGCGCGAGCCGGCGTACGACTCGTCGCCGAGCTCCATCGCGGCGCGCTGCGCCTGCGACATCGCCGAGGTGCCACTGTCGGTCAGAAGGTCGATGTAGACGTCGTCCGAACGAAGCAAGAAGGTGTTGAAGCCGGCTGCGATGATCGCCTGGCACCTGGCCGCGGCATCCGGCAGACTGATCGGCTCGACCACCTTGATCTTGTAGGGAGGCAGGACCACGCATGGATCGTGCGGCCGGCCGAGGCTCCGATCATCGGGGAAACCCCCTAGCTGCGATCGGGGGTGGGTCTGATGGCCGTCCACCGGGGGCGCGCGAGGCTCCAGTGGTGGAGACGATGTGGGCGATCCGCAAGCCGCGCCGTGAGCCGGGCCTCGTGCTCGATCGGGTGCCGATCCCCGAGCCCGGGCCGCACGACGTCCTGGTACAGGTCGAGGCGGCGAGCGTCTGCGGCACGGACCTCCACATCTTCAAGTGGGACGACTGGGCGAAGGCGCGGATCAAGCCGCCGCTGACGCTCGGTCACGAGTTCGCCGGCACCGTTGTCGAGATGGGCGAGGACGTCCGCACCGTCGTGCGGGGCGACTACGTGTCGGCAGAGAGTCACATCACGTGCGGGATGTGCTTCCACTGCCGCACCGGACGGGCGCACATGTGCGAGCGCACGCAGATTCTCGGAGTGGATCGCGACGGAGCGTTCGCCGAGTTCGTCGTCGTGCCCGAGTCGGTCATCTGGCAGAACGATCGCGAGAAGCTCCCACCCGAGATCGCGACGCTGCAGGAGCCGTTCGGGAACGCGGTCTTCGCGACCTCCACCCAGGATCTGCCGGGACGCACCGTCGCCGTACTCGGCTGTGGCCCGGTCGGCCTCTTCACGATCGCGATCGCGCGGGCCTCCGGCGCAGGCCGTGTGCTCGCCTCCGATCACGTGCCGTTCCGTCTGTCGCTGGCCGAGGCCCTCGGCGCCGAGATCGCGAACATCAACCAGATCGCAGACGTCTCGGGCTGGTTCCACGACGCGAACGAGGGCGCGGGTCTCGACGTCGTGTTCGAGATGTCGGGCGCGGCGGGTGCGGTCCGGGACGCTTTCCGGATCGTCCGGAACGGCGGCGACGTCGTCCTCTTCGGCATCCCGAGCTCGCCCGTCGAGCTGGACATCGCCGAGTCGCTGATCTTCAAGAACCTGCACGTGACCGCGGTGAACGGTCGCGAGGTCTTCGCCACGTGGTACCGCACGCGGTGGCTCCTCGAGCACGGCGTCGTCGACCTGCGGCCGCTCGTCACGCACCGCTATCCACTGACGGAGTTCGAGGTTGCATTTGCGGAGCTCGAGTCCGGGAACGCGTGCAAGATCGTGCTCCACCCGGGCGGTGAGCCGGCGATGCCGCTCGTCAGCGCGACACCCGCGCTCGCCGCGGAGCCGGAGCCGATGCTGTCCGGGCTCGCCAAGTGGGTCCACCGGTGAGCAGCACCCGCGCCTTCGGCGCGGAACTCGACGCGCTCCGCGCGGCCGGGACGTTCAAGCACTTCAACACGCTGCTCACCCCGCAGGGGCCGGTCGTCGAGATGGCCGGCCGCGGCGAGGTGATCGTCCTGTCTTCGAACAACTACCTCGGGCTCGCCGGCGACCCGCGCGTCGTCGAGGCGGGGATCGAGGGCCTGCGCCGCTACGGTGCAGGCACCGCCTCCGTGCGCTTCATCTGCGGCACCTTCGAGCCGCACGCAAAGCTCGAGCAGGCACTCGCGGAACTGTCGGGCAGCGAAGCCGCCCTGAGCTACGTCTCCTGCTGGAACGCCAACGAAGCGCTCGTCCCCACGCTCACCGACAAGAACACGGTCATCCTCTCCGATGCACTGAACCACGCTTCGATCGTCGATGCGATCCGGCTCGCCCGACCCGCCCGCAAGGCGATCTACCCGCACTCCGACCTGGCGGCCCTCAGGAGCGAGCTCGCCGCCTGCGACCCGGGCCAGCGGAAGCTCGTGATCACGGACGGCGTCTTCTCGATGGAGGGCGACCTCGCGCGGCTTCCGGAGATCGTGGCGCTCGCGCGCGAGCACGATGCGATCGTGATCCTCGACGACTCGCACGGCGTGGGCGTTCTCGGCGAGCACGGGCTCGGGACGCCCGAGCATTTCGGGCTGCGCGGCGAGATCGACGTCGTTACCGGGACGCTCGGGAAGGCGCTCGGCGGTGGGGCCGGAGGCTACGTCGCCGCGAGCGCAGACATCTGCGAGCTGCTCGCACAGCGTTCCCGCCCACAGCTCTTCTCGAATGCTCTGCCGGCAACCGTGGCCTGCAGTGCGCTGGCCGCTGTCCAGGCTCTGCGTGACGACCCTTCGCTCGTTGCGCGGCTGCGTGCAAACACCGGCCGCTTCCGGGCGATGCTCGTCGACGCAGGCTTCGCTCCGATCCCGGGCGAGTCGGCGATCATCCCGATCGTGCTCGGCGAGACGGCCGTGGCGATCCGTTTTTCGGAGCGGCTGCTCGAGCACGGCATCTTCGTGACCGGCTTTGGCTTTCCGGTCGTGCCGGAGGGGACCGCCCGTGTGCGTGTCCAGATGTCAGCAGCCCTCGAGCCTGCGCACCTCGAACGGGCTCTCGCCGCGTTCGTCACGGTCGGCCGCGAGTTCGGCCTCGTCACCTAGACGCGCGCGAGCGCCAGCGCCTTCGCTGCGAGCCGCTCGACCGAGCCGTCGACGCCGGCGCCGATCGCGTGCCAGGCAGCCCCCTCACGCGGCTCTCCGCGGCCAATCAGCAGATAGCGCACGTCGAGATGGAAATGCGCGGGCTCTCCCGGAAGCTCCGGGAGCTGGTGGACGTCGACGTCGAAGGGTCGCGGCGCCGTCGGATGCAGGTCCAGCTCGAGCGCAGTCTCCTCTCGCGCCTCGCGGACGGCTGCAGCTTCGAGCGAGGGGTCGTCAGGCTCAACGTGGCCACCCGGCTGCAAGAGACGCCCGAGCTTCGCGTGCTCGACGAGACACATCCGGGCGCAGGCCTCGTCGATCACGAACGCCGAGGCCGTGAAGTGCGCGGACGGCTCGTCGCGGGAGAGCGGCTCCGCCAGTTCCTGGGCGAGCCGCAGCATCGCGATGCGGTCAGCCTCCTCGCGTGCGTCGAATGCGATGTGCGCCTGCAGCAGCCGCACCAGCGTTTCCCGTTGGGTCATTCGTACTGCAGAGCCTGCAGGACGTTCAGTCGCGCTGCGCGCCTGGCCGGGAAGATCGCAGCGAGCATCCCGACGATGATCGTCATGATCGCGAAGACGACCAGGGACGTGACCGGCAGCGCGAACTGGATGAAGTCGACCCTGGCGACGAGCAGCCCACCGAGCACGATGCCGAGGGCGATTCCGAGCACGCCGCCGATCAGCGCGGTGATCACGCTCTCGTGCCGGATCATGCGCCGCACCTGCCGTCGCGTCATGCCGATCGCACGGAGCATTCCGATCTCACGAGTGCGCTCGAAGACGGTCAGCACGAGCGTGTTGACGATCCCGAAGAGGCTGACGATCACGGACAGCGCGAGCAGCACGTAAAGAATGTTGAGGACCGAACTGAGACCGCTGATCTGGTTGTCGATGAACTGCTGGCGCGTTTGCACCTTCGCGTTCGGGTAGCTCTTGAGCGTCGTCTCGAGCGAGGCCAGGTTCGACGCGTTCTCGCCGCCCTGCACGCGGACGAAGGTGTAGAGGTTGCGGGGATTCTGGTTGAAGGCGTCCCACGTCTTCTGCGAGATCGTCACCCGTCCGAACGGCGAGCCGCCGGCCGGGGGATCGAAGATGCCCTTGACCCTGAATGTCTTCCGCTGCCCGTCGGCGAAGGTCACCAGAAGCGGCGAGCCGGGGACCAGCTTGTGCGACTTCGCGTACGCCTTGTCGACGAACGCGCCGTCATCCCCCAGCGTCGCCATCGTCGCCTGCGAGCCCGTGATCCAATCCAGGTGGAACATCGTGCTGCTCGGCGGGTTGACGGCGGTGGCGAAGAGCCGCTTCCCGAACGCGCCGACCTCACCCGTGCGGACGTTGCCGACCGCCTCGACGATCGGGTTCTTCGCTGCGGCATCCGCCGCAGTCGGAGGGATGGGGGTGAAGTTGTTCTGGGCGGTGATCGCGTAGTCGGCGTTCCGCCAGATGTCGTTCACGGCACCACGGAAGCTCGACGTGATCCCGGCGGCGAGCACCGCGACCAGCGTCACGAGCGCCAGCCCGATCATCAGAGCCGCCGCGGTCGACGCGGTGCGTTGCGGATTCCGACGGGCGTTGTCGCGTGCGAGCGCGCCGGCAGCTCCGCCCACGCGAGTCGCCGGCCAGCCGATCGCCCACGCGAGCGGCCGGATGAACCGCTCCGAGAGCATCGCGACGCCGATGAAGATGAGGAGCGCGCCGATCCCCATCGCAACGAGAACGCCGGTCGTGCCGAGGTGCGGCTTGAACAGCCCGTAGGCAAGCGCGGCGAAGCCCAGCGCGGTGGTGAGCGCAGCGCCGAGCGTGCGGAAGCGGTGGAAGCGCCCGACCGGCAACGTGGCGCCTTCCCGTACGGCCGCGATCGGCGGCACGCGCGTCGCACGCAGCGCGGGGCGCAGGCTCGCGATGAGCGTCACGATGATCCCGGCGGCGAGCGAGATGACGATCGTGGAGGTGCCGAAGACGATGCCGCTGTTCGGCAGGGTGAACCCGACCGCATCGAACAGCCTGAACAGGCCCTTGGCCAGTCCGAGCCCGAGGAAGAGCCCGGTCACGGCGGCCAGGATCCCGATCACGAGCGCCTCGATCACGATCGAGGTCAGCACCTGCCGGCGGCTCGCTCCGAGCGTCCGCATGGTGGCGAACTCACGCGTGCGCTGAGCGATCGTGATCGACAGCGAGTTCGCGATCACGAAGCTGCCGACGAAGAGCGCGATGCCGCCGAATGCGAGCAGGAAGCCGCGCAGGAACGAGATGAACGAGTCGGTCTGCTTCGCGTCCTCGGCGGCCTGGGCCGTGCCGGTGCGCACCTGCGCGGTCGGCGGGAGGATCGACTTGATCTGACTGACCAGGCTTGCATCCGTCACACCGGGCTTCCGGGACACCGCGATCTCGTCGAAGCGCCCATGCTTCTGGAAGAGCGCCTGCGCCGTCGGGAGATCGAAACCGGCGAGCGTGGCGCCGCCGAGGGCGGACGCCGAGCCGAACTTGACGATGCCCGAGATGCGGAACTGCTCGACCGGGCCTTCCGCCTGCACACCGACGTTCCCGCCGACAACCAGATGCTTCTTCGACGCCGTGCTGTTGTCGATCACCACCTCGTTGCCCTTCGGCCAGGCGCCGTTGACGAGTGTGAGGACGTTGAAGGGAGAATCCCCGCTCGAGATGCTGAAGCCGAGGTTCGGCGCACCGCCGAAGACGATCGCCTTGCCGTTGTGGTCGATCAGCTGCGCCTCGCCGCTGACGCTGCCTTCGGCAGCCTGCACGTCCGACAAGGCACGTGTCTTCGCGAGCAGCGAGCTGGGAACGGTGGGGGCGAAGGTGCCCTGCCCGCCCTGGACGTTCCCGATCGCGGACTTGCCGCTGATCACCGCATCGGAGCCCTGGCGGACGTCGGTATAGATGAAGTTGAACGCCTTGTCGATCGAGTCGGTCAGGACGAGCGTGCCGCTGACCATCGCGACGCCGAGCACGATGGCGAGCGCCGTCAACACGGTGCGGAGCTTCCGCCCGAGCAGGCCTGCGAGCGCGACGCGGGTCATGTCCCGGCGCGACCCATGGCCGCGAGGATCTCCGGCGCGCCACTGCGCGGCAGCTCCTCGACGATCCGGCCGTCGGCCAGGAACAGGACGCGGTCGGCGATCTCGGCCGCGTGCGCGTCGTGAGTGACCATGACCATCGTCTGACCGAGCTCCTCGGCCGACGAGCGCAGGAGCTCGAGGATGCCGGCGCCGGTCTTCGAGTCGAGGTTGCCGGTCGGCTCGTCGGCGAACACGACCGTCGGCTGGGACACGAGCGCGCGAGCGATCGCGACCCGTTGCTGCTGGCCGCCGGAGAGCTCCGACGGGCGGTGTGCGCGCCTGTTCGTCAGCCCAACGCGCTCGAGCAGGTTCTCGAAGAAGACGAGGTCGGGCTTCTCACCTGCGATCGACAGAGGAAGCGCCACGTTCTCCTCCGCGGTCAGCATCGGCAACAGGTTGAAGAACTGGAAGACGAATCCGATGTGCTTGCGGCGCAACATCGTCACGTCACGGTCCGAGAGTGAGCCGACGTCCTGGCCGGCGATCTTGATCGTTCCGCCCGTCGGCTTGTCGAGCGCCGCGAGCAGGTGCATCAGTGTGGACTTGCCAGAACCGGATGCGCCCATGACCGCAACGAGCTCGCCCGGCCGCACGTCGAGGGAGACGCCCTGCAAGGCGTCGACCGCCGCCTCCCCTTCGCCGTAGCGGCGGGAGACGTCGATTGCGCTCACAACCGCACCGTTCGGGTTCATCTGTGCACCGTTTGCGTTCATGTGACCGAGGCTACCGACCGACCCGCATGCCGCGCCATAGGGTACGACCCTGAATCGACCCTGGTCCCGCCCTCAGGCGACGGCGAAGCCGGGAATGATGTTGTCGCCGTAGGACTGCAGCGTCTCCTCCTGGCTGTGCGTCATCAGGTAGATGTTGAACTGGTCGACGCCGATTTCGGCAAGCTCGCGCAGCTTCTGCGAGCACTGTTCGACGTTTCCGATCACGCAGAAGCGGTCGCAGATCTCGTCCGTGACGAACTCGCCGTGCTTGGCCCCGACGCGCGAGTGCTCGTTGTAGTCGTAGAACTTGCGCGCCTGCACGTAGTCGGTGAGCGCTTTCGGGACGGAGCTGCCGTCGGTGCCGTACCGGTCGATCAGGTCCTGAACGTGGTTCGAGACCATTGCCGGGAACCATCGGACCTGGTCCCGCGCGTCCTGGAGGTCGTCGGTGACGTGACTCGGAGCGCTGACGATGCACTTGAGCTCGGCCGGGTCGCGGCCGGCCTCCTCGGCTGCACGGCGGGCCGTGGCCATGATCCACTGGATGATGTCGGGGTCGGCGAGCTGGATGATCACGCCGTCTCCCTGCCGGCCCGCGACGGCGAGGGCCTTCGGGCCGTAGCCGGCGACATGCATCTGGATCTCGGGCAGCTCGGGGCGAACCCACTTCAGCTGCAGGTCCTTGTCGTTCCAGTCGACGAGGCGGCCGTTCATGAACGGCTTGATCATCTTCAGCGCCAGCTCGAACTCCGCGACCTTGACCGGCTGCAGGCCGATGTAGCGCACGGCCGAGTCGCCACGCCCGATGCCCATGATCATCCGGCCGTCGGAGATGTCGTGCAAGGTGGCGTAGGCGCTCGCGAGCACGGTCGGCTCACGCGTGCCGGGGTTCGTGACCATGTGACCGAGCTTGATGGTGGAGGTCCGGTCCGCGACGAGCGCGAGCACCGGGATCGACTCCTGCCAGAGAACGTGCGAATCGTAAGTCCAGGCGTACTCGAAACCGCGCTGCTCCGCGAACTGAATCAGCTCGATCATCCGGCTGTACGGCGGGTCTGGGAGGACGGTGACGCCGAAGCTCAATGCCACGCGGTCAGCCTACCCCGTCAAGATCGCAGAGTGAAGTTCGTCTGCGTCGGCAACGGCGCCGCCGCGTCCGGCGGAATTCTCGCCGCCGCGCAGCGCGCCGCGAGTGTCCCGCTCGACCACTTTGCCGGCTGGGTCCCCGCGTACTGCCTCTGAGCCGGCTCAGAGCCGGCTCAGACGCGGCTCAGACGCCGTGCGCGGAAAACGCCGCTCCGAGCGGGGGAAAGGTGACAGCGGTGTGAATCATGTGAGCCAGGCGAGCGTCTTCGACGCGAGCCGGTCAAGCGCCTCGACGCTCAACTCCAGATGCTCGCGCTTCGTGTCCTCGAGCTTCGTGTGCGACAGGCCGCGCAGGCTCTGGACGAACACCATCACGGTGGGAATGCCCGCGCGCGAGACCTCGGCGGCGTCGTGCAGAGGGCCCGACGGGAGCCGGTGCGACGTCCCTGCCACCTCGCGGATCGCCTCGTCGGCGAGCCCGATCAACGTCTCGTCGAAGAGGATCGGCTCGATGCTCCAGATTCGCTCCCACTCGACCTCGATGTTCTCCTCGGCCGCGAACCGGTCGGCGGCCTCTCTCGCCATCTGCAGCATGCGCGCGAGTGAATCGGCGTCGAGATGCCGCTGGTCGATCAGCTGCTCGGCAGTCTCGACGACGGACGTGACGATCCCCGGCTTGGTGACGACTCCGCCCGAGGTGCAGACCGCGCCGTTTCCGACTTCGGCTGCGATCTCGCGAATGTAGAGCGCGAGCTTCGCAGCACCAGCGAGCGCGTCGCGGCGCTTGTCCATCGGTGTCGACCCAGCGTGCGCTGCCTGGCCGTGCCACGTGAAGCGCGAGCGCTCGACCCCGAACGTCCCCAGGACGACGCCGAGCGGGATGTCCATCGCCTCGAGCACCGGACCCTGCTCGATGTGCAGCTCGAGGTACGCCGCGGCGTCGGCCAGCTGTGAGCGCGCGCCGACGGCGCCGTCGAGCTCGACACCGTGCTCGCGCAGCGCGTCCGGGAGCGCGATCCCATCTCGGTCGGTGAGCACACGGAGCTCGTTCTGGTCGCGCATCGAGCCCGCAGCCGCCGACGAGCCGAAGAGCGAGCGTCCGAAGCGCGCACCTTCCTCGTCGGCCCAGGAGACAAGTCGCACGGTCACCGGCGGCTCACCCTCCGAAGCGATCCGGCGCAGCACCTCGGCGCCGGCCAGCACGTTCAGAGAGCCGTCGAGCCAGCCTCCGTTCGGCACCGAATCCAGGTGCCCGCCGATCAGCAGCGCCCGGTCCGACGCGCCCGGCAACGTGAACCACTGGTTCCCGGCCTCGTCGATCTCCTCGACCGCGCCTGTGCCCTCGAGCTTGGCCCGAAGGAACTCCCGCGCACGCTCCCAGGTGTCCGTCCAGGCCACTCGCTGGGCGCCGTTTTCGTCGCCCGTGAGCGAGCGCAACTCGTCGAGCTCGGCGACCGTCCGCGAGGTTTCCAGTGCCACGACGGCGATCCTAAACCGTGATAGACCCTGACTGTGACGAACGCAACCGTCAGGCGCGCCGCCGGCCGCTCGCTCGCGGTGGTCGCGCTCCTCGCGGCGCTCCTCGTCTTCTGGGAGCTCTACCGCTGGCTCTGGACATCCGCAGGCTGGACGTGGCCGTTCGTCGTCACCGACACGTCGATGCCGCACGTCTGGACGATCGCGAAAGCGTTCGGCCAGCCCGCACAGGTCAACCAGCCGCCTCTGATCACGGTGCTCCTGCACAAGGCGCTCTTCACCGCGAAGGAGGCCGCAGCAGGCTTCGCACTCGGTGCGGTGATCGGGTTCACGCTCGGTGTCGCACTCGTCCACTCGCGCGCGCTGCAGCGCGGCTTCCTGCCGTACATCGTCGCGAGCCAGACGATCCCGATCCTCGCGATCGCACCGATGGTCGTCGTCTGGGTGAACCCGAAGTTGCCGCACAACCTGCAGGGCTGGGGCGCAGTGGCGGTGATCGCCGCGTACCTCACGTTCTTCCCGGTCGTGATCAACACGCTGCGCGGCCTGCAGTCCGCAGACGCGCGCGCGCTCGACCTGATGCGCACCTATGCGGCGAGCCGTTGGACCGTGCTCTGGAAGCTCCGGGTCCCGGCGTCGCTGCCGTATGTCTTCTCGGCCCTGCGGATCGCGGCCACTGCGTGCGTCGTCGGCGCGATCATCGGCGAGCTCCCGTCCGGCCTGCAGTCGGGCCTCGGCGGCGCGATCATCAACTTCAACCAGTACTACTCGATCGAGCCCCAGGAGCTGTGGGCGACCAACATCATCGCGGCGGCGCTCGGAATCCTCTTTTTCCTCACCGTGGTCCTGGCCGAGAAGATCGTCGTCCATCGCGCGCCCGAGGTGCCGACGTGAGCGCGGCCGAGCCGGTCGTCCGCGTCGACGGCGTCACGAAGACCTTTCCGCGCGGCAGCATCACTGCGCTGCAAGACATCGACCTGACGCTGGCGCCCAGGGAATTCGTCTCGCTGATCGGGCCGTCCGGCTGCGGAAAGTCAACGCTGCTGCGCGTGATCGGCGACCTGATCGACCCGACCCAGGGCACCGTCACGATCAACGGCAAGCCCGCACGCCAAGCACGCGCCGACCACGACTACGGGATCGTCTTCCAGGACGCCGTCCTCTTCGAATGGCGCACCGTGAGCAAGAACATCGCCCTGCCGCTCGAATTGCTCGGCTGGGACCGCGCCCGCCGGAAGGCACGGGTCGAGGAGATGCTCGAGCTCGTCGAACTGCAGCACTTCGGCGACCATCACCCGTGGCAGCTCTCCGGCGGCATGCAGCAGCGTGTTGCGATCGCCCGCGCGCTGGCGTTCGAGCCGGCGCTGCTCCTGATGGACGAGCCGTTCGGCGCTCTCGACGAGATGACGCGCGAGCGACTGAACCTGGAGCTGCTGGCGATCTGGCAGAAACTCGCGTCGACAGTCGTCTTCGTCACGCACTCGATCTCCGAGGCGGTCTTCCTCTCGACCCGCGTCGTCGTGATGAGCCCGCGCCCTGGGCGGATCGCCGGCGTCGTCGAGATCGACCTGCCCATGCAGCGAACGGCGGAGACACGCGAGGATCCCCGGTTCTTCGCGCTCGTCACGCAGGTGCGCGAACTGCTGCGGCTCCGCGGCGAGCACCTGCTGCCCGAGGAGGAGCAGCTGCTGCGGGAGGCCGCCGAGTGAGCATCCGCCGGTCGGTCGAGTGGCTCCCGGCGATCGTCGTCTTCGTCAGCGCGATCGCGATCTGGGATCTGGCCATTCGTGCCTTTGACATCCAGCAGTTCCTGCTGCCGACGCCGGGCGCGATCATCTCGTCGTTCTGGAACGAGCGGCACACGCTCTGGCCTGCCGGCTGGTACACGTTCAAGGAGGCCCTCGGCGGCTTCTTCGTCGGCTCGTTGCTCGGCATGCTGACCGCCACCCTGATCGGGCGCTTCAAAGTCATCGGTGCTGCGATCCTGCCGCTTGCAATCGCCGCGAACGCCGTGCCGATCATCGCGTTCGCGCCGATCTTCGACGTGTGGTTCAACCCGCTCTCCCCGCATTCGAAGATGGCGATCGCGGGCGTCCTGTGCTTCCTCCCCGTGATGGTGAACACGCTGCGAGGACTGCAGAGCGCGAGCCCGCGCCAGATCGAGCTGATGCGCTCCTATGCCAGCAGCGACCTCGAGATCTGGCGCCGTGTACGTGTGCCGACGGCGCTCCCGTTCGTCTTCACGGCCCTCAAGGTCGCGAGCGTGCTGGCGATGATCGGGGCGATCGTCGGGGAGTACTTCGGCGGCTCCTTCAACTCCCTCGGCGTCCTGATCAACTCCGACGCCAACATCTTCAACTTCGAGCGGGCGTGGGCGGGGATCCTCGTCGCTTCCCTGCTCGGCCTTGCGCTCTACGCCGCCGTCGTCGTCACCGAACGGGCCGTCGTCCGCTGGGCTCCGGAATACCGCGACTCGTAAACGGAGGCGGATCCGTGCAGAATCGGCCACAGGCAATCCCCCAGGCAATCACGGTAACCCGAGGAGGGACACGTATGAAGAAACGCTGGCTCACGAGCTTGATGCTCGTAGCGGTGCTGTCGATCGCAGTGGTCGCCGGCGCCTCGACGCGCGCGTCGGCCGCACCGAAGCTGACGAACATCACGTTGCAGCTCAAGTGGGTGCCGCAGGCCCAGTTCGCCGGGTACTACGCGGCGAGCCTGAAGGGGTTCTACAAGGACGCGGGGCTGAACGTGACGCTGAAGAACGGCGGCCCGAACATCATCCCGGAGCAGGTCGTCGCCTCCGGGCAGGCGCAGTTCGGCGTCGACTGGCTGCCGAGCCTCCTCGCAGCCCGCGACAAGGGAACCGACCTCGTGAACATCGCGCAGGTCTTCGCCCGGTCCGGAATGACACAGCTGACCTGGAAGTCCAGCGGGATCAACACGATCGCGAAGATGCGAGACAAGAAGGTCGCGAACTGGCTCGGGGGCAACCAGTACGAGCTGTTCGCCGCGCTGACGAAGAACGGCATGAACCCGGCCCAGAACAAGGGCGTGACGATCGTGCAGCAGCCGTTCACGATGGACCTCTTCCTGAACCATCAGGTCGACTCGGCGTCGGCGATGACCTACAACGAGCTTGCGCAGGTGCTCGAGTCGAAGGACCCGAAGTCCGGCAAGCTCTACAAGCTCTCCGATCTGAACGTGATCAAGATGCAGAACGTCGGCACGGGAATGCTCGAGGACGGGCTCTTCTCAACGGGCAAGTGGCTCAAGAGCTCGGCCAACCAGGCGATCGCGGTGAAGTTCATCGCCGCGTCGCTCAAGGGCTGGATCTACTGCCGCGACCACCAGGCCGAGTGCGTGTCCTTGACGCTGAAGGAAGGCCCGACCCTCCCGAAGGGCCATCAGACGTGGATGATGAACGAGATCAACAAGCTGGTCTGGCCGTCGGCCGCGGGCGGGATCGGCGTGATGAACGCCGCCGCGTTCAATCAGACGGCGACGATCGCCAAGCAGTTCAAGGTGATCAGCAAGGCACCCTCGGGCGCCTACCGCACCGACCTCGCGACCAAAGCTGTCGCGAGCCTGAAGGCCGCCGGTGCGGACGTGAACGGCAACAGCTGGAAGCCCGCCGTCGTGAAGCTCACGGCCGGCGGCAAGTAAGTAGCGTGAGGCTCTCGAACCTGGTTCGCCTCCGGGCGAACCGGGTTCGGAGCTGGTGAACGAGCGAAAGGAGCGGAGCGGATGTCAGTGCTGATCAAGGGTGGCCGCGTGATCACCGCGGCGGACGACTACGTCGCCGACATCGTCATCGAGGGCGAGCGGATCTCCCTGATCGGCGAGTCGCTCGACGTCACAACCGACAAGGTGATCGACGCGTCGGGGAAGTACGTGCTGCCGGGCGCCGTCGACCCACACACGCATCTGGAGATGCCGTGGCGCGGCAAGACCACGGTCGACGACTTCTACCACGGGCACGTCGCTGCAGCGTTCGGCGGCACGACGACCCACGTCGACTTCTGCATCCAGGCGAAGGGCCAGACGTTCGGCGAGGCGCTCGACGCCTGGCACGCGAAGCGTGAAGGCAAGGCCCTGATCGACAACGGCTTCCACATCATCGTCACCGACCTGAGCGAGAACGGCGGCACGCTCGAGGAGCTCGGGACGCTGCCCGAGGAGCACGGCGTCTCCTCCTACAAGCTGTTCATGGCGTACAACGACTCGCTGCGTGTGAGCGACGAGGACCTGTTCCGCGTGATGCAGGTCGCGGCCAAGACGGGCGCGTGCGTGATGGTGCACGCCGAGAATGGCGACGTGATCGAGGTGTTGATGGCCGACGCGATCGCCGCCGGCAACACCGCGCCGGTCTACCACGCGCTGACCCGCCCGCCGGAGACGGAGGGCGAGGCGACGAACCGCGCGGTTCAGCTCGCGCATGTCGCAGGCGCCCCGCTCTACGTCGTGCACGTTTCGTGCGAGGAGTCACTCGAGCCGATCGTGATCGCGCGCGAGAAGGGCTGGAACGTCTGGGGCGAGACGTGCACCCAGTACTTCTTCGTCGACACCTCGTTCCTCGAGCGGATGGAGAACTTCGAGGCCGCGAACTACGTCTACACACCGCCGCCGCGGCCCAAGAAGAACCAGGAGATCCTCTGGAACGCTGTTCGCACGAACGCGCTCCAGGCGATCTCGACCGATCACTGCGCCTACACGCTCGAGCAGAAGGCGCTCGGGAAGGATGACTTCCGCCAGATCCCGAACGGTGCGGTCCGGGATGGAGAACCGCCTGCAGATGATCCACCACTTCGGCGTCCGCGAAGGGCGGATCACCCTGAATCGCATGGTCGAGCTCCTCGCCACGAATCCGGCGAAGTTGTTCGGGATGTACCCGAAGAAGGGGACGATCGCGGTCGGCAGCGACGGCGACATCGTGGTCTTCGACCCCGAGAAGCGTGCCACCATCTCCGCCAAGACTCACCACTCGGCCTCGGACATCAACATCTTCGAGGGGACCGAGGTGCACGGCTCGCCGGAGGTCGTCCTCCTGCGCGGCAACGTGATCGTCGAGGGTGACGAACTGCTGGCCGAGCCGGGCAGCGGTCAATTCGTGAAACGCGCGAAGTTCGGTGAAGAACTGAAGTCCGCAGACGCGCTCGCTCGCTAGCGCGTCTGCGGAAAACCGAGATCGACCCTCGAGGTGGCCGGGTCCGGCCAGCGCGAGGTGACGACCTTCGAGCGAGTGTAGAAGTCGATGCCTTCCGGCCCGTAGATGTGGCGGTCGCCGAACAACGACGCCTTCCAGCCCCCGAATGAGTAGTACGCGACGGGGACGGGGATCGGCACGTTGATCCCCACCATGCCCGCCTGCACCTCGAACTGGAACTGGCGCGCTGCGCCACCGTCGCGGGTGAAGATCGCCGTCCCGTTGCCGTACGGATTCTCGTTCACCAGCCGCACTGCCTCGTCGTAGGTCGAGACGCGCGTGACGCTCAACACCGGGCCGAAGATCTCGTCCTCGTAGGCCTTCATGCCTGGCTCGACGTCGTCGATCAGCGTCGGCGCGAGGAAGAAGCCGTCGTCCGGGCAGCCGTCGCGGCCGTCGACGACGACGGTCGCGCCCGCGTCCGCACCGATGTACGAGGCGACCTTGTCGCGATGCTCACGGGTGATCAGCGGCCCCATTTCGGAGGCGGCATCCATGCCGTCGCCGACCTTCACCTTCGGGATCCGCTGCTTGATCGCCTCGACGAGCGGGTCGGCGACGTCACCGACCGCGACGAGCAGCGACACCGCCATGCAACGCTCGCCCGCAGAGCCATAGGCGGCCGAGACCGCGGCGTCGGCCGCCATCTCGATGTCGGCGTCGGGCAGCACGATCATGTGGTTCTTGGCGCCGCCCAGCGCCTGACAGCGCTTTCCGTTCGCAGTGGCGGTCTCGTAGACGTACTTGGCAATCGGCGTGGAGCCGACGAACGAGATCGCCGAGACGTCCGGGTGCTCGAGGAGTGCGTCGACGGCAACCTTGTCTCCATTGACGACGTTGAAGACGCCGTCGGGGAGACCTGCCTGCTTGAGCAGTTCCGCCGTGTAGAACGACGCCGACGGATCCTTCTCGGACGGCTTGAGCACGAAGGTGTTGCCACACGCGAGCGCCGGCGCCCACATCCACATCGGGACCATCGCGGGGAAGTTGAACGGGGTGATGCCCGCGACCACACCGAGCGGCTGGCGAATCGAATACACGTCGACGCCACTCGACGCCTGTTCGCTCATGCCGCCCTTGAGGAGATGCGGGATGCCGCAACAGAACTCGATCACCTCGAGCCCGCGCGTCACCTCGCCCAGCGCGTCCGAGAGCACCTTGCCGTGCTCGGCCGTCAGATGCTTTGCGATCTCCTCGCGCTTCGCGTGGAACAGCTCGCGAATCGCGAAGAAGAGCTCCGCACGCTTGGCGAGCGACAGCGCGCGCCAGGCCGGCAGGGCCTGCTTCGCGGCCTGGACCGCACGGTCGACCTCCTCGACCGTCGCGAAGTCGACGGCTCCCTTCTGCTCGCCGGTCGCCGGGTTGAAGACGGGGCCTGTGCGCCCGGACTGCCCCGGATACCGGGCACCCGAGATCCAGTGGTTGATCGGCTTGACGGTGGTGGGTGCGTCGACGACGTCGGTCATTGCGGTTCCCTCCTCGCGTGATAGAGAGGAGCGTACCGTGACGCCGACGCTGGAGGAGCTCGCCGAGGACACCGCAGCGCACCTGCTGCCGCGCGAGGGCTTCGACCAGGTCGATCGTGGGGAGTACTTCTTCGAGGCCGGCCCGTTGCGCGCCGCCGTGCACCGGATCCGGCTCGGCGACGTGGCAGCGGCAGTCACGTGGACTCGCGAGGAATGCCGCAGCCGCGGCGTCAAGACGGTCGAATGGTGGGCCGGCTGGCACGCTGAGCCGACCGATCTCGGCGAGCGTCTGCTCGCGCTCGGGCTCGAGCCCGACGACCCACCAGCGCTGACCGGAATGACCTGCTCGGTCGCGCCGCCGCCTGGGCCGGGCGAGGTCGAGATCCGCTTGATCGAGACGATCGACGAGCAGCTCGCCGCACTCGAGATCGACTGGGAGGTCTGGCGGGTTCCCGCCGAGGAGCGGGCACAGCGCCGCGAGGTGGAGCGCGGGCGGTTCGAGGCGCTCCGCGCAGTTTCACAGCACTACGCCGCCTACCTCGACGAACAGCTCGTCGGGTTCGGCCGCGGCGAGTTCATGGACAGCGGAATCGCGCTGATGGGCGGCGCCGTGCTGCCCGAGGCGCGCGGCCGTGGCGTCTACCGTGCGCTCGTGCACGCCCGCTGGGAGCACGCGGCCGGGCGCGGAACGCCGCTGCTCGTCGTCCAGGCGGGGCCGATGTCGGGGCCGATCCTCAGCGGGCTCGGCTTCGCGAGCCACGGCGAGCTCCGGCTCTACACCGATCTGGTCGAGGCCTGAAGCGACGCCTCACGTGCGCCGCGCTGACGGGAACTTCCTCTGAGCTTCCTCTGAGCCGGCTCAGACGCAGGGCCTCGGGCCGATGCCGCGCGGTTGTAGGATCGAGCCATGGCCACGACAGAGACGAACACCGAGCTCGGCCGGCAGATCGTCGAGGACGCGAAGAAGTACGTCCTCTACTCGTGGAGCGTGCAGAACGCGATCAACCCGATCGCGGTCGAGCGCGCCGAGGGGCGCTACTTCTGGGACTACGACGGGAACCGCTACCTCGACTTCGCCTCGCAGCTCGTGAACGTCTCGATCGGACATTCACATCCGAAGATCGTGCAGGCGATCAAGGACCAGGCCGAGAAGCTGGCGACGATCGGGCCGCCGATGGCGACGGAGTCGCGCTCGCGCCTCGGGAAACTGCTCGCCGAGGTGACGCCGGGCGATCTCACGATGTCGTTCTTCACGAACGGCGGCGCCGAGGCGAATGAGAACGCGATCAAGCTCGCACGCTGGTACACCGGCCGCCACAAGATCATCGCGCGCTATCGCAGTTACCACGGCGCAACGGGCGGCGCGATCACGCTGACCGGAGATCCGCGCCGCTGGGCGGCCGAGCCGGGCCTCCCCGGTGTCGTGCGGATGTTCGATCCGTACACCTATCGCTGCCCGGCCGGCCATCCCGATCCCTGTCCGGTGTGCACGGGCGGCCCGCACCTCGAGGAGATCCTTCAGTACGAAGGCGCCCACACCGTCGCGGCCGTGATCCTCGAGACGGTCACCGGCACGAACGGCGTCATCGTTCCCCCCGACGGCTATCTGCAGTCGATCCGCGAGGTCTGCGACCGGCACGGGATCCTGTTGATCGCCGACGAGGTGATGGCGGGCTTCGGCCGTACCGGCAAGTGGTTCGCAGTCGACAACTGGAACGTCGTGCCCGACATCATGACCGTCGCCAAGGGCATCAACTCGGGCTACGTCCCGCTCGGCGCGATGATCGTGCGAGAGCCGATCGCCGACTGGACGCGCGACAAGATGTTCGCCGGCGGCCTGACCTACAGCGGACATCCGCTGGCATGTGCATCGGGCGTCGCGTCGATCGAGGCGTTCCAGGAGGAAGGCATCGTCGAGAACGCCGCCGCGATGGGCGACGCGTTCCGCACCGGGCTCGCGCAACTGGCCGAGAAGCACCCGTCGATCGGTGAGGTGCCGCGGCCTGGGGTGCTTCTGGGGGCTCGAGCTCGTCAAGGACCGCGACACCCGTGAGCCGCTCGTGCCGTTCAACGGATCCGGCGAAGCAGCGAAACCGATGGCGGCGCTGATGAAGCGCGCTCTCGACCGCGGCCTCTACCTGATGACGCACTGGAACGTCGTCATGTGCTGCCCGCCGCTGACGATCACGCGCGAGGAGCTCGACGAGGCGCTGGCGGTTCTCGACGACGCGCTGGCGGTAGCCGACGAATTCGTCGCTTAGGGAGTTCGCGGAAGCACCCGACGCGTTCCTTACGCCCGCGCCGGGGACGCGCATCGTGGACGACGAGCGGTTCCACGCCACGTGCTCCGGCGACGGCAGGTGGGTCAGCGTCTGCCGGCTGCGCTTCGCTCCGGAAGCCGCGGCAGGGGTGCTCGCAGAGATCCGGGCCCTGCAGCCGGGCGCGGCCACCAGCTGGCAGACCCCTGACGCCGCGCTCGCCGCAGCGCTCCGAGCGGCGGGCTGCCGCACGCCCGAGCCGCCCCTTCAGCCAGTGTTCACCGCGCTCGCGACCGACCGGCAGCCGCCGCCCGTCGAGGGGATCGACGTGCGGCCAATCAGGCGTTTCGAGGACCACCTGGTCGGCATCGAGATCGAACTCGCGTCGTCTGCGTTCACCGAGGACGGTGCCGCGCGCCGCAGGACGGAGGCGGCCGAGTCGTATGCGCGCCGCCGGGCCCGACCCGGCGGGCAGTGGCTCGCCTACGTCGACGGGCGGGCGGCAGCCTGGGCCGGCGCGGTCGGCGGACCGCGAGGGCTCTACCTCTCCGGCGGCGCGACGCTGCCGGAGCTGCGAGGTCGCGGCTGCTACCGCGCTCTCGTCCGTGCGCGCTGGGACCACGCGGTCGCAGTCGGCACACCCGCGCTCGCGGTCGGCGCACAAGAGACGTCGCGGCCGATCCTCGAACGCTGTAGCTTCGAGTTCATCTGCACGATGTACGAACTGGAGACCGACGGGTGACGTTGAGCGACGAGGTTCGGGAGTACGCGGAGACGCCGGACCGGTTCACGGAGCTCCCCGAGGGCGTGTCGGTCGTGCGCTTCGACGATGGGCGGGTATGTGTCCTCCAGGGCGTGACGTGGGCCGCGGTGTCGGGCGTGAACGTCGGCGACGACGAGGTCGCCGACCTCGTCGAGCAGGTCCGTGGACTGGTACCGGCTGGGAAGCCGTGCACGTGGTGGTTCGGCCCCTCCACCCGGCCGTCCGATCTCGGCGAGCGGCTGCTTGCGCACGGGCTCGTCACCCCGGCCAACGGGGTCGACCTCGTCAAGACACTCGTTCTCGTCGATGTTCCGCCGGCGCCTGCCCCGGGGATCGAGGTCCGGCGCATCGAGGCGTACGAGGACTTTCTCGCCGCGCGCGAGATCCAGTGGGAGGCGTTCGACGTCCCGGAGGAGCGGCGTGCGCTGCAGCAGAGCCGGCTGCGCGAGGAGTTCGCCGAACTGATGAAGCACGGCTTTCCCGTCGACTTTCTCGCCCTGCTCGAAGGCCGGCCGGCCGCGACGGCGACGGCGATCCCGTCCGAACGCGGGATGTTCCTCGTCGGAGGGTCGACGATCGCCTGGGCCCGAGGCCGCGGTCTGTATCGAGCGCTCGTCCGCCGCCGCTGGGACTACGCGGTCGAACGGGGCACGCCGGCACTCGTCACGCAGGCTGTCCCCGGCACGTCCTATCCCATCCTCAAGGGCCTCGGCTTTCAGGACGTCTGCGACACCTACCGCTTGGAGGATGTGAGATGAGCCTGTTCAACGACGGCAGCCGCGCCTACCAGGATCGCTTCGACACGCGGCGGCTCGCCGACCGGATCGACGAGCGCCTCGTGCGCGACCGGATCGACGACGACGACCGTGCGTTCATCGAACGCTGCGACATGGTCTTCGTCGCGACGGCCGACGCAGACGGACGGCCGCAGTGCTCGTACAAGGGCGGCGACACCGGGTTCGTGCGGGTCGTCGACGAGCACTCGATCGCCTTCCCCAACTACGACGGGAACGGCATGTTCCTCACCGCGGGGAACGCGCTCGTCAACCCGCACGTCGGACTGCTCTTCATCAACTTCGAGGAGCGCAAGCGCCTGCGGCTGAACGGAGTCGCCGAGCACGTCGACGACGACCCGTTGCTCGACGGCTACCCCGAGGCGCAGTTCCTCTGGCGCGTCCGGGCGACCGAGGTCTTCCCGAACTGTCCCCGCTACATCCACCACTACACGCTCGTCGAGCACTCGCGCTTCGTGCCGAAGGCCGACTGCGAGACACCGGTGCCGGAGTGGAAGCGGCGCGAATGGGCGCGTGACGTGCTGGCCACCGACGATCCGGCCAACGCCGACCGCTAAAGGGACGAGTCGGGACACGGCTCTGGGCACGGCTGCGGCGGCCGGCGCTTGGCGCCGTTGCGGCCGGCGGCCAGCCGCAGGACGAACGCGCGCACCGGCCGGTGGCGCACGATCACCGGCGGGTTGTCGTAGACAGGCCGGGTCTTCGGCTGCTCTTGGCGCAGATCGAGCAACGTCGGTGGATGGAACATTCAGCTCACCTCCGGGTCTAGAAGAACTGTGCAACCGGTTGCATTCGTGGTCGAAGAAAAACTCACGTCGACTCCCGCACGACGAGCTCCGCCGGGATCGTCACGTTCGTGATCGCGCCGGTCTCGAGCCGTTGCACGAGAGTGCGGGCGAGCAGCGTGCCGACGAGCAGGCCGTCCTGGCGAATCGTGGTCAACGGCGGATTCGCGTAGGCGGCGATCGCGATGTCGTCGTACCCCGTCACACCCACGTCGTCCGGCACACGGCGGCCATGGGCTCGGAGCGCATCGATCGCGCCGAGCGCAAACAGGTCACTGTTCGCGAAAACCGCGTCGAGCTCGGGCTCGCGCTCGAGCAGCGTGTCGATCGCGGCTGCCGCAGACGCCTCGGGGTGCTCCCAGTTCGCGTGGACTGTGAGCTCGGGGTCGGCGACGAGGCCCGCGGCCGCGTGCGCCGCCTCGTAACCGCGCCGGCGGTCTTCGACCTCGGACGCCCAGGTCGGGCCGCCGAGGAACGCGATGCGCCGGCGCCCGGTCGAGAGGAGATGCTCGGTCGCGATCCGCCCGCCCTCGAAACTCTCGCCGCTCACCGAGGAGTAATCGTTGTTCTCCGCAGGCGCCCCCCAGACGACGATCGGCAGGCGCTCACCACCGAGGCTCTCGAGGAGCTCGGGTGTGCACGAGGCCGACAGCAGGATGAAGCCGTCGGCGCGGCCGCTCTCGAGGTAGCGGTGCGCCCAGCTCGGGTCGTCGACCTTCGCCTGCAGGACGAGGAGCTCGTAGCTCTGCCGGCTGAGCTCGGTCGAGATCCCGCCCATGATCTCGAGCATGAACATGTCGAGCGTCTTGAAGCCCTTGCCCCAGTCGAACCGGACGAGGCCGGCGACATTGCCCTGGCGGCGGCTGAGCCGCTGCGCCGGCACGTTCAGCTCGAAATCCTGCTGCTCCGCGATCGCCCTGATCCGCTCCTTCGTCGTAGCGGCGATCAGCGGACTGTCGTTGAGCGCGCGCGAGACCGTCGACTTGTCGACCCCTGCGAGCCGGGCGATGTCGGCGATGGTATTGGCTTTGCTCGCGGTCATTGCAACCGGTTGCAGACTAGCAGAAGCGAGCTAGAGCGAGAGCACCTCGCCGGCCTCGAAGAGCCCGCAGAACGTCTCCACGACGTCGGGGTCGAACTGCGTCCCGGACGACTCGCGGAGCCGGCGCACCGCTTCCTCGGCCGGCAGGCGATTTGCGGTACGGCCGGTCGCTGACCATCGCGTGGAACGCGTCGCAGACGAGCACGATCCTCGCCTCCAGCGGGATCGCGACGCCCGCCTTGCCGTCGGGATACCCACGTCCGTCCCACCGCTCGTGGCAGGCGCGCACGATCGGACGCACGTCCGCGAGCCGGTCGATCGGCGCCAGGATCTTCTCGCCCAGCTCGGGATGCTGCTTCACGATCTCGAATTCGGCCTCCGACAGGGGGCCGGGCTTCTGCAGGATCTCCGACGGGATCCCGATCTTGCCGATGTCGTGGAAGAGCGCCCCGAGCTCGAGCCGCTTCAGCGTGTCCCGGTCGAGGCGCAGCGCGCGGCCCACCAGGAGGGCCATGTCGGTGATCCAACGGGCGTGAGACGAGGCATACGCGTCGTTCGCCTCGAGCGCGTTCGCGAGCGATGCGACCGTCGAGACGAATGTGTGCTCGAGGCCCTCGAAGTTCTCCGCGCTCTCGATCGCGAGCTTCGCCTGATGGGCGAGGCCGGCGAACAGACGCAGCTGCCGGTCGTCGAGGTCGCGGTCGCCGATCGTCGCGGTCAGCGCGCCGACACGGTTTCCCTCGAGCCGCAAGGGAGCGATCACGAAGCGGGCGATGCGGTCGTCGTCGACGCCGTCGATGTGCGCGACGACCTCCGGCTCGAGCACGAACGGCTCGGTGCGACCTTCGAGCCAGTCGTGCGCGAGCGCGCCCGGGAACCGGCGGCCTCTCGCCGGGTCGGCGTCCGGCGTGTAGCCGCTCGATGCTCGGGCGACGAGATCGCCCGGCGCGGCTTCTTCCTGGATCCACAGCGCAGCACGTTCGGTGCCGAGCACGCGTGAGGTCACCTCGACGCACCGCACGAGGACGTCGTCGGGCGACTCGGCGGTCGCCAGCTCACGGCTCGCCTCGAGCAGCGAGTTGGCGATCTCGGCAGCCTCGAGTTGCTTGGCGTACAGATGGGCCTTCTGCAACGCGACCGAGGCCTGGTACGAGAACGAGGCGAGCAGCCGTTCGCGGTCTTCGTCGAGCGAGGTCGCGGCGAGCACCAGGCGGCCCTCGATTCCGTCACCCTCCGCCAGCGGATGCGAGGTGCCCTCGCTGAGCGCCGGGCCCACGCTCGCGACGCACGTGTCTCCCAGCCACAACGACGCGCCCTCGGTCTCGAACAGGGACACCGCGGTCTCGACCATGTGCTCGCAGATCTCCTCGACGGTGTGCGCGCGGGAGACGACGTCCGCGAACGCGAGCAGGGCCTTGGCGCCTTCGGCCTCCCGGCGCTGCTGCTCGTAGAGGCGCGCGTTCTCGAGCGCGACCGACGCCTGGCCGGCCAGCACCTCGAGCAGCCGCACGTCGTCCTCGTCGAACTGGTTCAGCCCGAGCTTGGAGATGACAATCACCCCGGTCACGCGCGACCCGTACCGCAACGGCACGACGGCGAGCGACTCCTCGAGCTCCTGGGTGCCCGGGATCCTGAAGGCGAACTCGCACTCGAGGGCGTTCGGAACGAGCAGCGACTCACCCGTCTCGGCGACGCGCCCTGTGATGCCGACGCCGACCCGCTGGGTGTACGCATCCGCAGCCGAGTGGACGCTCGAGTCGTACTCGCCGACGAACGTGATCGGCCGCAGCTGGTCGCCGTCGCGCAGGACGACACGGCAGTTGTGATAGTCGATCAGCAGCCGGAGCTCGGTCGCAATCGTCTGTCCGATCTGGCGCACGTCGTTCAGGCGGTTCAGTTTCCCCGCCAGCGACTGCAGCATCTTCAGGTGCGCGATCGAGCGCACATCGCGGGCGACGGCAGCGGCTCCGGGCGCCGGCCGCTCGGTGGGGCTCGTCGTCGTAGAGCACCGTCTGGTTCTTGCCGCGCGCCTTCGCCGCCATCATCGCGGACTCGGCGCAGGCGACGAGCTCACGCGGGTTCATCGCGTGCTGCGGCCCTTGCGAGATGCCGATCGACACGGTCATGCGTCCGGCGGGCTCGAACTCGACGTTCCTGAGGCGCTCGGTCACGCGCGCCGCCAGGCCCAACGCGTCGCCTGCATCGCACGAAGGCATGATCACGCCGAACTCCTCACCGCCGATGCGACAGACGACGTCGGAGTCGCGCACCGTCTCTCGCGCCAGGCGCGCGAGCTGGATCAGCAGCTGATCGCCGGCTCCGTGACCGTAGACGTCGTTGACCCGCTTGAAGTCGTCGAGGTCGAACATCAGGACGGCGACCGAGTCGTGCGAGCGCGACGCCCGCGTCAGTTCGGCGCGGAGCCGGTCATGGAAGAAGCGATGGTTGTAGAGCCCGGTCAGCGAGTCGGTCTGCGCGAGATGCTCGAGGCGCGCGCGGATCTGCGCGTTGTCGACCGCAAGCGCCGCAGCGTCGCCGAACCACTTCGCGAGCTCGAACTCGTGCGGGGCGAAACCGGCCTCCTCACCGATGCGGTAGATGTTGAGCGCACCTTTGAGCGCGCCGCGGGCGATCAGCGGCACGCTGATCAGCGCCTCGGGCTCGACCGGCGTTCCCGGAACGGTGATCACGCGCGGGTCGAGGTGCGCCTGGTTCGTCCAGACCGGACGCCGGTTCTCGACCGCCCAGCCGGTGATGCCTTCCCCGAAGCGGGGACGACTGCTCATGATCTCGCTCTCGTAGGCCTGGGAACGGGCCAGCACCGGGATCAGTTCTCGCCGGTCCTCGTCGACCTCGTAGATGTGCAGCGCCTCGTAGGGCATGAGGTCGGCGAGCGTCCCGGCGATGCGCTCGAGGAGCGCGTCGACACTCTGCTCCGACAGGACCAGGTGGAAGACCTCGGCCAGGCGCCGATACGACTCGACCAGGTTCTCCGGCCGGCCGCTCCCGTCCTCGCCCGGGCCCGGAGCGGGCTCGAGTGCCGCAGTCGTCTGAGGGATCATTCGAGGGATCATCGGCGCCCGCAGCGCCTCCCTTGAGCCTCCGGACGGGGGTCAGAGCAGGCCGCAGAAACGGGCGGTGTTCGGCCAGGGCGTGAATCCGCGCCCCGACTGGTAGGCCCGCACGGCGGCCTGGAGCTGGGCCCAGACGGGCCAGTTGTCCGCGGTGCCGAAACGCTCGAGGAACTCCGGCCCGTACAGCGCCTGGAAGGACAGATCCAGCTGCAGGCCGCCGTAGTAGCCGTTGCCCGTGTTCGAGGTCCAGGCGCCCTCGAAGCGATGGATGCACAGGAACGAGTCATGGAGCCGGGCCGGGATGGCCGGCTCGTGCCGGGAGACGACGAGCGCAGCAGACGCACTGCGCCGCTGCCAGAGGCGCAAGGTCGCACGCGCCGTCTGTGCCTGGGCGTGAGCGAATCGGCTCGTGACGTGCCCGGGGTAGATCCGGCGCAGGCTGAGGGCCAGGCGCCGGCTGTAGCTGACGCGTGCATTGAGGCGGGCGTGCAGGGAGGGCGCGTGCGGCAGGGGCACCTGCAGGCGGCCATGGATGACCGCGAGCGCGCGCCGCTCCGCGAGGTAGGCCCGGCCCGTCCAGCTGTCGATGGACCGCTGGAGATACCGGACGTCGTTGGTACGACGATCGCGGAGCGAGCTGGGCGTCCGCTTCAGATGGGCGGCACGCTCGTACGTCCACGTCAGGTCACGGTAGTGGTCGACGAGCACACGCATCGCGCCGACGCGCGCGGGTTGATCCGGGCGCATGCCCATGCGGGCGTTTGCCGCGCCCGTGAGCGTGAACGCCAGGATCAACGCGAGCCCGAGCAGGCTCAACGGCAGGGTAGAGCGCAAGACGAGCTGGTCCTCCTTCGGCCCTAAGTCCGCATGGCATCGAGGGGGTTGCTCGCGACGGCAGGGCGCCACCGCCGCAGGCGACCGCGGGACGGTACAGGGTCGGCCGGTTGTCAGGACGGAGAACCGCTAAGGATTCTGTAAGCGTCCCTTTAAGATCAAAAACGCCTGCTCAAGGGCCGTTTATGAGAACAGATCGAGCTCGTGCTCGATCACGATTTCCTGCGCGGTCCCGTCGCCTTCGAGCCGCAGGCCCCGGACCACGACCGCGGGAACACCCTCGGCTTTGCCCCGTGCGAGGTCGGCAGCGGCGGCAATCTCGTCCGCGATCGCGACCCGGCTCGAGCGCAGCTCGTAGCCGATCCGGTCGGTCGTCCCGCGCAGGTCGATGATCGGCGGCAGGCCGGAGACGCCGATCGCGACGTCCGTCGTGCCCTGACGAAACGGACGGCCGAACGAGTCGGTGATCACCACTCCGACCGTGCGACCGGTCAACTCGTGGATGCGATCGCGAGCCAGGCGGGCCGACGCGTCGGGATCGACCGGCAGGAGCACGAGCGTCCCCGGCTCGGGCGCATTCGAGTGGTCGACACCCGCCGACGCGCAGATGAAACCGTGCGCCGTCTCTGCGATCACGAGCGGTCCTCGCTCACGCACGATGCGCTTCGCCTCTCTCAGGACAGCCTCGACCTCTCGTGGGTCGCGCTCGTCTCCAGGCGAGCTCGAGCGCGTGATCCGAGGCCTCCAGCGAATCGATCCTGATCACGCGGCCCTCGGCCTTGGAGACCGCCTTCTGGGCGACCACGAGCACGTCGTCGTCCGCGAGCTCGATCAGCTCGGCGATCATGGCCGCCAGGTCGTCGCCCTCCCGGATCTCCGGCAGGCCGTGTACGGGGATGAGCGAGATCACTCCGCGCCGTCGACGCCGGTGATCCGCATGCCCGCGTGTGCCTTGTAGCGGCGGTTCAGGTTGACGATCACGGCGGTCAGGCCCTCGAGCGCCCGGGCGCTCGCGAGCGGGCCGGCGTCGAGCGCCCGGCCGCCGACCAGCCTGCCCGCGAGCTCGATCGCAAGCTCCTTCGGCGTCGCGGTCGTCGCCGCAGACCAGCGCGTCCTCGTCCGGCGGCGGTCGGCATCGAGGTTCGCCGCGGCGATCGAGTGCAGGCCCGCGGCCACGGGCGCGGCGACGACCGCCTGCACGCGCTCGGCGAGGCTCACGGCGTCCGGGTCGGGACCACCCCGCCCCTTTGTGGAACTCGATCGCGCTGGCGACGCGAGCAGGAGCGGCGTCGAGCCGAGCGGGCCGGCAACGCCGCGGGCCGTGTCGAGTGCGGCGTCTGCCTTCACCGCGAGCACGACGAGGTCGGCGCTGCGACCGCGTCCTCGTTCGTCGCGCCGGTGACCCGCCCGCCGCCGAGCTCGGCGGCGGCCGCCTCGCGCGGCGCGCGCCTCGTCGCGCGAGCCGATGACGATGTCGTCGCTCGCCGAGCGCGACGAGCCGGCCGCCAGGGCACGGCCGAAGCTGCCGGTGCCGCCGAGGATCGCGACCCTCATGCGAGCGTACCGGCGGAGTGAACGGCCGCCGCGCGCGAGCCTGCGGCGCGGCGCTCTCATCGACATGAGCGTCTTCGTGACGGCGGTCGCTTCAACCGGCGCCGGGCAGCTCGGCCGGTCGTCGGACTCGTCGATCACGAGCACGTCGATCAGGCCTTCGTAACACGACGCGACATGCGCCGGAGTCGTTCCGCCGGCGAGCCGCGCGAGCATCCGGTCGGCCGGGCCCTTCACGGCCCGTCCCGCCGATCAGCGGGCTGACGGCGACGCACGGGACGCGGCGCCGCTCGAGCGCGGCGCCGGATCCCGGCGACCGCGAGGATCGGCGCGATCGAGACGTACGGGTTGCTCGGCGCGATGAGGATCACGTCCGCGCTCGTCGATCGCCTCGACGACGCCGGGCGCGGGCCGCGCTTCGGGCGCTCCCGTGAAGTGCACGGCGTCGACCTCGTCGCGATGTCCGCGCGCGACGAACCACTCCTGGAACGCGAAGGTCCCGGCCGGCGTCTCGACGAACGTGCGCACGGGATCGTCGGTCGCGGGCAGGAGCGCGGGCCTTCAGCCCGAGCACGCGCGCGAGCCGGTCGGTCGCGTCGCGAGCGTCACGCCGTTGCGCAGGAGCTCCGTGCGGACGAGGTGGAGGCCGATGTCGCGGTCGCCGAGCTTGAACCACGACTCGCCGCCGAGCTCGTGCGACCGACTCGAGCGCCTGCCAGGTCTCGCCGGCGCGCCCCCAGCCGCGTTCCTCGTCGGCGAGCCCCGTCAGCGTGTAGAGGATGCTGTCGAGATCGGGGAGACGTGCAGGCCCGAGCACCTCGATGTCGTCCGCGACGTTGCCTATGATGGAAACGTTGCCTGGATCGACGACAGCCGAGCAGGCCGCGGAGGAACCGCGCGCCTCCGACGCCGCCCGAGAGGACGGCGACCTTCACGCGGCGGTCCCGACGCGGAGCGCGGCGAGCACGCTGCGCGTGCGCGCGCCGAGCCGAGCCGCGAGCCGCTCGAGATCGCGCGGCGCGTCCACGTCATCCATGAGATTCGGCGAGTCCGAGCAGGCGCGACGTCGGCGAGCGCCGCGAAGCGCTCGGCGCTGCCCGGGCCGTAGACCGGCTCGAAGAGCCGCGCGTCGGAGAGCGCGAGCGCGTTCGTCGTGCCGTCGGGCGCCGCCACGAGCGCGAGCCCGCCGTCGGGGACGGCTCCGACGAGTGCGAGCAGGTCGCGCGTGGTTGCGCACGGCAGGTCCGCGTTGACGACGAGGTACGGCGCCGGCAGCGCCGGCAGCCGTGCGCCGCAGTCGAGCGCGGCGCGCACGGCCGCGCCCTGGCCGCGGCGCGGATCGGCGACATGGCGTCGCGCCCTCGGGCGACGCGATCGCCTCCGGCGAGACGACGAGCGCCGGCCCGACCGCGACAGCGGCAGCCAGCACATCCGCCAGCATCGCCTCGGCCAGGCGCACCCGGCCGCGCTCGGACAACGTCGCGAGGCGGCGCTTGGGATCACTGCTCCGGAAGGGAACGACGACCGTCGTCATCGCCCGGAGACACTACCCGGCGGGCGGCTAACCGAGGCCGCGGCGAGCCACTCGCGCACGTCGAACCAGTGCGTGCCGCGCAGTGCCTCGACGATGCGCGGATCGGTGTGCGCCGGGTTGAACACGTGCGAGTCGAGGTCGCAGCAGACGGCGACGGTGTCCGACGACAGGCCTGCGAGCTGGACGAAGGCATCGACCGGGAGCTGCACCTCGCCGAGGGTGTAGTGGCGGAACTGCAACTCTGGCGCGAGTTCCATCAGGGCGGGCCAGTCTGGACAGGTCCGGGTGCTCACAGCCGCGAAGTTGGCGTGCCCTCGCCGATCTCCTGCAACGACCAGTCGCCGTCGAGGAGCACGGCGCCCGTCTCGCTCGCCGCTCGGGAAGACGAAGAAGCGGAGCGGCGTCGTCGAGTGAGTGGAGCAGGCGTCCCGTATCGCCGTCGACGAGCGCGAACCGGAGATGGAACCGCCCGTCGGCGAGCGGTAGACGGGCCGAGCCGAAAGCGCAGCTCGCGTTCACCGCCCTCCGGCGACCAGCCGAGCTCGCGCGTCTCCTGCGCGGCCGTCGCCGAGCACGAGGCCGCCGTCGTCGCGCAGCTCGAGCGAGACACGGGGCGGCGCGACCGCCGGCTCCGGCCGCGACAACGAGCCTGACCGTGACGGGCTCGCCGGCCGCGAGCTGGCGTGCGCTCCTCGCCGTCGTCGTCGACCAGCTGGGCCGAGACGATCCGCGCCTCGCCGCTGCCCCATTCGCGCAGCCCCGCCTCGAGCTCCTCGGGGTTCGCGTCGGCCGCCAGCAGGCGGCGGTACGCGCCGATCGCCTCGCGCGTGTCACCGTCGAAGGCGACCTCGCCCTGGCGCAGGAGCACGGCCCGATCGCACAGCCGCTCGACCGCCTGCGCGTCGTGCGAGACGAACAGGATCGTCCCGCCGCGGTGCTTGAACTCGGCGATCTTTCCGAAGCACTTGCGCTGGAACTGTTCGTCGCCGACCGCGAACACCTCGTCGAGGAGCAGCACGTCGGACTGGATGTGCGCAGCGACCGAGAAGCCGAGGCGCATGAACATTCCCGACGAGTAGGTGCGCACCGGCAGGTCGATGAACTTCTCGAGCTCCGCGAACGCGACGATCTCGTCCATCACCTCGCGCACTCTCGCCCGCGACAGGCCATGGATCGACCCGTTCAGATAGACGTTCTCACGCCCGCTGAAGTCGGGATGGAAGCCGGCCCCGAGCTCGAGCAGCGAGCGCGATGCGCCCGCCGGCCTCGACGCGGCCGGACGTCGGCTTGATGATCCCGGAGACGACGCGCAGCAGCGTCGTCTTGCCCGAGCCGTTGCGGCCGACGAGCCCGACGGCGCTCGCCGGGCTCGACCGTGAGCGAGACGTCGCGCAGCGCCTGACACCTCGCGCACGCCGCAGACGGCCGCGCGAGACGAAGACGTCCTTGAGCGTCCGCTGTGCCTTCGGATAGACGCGGAACGTTCGCGAGACGCGGTCGACGACGATTCTGCCGGCGGCGTTCATGCCGCGACCGCCGCGAGCGCGCCGCGCACGATCTCGGCGAGGACGTGGACGAAACGCGGGTCGTCGTTCGGCATCTCGATCCGGTCGAGCCGAAGGCCCAGCTCGCGTGCCTTGTCCTGCGCCTCGGTGTCGATGTCCCAGCGGATCTCCAGATGATCGGACACGAACCCGACGGGACAGACGAGCACGTCCTCGACCCCGCGCCCGCTCAGGTCCTCGAGGTGGTCCAGGATGTCGGGACCGAGCCACGGCTCTCCGGTCGGCGACTCGCTCTGGAACGAGAACGACCAGTCTTCGACACCGGCGCTGTCGGCGACGAGCCGGGCTGTCTCCAGCAGCTGATCCTGGTACGGGTCACCGTCCTCGAGGATGCGCGCGGGCAGTGAATGTGCCGTGAAGACGACGTGAGCATCCGTGTCGCGAATGCGGTCGGCGAGAAACCCGATCAGCCCGGGGTCGTCGTGCCAGCTGCTCGACGAAGATCACCGACGCGCGGCCCGCGACCGCCTCGTCGAGGAGGCGGCGGTAGCCGGCGATCGAGAGCGCGCTGTAATGCGGAGCGAGCACGAGGCCGACGAGGCGGGTCGCGCCTGCTGCGAGCGCCGAGTCGACCGCCTCGGCGATGCGGGGCTCCCAGTGCTTCATGCCCGGTGAGGACCGGCAGCCCGAGCTCCGTCTCGAGCGCCGCCCGCGTCGCCTCGGTGATCGCGTTGAGCGGGTTCGAGTCCTCGATCCCGAGCGCCCGGTAGCGGGCGACGAGATCGTCGAGGTGCTCGGGTGAGATCGGGCGGCCGCCACGAATGTCCGCGTAGTAGGCAGGTACGTCGGTGACCCGCTCCGGCGAGCCGTAGGCCATCAGGATCACCGCTGTCTCGTTCATCGGAAGGACGGTATCCGAGCCACGACGGCAGCGGCCAGCGGGCTCGAGCCGGTGCGCCGGAGGCTCGGGCGTCAGACGCGCGCCTCGACGGTCGCTGACCGAACCAGCTCGGCGAGGCGGGACACGACGTCCGGATCCGTGCCCGGCAGCACGCCGTGGCCGAGGTTGAAGATGTGGCCGGCCCGGCCCCCGGCCCGGGCGAGCACCTCGCGTGCCGCCGACTCGACGCGCCCCCACGGCCCGAGCAACAGCGCCGGGTCGAGGTTTCCCTGGACGGCGCGCTCGTCGCCGACGAGCGCCCAGCCGTCGTCGAGCCCGATCCGCCAGTCGAGACCGATCACGTCGCCCCCGGCACGCGCCATCGCCGGGAGCAACGTCGAGGCTCCGGTGCCGAAATGGATCGTGGGAGCGCCGGCACCGGCGAGGATCCGCGCCGACCACGGCGCAACGAACTCCTCGTAGTCGGACGGCGACAGGGCGCCGACCCACGAGTCGAAGAGCTGCACGACGTCGGCGCCCGCCAGGACCTGCGCAGCGACATACGCCGCGAAACAGTCGGCGAGCTTCTCCATCAGCGCGCGCCAGACCGCGGGCTCGGTGTACATCAGCGCCTTCACGAGCGCAAACTCGCGCGACGGCTTGCCCTCGACGAGGTAACCGGCAACCGTGAAGGGACCGCCGCAGAAGCCGACGACCGCCTGCTCGTCCTTCAGCTCGCCCCGGACGATCCGGATCGCCTCGAGCAAGGGCGCGAACGCCTCGACGGGGTCGGGAACGCGAAGGGCCGCGACGTCGGCCAGCGTCCGCACGGGCCGCGCGACGACCGGGCCGACGCCCTCGACGAGGTCGACGTGCAGGCCCATGCCGAGCACCGGGGTCATGATGTCGGCGAACATCACCGCTGCGTCGACGCCGTGGCGCCGCACAGGCTGCAACGTCACCTCCGCGCACAGGTCGGGGGTGCCGGCGACCTCCCAGAACGAGTGCCGCTCACGGATCGCCCGGTACTCCGGCAGCGAGCGGCCGGCCTGGCGCATGAACCACACCGGGGTGTGCTCCACCGGCTCGCGCCGAGCGGCCCTCACGAGAAGCGGTTCCATCGAGGGTTAGGCTAGCCGCCGTGTCGAAAGGGCCACTCGCCGTCCGCTGGGGCGCGCCGCCGGCGGTCACGCCACAGGCAGGCGCCGTCGCGCAGGTGCACGTCGAGCTGGAGAACGCGGGCACGATCGTCTGGCGTGCGGGGGTGAACCTCGCCTACCACTGGCTCGACGACCGCGACAACCCGATCGTCTGGGACGGACAACGGACACCCGCGCCGCCGCTCGCACCCGGCGAGCGCGGCACGGTCGACGCGAGCGTCCGCGCGCCCATCCCACCGGGCCCGTACCGGCTCGCCTTCGACATGGTCGCCGAGAACCGCGCCTGGTTCTCGGAGCTCGGCAGCCCGATGCTCGTGCAGGACGTGCGCGTCGCCGAGCGTCCGGGCGAGCCGCACGCCGACCTGCCCGACGCAATCGAGCCTGCGCCGGACTGGCGTGACCGTGTGCGCGCTGCGCATGCCGAGGGCTACGCCGTCGTCGCGGGAGCGATTGCGTGGGACGGCCTGCGGCGGCCGCACTCGCTTGCGAGCTATCAGCCGGGGCCGGGCCGGATCCCGGGCTTCGGAGCCCCGCTCCTCTGTCCGTCGGTGCTGCCGGGCGTCGAGCTCGAACGGCTCGCCGATGTGGCCGGGCTGCCGGCGTTCGCCGCACCGCTCGCCGAGCCCTGGGTCTACGACGGGCGGATCGTGCTGCACGTACGGAGGTGAGGCTCCCTAGAGCTCGACCGCGATCCGGTCGTCGACGCGCGTGAACACGTACGCGCCGAGCGCGAGCGCGACGACGGCCGCGACCACGAGATAGATCACCTCGGCCGCGCGCGGGAGGTGCCCGGACCAGATGGCGTCGCGGACCGCGGCGATCGGGGGTGCGATCGGGTTCCCCCACAGCAGCACCTTGACCAGGGTGGCGTGGCTCTTCGCCTTGTCCGGCAAAGTCGAGGCGTTCCAGAGGATCGGCGTGAGGAAGAACCACGGCAGGAGCGCCGCCGTCAGCACGTGCTCGACGTCGCGGAACAGGACGTTGAGGCACGCGACGAGCAGTGCCAGCCCGGCCACGAACGCGGCGAAGACGACCGCCAGCGGAATCGCGGCCCACACCGTCGTCCGTGCGTCGGGGACGAACAGGAGCGAGAGCACGATCAGGATCACGAGCATCAACCCGAAGGTGACCGCCTGCGTCGCGACCATCGAGAACGCGACCAGCTGCCGCGGGAAGCGCACCTTCTTGATCAGCTCGGCGCTGTCGACCATCGACCGCGACGCGGACTGCAGCGAGACGGAGAAGAAGATCCAGCAGGAAAGACCGGCGAGGAGATAAACCGGGTAGTGCGGGATCTTCTTGTTCTGAAAGATGAGCCCGAAGACGACCAGGTACACGCCCAGCAGGACGAGGGGGTTGAGGAGCGACCAGAGGACGCCGAGCAGCGATCCCTTGTACTTCGCCTGGAAATCGCGGCGAAAGAGATTTGCGAAGAGCTCGCGGTAGCGGAGGAGATCGGCGTAGACCGTCATCGTCGCGCACTAGTCTAGGGACGGATTGTGCGGGCAAACACAGCCCTAACACCACTCAACTACCCTCGCCTCGCGTGAGCACCCTCGCGGCCCTCGTTGCGCTCCCGATCGCCCTGATCGTCGTGTGGGCGCTGCTGCGGTCTCGGTATTCACACAACCTCGAACGAGCGCCCGACCGGAGCCGCTGGCGCGCGTCCGCCACGCCGCTCGTCGGCGGCATCGGGATCTACGTGGCACTCACCGCCGGCGTGTGGCTCGCCGTCCTCGTCGGGCCGCTCACGGTGACGACGCAACTCGTCGGCATCTTCGCCGGCGCGAGCCTGCTCTTCCTTGCCGGCCTGATCGACGACGTCCACTCGCTCCCGCCGGTTGCCAAGCTCGCCGCGCAGGTGGCGGCGGCGGCGATCGTGCTCTCGACGGGCACGGGCGTCCAGATCGTCCACAGCCCCTGGCTGACCGTGCCGCTCGGCCTCCTGTGGCTGGTCGGGATGACCAACGCCTTCAACCTCCTCGACAACATGGACGGACTGGCGGGCAGCCTCGCGGTGATCGCAGCGGCGTTCTTCGCGTGCGATGCCTGGCTGCAGCACGAGCCGCGGCTCGTGCTCGTGATCGCGGTGGCGCTCGGCGCAGGAGTCCTCGGTTTTCTCCCGTTCAACATGCGGCCCGGGAAGCAGGCGTACGCCTGGATGGGCGACAGCGGCTCGCAGTTGATCGGGTTCACGCTCGCGTCGCTCGGGCTCGCGTCGAGCTACACCGTGGCGACGTCGACCGTCGCGACGCTCGTCCTGCCGGTCCTCATCCTCGCCGTCCCGATCCTCGACACCACGCTCGTCACGATCGTGCGCCTCCTCGAAGGACGCCCCGTGTCGCAGGGGGGCCGCGACCACAGCTCGCACCGGCTCGTGTCGCTCGGCGTATCCGAGACGGGAGCCGTCGTGCTGCTCGCGCTCATTTCGGCGGGACTGGGCGCGACGAGCCTCGCCTACGAGGCCTTCGGCAGCGGCCGTATCGCCGCCGTCGGGGTGCTGGTCACGTTCGCCCTGCTCATCCAGTTCGGCACCTTCCTCGCGGACGTCGACCGCACGCGTGAGCCCGGCACCAGACGACTCTCCGTCTACACGCGCCGGCTCGCCGAGGTTGCCGTCGACGGCGCGCTCATCGCGGCATCGTTCCTCGCCGCCTACCTCCTTCGCTTCAACGGCACCGGGACGCCGAACCAGCGCCACTACTTCCTGCTGACGCTGCCGGTCCTCCTGCTCTGCCGCTACATCGCTCTGCTCCTCTTCGGGATGTACGCGGGTGTCTGGAGGTACGCGAGCTCGCGCGACGCGCTGCGCGCCGGTGCCGCGGTGGTCGTCTCGGGGATCGGCGCGGTCGGCATCGTCACGCTGACGCAGGGGCCGCTCGGAGACTTCTCGCGCAGCGTCTTCGTGATCGACGCCTTGATCTGCGCAGCAGCGATCACGGCTGCCCGGTTCGCAGAGCGGGCGATCGTCCATTTCATCGACCTCGCGCGGAGCCGCTCGGGGCGCCGCGTCCTGATCATCGGCGCCGGGCGGACCGGACGCAGCCTGCTGCGCGAGCTGCGGGAGACGCCGGGCGAGCGGGTCGTCGGGTTCGTCGACGACTCACCCGGCCTGCGCGGCCGCCGGCTGAACGGCGTCAAGGTCGTTGCGACGACCGCCGGCATCGAGCAGGCGCTCGAGCGGCTCGAGCCCGACGTCGTGTTCGTCACGATTCCGAACGCCGCGCACGACCGGCTCACGACGATCGTCGAGACATGTGCCCGGTACGAGACCGATTGCCGGTTCGTCCGGCGCGAGCTCGATCTCGATCCGCACGTCACGATGGCAACCGAGCCGAAGTGACGACGACAGCGCCCGAGGGACAGCGGTCGATCTTCGACAGGCTGTTCGCTGTCTATCCACTGCTCCTCGCGTACCTCCTGCTGCTCTTCCTCTACGCCTGGCAGGCGAGCAAGCACTCGACTCCATGGCTGTTCACCGATGAGCTGGAATGGGCCGGGCGCTCGCGTGGTGTCGCGCACCACGGCGTTCCCCAGCTGCGGTTGCAGAACGTGTCGTTCAGCTCCCTCTACGAATACTTGATCGCGCCCGCGTGGTGGCTCGGCGCGACCGGACGCGCGTACGCAGCGGCGAAGTACATCAATGCGGCCGTCATGACCGCGGCGATCTTCCCCGCCTACGCGCTGGCGCGGCTGTTCGTGCCGCGACCTGCTGCGCTCGCCTGCGGGGTGGCGGCCGCCGTGATCCCCGCCCTCGTCTACTCGGGGATGTTGATTCCCGAGCCACTCGCCTATTTCTGGTCGACGCTCGCCCTGTGGCTCCTCGCCCGGGCGCTGATCGTCCGCTCCCGCCGCGCTGCCGCGCTTGCCGCCGGTGCGATCATCGTCGCGCCTGCGGTTCGTTCCGAGCTCGCTGTCCTGGTGCTCGCGGGCGTGCTCGCGGCCGCGCTCCTGGCAGCGACGGGCGCGGCCGGCCGGCGCCTGATCGGCAGCTGGTCGTTGCGGGAGCGGGTCGGGGCGGTCGTGCTCGGCCTCGGGATCGTGATCGCACTCGGCGCGTTCGGCAACCAGCATTCCTATTCCTGGCAGATCGGCACGCATTTCCACCACCGCGCGTTCACCTATGGGCTGTGGGCCTTCGGCGCGTTCGCGATCGGGGTCGGGCTGGTGCCGGTCCTGATCACGCTGACCTGGCTGTTCGGCGCGCGCTGGCGGACGGCCGGACGAACGCGCGCTCGCGAGCACGCTCGTGGGAGCCGTCGTCGGGTTCGGTCTCTACACGGCCGTCAAGGCGTCCTATATCTCGACGCAGTTCGCCATCCGCGTCGAGGAGCGGAACCTGATCTACCTCGCCCCCGTCGTGTTCGTGGTCACGGCGCGGTGGGTGATCTCCGGACGAGCCCGGCCGATCCCCGTCGCGCTGTCGGCTGCCGCGATCTGGTACCTGCTCGACACGACGCCGTACCACAACACCGAGCACTTCTACTCCGACGCGCCCGGGCTCTCGATCCTGCAGTGGCTGAACCGAAAGCCGTTCTACTTCACGACGACCGATGCGCACCGGCTGCTGCTCGGCATCCTGATCGGGTCGGTCGTGTTGATGGCGCTGCGGGAACTCGCCCGCCGCCGCGGAGCGCTCCGTCGCCTGGCGCTGCCCGCCGGCGCACTGCTCGCAGTGGCGATCGTCGCCTGGAACCTGACGGGCGAGATCTCCGCCGGGAATGCATCGAATTCGTTCTCGGACTCGATGCGCGGCGTCCTGCCGACGCCGCCCGACTGGATCGACCGAGCCACCGGCCGCGCGCGGACGATGTACATCGGCCAGTCGCTGGGAGGCTCGAATGCGTTCTGGTCGGTCGAGTTCTGGAACCAGTCGATCATGGACGTCTGGTCGGTGGACGCCTCGGCGCCGGGGCCCGGCCCGGAAGTGACGCCCAACTACCTCGACCTGACCGGTGCCGTCTCTCCGCAACGGCCGCTGAACTGGATCGTCGCGGCGCCGGGCGTCGATCCGGCAGGCGAACTGCGCGAGACAGTCGGCGGGCTGCGACTGTTCCACGTCCGTCGGCCGATCCGCATCGCCGACGCCGAGGGTGGAGTGAGCACCGATGCGTCCTGGATGTCGACGGCGGCCTGGTACTACCGCTTCACCTCGGCCGGGACGAAGCCCGGCTACGCGACGGTCAGTCTCTCGCGCGCAGCCGCGTGCGGGGACTATCCGCCGTCACACATGACGATCAAGCTGTCGTCGCTGCGCATCAACGCCGACGCGCAACCGGTGGCAGGGCGTCCGCTCGCGACCCGCAAGCTCACCCTCCGCTCGAACCCGTGCCAGACCAAGGTCGTGCGGATCCCCGCCGTCGCGCCGTACCGGATCGACGTGACCGCGCGAGGCACCTTCCAGCCCTCCCAGTACGACCAGCGCGAGCTGAGCGCCCAGGTCGCCTTCGGCTTCGTCCCGCGGCACTAGCTCCGAGCTTCCTCTGAGCTTCCTCTGAGCCGGCTCTGAGCTCCCTCCGAGCCGGTGGCGCCTAGAGCGCCCGCAGGCGCTCGGGATGCTTCCGCACGAACCGGGCGATCCCGCGCCAGTGCCAGAGGGTCCGGCGCGTCAGCCAGCGCGTGTCGGTCTCCGCCTTGTGCTCGTGCGAGACGACCGCGGCCGGCACGTACCACCGCTCCCAGCCCGCCTGCATCGCGCGGTACTGCAGGTCGATGTCCTCGCCGTAGAGCCGGAAGCCCTCGTCGAATCCACCGAGCTCCACGAGCATCGAACGGCGCAGCATCAGGAAGCCGCCCAGCATCCAGTCTGCCGGCACGGGCTCTTCGGGGGGCGCTTCGTCGAGGTGGAAGTGGTGACGCTGCGGGATCACGAGGCGGAGCGGCGTCCGGCGCACCACCGTGCCGAGGACGGTCGGAAACCGCCTGCGCGACGGCTGCCAGCGTCCGTCGGGGAACACCATGCGCGGCCCGGCGACCCCACAGCGCGGATGGGACTCCATGAACGAACGCAGGGCCGAGACGGCACCGGGCTCCGGCACGGCATCAGGGTTGGCAGTGACGACGAGCTCGGCGCCGGTTCGCGCAACCCCCCGGTTCACGTTCGCCCCGAAGCCGAGCGGCCGGTCGTTGGAGATGGCTTCGACTCCTGCAGGCACCGAGCCCGGCACGTTCGCGATCACGACGAGCTCGTCCACCTGGGGCTCGAGCGCCGGGAGCGACTGCGCGAGCTCGACTGGATGACCGTGCGAGACGACGATCGCGGCGACCCTCATGACAGGACGCTCCGGTAGGCCTCGGCGGTGAGTCGAGCCGTCTCCCGCCAGGTGAAGTGCGTCGCGCGCTCGAGCCCGGCCCGCACATAGCGATCGCGGTCTGCGAGCACCCGCCCGACCGCCGCGGCAACGTCACCGTCGACGGCGACCTCGGCCGCGCCGCCCGCGACCTCGACGAGCGCCGCGTCGGCCGAGATCACGACCGGTGCACCACTCGCCATCGCCTCGATCACGGGAATGCCGAAGCCCTCGTACCGGGACGGCAGGACGAACGCGGTCGCGCGCTGGTACAGCCGCGCAAGCTCAGCGGGCGTGACGAAGCCGCGCACGTCGGCACCGCCGGCGCGCAGCTCCCGCGCGAGCGCAGGCTCCTTCTCCGGGCCGGCGACGACGAGCGGCAGGCCGACGGCGACAGACGCGGCGAGCGCCGCACGCGGGCCCTTGCGCTCCTGCACCGCGCCGACGAAGAGCAGGAAGCCGTCGTTCCCACCGTCTCCCGGACCGAAGGCCGGATCGACGCCGTGCGGCGTCACCGTCACCTTGCTCGGCTGGATCCCGTACAGCTCGACGACGTCCGCCTTCGTCCGTTCCGATACCGCGAGCACGCGATCGGCCTTCCGGGCCGAACGAGGGACGACGCTCTTGAAGACGAGCCGGTCGAGTCGGCCCATGACACTCGGCTCGCGTTCGAAGTGCAGGTCGTGCAGCGTCAGCACCGTCCGGCCGTGGCCGCCGAGCGGCAGGGCGTGCTGGAAATGCGAGACGTCGGGTCGCAGGCGGCGGAGCAGCCGCGGCAGGGTCCAGGCCATCCGGAGCTCCTGCGACCGCGCCGGCAGCGCAACGGGCTCGACACCGCCCGGGACGAGCTCCGGATGACGAGTGATCGCAGCGAACCGCAGATCGGGAGCCACGTCGGGCAACAGCCGCAGCAGGTTGAGGACGTACGTCTCCTCACCCGTGCGCCGACGGCCGAGCACATCGGCATCGACGGCGACGAGCGGCCTGCTCATCCGATCGCTTTCCGATACGACGCCACCGTCGCCTCCGCGGTCGCGTCCCAGGTGAAGCGCTGCGCGCGCGCGAGGCCGGCAGCCCGCAGCTCGTCGCGTCGCGCGAGCGCACGCTCGATCCCCGCTGCGATCGACTCGACGTCCCGCGGGTCGACGAGCTCCGCGGCCTCGCCCGCGACCTCCTCCATCGCGCTGCCCGCGCTCGTCACGACCGGTGTGCCGCACAGCATCGCTTCGAGCACGGGGATGCCGAAGCCCTCGAGCAGCGAGGGTACGCCAGGCAGAGCGCGCCGCGCAGCTGCTTCGCGAGCTCCTCGTCGGACGGCCGGCCCAGCCAGCGCACGTGCGTCGCCGCGACGTCGACAGCCGCCCCAGCCCCGTGCGCCTGCGATCCGCAGCTCGAGCCCGAGCCGGCCCACCGCCTCGATCAGCCGCGGCAGGTTCTTGCGCGGCTCGAGCGTTCCGACCGCGAGGACGTAGTCGCCGTCGGACGCCGGGCCGTCCGGCCTGAAGACCGCCGGCGAGGCGGCGTTGTAGGCGACGTCGATCCGATCCTCCGGCACGCCGGCGAGCTCGACGACCTCGCGCTTCGTGAACTCCGACACCGCGAGCACGCGCGCGGCAGCCCTCAGAACCGGCAGGAGCAACGTCCGCGCGTAGAGCCTCGTCCAGGCCGTGAAGAGCTCCGGCTGCCGCACCGCGGCCAGATCGTGCACCGTCACGACCACCGGCAACGGTGCCTTGAGCGGGGCGCGAAAGGTCGTGCAATGGAGCAGGTCCGACCGGCGCGCCTGCAGCGGCAGGAGGACGGGATACCAGGCGGCATCGCGCAACGCAGCCGTTGCTCGGCCGGGGCCGCCCCAGCGGAGCTCGCGCACGGTCACGTCGTCCCGTGCCCGCAGCCCGTCGAGCACGCCGCGGACGTACCGTGCGGTGCCGGCGTTGTCGAGGACGAGCGGGGCGACGTCGTAGGCGACGTTCACCGAGCCGCCTCCCACACCGCGAGCATCGTCTCGCCGACGCCGCGCCAGGTGAACTGCCGGGCGTGCTCGACACCACGGCGTCCCAGCTCTGCCCGCCGCTCGACGGCCTCGAGCAGCGCCCGGGACCAGGCCTCGGGATCGTCCGGGTCGGCGCGGAGCGCCACGTCACCCGCAGCCTCGTCCAGCGACGCGTGCGCCGAGGCGACGACCGGGACACCGCTCGCCATCGCCTCGACGATCGGGATCCCGAAGCCCTCGAACCGGGACGGATAGGCGACCACCGCTGCGCCGCGGTACAGCGCGTGCAAGCTGTTCGTTGTCCTGCCGTCCGAGGAGCTTGATCCCCGGCGCGTCGAGTGAGGGCTGCTCTCCCCAGCCTGCGCCGCCGGCGACGGCGAGCAGCAGGCGGCCCGCGAGCAGCCGCTGCGCGTCGACGAGCACCTGCAGGTTCTTTCTCGGCTCGAGGGTTGCGACGGTCAGGACGTACGGCGCCCCGAGATCGGCGCGGTCGCCGTCCGGGCCGAACCAGGCATCGACACCCGGCGCCGCGACATGCACCCGCGCAGGGTCGAGCTGCAGCGTCGCGATCACGTCAGCTCGCGTGAACTCGGAGTTGACGAACACCGTGTCGCAGTTGTGGGCGTCCCGGTACTTGGCGGAATGCATGGAATGGGTGCGCCGAGTGACCCATTCGCGGTGATGCAACGGAACGAGGTCGTGGATCATCGTCGAGCGCAGGCCGCTGCGTTGTGGGGGGAACATCCAATCGGTGTAGTGGAGAACGTCGACCGGGCCGAGGAAGCGTTCGACCGGCGGCCGTCCGACGCGGCTCCACGCCTGCCGCCAGTGGTGCGCGAAGGGAAGCAGTTGCAGCTTCGTCGTCAGCGGGATGCCCGCGAGTGCCTCGGGAATGCGGCGTAGGCCTTCGGGGCTCGTCGGTGCGAAGGCGATGATCTCGTGGCGGCCGCGAGCCGCCTCGGCCAGCGCGGCCAGCGAGCCGCGGATGTAGTTGCCGATCCCGGTCGGCTCGTGCGAGAGCGGGCTGACGTCGAACGCGATCCTCACGGCGTGGTGAAGTCGATGAATCTGATCCCGAGCTGCCGGGTGTCGGTGCTCGACGGCTCGACCCGCGCGGGAATCCGCGTCCGAGGGATCCGGAAGCGAACGGTGCACGACGCATGTGGGCCGCGCACGAGCGGGACGCGCATCGTGGCCTCCCGGTAAGGCCCGACGAGCGTGGTGGCAACGAGGCGGCCGCGCACGTAGGCCTCGACAAGCTGGACGCTCTTGAAGAGACGAGCGTCGCTCCCCAGGCGCACATCGAGCCGGCCGCCGCCGCACGCGAACCGGCGGTACATCGCGGCGTGCCCCGCCCACAGATCGGGATAGTCGATCCCGGTCGTGATGTGCTCGGCGCGCAACGGCCCGTCGACGCGCAGAAGCACCAGGCCCTTCTTCGCGTCGCTGCCGATCCGGCGTCCTGCGACCGAGATGCTCGTGTCGGTGAGGACGTCCTGCACGCGTACGACCCGTCCGGCGGCGAGGTAGTTCCCGCGGGCGCGGTTCACCGCCACGGGCGTCTGGGCAAGGCCGCCCGGGACTGGGCCGTTCGTCGTGTAGATCGGACCGACGTCGCGGTTGAAGAACTCGTTCTCGTTCACCGTCAGCCGGTCGGTCGCACCTGTCCAGAGGACGGCGACCCGTCGAGGATCGCCGGAACCGACGACCGCGGTGATCCAATCGCGGTCGGACTTCGTGATCCCCTGAAAAAGCGCGCCGATCGAGGCGCGCTGCGTCCTGCTGTCGACCGGCTGGAGCGCGCCGAGATAGAGCAGGAACACGAACCCGGGCAGTGCCCACCAGAACCGCCGCGGCCCCAGCGCGGCTGCCGCCACGAGCACCGCGGCCGCTCCAGCGACCAGCCAGCGAATGTCTTCGGCGTGCACGTGCAGCCAGACCGCCGTCGACCAGAGCGCGAGCACGCCGAACGTGTCGGAGGTCGCCGAGGTGTCGATGAACCGCTGGTACGGGACGGCGGCCGCGAGCGCGACGACACCGACTGCGGCCGCCGCGGTCGCAGCGCGCGGGCGCGGCAGGCCGCGCTCGATCCACAGCACGAGACAGGTGAAGAGCAGGGGCGCAACGTAGAAGAGGTTCCGCTCCTCGATGCGCAGGACGCTCGGCTGCGACGCGAACGCCGCCACCTCGACGGCCAGGAACGCGACGAGCGAGACGGTGGCCGCGACGACTGCGCGCTCCGCACCCGACAATGCCTTCCCCTGGACGCACAGAAGGACGAGCGCGAAGACGGGCACGAAGCCGACATACAGCTGAAGCTCGGAGATGTGCCAGAGGAGCCACCTCGACACGGTGCCGACGTCGTACGTCGAGTGCGTCGCCGCGGCGTAGGCACCGAGCAGCGAGGACACACTTCGACCACGCACCACCTCCGCGAGAATCACGAGAGCGGCGATCCCACCCACCGCCGCGTAGAGCAGCTTGTAGCGGAGCAGTTCGCGCGGCCGCCGGGCGAGCGCTGCGATCAGCAGCGGCGCGGTCAGCGCAGCGGGCACGACCGCGACGGCCTGGGCGCGCGTCTCGTAGGCGAGCGCGGTCGCGCCGAGGAAGAGCAGCACGGGCACGAGCCGGGGGCGCTCGAGCAGTGCGACGAGCGCGAGGGCGAGCAGCACGAAGATCGGATAAAACGCGTTCTCCGTCATCACGGTGCCGGCGTAGAACGTGGACGGGACCGCGACCGCGAGCACCGCGACGATCAGCGCTCCGCGTCGGGAGACGACTCGGCGGGCGAGCAGGTACGCCGGGACGGCCGTGAGCGACATGAGCAGCGCGTTGATCAACTTGATCGCGCTGTAGGCCGCCGGGATCGACCGGAACAACGCGTACGCCGGGCTGATCAGGATCGGATAGACGACGCCGTAGCCTCCGGTCGGCACCTCGCGCACCGCGAACGACCCCGTCGCTGCGAAGCTCTTCGCGAGCTCCGAGTAGACGATCTCGTCGATCATGATCCACGGACCGACCATGTGGCGCGCGAAGCCGAAGCGCACCGCCGTGGAGACCACGACGATCGTGCCGACCCAAGCCCACGCCGGCACGGCGCGGGCTCTCTCACGCACCGATTCCGACCTCGCGAAGGCGCTGCGCGAGCAGCGACATGTCGGTCACACCGGACTCCGCGGCCGCCTCGGCGATCCGCCAGAGCACTGCGTCGTCGACGGCGTCGCCGCCGGCCGCGACCTCGAGCGCCGCGGTGTAGGCGTCAGCCACCTTCGGGAGGGCGTGCTCTCGTTCCACGTACGCGCGGGCGGCCGCACCGAGCGCCTCGCGGTGCTCGGCCGCCAGCCCGAGGGCGGCGTCGAGCGTGGCGACCTCGAACTCGTCGACGGGCACCTTGAGCACGACGTCGTCCGGCAGCTCGCTGAACCAGCCGACGTCGGAGACGAGCAACGGCTTCCCGAGAGACAGGGCGCGGATCACGGAGCCGGACGTCTCGCCCATGGTCGGGTAGCGAAGATTGACGAGCACGTCACAGGCCGCCATCAGCGACCACATGCGCTCCTCGGGAACGTAGTCGAGGCGCTGCACACCTTCGGTCAGGCCGAGCCGCTCGAGCCGGCGCTCCACGTCGAACCGCTCTCCCGCGGCTCCGACGAGCAGGAGCCGGGCACCGGGCAGGCGGCGGCGGAGCGATGCGAATGCCTCGAGCAGCTGCGGGATCCGCTTGTTCATGTTCAGGTAGCCGAAGCAGCCGATCAGCGGCTCGCCGCTCACGTCGGTCGCAGGCTCGGGATCGACCGGCGGCCAGACGGGATGAGGGATCTGCCAGAGCCGTCCCTCGTAGCCGGCAGCCCGCGCGCGGTCGCCGACGTAGCGCGAGTGCACGATCAGACCGTGGGCCCGGTCGAGCACCACACCGGAGAGCGGGAACCGCTCCGGCTGGGTCTCCCAGAGCAGCGGCAACAGGTTGTCGAGCACCCCGAGGCCGAGCAGCCGGCCGGTGACGCCGAGGTCGCGTTCCATCGCGTCGAGGTAGCCGCGGCCGTTGCCGCGGCCGATCGTGATGCCGGCGATCAAATGGTGCAGCACGTACTCGTGCAGCACGACAACACCGGAGCGCTGGTTCAGCGCGTCGACGATCCATCCGTGCGCGTCCGGGTCGTTGCCGACGTGGTAGAGCGCGACGTCCGCCTCCGGCGCGCGCCGACCTTCCTCCGCGACGACGACCTCGACCCGCTCACGCAATGCCGGCAAGAGCAGCGCCGAGTAGTCGGCGATCCCCGAGCGGGACGGCGGCAGCGGCGAGTAGTAGGCGACCTTCACGAGAGGAGCGCGTCGATGCAGGCGTCCCAGGTGACGCGTGCGGCGATCGCATGACCGGCGCCGCCCCACGCCTTCGCCTCGTCGGGGTGACCCGCGAGGTACGCGCAGGCCCGCGCGATGTCGGTGGGCTCCGGGGCGACGACGAGGCCCGTCTCGTGGTCGCGGACCACTTCGAGCGGGCCGCCGGCATCGAGCGTCGTCACAACCGGCTTCCCGGAGAGGAACGCCTCGTACGGCACCATCCCGAAGTCCTCGTCGAGCGGCGCGTAGTAGACGGCCAGGCACCGCGCATAGAGATCGGCCAGGCGCTGGTCGTCGACCCGCCCGACGAACTCGACCTGCCCGTTCAGTCCCGACGCGAGGCCCTCGAGCCGTGTGCGGTCAGGCCCCTCGCCGGTGATGACGATCCGCAGCCCGGGCTCGCGCTTCGCAGCCTCGATCAGCAGGTCGATGCGCTTCGCGCGATCGAGCCGGTTGACCGAGAGCACGAATCCTTCGGGCTCGGCGTTGCGATAGTCGAGTGTCTGAGGCGGATGTGGCAGGACCTCGGCGGCGATCCCGTTGAACCGCTGCAACCGGTCGGCGACGTTGCGCGACGTCGCGAAGACACGCCTGGCCTCGCCGAGAGAGACGGTGTCGAGCCGCTCGATCCCGCGGCGGGTCGCGCGGTCCTCCGGCGACTCGTCGAACTGCCCGAGCTCGGTGCGGTCGTAGTCGTACGCCTGCCGGAACTGGTGCAGAACCCACGCAACCTTGTTCGGATGGCGCACGCAGTAGGCGGGGAACTTCGTCGCGATCACGCGGTCGATCGGTCGTCCGTCGGACTCGGTCGAGATCGACGAGCCGCCAGAGAAAGGCCTGGTCGAGGGCCCGCGTGCCGGGATACCACTTGAACGGGACGCTGACGAGCTCGGCCTCGTGCCCGCGGGCCGCGAGCGCGTCGACGAGGTCTGCCGCCATCAGCTCCGCCCCGCCCCGCACGAACGGCACCTGCGGCGCGCAGACGGCGACCCTCATCGCTGTTCGAGCTTCTGAATGCGCTCGTCCAGGTCGTCGATCAGCTTCAGCACCGCGTCGTTGAAGGCCCGCTGGTCGGCGAACGCCGGCTCCACGTACCACCGCATCAGCCGCCGCAGCAGCGACTTCAACGGGCCTCCCTTGCCGACGATCGGCCGCTCGGCCGAGACCGGCCAGAGCCGCTCGGCCTGGTCGCGGATCGAAAGGCGCACCTGCGCAGGCGGCACATCCGCCCCGCGCGGGCCGGCGGCGTGGAGCTCCTCCTTCAGCCGCGCGAAGAGCGCAGCGACGTCTGAGGTGTCGTCGGCCACTTCGGCGGAGTGTAAAGAGCGGGCATTACGGCTCTGTAAGCGGAGCGGCGATTTCCAGGCAGAACGTACGATCGCTCGATGATCGGCATCTCACTTCTCACGCTCGTGCCCGGCGAGCTCGGTGGCAGCGAGACGTACGTGCGCGAGCTTCTTCGCGGCCTCGGACGCGTGGGCGAGCTCTCCTACCGCGTACTGCTCCCTCCCGTCGCTCCCGGCGCGGCCGAGGGTCTGCCGGCGGAGACGGCGAGTGAGTACCGGAGCGCGCGGACCGCTCCGCAGCGGCTTGTTGCGATGACGGCGGCAGTGGCGCGGCCCGGGCCGCTGCGGCGCCGGCTGCGCGGCGCGGACGTCGTCCACTACCCACTCACCCTGCGCATCCCACCGCTCGCGCCGAGCGTCGTCACGCTGCACGACGTGCAGCACCTCGACCTGCCGAACATGTTCCCACGCGTCCGAACTGGTCTTTCGCAAGCTCGCCTGGCACCGCTCCGTCCGCGCGGCCGACCGCGTCATCGTGCCGAGCGAGTTCGTCCGCGACCGCGCAGTCGCGCACCTCCGTCTCGATCCGGCATGCGTCCGTGTCACCCCGCTCGGGCTCGACCATGCGATGCTCGCACCGGGATCAGTGGAGCGCGAGCCGTTCCTGCTCTACCCCGCGCGGGCCTGGCCGCACAAGAACCACGCGCGGCTCTTCGAGGCCTTCGCGCTCGTCCGCCGCGAGCGCCCCGACCTGCGGCTCGTCCTGACGGGAGGCGGCGACTTCCCGTCTCTCCCCGACGGCGTCGACGCGCGCGGACACGTCCCGTGGCCCGAGGTGGTCGACCTGATGCAGCGCGCGTCGGCTCTCGTCTTCCCGTCGCTGTACGAAGGGTTCGGACAGCCGCCGCTCGAGGCGATGGCGTGCGGCTGTCCGGTCGCGTCCTCGAACGCGGGCGCGCTGCCCGAGGTCGTCGGCGACGCGGCGCTGCTGTTCGACCCGTACGACCCGTCGGCGATCGCCGCGGCCGTGCTCGACCTGCTCGCCGACCCGGGCCCGTGGCGCGAGCGCGGACTGGCGCGGGCGCGGCTCTTCTCGTGGGAGGAGACGGCGCGCAGCACCGACGCGGTCTACCGCGAGCTGAGCACGCGCTCGTACGCAGCCGCATAGCGTTCGGCGGCGGCCTCGATCGAGTACGCCTGGACGAGCGCGGCGGGTCGCCGCCGCTGCGGCGGCGACGCGAGCAGCTCACCGAGCTCGGCGGCGAGTGTCTGCCAGTCTCCCGCCGGAAAGAGCGTGCCGGCGCCGCGCAGCACCTCCGGGATCGCGCCGGACGCGGCAGCGACGATCGGCAGTCCGGCGGCAGCCGCCTCGGCGAGGACCATGCCGAACTGCTCCTCCCACCACGTCGTCGGCAGGCTGGCGAGAACGAAGCACGACGCCTGGGCGAAGACGCCGGGCATCTCCTCGTACGGCACGGAGGAGCGCCACTCGATCGTGCCCTCCAACCCGAGATCGCGAGCATGTGCGCGCAGCCGCCGCTCCTCGGGGCCCGCGCCGACGATCAGCGCACGCGACGCCGGGACCGTCCCGCCGCAGCCAGGCGAGGGCGCGCAGCAGATCCTGATGGCCCTTCTCCCAGACGAGCCGCCCGACCGAGAGGACGAGGTGCGAGTCCGGCGCTCCTGAAGATTCGAAGCGCGCCGTGTCGATCCCGGGCGGCGCGACCTCGATCCTGTCGTCCCGCGCTCCTTCGAGCAGCAGCGCGCTCCGGGCGCGGTCGGTCGTGGCGAGGAAGAGGTCGACGTGCGGCAGCGTCTCGCGGCGCTGCCGGCGGCCGCGGAAGCGCCGGTAGGCGTCACCGAACGGAATCGTCTCCCAGACGGTGAGCACGAGGCGGTAGCCGAGCTTCGCCTTCAGCAGCGCGGGACCATGGCTATACGGCACACCGATCTCGGCCGCGTGCACGACATCCGCTCCCCGCAGAGCGGCCTCGAGCCCCAGGTAGCGGTCGCCGAGCGCGAGCGCGCCAACATCGCCCGCTCGACCGCGCGGAAGCCGGTCGCGCAGGGCGCGGACCGGCTCGACCGACAGGTCGAGCGAGTCGAGGTCGAACGCGTTCGAGCCGGTCGCGAGCACGCGAACGTCGTACCGGTCGGCAAGCAGCTCCCACGGACGCAGCTCCCACGGGTTCGCGGAGTGGCCGCGCAGGACGACGATGCGTGGCCTCCTCATCGGCGGCGCAACGCGTGATTGAGCTCGGGCGGAATCGCGTGCAGCGCAAGCGCCGCGCCGACGAAGACGACGAGAGCGACCGGCAGCGTGACGATCCAGGTCACCGGCAGCGCGACGATCGCGAACGCCGGCAGGGCGGCGAGCGCGACACGAGGCGTCAACCCGGCCCGCGGCGCGACCAGTGGCGCGTCGCGACGGAGGAAGAGGTAGACGAGCGCTGCGAGGAAGCTCTCGCCGACGACCGCCCCGGCGGCGGCGCCGCGCGCGCCCCACAGGGGTATGAGCACCGCGCCGAGCACGACCACCAGCACGAGCGCGCCCGCGTTCGCCCACGCGAGCGCAGCCTGCCGCCGCAAGGACAGGAGGCCGAGCTGCCAGACCTGGCCGACGAAGACGGCGATCAGCGCGAAGGACTGGATCTGCAGCACGGGCGCGGCACCTGCGTACTGGTCACCGCCGAGCAACGGCACGATCGTCGGGGCGAGCGCATAGATGACGAGGACGAACACGACGCCGACTGCAAGCGAGACCTCGGTCATCCGCTGCAGCCCGAACCGCAGGCGCTCGCTGTCGTCGCGTCCGGCGACGGAGAGCAGCGGGAGCGCCGACGAGAGGACGAGCAGCGGCAACGAGAAGAGCACTGCGAACACCTGGAACGAGGTCGCGAAGTAGCCGGTCTGGGTCTGCGACGCGAGCAGTGACGTCATGATCATCAGGACGCGGAAGTAGACGACGTTCATCGTCAAAGCGATCGCCAGCGGAAGCGCCTCTCGCAGCAGCGACTCGACCACGCGCCGGTCGAACGCCGGCAAGAGGCCGCGGCGCCACGGGACGACCAGCGGTGTGAGCGCGAGGACGACCGCTCCGACGGGGATCTGCGCGCCGAAGAACGGCAGCAACGACGCGCCGAGCGCGACGAGGACGACGACGGCGACGAACGTGAGCGCAGTCTTCGCGACCTCGAAGGCGGTGATCGCGAACAGCCGCAGCTCGATCGAGAGCGGCATCATCATCGTCGCCTGCGTGTTCACGAGCAGCACCCCGATCCCGCCGAGGACGGTGCCCCAGAACATCGTGCTGTCGTAGGCGACGAACGCGAACACTGCCGCCGCCGCGATGCCGAGCGGCGTGATCACAAGCCGCAGCGTGACGAGGTTGCCGAGAAGCCTCGGCCGTTCATCCGTCGGCGCGAGCGCGAGCTCGCGCGAGCCGACGGCGGTGAGCCCTGCGTCGCTGATCCCGCTGACGATGCCGAGCAGGGCCGCGATGGTGCCGTAGCGGCCGAAGTCGTCGCGGCCGAGGTAGCGGAGCAGGAAGACCGAGGTGCCGGCCGCGAGCAGCGTTCCGACCCCGTACCCGACGCCGCGGGCGAGCCCGCCCCGGACAACGCGGCCGCCCGCCGCCGGCGTCGAGAGTAGGTCGGGGATCGTCTCCGAGGCGCTCACCGCTCGCACTATCGTGCACTACGTGCCTGCGACCGTCGTCATTCCGACCTGCAACGGCCGCCGGCTGCTCGCGGAGGCGCTCGACGGGCTCGCCGGCCAGACGGTCGCGCACGACGTGGTCGTCGTCGACAACGGGTCGACCGACGGGACGCTCGAGCTGCTCGCGGAGCGGTTTCCGGGCGTGCGCCTCGTCCGTCTGCCGGCGAACGTCGGCTTCGGCCGGGCCGTCAACCGCGGCGTGACCGTCGTGGAGACCGATGTCGTCGTGCTGATCAACAACGACGTGGTCTGCGAGCCGGAGTTCCTCGAGCGGCTGCTCGAGCCGCTCCAGGACCCCAGTGTCGCCATGGTCGCAGGCGTGCTGCTGCAGCACGACCGGCCGCAGCTCGTCGACTCGGCCGGGATCGAGCTCGACACGACACTGCGCTCGTGGGACGCCGTGTGGAACCGTTCCGTCTCGGAGCTCGTCGGCGCCGCCGAGCCGGTCGGGCCGTGCGGTGGAGCGGCCGCCTTCCGCACCGAGGCGTTCCGGGAAGTCGGCGGGTTCGACGAGACGTTCTTCGCGTACTGGGAGGACGTCGACCTGGCCCTGCGGCTGCGGCTCGCCGGTCATCGGTGCGTGCGCGCGGAGGGCGCCCGGGCGCTGCACAAGCACGGCCAGACCCTCGGCGCGGCCTCGCCGGCGCAGCGGCGGCTGGAGGCGTTCGGCCGCGGCTACGTGCTCGCGCGCTACCGCGTCGCACGGCGGAGCCTCTCGACGCGTCTGAAGATCGCGGCGCTCGACTGGCCGGTGCTGCTCGTGCACCTGGTCGTTCGCCGTGAGCTCGGTCCGCTACGGGAACGCAGGCGCGGCACCCGGGCGGGCCTCGCCGCGCCCGCACTGCGGGCCCCGTTCGAGCTCGCGACGGTCAGCTTCGGCGAGGCGCTCGGGCGCCAGTTCGGCCAGCTGCGGCTGCGAGCGAGCGGTTCGTTGCCGTCGCATTTCGACCAGAGCACCTCCGGCGCCGTCTAGGGGCCGGAGCGGCGCGCGAGTGCCGACCACTGGTAGATCAGGAACTCGGCGCTGACGCCGCGCGTCATTCGCTCGGCGAGGCGTCCTGCCGACGTGAGCGGCGCATGCGCGGTCCCTTCGACCCGCCAGCCGGTCGTCTCCAGCAGCTCCACGAGGTCCGAGCGCGTCAGCCAGCGCAGGTGCGTCGTGTCTCGGTGCCCCCACTCGGTGTAGCCGAAGGTGCCGCGCACGACGAGATCACGAACGAGCGACCAGTGCCGGGCATTCGGAACCGAGACGTGCAGCAACGCGCCCTCGGCAGCCACGTCGTGCAGGCGCCGCAGGACGTCGCCGGGCTGCGCCAGATGCTCGAGCAGGTCGTAGGCGAGGATCACGTCGAACGGGGCATCGAGCGCGTCGACCACGTCCTCGACCTTCCCGGTGAGCACCTGGTCGTAGACCGTGCGCGCTTCGGCGGCGAACTGCGGCTCGACCTCGACGCCGGCCAAGAAGTCGACCCGGTCCCGGAGCACCCGACCGACGCCGCCGGCCCCGCAGCCGACATCCAGCAGGCGTCCGAGGCGACCTTCCGGGAGCAGCGCCACGAGCTCTGGGCGCGCCTGGCTGAAGTACGAGGAAGGCTTCGTGTTCCCAGACGGATCCTTCATAGTCGATCAGTAGGCTTCCCGCGCATGGCGGCATCAGATCAGACCTGGGACGAAAGCGCGACGGCGGAGCTTCGACAGGACTTCGAGGGTGCGTTCCGCAACCGGACGTGCCTCGTGACCGGCGCGGACGGATTCATGGGCTCACACCTGACCGAGGCGCTCGTCGAGCTCGGTGCGCATGTCGTTGCGTTCGTCCGTGCAACGTCCTCCGGCGCCCTCAACAACATCGGGCACCGCCGCGACGAGCTGACGGTCGTGTTCGCCGACCTGACCGACAAGACCTCGATCGACCATTGCGTTCGCGACCACCTCGTCTCCGCCCCAGACCGCCCGTATGTGTTCCATCTCGGCGCGCAGGCGCACGTCGGCGAGTCGTGGCACCGCCCTTACGAAACGGTGATGGCGAACACGGTCGGCACGCTCAACCTGCTGCAGTCGATCGTCGACCTCGACGTCGAGCTCGAGAAGTTCGACACCGCCGGCACCTCCGAGGAGTACGGAAACGTGCGCGAGGCCGTGGCACATCAGCACGACTTCGACGCGGCAGGCTCGCTGATCCTGCACGAGCGGTCGCCGATCAACCCCAAGTCGATCTACGCCACCGCGAAGGTCGCCGCCGACTTCCTGACGATGAACTACCACGACGCGTACGCCGTGCCGGGCGTAGTGACCCGGATGTTCAACAACTACGGTCCGCGACAGAATCCGCGCTACGTGACCGGCACGATCATCACGCAGGCGCTCTCGCGGCCGGAGATCGAACTGGGCGCGCTGGAGCCGCTCCGCGATTTCTGCTTCTGCACCGACGGTGTGCGCGGGCACCTCACCGTCGCCGCTCAGGGCGTTCCCGGCGACGTCTACGTCTACGGGCAGGGCGAGAACATCTCGATGGCCGACTGGTGCAGCATGATCCTGCGCGTCGGCGCGGAGCACGGCTTCTGGCCCGACGACCGACACGTCGTGATCGACGACCGGCGGCTGCGTCCGGGCGCCACCGACGTGATGGCGTTGCGGGTGGGCTACGAGAAGCTGCACGCAGAGACCGGCTGGGAACCGAAGGTCTCGTGGGAGGACGGCGTGCTCCGGACGATCCAGTGGTATGCAGAACATCGCGACCGGTGGCTCGGCCGCGTCGACTGGCTGACGCGCCGCCCCGCCGAGACTCGATGACCCGCGTCCTCGTCACCGGCGGCGGGGGGTTCCTCGGCTCGCACCTCGTCGAACGGCTCGAGGCCGAGGGACGCGACGTGTTCGTTGCACGAAGCCGAGACTACGACCTGACGCGCTTCGACGAGGCCGAGCGGATGTTCGCCGATGCGCGGCCCGAGCTCGTGTTCCATCTCGCTGCCGAAGTCGGCGGCATCGGCGCGAACCGCGCCAACCCGGGCCGCTACTGGTACGCGAATCTGATGATGGGCGCGCACGTGCTCGAGCTTGCCCGCGCCCACGCGGTCCGGAAGCTCGTGATCGCAGGCACCGTCTGCGCGTATCCCAAGTTCACGCCGGTTCCGTTCTCCGAGGACGAGCTCTGGAACGGCTACCCCGAGGAGACCAACGCGCCCTACGGCGTCGCGAAGAAGTCGATCCTCGTCGGAGCCAACGCCTACCGCGAGCAGTACGGGCTCGACGCGATCTTCCTGCTGCCGGCGAACCTCTACGGTCCGCGCGACAACTTCGACCTCGCTTCGTCACACGTCATCCCCGCCCTGATCCGAAAGATGCTCGAAGCAGACGGCGAGGTGACGCTGTGGGGCGACGGCTCGCCGACGCGAGAGTTCCTGTTCGTCGATGATTGCGCCGAGGCGCTGCTGCTCGCGGCCGACCGCTACGACGCACCGGAGCCGGTGAACCTCGGCACCGGTGTCGAGACGTCGATTCGAGAGGTTGCGGAGACGATCGCGGAACTGACGGGCTTCGACGGCGAGCTCGTCTGGGACACGTCGATGCCGAACGGCCAGCCTCGCCGCAGCCTCGACGCCACCCGCGCGCGCGAGCTGTTCGGGTTCGAGGCGCGGACGCCGCTGCGTGACGGGCTCGAGAGGACGATCGCGTGGTATCGGAGCTCCGTAGCCGTCAAGGCGTAGTCGTCGCCGGGCTGGCCGTGACGGCGCTCGTCGTCGTCGCGCTCGTCGCCGCGACGCAGGCCACGGACGGCGCCGTGTCGGTCGTGGTCGCGCTCCTGCTCGCGCCGGTCGCCGTCGGCGCGACCGCAAGGATCGGCCACAGGATCGCCGGCGCGCGCTTTGCCATCGGCGCGGCGGCGGTGTACGTCGTCCTGCCGTTCCTCGCCAATCGCTTCATGCTCTTCGACTACCGCGCCACCTTCGATGCGCACGCACTGCCTGCGCTCGTCGGGGTGCAGCACACGTGGGTCTTCGCCGTCGGTGTCGCGGCTGCGGTTGCAATCGCGGTCCTGCCGCGGGCGTTCGCGGCGGCGGGCGGGCTGCTGGCGTTCGTGATCAGCGCCGCGGTCTGGCAGTTCGCCGGTGTCGGCCGGCTCCAGCCTGCCTTCCACGAGTCGGTCTGGAGCGTCGCGTTGCTCGAGTGGCTGCTCTTCGCCGGCATCCTCGGCGCGCTGTTGCGGGCGCCGCTCCTCGCGCTGGCCGTCGGCGGCTGGCTCCTGGCGGCGATCCTCTGGGGCGCCCACCGTGGCTACGCGGACGCGGTCTTCTGGCAGTCCCTGGCGATCGCGGTCCCGGCAGGCGCGCTCGTGCTCAGCTCGCTGGCGCTTCTGGTGCCGCGGCTTCGTCCGGCAAGGCGCCGGGAACCGGCTCCGAGCGAGCGCTGAGCTCGAGCTCCAGCAACGCGACCCGCTGGGCCAGGATCACGTTCTGGTCGGCGAGCTTCGAGATCACGGTCGAGTAGTGGAGCAGCACGGCGAGCACGAACAAAAGCGCGACCGCGAACAGCACCGCCGGCGGATAGGTCTGCACTCCGAACCAGCCCGCGATCACGTTCAACCCGCCACGCCAGGCCGATAGAACGAGCAAGACGAGACCGGTCAGCACCCAGAGCAGCGCGTACCGCTCGCGCAACCGACGGGAGCGGATCAGCTCGAAGACGACGAAGAGCAGGAAGAGCGAGGCGGCTGTTGCCGCGAGCGAGACAGCGAGCGGGGTCTGCCCTGAGGCGATCATGCATCCTCCAGCGGGGTCGCCCTGCGCCGCAGCGAGCCGATCACGATCGCGAGCATCACCTTCGCCATGTAGTAGACGGTCAGGAGCCCGCGGATCGAGGAGCGGCCGGCCGTGCGCTCGCGCATCCGGACGGGAACCTCGGCCAGCCGGAGCCGATGCTTGTGCGCCATCACCGCCGCCTCGACTTCCGGATAGTCGTGGGGGTAGTCGGCGGCGAACAACTCGATCGCCTTGCGGTTCAGGACCTGGAAACCGCTCGTCGTGTCGGTCAGCCGTTGCGCGGTGAGCAGGGAGACGGTCTTGGCCAGGATGCGAATGCCGATCCGGCGAGTTGCGGACGAGCGGTAGCCGTCCGCGCCGGCGAAGCGCGAGCCGACGCAGACATCGGCTTGCCGCGAGATGACCATGTCCAGCAGCGGACCGAGCTCGGCCGGATCGTGCTGGCCGTCACCGTCGACCCGGATCGCGAGCTCGTAGCCCTGCTGCGCGGCGTAGCGGAACCCGCTCTGCACGGCGCCGCCGATCCCGAGGTTGAACGGCAGCACGATCACACGTGCTCCGTGCCGGCGCGCTCGCTCGGCTGTTGCGTCCTGTGACGCATCGTCGATCACCATGACGTCGACCCCGGAGTCGAAGGCGATCAGCTCGTCGATCACGCCGCCGATCGCGTCCTGCTCGTTGAACGCGGGAATGATCGCGATGCGCTTCATACCCGTGCTCCGAGCCCGACGAGCTCGAGCAGCTGCCTGGCGCGATGGCGGTAGGTGTGCTCGTCGAGGACACGCTCCCGCGCCCGCTGCCCCATCGCCTCGGCCTGCGCGGGATCGGCAAGCAGCTCGCGGTAGGCGGCCACCGCCTCGGCTGCGTCGTCGACCACGATCAGCTCCGAGCCCGGCTCGAACCAGCGGTCGATCCCGTCGTACGGGTTCGAGACGATCGCAGCGCCTGCGGCGGCGAGCTCGAACGGCCGGCAGCTGGACGATGCGTGGACGGTCGCGTGTGACCGGCGGGTGATGCAGAGATTCACCCGCGCCGCCGAGATCGTGCGCGCGAACACGTTGAAGGGGATGTCACCGACCTGGCGTGCGTTGCCGGTGTCACCGCGGAAGTCGCTCCCGCCGAGTGCGAAGTCGACGTCGGGCAGCTCGCGCGACGGCACTCCGACCATCGCCTCCATCCAGTCACGGCGGAACTTGTCGCCGTAGCCGTAGAAGAAGACGTCCATCTCCTTGGCCACGTCGTGCGGAGCGAAGAACTCGGGGTCGGCGCCCCAGAAGACCGCCTCGGCCCGGCGCGCGCCGAGCTCGAGCAGACGGTCGAGGCCGCCCTCGGAGTTCGAGACGATCAGGTCGTACTCCGACGGATCGGCGTCGTGGTACCAGTTGAAGCCGGTGTCCATGCCTCCGAACTCCGGCAGGCTCATCGGCACGTCGCCGTCGTAGAAGACGACCGGCACACCGAACCGCTCGCGGAGCGCCGCCGGGATCCCGCGCAGATGCGCCATCGGCACGGTGAACACGATCACCGCATCGGGCCGCTCGCGTTCGACGAGCGCCTCGAGATGGCGCCGCCAGCGCGGTGTGACCCAGCGCCAGATGAGCTCGCGTGTCATGCGGTCACCGAGGCCGTCTTCGGGACTGTCCTCGGCGCGCCGCAGATACCGGTCGCCCTTCAGGCGGGCGACAGCGTCGCGCGCCCGCGCGAACGACTCCCCCTCGACGTAGGTCGGGTTCGGCGCCGTGCGCCACCAGGGCGACTCGATCGGCCGCCCGCGGTAGGGCGTGACCACGAGGTCGACGCCTTCCTCACAGAGGCCCTTCCACAGCTGCCACCACGCCGGCGTGCACCCGTAGCGAAAGTCGAGGTCCACCGCGGACGCGACGGCGAGAACTCTCGGCGCGCGCATCAGGCGAAGTGTCGCAGAGCCGCGTTACGGCACCGTAAAGGGCTGCAGGGAGAGAAGATAGGGGGCGGCAAGACGCCGACAACCGTGGACACCCGGAGCGGGTTAGTCGGGTTCGCAACCTCTGTTTGGTGAGGCTGGCCGCGCCGGTCAAAGGATCGGTACCTGGTACTGGAGGTACCAGGTACCTGACTTGCGAAGCATCCGGGCTCTGGGGCGCGCCAGTGTTCGCGAGGCGCGCCTGAACCTCGGACCGAGTGTCAGGTGAACGTTCGGTGCCTTGGCCGCGGATACGAGACGTTGCGTATACGGTCCCACCTCGGCATCCACTAGAGAGAGGATCATCAATGGCTGTCCTGATTCGACACCGTGCCCCAATGAGCACAGCGCAGTACGACGAGACCGCCCCGCCTCTCATCGAGCAGATCAAGAAGCAGCCAGGCTTCCTGCTCCATGTCTCCTATGAAGACGCCAGCGGCTTCGTCGTGGCCGAGGTGTGGGAGACGCAGGAGCAGCACGACACCTGGTTCAACGAGAACGTGAAGCCGAACGTCCCATTCGAGATCACGCAAGAGGTCATCAACCTGCACAGCGTCCACAAGCCGTAGTCCGTGCACGGTCGGAGTTGGGAGCGTCGCCGAGCGCCCGACTCCGACAGGTTCTCAGCACCGCCACCGTGCGACTTGTTGCGACAACACCACCTGAGCCGCGAGTGGACCGTAGACACTCGCCCTCCGCTCAGGAGAGGTTGACTGCGAAGAGCCGGTGCGAGCCGTTGAGTCCTTTCAGCTCCACGTCGCGGTTTTCGAGGAAGTCACGCAGCGCAGTTCCCCTCGAACAGAGTGACCGCACCCAACGTCAGCTGTCAGGTTCCCGGCCGCCTCGGGTGCCGAACCCGCGCGCGCACATGCCCGCTCGGGAGACGCGATCGCGAGCCGGGCAGGATCGGCTGTGGTGCTGTGGAAGCTGGCCTCGACGTGGGGGATCGTTGGGGCACCGGCCGGATCGAGGCGTTCAGCGACGGCGTGTTCGCGATCGCGATCACGCTGCTGATCCTCGAGGTCGCGGTGCCCGAGTCCGAGTTCGGCAACCTCTGGCACGGTATCGGCCACCAGTGGCCCTCCTACCTGGCGTATGCGACGAGCTTCGTCACGATCGGAGGGCTCTGGATGGTCCACCACGGCATCTTCCGGCGCTTGCAGTACGCGAACACCACGGTCATGCGACTCAACCTCGCACTGCTGATGGCCGTCTCGTTCCTACCATTCCCGACCAAACTCCTGGCCGAGGCGATCCGCGACACCGACGCCGAGCGAGCCGCCGTCATCTTCTACGGCGCGACACTGCTCGTGATCTCCCTCCTGGTCAGTGCCCTGTGGGGTGCGATCACGCGCGACCCCGACCTCCTCAAGCCGGAGGTGAGCGAGCAGGAGATCAACTCGATCCTGATCGCAACGACACCGAGCCTTGGCTTCTACGTCGGCGTGATCGTGCTGGCGCTCTTCGCCCCAAAGGTGGCCGCATTCGGCTTCCTGGTGATCGCGATCGTCGGAGTGCTGCGCGTGCACGGCGAACAGGCAACGCCAACAGGGAAACCCGAGCCCACCTAACACCGCACGAAGCTCCGCGGGTCGAACAGCGCCACGACCACCGCCGCCCCGAGGGGCTTTCCGCACGCTAATGCAGCACGATCGCTTCGAGCCCTACCACCGCGACGCCGAGCAGGAAGTTCACGAGCCCCGATAGGACCGCGTATCCCCACGCGTCGTAGGCGCGCCGACCGACCGCGAAGCCCCAGACGGCGAGTTGAAGCCAGCAGAGTGCGAGTGCACAGCTGGACGCAACACGGTCGGATACACCGAGTACCGCGCCGACCAGCAGCACAACGGCCGGCGCCGCGCCAGATGCGACCAGCGGCCACGCGGCACGGGCGATCTGCCAGGCCTGGCCGGGCGCGAACTTCGTCCCGTCGTAGATCCGCTGCCCTGTGATCTCCGACCACACGTGTGCCAGCCAGAAGACCACGACCGTCGCGAGCAACGAGGCTGCGGTGGCGACGGGAGGCTCGTGAACATCGCGGAACGCGCTGAGGAGCGCCGCAGCGACGATCGAGCCGTAGACCGCGGCGGCATACGAGTCCGCGAGTCTAGGCCGGGGCTGGCTTGGGTTTGGGTTGGGCGCCGGGTTGGACAGTGGGGATGCCTCCGGTGAAGAGCAAGGCGATCAGAGCGAAGAGCGCGAGGATCGAGACGGCGACGCGGAGCCCGTCGATCCGGCTCTGCTCATTGGTCTTCACGATCGCGTCGGCCGTCCGTGGGGGCACGTGCGCATCCGACAGCGCAACCTTCAGGTCGGCGTCCGAAATGAACGGGACCCCGCCGGCGAGGTTGGTCTGAGCCTGGGCCGCAACGCGATCCGGGACGGCGGGGTTGTTCTGGACGCCGGTCAGGAACGACGCGGTCAGCGCGGAGATCAGCACGGCGCCCGCGAGCGCGGTGCCGATCGACGCGCCGAGCTGTGTCCCCGTGTTCTGGATGCCGCCCACCTCGCCGCTCTGCTCGTCGGGCACCGCCGACACGGTCACGGCCCCAAGCTGGGACGCGATCGCACCGATCCCGGCACCGGCAAGGAGCAGCGGCCACGTGACGATCTCGGCTCCCGCGCCGTAGTCGAGCAGGGCGATCAGGAGCACGAGCCCGGCGAACATGGCCACGAAACCGAGGCGGATGACCCGCCGCGGGTTCGCGGTCGGGAACACCTTCGGCACTCCGGCCGCGAAGAGCAGCAACATCAGCGAGAGCGGCAGGAGATGCAGGCCCGTCGAGACCGCCGACAGACCGAGCGCGACCGAGAGGAACAGCGGAATGACGAAGAAGATCCCGGCCTGCACCAGGAAGAGGAAGAAGAACGAGGTCACGCCGTCGCGCAACTGGATGTTCCGCAGCATCTTCGGGTCGATCAAAGCTGCCTGGCCGTGTGCGATCCGCCGGTTCTCCCACACGACGAACAGGGCCAGCACCACGCCGCCCGCGAGCACGAGCCAGATCACCGGCGAGAGCCCGAGCCACTCGGGAGCACTGGGCTTGGCCCGCACGAACCCCCACGCACCCGACTTGAGGGTGCCGATCACGACCAGGCCGAGGCCGGCCGCTGAAAGCGCCGTGCCGACGAGGTCGAGCTTGGCGCCCTTCTCCGGCGGTGTGTCGTGCACGCGTCGCGCCAGGCCGAGGATCACGATCACGATCACCACCTCGCTGACGAACACCCACCGCCACGAGGCATAGCTCGTGAAGAAGCCGCCGATCACCGGTCCGATCGCGGCGGCCATCGCGCCGGCAGCCGCCACCAGCCCGTACGCGCGCGGCCGGTCCGGTTTGCCGAAGTTCGAGGCGACCAGCGCGACGATTGCCGGAAAGATCAACACCGCGCCGAACCCCTCCAGGAACGACCAGCCGATGATCAACACGGGCAGGCTGTGCGAGAGGGCCGTCGTCAGCGAGCCGCACGCGTAGATCACGCACCCGATCGTGAAGGCACGTTTGCGGCCGATGATCTCCCCGACCCTTCCGCCGGTGATCATCAACGACGCCATCACCAGCGTGTACAGCGTGATCGCGAGCTGGATCCCCGTCACGTCGGTCCCGACATCCTTCGCGACCGTGGCGATCGCGGTGTTCATCACCGTCATATCGAGGGCCATCACGAACTGCGCCGAGGCCAACGTCAGCAGCACCAAACCCGAAGCCTTGGCAGCAACAGAGGACGCGGTCGGCGCGGTCGTCACAACCAAGACCCTACGGATGTTCCCCAGACGATGCTCACCGAAGCCTCGTTGGGCACCCTCCGACTGCTGCCGATTTGTCGAACGACGATCGGCCCGGGGCAAGCGGTCGCCGTAGCTCGGATCACCGGCCGGAAAGTGAATGCAGGTGAGAAGGGAGGCGCGAGCGCCGTCCCTTCTCACCGATCTCCTGCTTATGCGCTCGTCGTCGCAGCTTTCGCTTTCTCGGCGCTCTGCTTGTCGACCTCGTGCTTCGAGACCTTGTCGGCCTTCGGCAGCGCCTTCTGGATCTCCGTCGCCCAGCGCTCCTCGAAGAGCGCCACGATCGCCGAGCTCCCAGGCGGAACGTCATCCGCGACCTCGTCCTTGATCTCCGCCTTCTCGGCGTGAGAGACGAGCCCGCCGATTCCGGCGCCCACGCCGGCACCGACGAGACCCGAGGCGAGAAACGCCGGCGGGAAGATCAGCCCGATCAGCAGGCCCGCTCCCGCTCCCCAGGCCGCCGCATGACCGACCGTGTGGAAGTCGTCCTTGACCTCGATCTTCCCGTCCGATCCGCGGCTGATCAGCACGAGACCGTCGACCTTGATCGTGTCGTCCTTGGCCAGCCCCTTGATCACGTCCCAGTCCAACTGAGCGGCGTCCGGGTCGGCGTAGGCCGCGATGTACAGATCAAGAGGAGTGTCGCTCCCTGATGCCATGGTGCCTCCCTTCAAGTGTCCGGTCGATGTCGGTGGCGGCTGGACCAGACTCGGCCATCTGTCGCGACCTCGAACAGCAGCCGGCGACATTCCACCGTACTGCGACACTGGCCGAACCGGACGCTCGCGTATATCGGGGGAATCCCGTATTCGCGTCCCCCGGAGAAAACGAACCCGGCGCGCGTCAGGCTGCCTGGATCCAGGGCCCGACGGTTGCGGTGTGGCCGACGAGGTCTTCTTCGCCGATCTCCTCCCGCACGATGTAGTGCACTTCCTCGTCGAGATACGCCCTGACGGCAAACTCGAAGCCGTCGGCGAAGGCTTCATCGCAGGTCACCATGCACCAGCCGATCTCTCCGCGGCCATACTCGCAGACCATGAACAGGTAGGTCACGCCACCAGCTCCTCGAGCCGCAGGCGCCAAGAGTGGAAGAAACCGCGGGCATCCGATCTGCCGTACATGATCACTCCTTATCGACCTCGATCGGCGTTCCCCTTAGGACGGTCGATACGGCACGGCGGTTGGTCTGCTCCCGGGAGGTTGTCGCGGCTGCCGCAGCCTACGGTGCTGCCGGGCTCGCTCGTAGAAAGCCGCATTGCATCGAGGGGTTTCCCAACGGATCGTTGCTCAGGAGGCAACCTAGTCTCGTGGCGAAACCGATAAAGGAGACCCAAGGTGCTCGCAAGTAGCTACCCGTTTCTCGATGTGATGTGGACGATGCTCGTGTTCTTCGTCTGGGTGTTGTGGTTCTGGCTTCTGTTTGAGGTCTTCGCCGACGTCTTCCGCCGTCACGACCTCTCGGGTTGGGGCAAGACCGGCTGGCTGATCTTCGTGATCATCCTCCCGTTCCTCGGCGTCTTCATCTACTTGATCTCGCAAAGCGACGGGATGAGGGAGCGCGGTCTCGAGCGGGAGGCCACGCAGGGGTACTACGGCACGGACAGCGCCGCGGCGGAGATCGAGTCCGGGAAGAAGTTGCTGGACAGTGGCGCGATCACGCTGGCCGAGTTCAACGCGATCAAGGAGAAGGCACTGGCCTGAACGACCTGATCGGCACGACCTCGGTGATGCCGCGCCCGGGCGGGACAACACCCTCGGGCGCGGTCTTCTCGGGTCGTAGTCGAAGAGCGAGCGATGATCACACGCCCAGCGTCGGGGACGTGAGGCCCCACCTCAGAGGATCGAGATGGTGAAGGTCCTGGCGATGCTCGTGTTCTGTCCGCCGTTCCCGGTCCCGCCGTCGTCGACGGCGCGAACCGTCACCGTTGCTGTCCCGATCGCGAGCGGCTTCGGCTTATAGGTGAGCGCTCCGTCTGGTGCAACGGCAGGCTGGACGGAGAAGAGCGCGGGGTTACTTGCGGTGACGACGAAGCTGACGCTCTGACCGGCTTCGTCCGCTGGCCCGGGAGAGATGCCTGTCGCCCAGCTTGCCACGGTCTGCGCACCGAGGAGTGAGACGACGGACTGGTTCGCTCCGGCGTTGAAGCTGGGCGCATCGTTGACGGACTGGACTGTGATCGTGAAGGTGTGTGGAGCGCTGGTGTCCGTCCCGCCGTTCGCCGTACCGCCGGTGTCGTGCGCGGTGACGGTGATGGTCGCGGTGCCGTTTGCGTTGAGGGCAGGGGTGTAGGTGAGCGTTCCGTCGGGCGCGACGGCAGGCTGTGCGGCGAAGAGCGCCGCGTTGTCGGCAGTCGTCGAGAAGCTGACACTTTGGGCGGTCTCGGCCGCCGGGCCGGCCGAGATGCCCGACGCCCAGCTGCTCGATTGGGGACCGGCGTCCTCGAGAATCGTTTGACTCGTCCCCGCCGTGAAGGAGGGCGCGTGATTGACCTGCACCGGCGGAGGAGGCGCCGGTGCAGCCGGGGGTGGACTCGCCGCCGGAGGCTTCGGGGTGTTCGCAGGCGGTGAGACTGTGGGTGGGGTCGGAACGGGACTCGACGGCGAGGTTCCAGGCGGTGGGCTCGGAGCCGGGCTGGTGCCGGCCGGCGTCGTCGCCGGCGTGTCCACCACAGCGGGCTGCGAGCCCGAGTCGGCCGTGGTCGTTGCGGACGACGGGGCGGTGGTCGTCGGACGGGGCGGAATCGGCGTGTGCTTCGTCCCGCCCGCAGGAGCGTGAGCCCGGGGATGACGCCTGCTCGCGACCGGCGCGACGCGCGGAACGTCGCTGCGAACGAGCAGCAACGGTGCCTGGCTCGGTGAAGATGCACGTGACGGGAGGGGAAGCGACGCCGCCTGCACCGTCGGCTGCGGGCTCGCCAGCCCACCGGCGACGACCGCGGCCAGTGCTGCGGTGCCGCTGAGCGCCGCTCCGAGCGAGGGACCGGCGGGGAGCCGGGCGAGGAGCGGCGCGTGTGCAAGCCACGAGAGGGGACCGACGACCATCCGCATCCGGCCGAGCGACATTTCGACGAACGAGCGCACGAGCCGCGGGTCGAACTGCTCTCCGGAGCAACGGGCGATCTCCGCCCGTGCGTCGGCCGCAGTTCTGGGTTCCTTGTACGACCGAGCCGACGTGATGACGTCGAACACGTCGGCAATCGCAACGATCCGGCCGCTCAACGGGATCTCCTCACCGGCGACGCCGCGTGGGTAGCCCTTGCCGTCCCACCGTTCATGGTGGTAGCCGACCGCGCCCGTCCATTCGCCGAGCCAGCCGCGCAGCGACTCGACGAGCAGCTCGCCATGAAGGGGATGCAAGCGGAGCTGATCCCATTCCGACTCGGTCGGGCGGCCGGGCTTGTTCAGGATCTCCGGGCTGACCGAGAGCTTGCCGATGTCGTGGAGCAACGCCGCCCAGTTGAGGAGATCCAGCTCCTGGGCCGTCAGATCGAGTTGCTTGCCCAGGCTGTAGGCATAGGCGCGAACACGCTCGGCATGCCCGCGCGTGATCCTGTCGTGCACGTCAAGGGCGCTCACCAACTGCAGCAAGATCTCGGCGGCTTCCTGGACGTCGACGGCCTCAGCTCGCTCGCGCATCCGGCGGAGGCGCTCCTCGAGCTCGGCGACCGTGCCCGAGCGAAGCGCGAGCCGGAACCTGGAGGGAGCCTCGTCGGGAAACACGAGCGAGAGCTCGAGCAGCGCGCCAAGCGGCAGGAGCCGGCGGGAAACGGAGTAGGCACAGGAGACGACGACCGTTGCTGCGAGGCTCAGCGCGAACCACCAGGCCAGGAAGGCCCACAGCGAGCTCGTGGGCACGCCGGTCAGCATGGTGGCGATGCGCACGAAGATGATCGAGCCTCCGAGCGGAAGCGCATAGACGAGCACGCGTACGAGCCGCGCCCGCCAACGATGCGCCGACCATCCAACCTGTGCCGCCGCAGTACCCACGACCTGCGGGGTATCGACATGCACACTCGGTTCCTGGAGCACAATCCGAGTGATCCACCCGGACGGAACCAGATCGAGCTGGTGAGTCAGCTGTTCGTGACCGGGTCGCCGATCTCGGCCAGCGCGTCGTCGATCGTGGCGTAGAAGTGGCTGCGATTCAGCGTGTCGAGCAAGCCGTAGCGCGTGACGAGCTCGTGCAGGCGGGCGCGTAGTTCCACGAACAGCAGGTGGACGCCCCGCTCGTTCAATTCAGTGTCGAGTCGCTCGAGCATGTCGGCCGCCGTGACGTCGATGTCGGTGACCGCCTCGCATTGGACGATGACCCACCGGGAGCCCGAGCTTGCGACAAGCCGGCGAACCTCTTGCCGGAACATGCCCGCGTTCGCGAAGAAGAGAGGAGCTTCCCACCGGAACACGACGACACCAGGGATCTGCACCGCCTCGGGATGCACACGGATGCTGTGCCACGAGTCGAGCGACGCGACCCGGCCAAGCACCTCGCCCGTCGGCCACCAGCTCCGCTTGAAGAACATGAAGATCGAGAGCGCCACGGCGATGAGAATCCCCTTGAGCACGCCGAAGAAGATGACGCCCAGCGTCGCGGTGAGCGCGAGCGCGAAGGCCGACTTCCTGACGCGCAGGAACTTGGCTGCGGTCGAGATGTCCATCAGCGACAACGCGGCGGCGATGACGATCGCGGCGAGGGCGGCGTTCGGCAGATTCGCCAGCAGGTCGGGCAGGAGGACCAGCATCACGACCACCAGAGCCGCGCCGACGAGCCCGGTGATCTGGCTCTTGGCACCGCTCTGCTCCGCGACCGCGGTGCGGGAGCCGCTGGTCGAGATCGGAAATCCCTGGAAGAGGCCGGCGAAGGCGTTGGCAGCGCCGATCCCGATCATCTCCTGGCTCGCGTCCACCTCCTCGCCGCGCCGGGCGGCGAAGCTCGTCGACGTCGCGATCGTGTCTGCGAGTGACACGAGGGTGATCCCGATCGCGGCAGCCAACAGGACGCCCAGATCACCAACGTCGACGGACGGGAACCGGGGCCGCGGAAAGCCCTGCGGCAGGGAACCGACTGTCGTCACGCCGTGTGCCGTCAGGTCGAACAGTGACACCGCGGCAGTCGAGAGTACGACGGTGACCAGCACGGCCGGTAGCCGCGAGGTGAAGCGCGGCAGCACGAGCATCAGGGCGAGCGAGGCGCAGCCGACGATGAGCGTGTCGCGGTTGCGCATGTCGAGGCCATGGACGAAGGCCTTTGCCTCGGCGACGAAGCCGTCGGCATCGGTGGAGAAGCCGAACAGCTTCGGGAGCTGGCCGGCGATGATCGTCACCCCCAATCCGATCATGTAGCCCACCTGAACCTCTTTCGAGAGCAGGTCGGCGACAAACCCCAGCTTTCCCAATCCCAGCCCGATCTCGATCGCGGCGACGAGAAGCGCGAGCATGCCGGCGAGAGCCACCAACTCGGCCGGATCGCCGGTGACCGTCAGTGGGACGATCGCTGCGAAGATCAGCGGCCCGAGTGACGAGTCCGGGCCGAGGACGAGGATCCGCGACGGGCCGAAGAGGGCGTAGCCGACGAGACAGGCGACCGTGGTGTAGAGGCCGTTCACGGCGGGGAGACCCGCGAGCTCGGCGTATGCCATGCCCTGCGGGACGAGGATCGCAGCCAGGACGACGCCGGCAACGAGATCCGAGCGCAACCAGCTGCGCTGGTATCGCTTGAGCATCACGATGCCCGGAAGCCACCGGTCGACCATTGCACCCGGTCCGTGCAAGACGCGCTCGGAGGTCACCGGCGGCTCACCGGCTCACGCCGAGTCTGGTCGGTCGTCCTGCGTGGGCTCATCGCTCAGAAGAGCGTGGGAATCCTGCGGAGCGGCAGGTCGGGCTGCTCATAGCGCGAGGGCCGCCGCTTTGGCAGCGTGACGTCGCGTTGCTCGAGTGGCTCGTAGGGGACCTCGCCGAGCAGATGACTGATGATGTTGAGCCGACCGCGCTTCTTGTCGTTCGTGTCGGCTAGGTACCAGGGCGCCCAGTCCGTGTCGGTGGCGGCGAACATGTCGTCGCGAGCGCGTGAGTAGTCGTCCCAGCGGCTGTAGGACTTCAGGTCCATACCGGATAGCTTCCAGACCTTGCGCGGGTCGTCGATGCGGCTCTCGAGGCGCCGGGTCTGCTCGTCGGGGCTCACCTCCAGCCAGTACTTGAGCAGGATGATCCCCGAGTCGACCATCGCCCGCTCGACTTCCGGAACCTGCTCGAGGAACCTCTCCGTCTGCTCCTTCGTGCAGAACCCCATCACGCGCTCGACGCCCGCGCGGTTGTACCAGCTGCGGTCGAAGATCACGACCTCGCCGGCCGCAGGGAAGTGCCGGATGTAGCGCTGGACGTACATCTGCGACTTCTCGCGCTGGGTGGGTGCGGGCAGCGCGACGACCCGGAACACGCGCGGGCTGACGCGCTCGGTGATCCGCTTGATGGTGCCGCCCTTGCCTGCGGTGTCACGCCCCTCGAAGACGATGCAGATCTTGGCGCCGGACGCCTTGACCCACTCCTGCAGGGCCACGAGCTCTCCGTGCAGCCGCCTCATCTCCCGCTCGTACTCCTTGCGCTTCATCTTGAGGTTGCCGACATCGCTCTTGTCAGCGTTCGCGGATTCGTGTCTCTGCTCATTCGCTTTCTTGCTCACCCTGTCACCTCCGTGATGGCTCGGTCGGGAGCGACGGCGCGGTGCGTGCTCAGCTCCGCCTCCGGAGTTTGACGTCGCCGGAGCCACTTGCTCGTCTCGACGACGACCGGCAAGAGGGCCGCGAGGCCGAAGCAGGCGAGCCATTCCCTGCCGGTGAGCGAAGTGGTGAGCAGGCCCTTCTGAAGCCCTGGCAGCTCGGTCGCGAGGACGATCGTCGCCAACGGGAAGAGCGAGATGCAGAGCGCCTTGAGCAGCGGCGAAGTGAGCCCACTCGCCGGGTCGCGCCGGTTCGTGAGTGCGTTGAAGACGGTGCCGAGCCCCATGACCACGAACGTCATCGTCAGCGAAGCCGTCGGCACGTCGGTCCTCGGTGAGTCCGGACCGGCAACCAGTGGGAAGAAGGCAGCGACGAAAAGCGTGAACGCGTAGACGACCCACAGAGTGACCGCCGCTCGATTGGTGATCGGCACCTTCGGGTCGCGCGGCGGACGGTGCATGACGTCGGGTGCGCCCGGGTCAACCGCGATCACGACGACACCGGAGGCGGTCATGAACACGAGCAGGTAGAGCACCATCAACGGCGTCAGCGCGACGCCCTGGTTGACGTCGAACGCGGTCGCCGCAATGAACAGGAACACGAGCGACAGCAGCTGGGTCATCTGGTAGCGAACGTAGGAGACGACCTTCTCGTAGACGCGGCGGCCGATCTCCACGGCATTGACGAGTGTGCCGAAGTTGTCGTCGGTGAGGATCATCCGGCCGGCCTGCTTCGTCACCTCGCTCCCGCTGCCCATCGCCACGCCGATGTCGGCTTGTTTCAGAGCTGCGGCGTCGTTGACGGCGTCGCCGGTCATCGCGACGATCAGCCCCTGCTCCTGCATCAGACGGGCAAGCCGGAGCTTGTCCTGGGGCGAGACCCGGCCGAAGACGTGCAACTCGGGGAGCCGGCGTCCCACCTCCTCGTCCGTCATCGCCTGCAGCTCACTGCCGCTGATCGCGCCCGGTCCGAGGCCGAGCGTCTCGCCGATCGCGGAGGCGGTGACGGCATGGTCGCCGGTGATCATGCGCACGTCGATCCCGGCGCCGAGCGCCGTCTGGACGGCGGCCTTCGACGACGGCCGCAGCGGATCGATGATCCCGACCATGCCGACGAACGCAAGGTCGTGGACGAGCGACATCGGGTCGGCTGCCATCGCCTCAGACTCGCCCTCTTCGACGAACCGCGCCGCGAACGCGAGCACGCGCAGGCCCTTCGCGCCCATCCGCTCGTTTGCGGCGTCGATGCCGCGACGCGCTTCGGAGATCGGCACCTGCGAGCCGCTCGCCGGGCCACCGGAATGCGTGCAGCGGGCCAGCACGACGTCAGGGCCGCCCTTGACCAGCTGGACGACGCGCTCCTCCCCATCGAGGGACACGCGGTGGAAGGTCGCCATGAACTTGTAGTCGGAGTCGAACGGCACCTCTCCGAGGCGCGGATAGGCGTGCCGCGTCTCCTCCGCGTCGACGCCGAGCTTGGCCGCGAGCACGACGAGCGCCGCCTCCGTCGGGTCGCCGACCACGCTGCCGTCGTCTCCGACCGTCGCGTCGCTGTCGAGCACCAGGCCGAGAGCAAGCCGTGTGAAGTCCGGCACCGGCGCGCCGGCAACCGAGCTCAGCGCTCCGGTCTTGCGGTAGCCCTCGCCTTCGACCGTGAACCACGCATCCCCCGTGTACATGGTCGACACCATCATCTGGTTCAGCGTCAGCGTCCCGGTCTTGTCGGTGTTGATCGCGCTCGTCGCACCCAGCGTCTCGACGTCGGTCAGGTTCTTGACCACCGCCTTCGAGTCGGCGAGCTGTTTCGCGCCCATCGAGAGCAGGCCGGAAACGAATGCCGGCATGCCGGTCGGGATCGCCGAGATCGCCATCGCCGTTCCCAACAACAGCACGTCGCTGAACTTCTCGCCACGGGCAACGCCGACGATCACGATGAACGCGACCGCGCCCCAGGCGATGAACCCGAGCACGTAGGTCAGCTTGCCGAGCTCCTGCTGGAGCGGCGAGCGAGTGCGCGTGACCGAGGTGAGCATCGTCGCGATCTTCCCCATCTCGGTCTCCATGCCGGTCGCGGTCACGACCATCGCGGCTGTGCCTCTGGTCACCGCGGTGTTCTGGAACAGCATGTTCGAGCGGTCGCCCAGCGCAACGTCCGGCCCGGCAAGCACACCTGCATCCTTCGCGACGGGCGCGCTCTCCCCCGTCAGCGCCGCCTCCTGCGTCTCCAACGTCGCCGAGTGAACGACGCGGCCGTCGGCAGGGATGATGTCGCCCGCCTCGACTTCGACGATGTCGCCCGGTACGACGTCGACCGCAGGTACGAGGGTCACCGAGCCGTCGCGAACGACCCTTGCCTGCGGCACCTGCAGGTTGGCGAGCGCGTTGATGCTCGCCCGCGCCTTCAACTCCTGGCGCGTGCCGAGCACGATGTTCAGGAGGATCAGAAGCCCGACGATCACTCCGGTCGAGATCTCGCCGATCAGGAAGCTCACCGCGACGACCGCGACCAACATGATGTTCATCGGATCGCGGAACTGCTGGGCTGCCACCGCCCAGACCGACGGCGGCTCCTCCTTGCTGATCTCGTTCGGCCCGTACTGGGACAGCCTCGTTCCCGCGTCGGCGCCGGTCAGTCCCGATTCCGCGTTGGAGCCCAACTCGGCGACAACGTCGCCGGCGGCTTGGGCGTACGGCACACCGTGCCCAACGATGTCGGGACCGGTCGACTCCGGCTCGATTACCGTCCCCATCTACGTGAAGGTCCACCCTGAAGTCGGTATCTCCCTCATCCAATCTGGATGAATCGGGCGTTGGGGGGAACGCCCGTCTTCCTCAGCCGTCGACCGGCTCGAACTCGAACACATGGCCGGCCGGCACGACGAACTGATAGCCGGCTGATCCAGCGACGACATGCTCGTCGGCGCCGGCGTGGCCCGGGGCGACGAGCGAGAGACTCTTCACCTCGAGCAGGGACTCGAACAGACCCTCCTCCAGCCGAACCTCCAGCCGGCAGTTCGCCTTCCGGCACTCGCACGCAAATGCGACGAGCTCGCCCGAGCCCGAGACCGAGCCCGCACTCGCAGGATCGTCGCCGAGCTTGGGCAGTCCGGCGAGGGCCTTGTTTCTTCGGCGCTTGGTCGACCGGGTGGCGTCGGCGATTGCGAGTGTGTTGATCATCGTCGTTGGTCGCTGGACTCCGGCGGACGAGCCTTCAAGCGAGAGCTGTCGCTGGAAAGTCGCAATTTACGGGTTTCTACCCGGCCTTGTCCACTGCGGTCCGGGCTTGCATGCCCGGCGTGCCGCCGCCAGGATCCCGAAGATGATCGAATCCCGACCCTGCTTCGAGGAGGTGCCTGACGCGTGACCGTTCGGCGCGCTTGTGCGGCAGCGTCCCTCGGGCTGCTCCTTGCCGCGGTCGTGCTCGCCGTCTCGGAGGCTGTCCGGGAGTTCCCGCGCGGCCTGATCGCCGTCGGGCTCCTCGCAGCGGCCGTGGTCGCGGCGTGGCAGGCGCTTCTGCGTCGCGGGCGTAGCCGGTATGTCGTCGTCGGCGCGGGAGCCCTTCTGCTTGCCGCAGCGGTTGTGGTTGTGGCCACCGGGGAGCGAGTCGGTCTCGGGCTGATTGCCGTGGCGCTCTTCGTCTTCAGCGTCGCGCTCGCCCGGCGCGCGTTCACCGTGCGGGTGGCGCTCCCTGCGGCTGAACGACCCACGCGTCCGATCGTGATCTGGAATCCCCGCTCGGGCGGTGGCAAGGCGCTGTCCGCCAACCTGGCGGAGGAGGCGCGGGCGCGCGGGATCGAGCCGATCGAGTTGAAGCCCGGCGACGACCTCATCGTTCTTGTTCGCGGGGCAGTCGCCGGTGGAGCCGACGCGCTCGCGGCCGCGGGCGGGGACGGCACCCAGGCGCTCGTCGCGTCGATTGCAGCGGAGCACGACCTGCCGTTTGCGTGCATCCCAGCCGGAACGCGGAACCACTTCGCACTCGACCTCGGGGTAGACCGTGACGACGTGGTCGGTGCGCTCGACGCGTTCGTCTCCGGCAGGGAACGCCGCATCGACTTGGCCGAGGTCAACGGCCGGGTATTCGTGAACAACGTCTCGCTCGGCCTCTACGCCGAGGCCGTGCAGCGGCAGGGATACCGCGACGCCAAGCTGCGCACGATCCTCGAGACCGCGCCCGACGTGCTCGGCTCCCACGAAGGCAGCTCGTCCGGGACCTGGGCTGGCGGAGCCCTGACGGCATCGCACACGAGTCGGCGGCGATGATCCTCGTCTCGAACAATCCGTACAGGCTGGGTACGGCGCTCGGCTCGGGCACCCGCCCGCGTCTCGACAGCGCCGAGCTCGGAGTGGCGGTGCTGGGAGCACCGAAGGGGCGGTCGACGTCCGGGTCAGGGCGTCGCCGCTGGCAGCAGTGGTCGGCGCCGACGTTCCAGGTCACGTCGGCGCAACCGGTGCCCGTTGGTGTCGACGGGGAGGCGCTCGTGCTCGAGGCGCCGCTTCGGTTCGTCAGCCGACCGGGGGCGCTGCGCGTGCGGATCGCGCCGCAACACCCAGGCGCGTCACCCTCCGCCGGGCTGCCTCAGGGACCGCTCGGCGTCGTCGAACAGCTGCTCCGCCTGACCGCAGGTCGCACGTGAGTCACCGGTGCTGAAGACGCGATTGCTGGAGAGCAGTGAGGAGTTCCTCGTCAACCCGCTCCGAGCCGTGAGCTGGGCGAGCTTGCTCCTCGCGCTCGTGGTGGTGGGTGCGTTCTTCATCCCTGAAGGACCACTCGGGTTCGATAGTCGCTGGTCGGAGCTGATGCGCGACATCGAGACACCGTTCCTCACACACCTCGCGCTCGTCTTCAATGCCCTCGGTCGCGGCCTCTGGCGCGCACTCACGCTTGCTGCGATCGGACTCAGCTTGCTCGTCGGGCGACGCTGGCTGGCAGTGAGCGCCTTCGCCCTCGCGGAGGCGCTGACACCACTGCTCGGAAACGTGCTGAAGGCAATCGTCGACCGGGCACGTCCGCCTGGCCAGATGCTCGAAGCGCACGGTTCCTCGTTTCCCTCCGGGCATGCCGCCTATGCGGGCGCGACGGCGATCGCGCTCGTCCTCCTCTTCACCAGCCCGGGCCGGCGGCGATTGCTCCCGTTCGCCGCGGCCGCAATCGTGGTCGCCGGGATGGCCTGGAGCCGCACCTACCTGCAGGTTCACTGGTTCTCCGATGTGCTCGGCGGCTCCACGCTGGGACTGGCTGTTGCTCTGCTCAGCTTCGGCAGCGTCCAGATCGCGTCGATTCGGGCTGCTCCGATGCCGGGCTCATCGACCCGGTCGCCGGTTCGCCGCGGTCATCGTGGCAACGCGTTCCTTGCGAGGAGCTTACTCGGGACTGCGTCGACTCGATCGTGAGCACGGCGAGCGACGATCGGCCGCGTCGGGGCCGCACTCGTCTCCTGCCGGTGGTCGAGTGGCTGCCCCGGTACCAGCGGCAGTGGCTGCGGGGGGACGTTGCGGCAGGGATCGCGGTGACCGCGCTGATCGTGCCGAAGAATCTCGGCTATGCCGGCATCGCGGGCGTTCCACTGGAAAACGGGCTCTATGCAGCGGCAGCCGGCGCGATCATCTACGCGCTCTTCTGCACGTCGCGGCAGATCTCGACGGGGCCGAGCTCCTCGCTCGCCGCCGTCGCCGGTGGCGCAGTGCTCGCCAGCGGGCTCGGCGGCAAGGACGCGGCGGCGCTCGTGGCGGCGATCACGCTGGTCACGGGAGCGCTGTTCCTGCTGCTGGCGATCTTCCGGATGGGCTGGATCGCGCGTTTCCTGTCGAAGGCCGTGATCACGGGGTTCCTCGCCGGCGCCGCGATCGACGTGACCATCGGTGAGCTGCCGAAGCTCACGGGAACCTCGGCGGACGGAGTCAGCGCGTGGCGGGAGCTCGCATCGTGGATCAGCGGCCTCGGCTCGATCCACTGGACGACGCTGCTCGTGGGATCCGTCGCCCTGGCAGTGATCCTCACGTTGCGGTTCGTCGCGCCTTCCGTACCGGGAGCCCTCGTACTGGTCGTCGGCGGGCTGATCGCGTCGAGCGTCTTCGATCTCGGCGCGCACGGGGTCGCGCTGGTCGGTCACGTGCCTCGCGGCCTGCCGAAGCCCGACCTCCCCAGCGTCGATCTCGTCAGACATCACCTACCGACGATCGGGGTGGCTTCGTTCGCGTTGCTGCTCATCGGGTTCTCCCAGACCGCGGGCGATGCGAGAGCGTTCGCCACGCGTCACCGCTACCGCATCGACGTGAATCAGGAGTCTGTCGCGCAGGGCATGGCGAACGTCGGCGCCGGAGTATTCCAGGGGATGCCGGTCTCCACGAGCCTGTCCGCGAGCTCGCTGAACGAATCGTCGGGCGCCTCGACCCCGGTCGCATCACTTGTCACCGGGGCACTCGTGCTGCTGACGCTGATCGTGCTCGCGCCGCTGTTCTCCGGTCTCCCGAAGACGGTGCTTGCAGCGGTGATCATTGATGCGGTCGTCTTCGGGATGATCGACGTCGGCGAACTGCGGCGCCTTCACCGGGTGGCAAGGTTCGACTTCTGGATTGCGGCCGCCGCGATCCTCGGCGTGCTCTCCTCGGGCGTGCTCGCGGGCGTGGTGATCGGCGTCGTCCTCTCCCTGGGCTGGCTCGTCTATGTGGCCACGGCGCCGCGGCTGCCGGTGCTGGGTCGAGAGCCGGGCACGCAGGTGTTCCGGGAACTCGACCAGCATCCCGGCGACGAGACGTTCCCAGGGATCGCCGTCGTGCGTCTCGACGGCGGGCTGTTCTTCGCCACGGCGGAAGCGCTGGACGACCGCATCCGGGCCCTGATCGATGGCGAGCCACCTGCCCATGCGCTCGTGCTGGATCTCGAAGGCGTGGACTTCATCGACTCACAGGGAGCCGCGAAGCTGGCCGAGATCTACGGCGTGACGGCGGCCGGCGACGTCACACTCCGACTCGCCAGGCCGAAACCGCAGGTCGCCGCGTTGCTCGACGCCGACGGGACGATCGCTCTGCTCGGCGCCGACCACGTCCACGGCAACGTGCACCGGGCTGTCGAAGCACAACTCGCCGAAGATCGCGACGCGGCGGCCGCCCGGCCGTCTTGAGCGAGAAGACGGCGGCAGGGGAGCCTGGGCGACGGCAGGCCCCCCTGCTTCCGAGCCCTTACTCGGAGTCCTCGCTCACCTCCGCGACGATGGTGGCGGCAGCCTCGGCTGAGACGGCGTGCCTGGCGATCTTCTCGTAGCCGCCGAGTGAGCGCTCCAACTGCTCGACCATCTTGTCCTCGGCGACGGCGATGATCGCCGACGAGCCGGGCGGCAGGCTGTTCCCGATCTCCTTCAGATCGTCGTCCTTGAAGCCCTTGTCGCGGATCTTGCCCCACACTCCCCCGGCGCCACCGCCCACCGCGGCGGAGACGATGATGCTGGGTGGGAAGATCAGACCGACGACGCCGCCGGCGATGGCGCCGCGCTTGGCCCATTTCTTGCCGCTCGGGTCGGCACTCTCATCGAACTTGACCTTGCCGTCCGCGGTGTGCACGATCACGGCCGCGTCGATCAGGTCGATCGCACCGTCCCGTTCTGCCGCGCGGAAATCCTTGGCAGCTGCAGCGGCGCCGTCCTCGGTGTCATAGGTCGCGACGAAGACCTCGAGTGTGCTCGTGCTCATTGCGTCTCCTTTGTCCGGTCGGGGAGCGCTCTCGCGCCCCAAAAAGGCCATGCCAGGTTCCTCGAGAGCGCCGCTGCTCACGTCACCCGCTTCGGATGAATCACGCCTCGTTCCCGCATTCGCCGGTGTCCGGAATGTGGAGAAGCACGGAAAGGGGTCGCGTAGAGCCCCGAGGCGCGGGCTCGACGGCGCGAACGTATGCTCGTGATCGGCGAGCTGAGGAGTAGGCGTGCGACCGGTCGAGAAGGACGAAGCCCGTTCGGAGCTGTCGGTTCTCGCCGGCTCTGCCGCCCCGGGAGAGACCCGGGGGGCAACCTTGACCAGGCAGCTCACACGCGTGATCAAGGGGATCCGGAGCGGCGACGACGACGCCGTCCAGGCAATGGTGCTCGACCTGAGTCGCCGACACCGGATCTTCGCGCCGCTGGCTCTGGTGGTCGGCGCGATCGCCCTGTTGTTCGAAGGCGTGAAGCTGCTCGTGACCAACTGGCGATTGACGCTCGTCCAGCTCCTGCCCGCGATGTGGGTCTGGGTGGCCATGATCGACCTGAAGGTGCACGTCCTGCACGGGAAGTCCTTCCATGTCATCCGTGGCCCGATCCTCGTTCCGATCGTCCTGGCGATCGTGCTGATCACTGCGGCGAGCTTCTTTCTCAACGCCGTCTTCGCGTTCGCGATCTCGAGACCCGGCGATCCCGAAGTCCGGCCGGCGATCGATGAGGCCCGCAGGCATCACCGCACCGTGCTCGGCTCTGGTGCAGTGGTCGGATTGCTGCTCGCGTTCTCGACGGTCGTCGTCGTCAGGTGGGGCCTCATGTGGTTCACCCTCAGCCTCGGCGTCGTCGTCGCCATCATGATGGTCAGCTACGTGGCGATCCCGTCGCGACTGATCGGCATGAAGACCACGGTCGCGCGCGGCGACAAGCTGAAGGCGGCCGCCGTCGGGGGATTCCTGGGAGCGGTCGTGTGCTCGCCGCCCTATCTGCTCGGGCGGATCGGTCTGCTGATGCTCGGCTCTCACACCCTGTTCGCCCTCGGAATCGTCTTTCTCTCGGCGGGCCTGGTGCTCGAGGCGGGTACCACCAGCGCGGTCAAGGCCGTCAAGATGAGCGCCAAACTGGTGGCCGGCCGGCCGGTCTCCGGCGCCTCGCTCGAACAAGGCGCCCGGTCCCCGGAGAGGGTCGCAGCCGATGGGTAGCGCACCGGAAGGTCTCGCGCCGCCGCAGGCTGACCCGGAGCCGACGGCCGACGACACTGCCGACACGCGGCACGGGTGGAAGCGCGCGCGCAGCAGCCTGCGCGTCCCCGGCGCTCTGCTGCGGCTTGCTCTCTACGACCCGGCGCACATTCCGGAGCGGCTGACGATCTACTCGGTCGACAAGCAGGCAGACAGCGCGAGGTCGTGGGCGACACACGCACGCGAAGCGGAGCCCGAGACGCCCGTGGCGTTGCTCGCCGATGAGCAGCGCCGGCGCACGGTCAGCACGGCCCGGATCGACGGCGCGGTGGCCGGCACGCCGTTCTTCATCGCGCTCGTGCCGGCCTACATCGCGTTCCTCCGCCAGGAGGTGCGGTTCCACCTGCGCGTGGCAGCACTCTACGGCGAAGACCCGGCCGACCCGCGCGTCGCTGCCGACTTCCTCGTACTGCGCGGCGTCCACAAGGACACCGACCGGGCGCTCGCCGAACTGGAAGCCGTCCGCGCCAACCCGCTCCCGCCCGACCGTAAGCGCACGCCGCTCAAATCATGGTACGAGGCCGTCGTCAGCATCCTGATCCTCGCAGGCTTCATGCAGGCGTCCGAAGAAGGAGGGCCGACCCAGCTGAGCTTCGGTCGGAAGGTCCTGCGGGCCGTGCGCTTCGTCGTCGCCGCGACGATCTGGATCCTGACCTGGGTCGTCCCGGTGACGTTCATGATCGTCATGTCCTGGGCCTGCGAGAGTGACGCCCGCCGCTTCGGGCAACGGGTCATGACTCGCTACGCGGACGAAGACGCGGACATCACGGTCGCGATGGCCCGCGCCGACCGTAAGGCTGGAGGCAACAGGGCCGTCACCGTCGCACGTGGTGCGCTCGTCGTGGTCTCGGTCGCTCTCCCGCTCGCGTTGATCGCATCCACCGTGCTCGCGCATTCGGGCCCCTTCGGGGTCGACCTGCCGAAGGCCGCCGGAGCGCTCGCGGCGCTCGCCCTGGTCATCGGTGTCAGCGTGGCCGCCATCCGCGGCTGAACAGTCGTCCACCGCGACGCCGGTGGTTCGGAGCCGTCAGTTGCGGTGAACGGTCTCGCCTAGTAGGCACCCTTGCGGGTGAAGACCGCGAAGGGCGTCTTGAAGAGGATCGAGATGTCGAGCCAGATCGACCAGTTCTCGAGGTAGTAGAAGTCGAGGCGGACGAGGTCGTCGAAGGTCAGGTCGGAGCGACCGGCGATCTGCCAGAGCCCCGTCATGCCCGGGAGGACGTTGTAGCGGCGCCTGTGCCACGGCTCGAGCCGCTCGTAGTCGCGTAGCGGCAGCGGCCGCGGCCCCACGAGCGACATCTCTCCGCGAAGCACGTTGAGCACGTTCGGCACCTCGTCGAGGGAGAAGCGCCGCAGCGCACGCCCGACGGACGTCACCCGCGGATCGTCGCGGATCTTGAACAGGGCGCCCGAGGCTTCGTTCGCCTCCTCGAGGGCCTTCTGCTGGCCCGCGGCTCCTTCGACCATCGTGCGGAACTTCAGCATGCGGAAGTTCTGCTCGCCGAGCCCCACACGCACGTCGGGGTAGAGGACCGGCCCACGAGAGGTGAGCTTGATCGAGAGGGCGATGATCAGCCATAAGGGCAGCCCGACAATGAGGATCCCGAGCGCGACCAGCAGGTCGAAGACGCGTTTCACGGCCCACTGTGTCCCGGCGAAGATGGGCGGCCGGAGCTCGAACAACGGCAGCCCCTGGCCGGGAACGTACTCGCCGCGCTCGATCAGCAACTCGGTCGTCCTCGGCGCAACCCGCACCTTCACGCCGCGGCGATGCGCAGCCTCGGCGATCTCGAAGAGACGTTGGTCGGGAAGGCCGGCGTCCGCGACGATCAGCTCGTGGAGCTGCGCGCTCGCGAGCAGGTCCTCCACCTCGGGCCCGGGTGAGACTTCGCCGACGAACTCGTAGTCGATCCCGCCGCGGCTCGCACCCAGCGTGTCCCGCAGATGTTGTCGCAGCTCGGGGTCGCCGACGAGCGCGGCGCGCCGGGTCACGCCGGACGCCCGGAGCAGGATCCCGGTCGCCAGCTCGTAGCTCGAGCGGAAGAGGGCGATCAGGAGCGACACCAACGTCGCTGCGACGATGTAGAGACCGAACGTCGTGAAGTGCTGCCCGGTGCCGATCGCGAAGGCGAGCGCGAGCGCCGCGACGAGGAAGACACTCGGCACCACCCGGCCGGCGCCCTCGCGCACCTCGCGCGGCGCGTAGAGGCGCGCCTGCCAGAAGACGAGGACCAGCAGCAGGATCAGGAATGCGAGCCAATCGGTTTCGTGATCCCACAGCAGCCCCCAGAGGATCGGCTTCGGGTCGAAGAGCAGCGAACGAAGCGCGAGAGCTGCGTAGAGGCCGAGCACGAGCCCGGCGATATCGATCGTGACGAGCGCGACTGCGCTGCCGATACGCCTCGCGATCGTCTTCAGCGGCGTCGGCGCGAGGAAGTACGGCCGCGCGGAGCGCACGTCCTCGACGTCGTTGGGCGGCGAGCTAGCCGCGTGCCTGCTCAGAACCGGCCTTCCCACGCGGCGATCGTATCTCCCTCAGCGCGTCGATCACCGTGTCGGCCCAGTGGTCGAGGGAGTGAGCGCCGACGACCCGTGCGCGCAGCTGCTCGCCGATCTGCTCGCGCACAGCCGCTCCAGCGCCGGCGAGCGCCTCGATCGCCTCCGCCAGCGCCTCGGGATCGCGAGCCGGCGCGAGCAACGGCGGCGAGAGGCCGCCGAGCAGCGGAGCGAAGGCGGGATTCGTCGACAGCACCGGTCGCCCGCACGCCGCGGCCTCGAAGACCGCCTTGTCGAGGGTCGCGCCCGAGCGCGGCTCGTTCGGGCTGACGACGATGTCGGCCGAGGCGATGAGCGCCGGGATCGCGTCACGCGGGACCGGCGGCAAGACGGCGACACGTGGGCGCAGCGAGTCGTCGTCTGCAACGAGCCGCTCGAGCTCGTGGCGGTGAGCGCGCTCGTCCTCGCTGAGCGACGGCCCTCTCACCTCGAGGCGAACGTCGGTGCCGTGGCCGACCGCGAGCGAAACAGCCTCGAGCAACGTCGGCAGCCCCTTCCAGCGGGCCGTGCGCCCGAGCGCGAGCAGGCGCAGTGGTCCCGCGCCCTCCGGTCGCGGACCGGGCGCGAAGCGCTCGACGTCGATCGCGTGACCGGTTCCCCGCACCTTCGGACTGGCGAGTGGGAAGCTCGAACGGTCGACGCTGAAGACGAGATCGACGGCGGCGGTCGCAGCACGCAGAGCGCGCCCGGCATGCCAGTGCGTGTACCAGAGCGCGAGCGGCACGCGGCGAATGCGCACCTCAGGGACGGCAAGCAACGCGAACTGCGGGACCATGTGGACGAGCACCGCATCCGCGTGCCCGAGCGACGCGTTCAGCGATCGCTCGAACCGCCAGCCGCGACCGAGCTTCCCGCCGGCGTCGAACGTCCGCACCGTCGCGTTTGCCGGGACGTCGTCCCACTCGACGTCGCGCGCCACGATCGCAAGCTCGTCGACTCGCTGCGCAAGCGCACCGACCAGGTCGAGCGTCTGCGCGAGGACCGGATGGCCCGGGTCGAGCTCCTGGGTCACGAAGACGAGCTTCAACGCGCCTCGATCACGGCGTCGACGAGCGCGCGATACGCACTCGCGAAATCGGTCACGCTCTGATCCCAGTGTGCATACGTCGTGCGGGCCGCGGCGCCGAGTCGAACGGCGAGCTCCCGGTCCTCGAGCACGCGCACGAGCGCAGCGACGAGCGCATCGGTGTCGGCGCGGGGGATCAGGATCGCGTCGATGCCGTCCGTCGCCATGTCGGGGATGCCGCCGCCGTCAGTTCCGACGACCATCCGTCCGCGCGCGAACGCCTCCAGCACGACGCGGCCGAGGCCCTCCGGATAGGACGGAAGCACCAGCGCTCGTGCGGCATCGATCTGCGCCGCCACCTCGCCGGGCGCAAGTTCCGGATGGTGCTCGACCTGGCGGGGGAGATCCGCGGCCAGCCGGTCGACCACCTCGTGGCGTGAGCCTCGCCCGATGATCGTGAGGATCGCGTCAGGGCAGCCTGTGGCGACGCGGCGCCACGCTGCGGCGAGGCCGTCCACGTTCTTGTACGTCTCGAGGGCGCCGACGAACACGACGCGCCGCGCCTCGGGAACGGGCGCGAGCGGCGGATCGCGGAAGGCGGCGAGGTCGCTGTAGGTGGGAAAGCAGGCAGTTGCCGGGTGCCCGGTCACCTCGGCGACGAGCGACGACGTGAAACCGGAGAGCGCGCGCGTGGCGTCGGCGTGACGGATCCCGGATCTCGCGACCGCGTCGGCCGGCAGCGAGACGAGGCGCCGTGCCGGCGACCCGTAGGCGCGGGTGAACGTGCGCGGATCGCCGTGCACCTCGACGACGAGCCGCGCCTGCGAACGAGCGAGCGTCCGTCCCATGCGGGCCGCGACGCCGACGTACGGGTCGGAGGCGACGATCACCTCGGCCGGAAACGCGCGCAGTGAGCGGGCGACCTCGAAGGTCAACCGCGGATAGAACGCCGGCGCGCTGTCGGGGAGCAGCCTGAAGCGGGGGTCGCCGTTGCCCGTCCCGGCATTCAGCACGCGCAGATCGAGCACCTCGGCGAGCGCATCCCATTTGTTCTGCAGCCAAGGCGCGAGCGGCAGCGAGAGCCGGCCGCGGCCCACGAACAGGACCCGCGGGGTCATCCGGCCGCCTCGGCGAGGATCTGCTCCAGGCGCCCGTAGATCACGTCGCGACCGATCGCGGCCACCGACGGCTTCGCCGCGGCGGCCAGACGCGCCCTGAGCGCGTCGTCGTGCAGGATCGCGCGCAGAGCACCGGCCAGGGCTGCGGGGTCGTTCGGCGGGACGAGCAGCCCGTTCTCCCCGTCCCGCACCACCTCCGGAACACCGCCGACGGCGGTCGACACAACAGGCGTGCCCACGGAGAGCGCCTCGACCGCGGCGTGGGGCAGGTTCTCCCAGGCACTCGAGAGGACGGCGGCGCGCGCACCTGCGAGCCGGGCGAGCACCTGGTCGCGCGGAAGCACACCGGCGAAGTGGACCCGATCCTCGAGCCCGAGTGCCGCGACCCTGGCCTCGAGCGCGACCCGGTCGGTGCCGGAACCGACGAGCTCGAGCCTCGCACCATCGACCGCGCCGACCGCCTCCAGGAGGACCGGCAGGGCCTTCTGATGCGTCAGCCGCCCGACGAAGACGAAGGTTCCCGGCTCGAGCGGCGCCGGCTCGACCTCGGCCGGCGGCGGCGCCGGGTTGACGAGCACCTCGATGCGGGCGCGGTCGAGCCCCCATGCGCCTGCGAGCTCGGCGAGGTAGCGGCTCGGCACGACGATCCGCCGCGCCCGCCGCAGTGAGGTGGTCCGCAAGCGTCTGAGCGCGATCGAGCGGGGATCGTCGGCCTGCTGGAAGGCCTCGAGCGAGCCGCGAAAGAGGCCGTAGCGCCAGGCCCGCTCGTAGGCGGGGTCGGAGACGAGCTTGGCGACCAGGGGCCGCCGGGCTCCGATCGCCGCCGCGGCCGCGGCCGCATACGTGGCGGTCGCGTAGATGACGTCGGCCGAGCGCGCGAGGCGCAGGCCGGCCAGGGCGACCTGCGGATACCGGATGACGAACGGGCGGCCGCGGGGAACGCTCTGCACCGGCACAGGCCGGTCGCTCGGCTCGCCGTCGGCCATCGTGACGACGTGGACGTCGTGCCCGCGATCGCGGAGGAAGCGCGCGAAGTCGGGACCGTGCGTTGCGGGACCGCCGACGTCGGGAGGCCAGATCCCAGTGAGGAACACGATCCGCATCGGGCTATCGTAGGGCGGCGTGGCGGATCTCCGGCAGATGAAGATCGTGCACGCGATCGCCCGCTTGAACGTCGGCGGAGCCGCGCTCTCGGTGCTCGAACTGGCGGCGGGACAACAGCGACTCGGGCACGACGTGCTCGTCGTCGCCGGAACGATCCCGCCCGGTGAGGCGTCGATGGAACCGCTTGCGGAGCAGCTCGACGTGCCGTATCGCCGTGTACCGGAGCTGCGGCGCGAGATCTCGCTGCGCCACGATGCGGCGGCGACCCGGACGATCCACAGGCTGCTGCGCGAGCGCAAGCCGCACGTTCTGCACACGCACACGGCGAAGGCCGGGACGACCGGCCGGTTGGCCGCGCTCGTCGCCGGTCGTGCGCGCCCCGGTGCGGTCGTCCACACCTATCACGGCCACGTTCTGAGCGGGTACTTCGACCCGCGGCGTGAACGGGCCTATCGACTCGCCGAACGCGCGCTCGCGTACGCCACCGACGCACTCGTTGCGGTGAGCGACGAGGTGCGTGACGATCTCGTGCGCATCGGCGTCGCACCGCGGGACAAGTTCGTCGTCATCCCGTACGGGTTCGACCTGGACGCGCGGATCGATGCGTCGACGCAGGCGCGTGAGACGAGGCGCACCGACGCAGACCTCGGCGACGCGTTCGTGATCGGCTGGGCCGGCCGGCTGACCGAGATCAAGCGCCCCGGCGATCTCGTCCGCGTGCTCGCACTTCTGCCGGGGGCGGTGCTCGTGCTGGCCGGGGACGGCGACCTCCGCGGCGAGGTCGAGGAGCTCGCTCGGACGCTCGGCGTCGCCGAGCGCGTGCGGTTCCTCGGCTATATCGACGACCTCGGCTCGTGGTACGTCGCGTTCGACGCGTTCCTGCTGACCTCGGCGAACGAAGGGGCCCCGGTCGTGGCGATCGAAGCGCTCGCTGCCGGTGTACCGGTCGTCGCCACGGCGGCCGGCGGGACGGGCACCGTCGTGGACGACGGCGAGACGGGCCTCCTCGCACCGGTCGGAGACGTTCCGGGGCTCGCCGCACACCTCGAGCGGTTGCGCGACGACGTCGAGCTGCGCCGGAGCTTGGGCGCCCAGGGGGCAACCCGGATGCGCGAGCGGTTCTCGACCGCGCGGATGGTGGGCGACGTCGACCACCTGTACCGGAGGATCCTCGGCGCGTGAAGGTGCTGCACGCCACGAAGGTGCAGGGGATCGGCGGCGCCGAGCAACATCTGCTCGCGCTGCTCCCGGCACTGCGCGAGCGTGGCGTCGATGCGCGCTTTCTCTCGCTCGACGCGGGCGGCGACGCCGAGCGGTTTCACCGGGCGCTCGACGAGCGTGCGGTGCCGTGGCACCGCGTCCCGTGTGGCCGCGATGTGTCGGCCCGTCTCGCCGCCTCGCTCATCTCGGCGGTGCGTGAGGAGCGTCCCGACCTGGTGCACACGCACATGGTGCACGCGGACGTCTACGGCTCGATCGCGGCGCACACTCTCCGAACGCGGTTCGTCTCGACGCGGCACAACGACGACCGCTACCTGCTCGGACCGTTTCGCTACGTCGACCGCGCGTTCATGAGCGGCGCCGGGGCGATCATCGCGATCTCCGATGCCGTGCGCCGGTTCCACATCCGGGCCGGCTTGCCGGCGGAGAAGATGGTGACGATCCACTACGGGCTCGACATGCTGCCGTCGACGCCGTCCGAGCTGACACCGGAGGAAGCCGGCATCCCGCCCGGTGTCCCGCTCGTGCTCGCGATCGGGCGCCTGATCGAGCAGAAGGATCACGCGACGCTCCTGGACGCCTTCGCACTCGTCCGGCGCAACCATGCCGACGCGCGGCTCGCGATCCTCGGCTGGGGGCGGCTGGAAGCGGCGACGAAGGCGCGGGCGCGGGCGCTCGGCCTCGAAGACGCTGTGCTCCTGCCCGGCCGAGTCGAGCCGTCCGCCTGGCTCGGCCGCGCGGAGATCTTCGCCCATTCGTCGCGCTGGGAGGGCTTCGGCATCGTGCTGCTGGAGGCGATGCTGGCGGGCCTGCCCGTCGTGGCCACGCGCGTGAGCGCGATCCCCGAGATCGTCGTCGACGGCACAACCGGATTGCTCACGCCGGCCGGCGATGCTGCCGCGTTCGCAACGGCTGTGTCTGAACTGCTCTCCGACCCACAGCGCCGGCAGGCGCTCGGCGACGCGGGCCAGCGTCGCGCCCGCGACGAGTTCTCGGTCGCCCGCATGGCCGACCGCACGATCGACGTCTACGAACGAGTGGCGCGATGAGAGAGCTGGACCTGCGTGAGCTCGCGTTCGGCAGCCCGAGTCCCGATCGGGTCGCCCTGCTCTCGATCTGGTTCCACGGCCACAACAACCCGCGCTACGCCGAACTGCTGCCGCGCCTCGAGCGGCTGGACGCCTGCCTGCTGCATCTGCCCGAAGCGCGCGTCCCGCGCGGCTTCGGTTTCAGGGCATTCACGGCGACGAAGCCGCTGCTGCACCGCGCGGTGTTCGTCGGCGCCGCGCGCCGCTACCACAACCTGCTGACGCTCGACTTCGAGCAGCTTTCGCGCTGGCCGAACGCCGCCGTCATGGACGCCGACGATCCGCTCTTCACCCCGCGCGAGGTCGAGCTGCTGCGGCTCCCCGCACTACGGGCGTACGTCGTCACGGCCGAGCATGCGGCACGCCGCTACGAATCGCTCGGCGTCGACAAGCCGTGGGTCGTGATCCCGCAGGGGGTCAACCTCTCGGCGGCGACTCCCGAGCTGCGCAGGAAGGCGGCGGGCCGCAAGCAGACCGGCGAGGTCGTGCTCGGCTGGATGGCCGCGCACCTGCTGACGAGCGGCGACCGCGACTCCGACAACCCGCTCTACAACGTGGAACACCTGCTCGAACTGTGGGATGCGATCCACGAGCGTGTCCCACACGCCCGGCTCTGGCTGGTCGGCAGCCCGAGCGATCGCCTGCGGAAACGCGTGCACGCCCGTCCGGACATCGAGCTGACCGGACGCCTCGGCCGTGCCGAGGCGCTCGCGACCGCAGCGTGCTTCGACGTGGCTCCCTACGCGCGCACGGCCGACCAGGGCGTTCGCGCCGCGAAGGTCTCGGAGCTCATCGGCCTGGGCGTGCCGACGGTTTCCTACGACTACGAGGTCACGGCCAACCTCAGGGAGACGGGCGCCGGCGTGCTCGTCGCAGACGCACGCGAGTTCGTCGACGCGGTCGTGCACCTCTTGACCGACGCTGCTGCCCGGAACGCACTTGCTGCGGCGGCGGCCCGCGCCGGTGCCGAGCTCGACTGGGACGCCCTCGCGCGACGCTTCGCCGACGAGGTGCTCGACCGCTTCCTGCCCGCCTAGGAAGGAGACGGGGCCGGCGTGCGCCGCCGGCCGCCGAACTCGCGGGCGAACTGTGCACGCTCCGAGGCGGCAAGGCCGAACTGCCACATGGCCGCGCCGCCGATGAGCGTCCAGAGGATGCCGAGCGGGGTCAGGGCGAGCAGGGTCTGCGGATCCCAGAGACGCGCAATCACGACCAGGACGACCGCTGCTGCGAGAGCCGCCGGAACGACCGGGCGCAGCATCGCGCGCAGGAACGCGGTCGTCGGCGTCTCGGCGGCGGGAGCGGCGATCCGCGGCAGGATCCAGGCGAGCGCAACGACGTCCGTCACGAGCGTCGAGACCGCCACGCCCCAGATGCCCCAGATCCACGCGAGCGCAAAGGAGAGCGCGATGTTTGCGAGGGTGGTCACGATCGAGACGATCGCGATCGACCGCTGCCGGCCGACTGCGATCAGGTACTGCGTGAGGATGTAGATCGGCTGATGAATGAGGAGAACGCCGGCGAGGATCGCCATCACCGCGTAGCTCTGCTGGAACCCGCCGCCGATCCAGGCGTGGATCAGCAGATCCGGGATGAGCAGCAGGGGCAGCGCGAGCAGGAGCATGAGCGCAGTGCCTGCGCGCAAGCCGATCAAGAGCAGACGCCGCTGGCGGGCCGTGTCGCCCGATCCCTGGAACTGGGCGAACGCCGGGAACATCAGCGAGGTCGCCGCCGTTCCGAGCCCGAACACCAGCGCGAACAACTTCGCCGGAACCGAGTAGACGCCGGAGGCCGCAGATCCGAGCACGATGCCGACGACGATCACGTCGGTGGAGAAGACGATCTTCTGTGCGATGTGCACGAGGAAGTTCGACGAGCTGAACACCGTCAGCGCGCGCAGCCGCGCACGGTCGACGAACCGCCGCGCGATCCGCAGCTTCGGGAGCTCCCGACGCAGCCACGCGAGGGGAAGGGCGAGCCGGAAGACCGTCGTGACGAGCGTGAGCGCACCGAGGAGGACGAGGCCGCCCCAGCGCGGCAGCAGCAGCACGACGAGCAGCGCGTACATGACCGTGGACAGGAAGTTGGCCAGGTTCTGGACGTCCCAGCGCTGGCGCGCTACGAGCAGGTTGTTGAAGAGACCGAGCGGGAAGCGGACGGCCAGCGAGATGACGACGAGCAGCGTGGCGATGCGTGCGTCCCAGATCAGGTCGTGCGGAGCATCGACGGCGATCGGGACGATCCAGGCGAGCGCCAGCCCGATCGGCAGCGTGATCAACCCGATCACCGCGTACATCGCCAGACCGGTCGAGGCAACCTCGTTGATGTCGTCATCTGCCGAGCGGCCGTGCGCCTCCGCGGCGAACCGGACGATCGACGGCCCGACGCCGAAGTCGAGCACCGACAGGTAGATCGTCACCGAGCCGATGAACGACCACACCCCGAACGCCGACTTGCCGATCGAGTGGATGACGACGGGCGTGACGACGAGGCCGGAGACGATCGCGGCCGCGTAGACCCCGTAGACGCCGAGCGTGTTCCGCCGCAGCAGGCGCACTACGGCGTGGCGACGACGTGGAAGTTCGGGATCAACGATCCCGGAACCGGGCTGCGCAACGTCGCGCTGCGCGCATCGAGCGCTGCGCCGGCGGTGTTGAGCAGCCAGACGGGCGGACGCGCGAGCAAGGTCCGCCGCAGGGCGATCTCCACGAACGTGCCGAGGAGCATCGCGAGCCCGGAAGCGGTGCCGGCGCCGGGCTCGATCGCCAGTGTCGACCACGCGGCGTTCTGCTCGAAGAGACGGCGGAGGCCCTCGTGCGTCCAGCGCCAGTAGTCGACCGGGGACGGGTGGTAGACCTGCACCCCGTGGGTCGAGCAGAGGACGCGCCCACCGGGTGCTGTGACCCGGTGCAGTTCCCGCACGGCCTGGGCGGGATCGTTGCAATGCTCGAGCACCTGCGTGCACAGCACGACGTCGAAGCTCGCGTCTGCCACGGGCAGCGCCTCGACGGGCCCGAGCAGCTCGGCCGCCGGGTTCTCGACCACGTCCACCCCGACGTACTCGGAGGCGACCCCGGCGAAGTACGGGTAGTACGGCTTCACGCCGCAGCCGACGTCGAGCACGCGCACCGGTGGGCGTCCCTCCCGCTCGGCCGCCTGAGCCCGGAGCCAGCCGGCGAGCGCCGCACGCACGACCCAGGTCGGAGACGATCGGGGTGGGTTGCGGCGCTCGGCTCCGGGCCAGGTCGCGAGGGGGTCGGCCATCGGCGGCGCCAGCCTATCCGCGCTAGCGCGTCAGACGCTGGAAGGCCGCGAACGACGGCTTCTTCGCGCCGCTGTACGTGATCAGGCCCGACTGCCAGCCGGCGAGGTTCGGCTCGTCCTTGAGCAGGAACCAGAGCATCATGTCGATGTGCGGGTTCTTGCGCGCGATCGCGAAAGCCTGCGTCAGGTAGGCCGCCTGCTTCGCCCACGAGACACCGAAGATCGGATCGGGCGGATTCGTCTGGTAGCCGTACTCCGTGATCCAGATGCGTTTGTTCCCGTACAGACGGGTCACCTCACGGACCAGGTCGCTCAGATTCGCGAGGGTGATCGCCGTCGCCGGCGCACCCTTCGCGGTGAGCGGCTTGCTCGTCGGAGTGTCGCTCGGCCCCGCGTAGTACGGGTGGTGCGCCCAGGCGTCGAAGGTCTTCAGGCCCGCCAGCTTCGCTGCCCGGAGGAACGCGAGCGGGGACACGGACGGCCTCGAACTGGAGGGGTTGTTGTTGCCCCGCGGCGCGGTCCCGCCGCAGGCGACGCGCTCGTTCGGCGCGAGCGACGCGTGCACACCGGTGTAGATCGAGTTGCAGATCCGCGCGTAGTCGCTCGCGCTCTGGATCACCCAACCCCTGGCCGTCTTGCGGTACTGCGGAGCGAGGAAGATCGGGTTGTTCGGCTCGTTCCAGGCCAGCCACTCCTTCACCGCGGGCAAGACCTTCCCGTCAGGCCCCATGTAGGTCCCGCTGTACCGCTTCGCGGCCGCGATCGCGAAGTTCCTCAGATCGACCGACCGCGTCGGGGCAACGTTCATCCCCTTGCCGCCGTTCGCCCAACCGGGCGTCCCGTAGACAGAGAACAGCACGTGGACGCCGCTTTGCCCCGCGTACTCGACGGTGCGGTCGTAGAGGTCCCAGTCGTAGGCGGGATCAGCGGGGCTCGTGGCCGACGCGGGCCGGCGGTTCGCGACGCCGTACTTGCCGCCCCAGTAGAGATTCAGCCGCACCTCCTGCACGTGCAGCTGCTGGAAGAGGGCGAACGTCTTGTCGACCGGACCGTAGAGCGTCTGCGCCTCGTCGTAGATCCCGACCCGCAGGTAACGCGATCCGTCCGCCGGCCTTGCGGTCGCAGCGACGAGAGCCGTCATGAGGACGGCGACGATGACCCCCGTCCGGCGCATCCTCTAGACGGTCGCCGGCTCCCGGCCGAGCGCCTTCACCCAGCGCCGGAGCCCTTCCTCGAGATCGATCTCGGGTGCCCAGCCGAGCACCTGACGTGCGCGCGTGATGTCCGGCCGCCTCACCTGCGGGTCGTCCGTCGGTAGAGCCTCGAACACGACCTCACTTGTCGAGCCCGTGACGCGGATCACCGTCTGGGCGAGCTCGAGCATCGTCACCTCGTGATCGGGGTTGCCGATGTTCACCGGCAGATGCTCGTCACTCGTCGCGAGCAGGTAGAGCCCGCGGATCAAGTCGTCGACGTAACAGAGCGACCGGGTCTGGGAACCGTCGCCGTACACGGTGAGCGGCTTGCCCTCCAGCGCCTGGTTGAGGAAGTTCACCGAAGCGCGGCCGTCGTTGCGCCGCATGCGGGGACCGTAGGTGTTGAAGATCCGCGCGATGCACGTGTCGACGCCCTGCTGGGCGTGGTACGTCATCGTCAGCGCTTCCGCGTAACGCTTCGCCTCGTCGTAGACGCCGCGCGGGCCGATCGGGTTCACGTTGCCCCAGTACGTCTCGGGCTGCGGATGCACCTGAGGATCGCCGTACACCTCGCTCGTCGAGGAGATGAGAAAGCGCGAGCGCTTCCACTTCGCGAGCCCGAGCGCGTTGTGCGTGCCGTAGGAGCCGACCTTCAGCGACGCGAGCGGCGCGCGCAGGTAGTCGACCGGGCTTGCAAGCGCTGCCAGGTGGAAGATGTAGTCCACCGGCCCGTCGATGTGGATCGGCTCGATGACGTTGTGGTTGAGGAACGCGAACTCGCCGCTTCTGAGGTGCGCGATGTTCTCCAGGGATCCACTCTCGAGGTTGTCGACGCAGATCACCCGATGCCCCTCCGCGAGCAGGCGATCGCAGAGATGTGAGCCGAGGAACCCGGCACCGCCGGTGACAACGGAAGTCGGCATCCCCGCGATCGTACTGGGCAAAGCGGATTGTTCGGTCCGTCCTTACGAACCTTTTTCATCCAGAGAGCCGGTGAGCGTCCGCTCCAACCCTTTTCCTACCGTTTCCCGCCACCAGACCCCCCGGTTCCGTCGATGATGGACGCCAGGGAGATGCGCAAGCAACTCGTCATCGCGGCCGGTCTGACCCTCACGGTCCTGCTCGCCGCGGCCACCGCCGGCGCCGCCACCGTGACCGTGAACGCAACCGTCACCGGCGGCGCCACCCTCTCCGTGGCGGGAAACGGCACGCCGTCGTTCAGCCTGACGCTGAACGGCGACGACCAGACGGCGTCCTACACCCTGCCGGTCCAGGTCGTGGATGCGCGCGGGCTCGCGGTCGGCGGCGGCTGGAACCTGACGGTCACATCGACCCAGTTCAGCGACGGCGCCGGGCACACGTTCCCGGCGACCGCGTCGAAGATCACCGGCGTCACCGCGGCCTGCCACACCGGCTCGACCTGCACGCTGCCGACGAACAGCGTCAGCAACTCGAACCTCGCCGTCCCGGCGGGGGCAGGCCCACCGACGGCGGTCAAGTTCTACAACGCCGCCACCGCGACCGGCCTCGGCCGCGTCGACGCGAACGCGACGGTGTCGGTCGCGATCCCGGCGAACACGATTGCCGCGACCTACACGAGCACGGTCACCGTCGCGATCGCAGCAGGGCCGTAACCCACGAGCCGTGCGCAGCCTGCTCGTCATCCTGGTGGCCCTCGCCGTCCCGTCGACCGCGATCGCCGCGACGTTCACCTTCACGGTCAACACGACGAGCCCGGTGACGGCCCCCGGTGTCACGCTCAGCGGAGACGACCAGACCAAGACGTTCACGATGCAGTACACCGTCGCCTACACGGGCAGCGGCAACACTGCGGGCTGGAACGTCCAGGCGTCCTCGACGACGCTCACGTCGAGTGGCAAGACGCTGCCGGCGCTGAAGGTGACCGGCGTGGCGAACGCGAACTGCACCGGAAGCGGCTGCGTCAACCCGACGAACAGCATCACCTGGCCGGTGACGCTCAGCACCACCGCGACGAAGATCTTCAACGCTGCCGCGAACACCGGCAAGGGCACGGTCGTGCTGACCCCGACCTACCAGATCTCCTATCCTGCAAACGCCCTGCCCGGCACCTACTCGGCCACGGTCACGCTGACCGGGGCGACCGGGCCGTAGCATCCATCGATGCGCCGGCTCGCAGCATTCCTCCTCGTCGGGCTGGCCCTCGCGCCCGCCGCGCAGGCCGCCACCAAGGGCCCGGTCTTCGGGCTGCGCGCGGTCGGCTCGAACCAGCGCGGCTACTTCGTCTACACGCTGGCCCCCGACACGGCCCAGACGGGCGCGGTGATCGTCTCGAACGTCGGCACCAAGACCGGCACCGTCAAGCTGTTCACGACGGATGCGACCACCGGCCGTACGACCGGGACGGTCTACGAGACCGACCGGCAACCGACGCGGGCGGGGTCGTGGGTCACGCTCTCGTCGACCGCGGTGACACTCGCGCCCGGCGCGCACCAGCAGGTCGCGTTCACCGTGCACGTGCCGGCGGGCACTCCCGCGGGCGAGTGGGTCGGCGGCATCGTCGCCGAAGCGTCGCATCAGCTGACGAGCTCGAAGTCGCAGCAGAAGGCGAATGTCCAGATCAAGATCCGCGACCTGACGATCGTCGCGGTCGAGTCGAACGTCCCCGGCCCTCGCGTGGTCGACTTCCGGATCGGGACCGTCACGACCGGCGGCCGCAGCGGCTTCCAGCAGCTGTTCGTACATTTCGCAAGCAAGGGCAACGTGCTCCTGAAGCCGACCGGGAGCGTCGCGATCTTCGATTCCAAGGGCACACCCGTCGAGACGCTGAGGTTCACGATGGACACGTTCCTGCCGCAGACGGCGATCGACTACCCGATCCTCCTCGAGCGGGCACTCGCCGCCGGCGACTACCGGGCAGCCGTGACGTTGCGCGTAGCGGGCGTCAAGACCTTCACGGCCACACGGTCGTTCTCCGTCTCGCAGGCGAACGTGAAGCAGGTGTTCACCTCGGCGAGCCCGACCCAGCCACCGGCTTCCTCCGGCTCGAGCAGCTCCTCGACGATCCTGGCGGTGGTCGCAGCGGTCGCGATCGGGGCCTTGCTCGTCGTGCTGGTGCTCTTCTGGCGGCTCCGCCGCCGCCCGGCCTAGCAGCGGTCACTCCCTCCGCCGGGTGAGACGGGCTCACCCGACACGGGGACGCCGACCCGTACGGGCAGTGACTGGCGTCGTCCAGCCGGGGGACGAGGATGAGAGCAGTGCTGCGGCAGCTGCTCATCGGTTCGACTCTGGCCCTCGCGCTGGCCGGCCACGCCGCGGCGGGCACGATCGCCGTCGGCCTGACCTTCGTCCCCGGGACACTGAGCATGAAGGCGCCGCCGTCGGCGCTCACCGCAGGCTCGCGGGTCTCGATCCCTGTGACGGTCGCCGACGCGCGCGGCCGCGGCTCCGGCTGGACGCTGAGAGTCACCGGCCCCACGACGGTGAACGTCGTGTCGATCACGGCCAGGTGCGCCGCCCGCTCGACCTGCACGCTGCCCGCGGCCGCCGGCAGGCCGTCGGGCCGCACCGTGCTGCGCGCGGCGAGAGGCACCGGGATGGGTGTGATCGACCTCGTGGTGACGCTCAGCTCACCCACGAGAGCCCCGGTCTCGTTCGCCGTCGGCTAGGGCCACGTCAAGGCCCCGCCGGGACGGGCTCGCGCCGGCGAACGTGTCCTCGGAGCGCGGCCAGCAGGAGCACGAAGAGCGCAACGAGCAGGACGTTCCGCGCGAGCAGCACCCAGACGGGCCAACCGAAAGCGCGGAGCGGATGCTCGTACACGACTTCGATCTGCGTCGTGATCAGGATTGCGAGGAGCAGCGCTGACGCTGCGAGACCGATCCGGCGCGCGACGAGCGGCACGAGCGGGACGAGCCAGACGAGGAACTGCGGCGAGATCACCTTCGAGAACGCGACGAACGCCGTCGCCGAGGCCGCGAAGCCGACCACGAGCGCCTCGTTGCTCTCCTCGGCGCGCCAGTACGTTACGACCACGGCGGCCAGCGCTGCGAGGAACGCGAGCAGCGTCACGATGCCGAGCGCGTTCGGCAGCGTCCCGGAGAGGTCGAGCGAACCGGGCTTGCCCGGCACGATCTTCCCGGAGTAGACGCCGACGGCGTCGGCGGCGAGCAGGATCGAGGAGCCGAGGCTCTCGAGTTGCAGGTGCCTGATCGACTGCGTGTAGACGCTGTACCAGAGCCCACCGGGCGCGAGGGCGGCGAACGGGATGACGGTGACGAGCAGGACGGCCGCGAACGTCTTCAGCGCGCCCTCGAGCGCCTTCCGTCCGTTGGACCGGTACACGTGCAGCACGGCGACGGGCAGGACGACGAGTGGGAAGATCTTCACGACGCACCCCAGCGCAAGCAGGCCGAAGCCGAGTCGTGACCGGCCCGCGAGCAGCGTGACGAGTGCCAGGACACACAGGAGCGCGGGCCAGAGGTCGTAGCGGTTGAGCACCACCGCTCCCAGCGCAGCCGGAGCGGCGACGAGGAGCCCGTACGTCGCGAACATCCTGCTTCGCTCGGCACCGAGCAGCCGCAGGGCAACGGCGCAGGCGCCGATCAACGCAAGCCCCGCGAACGCGACCGTGAACTTGAATGCCAGGTTGTAGTGCGCGAGCCCGCTCAGCGCGAGTGGGGCGAGAAACGTCGGGATCGCTCCGGGCGGGTACTCCATGTAGAAGTCCCGGTACGGAAGCTCACCCTTCTGCATCAGTTGCGCGAAGTCGTGATACCGCCCGACGTCGCCCGGGTCGACCGCGCTGAAGAAGCCCCCGCGGGCCGCTGCACAAGACGCGAGGAACGCCGCTCCGACGAACAGCACGACGAACCAGTCCCGCCGGCCGAACGCGCCCGGCGATTTCGCCGCCGAGCCCTGCGTCAGCGTCTGCACCGCGCCATCCTAGAGAGTCGGTCGGGGCGCGTCCGTACACTGCTGGCCGTGGCATCGCACGCACTCGGCCGTTTCGCCACCGAGCTCGCGACCCGCCGCAGACGCGCCTATCCGATCATCGCCCTGGCAGTTGCCCTGCCGCGCCTCGTGGTACTGGTGGAACAACGCGGAGCGATCCTCGTGCCGTTCACCTTCGGCGAGAAGAGCGACGACATCGCGCGCACGTACCTGGCCAGCGGGACGTTCGGGTTCATCCCGGGGCACCCCAGCGCCTACACCCAGCCGCTGTACAGCTTCTTCCTGATCCCGCTCTACTGGTCGCTCGGGCGCTCCTGGGAGGTGGTCGGCGGCGCGCAGATCCTCGTGGCGGTCGCGACGTCGCTGATCGTCTACGAGATCGGGCGGCGCTGGCTGCCCGCCTGGGCCGGCGTGTGCGCAGCCCTGCTCGTGAGCGTGCATCCGTACTCGCTCTGGCACGACGTCCACGTCAACCGCGAGATCCTCGACGGCCTCCTCGCGGCCGGCATCTTCGTGGGCTCGCTCGCGCTGCTGGAGCGCCGTTCCATGAAGCTCGCCGCCGGGCTGGGAGCCGTCCTCGGCCTCGCGATCCTGAGCAACGTCAGGCTCACGGCGCTGCCCCTGCTCGTCGGCGGGCTCTGCCTGTGGTACTGGAAACCGAGCCGGCGCGCCTTTGCGCTGCTCGGGCTGGTGCTGGCCGTCTGCGCGCTCGTGCTCGCGCCGTGGGTGATCCGAAACCGGGTCCAGGTCGGCTGCTTCGCCCTGACCACCGATTCACGCGCCCTCTGGGAGGCGCAACGACAGCCTCACGCTCCGGACGCTCCAGCACGGCAAGTGGATCGACAACGTCCCGCTCCCGGCGTCGTACCCGCCCAGCGCGCAGGATGCGGGCCGCCTCTACCGACGCCAGGGAAAGATCGTCACTGTCGACGAGTGCGCGCAGGTGAGCTTCTACCAGCACAAGGTGCTGAGCTTCTGGGAGCACCACCCCGGCGAGAAGGGCCGACTCGCTGCGCAGGCGTCGCTGATGCTCTGGAACCCCGTCGTCTCGCCGCCGCCGACGCGGAGCGACGCCGTCGGCTGGCTCACGGATCTCCGCGACACGGTCGAGCCCGTGTTCATCGGGATCGTCTTCCTGCTCGCCCTGTACGGCGTCTTTCGCGTGCCGCGCCGCTTCGCCGCGCTCTCGCTGCTGCTGCTCGGCTACCAGTGGGGGCTGGCGGTGCTGTTCGTCGGCGCGACCCGCTACCGGGTGCCGTGGGACTTCATCCCCTGCCTGCTCGCCGGCGCGGCCGCGGTCGACCTCGCGAGCCGGGTCCAACGTCGCAGCGCGAACCGGGCGCCCGTATGACGGCGGTCTCCGCCTACGGCGCCTACCTGCGGCGGTCGCTCCGCGACCCCTTGTTCGATGCGTTCCTCGTCACGCTGCTGATCTCCCTGATCCGGGCCCCCGACCAGCCCGATCTGACCGTGAACGTCGGATCGACCAGCCTCTCGATCAACCCGTCAGACGTCTCGCTCGTCATCCTCGGGATCTGGACGCTGGCGCGGGTGATCCGCCGGCGCGACCTCCCGAGACGCTCCTGGCCGATCCTGCTGACGGCGGCGGTGTTCGCCGGCTGGATCCTCGTGACCGCCGCGCTCAACGGCTCGGAAGCGTTCGTCGCGGCGGGGAAGTTCGTCGAGATCGGGGTGCTGATGGTCTGCGCCGTCTACGTGATCGACAGCGGCGAGCGCCTGTGGCTCGTGGTGCTCGCGCTCGTCGTCATGAACGGAGCCGCGGACATCTGGGCGATCAAGGGCTTCCTGCGCAACTTCGGCGCCCGGCAACCATCGTTTCTCGGGGAGCACGATCTCGCGGCGCTGTCGACGATGACGCTCACGATGTGGTTCGCGCATCTCTACTCGAGCGCCGGCCGGCACCGGCGACTCGCCGGAGTCGCGGCGGTCGTCGGTGTGATCGGGATCACACTCGGTGCTGCGCTGGCGAGCCTGATCGGCGTATATCTGGCGATCGCCGCCCTCGCAGTCGTCGCGTGGGTGCGGAGCGAGTACCGGCCCAAAGCACTCGTCGTCACGGTCCTCCTCGTCGTCGCGATCACCGGCGGAGTCCTGAACCTGCGCGCCGACAATCTCGGCTTTCTCCGCTCGTGGCTCGGCGTGCACCAGAAGAACACGCCGGCGAGCGGCGAGCCGGGAGCTTGGAGCCAGCGGCTGATCTACGCCTACATCGGCGGGCGGGTCTTCCTCGCGAAGCCCATCCTCGGCACCGGCTGGTACCCGGAGCTGCCGCCCAAGGAGTACGACCGCTTCCTGCACGACGCACGGCGCCGGTTCGCCGACCAGCCCGCGCACTACTTCCCGCCCGCGGACGGCCGCTTCATCCCGCAGATGGCCTACGACCAGGTGCTCTACGAGCTCGGTCTGGCCGGCGCTCTGGTCTTCGCCCTGCTGCTCGCCGCCACCGTCCGCGACTCGGCGCGGGCCGGCCGGCGCTGGCGGCGCGACGATCCGGACCCGCTCGTCGCCTACGTCGCACCGGCCTGGACGGCTTCGCTGCTCGGCGTGCTCGCCGGGATCGCGCTCTTCGGCGGGGCGACCGTCTCGGTGCTCTTCTGGCTCACGCTCGGCACCGCCGCGGCGCTCGTGGCCGTGGCGCCCGCGGTCCGCCGGCGCCGCTCGCTATGAGCTCTCGGCCGCGCGCCGGCTGCTTGCGGCGCTACCGACGACGGCGATGCCGGCGCACCAGAGCACGAGGACCAGAGGGAGGACGACAGAGAGAAAGCGCGGATGGATGTCGGTGACCGAGTAGACGCTGTAGAACGCTGCCGTGCCGACGACGACGAGCCACAACAGCCACCGGCGCCACACACCGGAGACGCCGAGCGTCCCGATCGCGGCGAGCGGGAGGAGCAACAGCAGGACCGGCGGCCGCCAGAGCAGCGAGTCGGTCCACGCGATCCGGACGTAGTGCAAGGCGAACGGCTTCGGCGGCAGACCGCCGTGCGCCGCCGGCAGGCTCGTGTAGCCCTTCGACCAGTACGCCAGTGCAACCGGGAGAAAGGCGCCAAGGCCAACGGCCAGGACGATCGCCCGTCGCGGCCCGAGCCGCGCCGCCGTGACGACCAGCACGATGGCGGCGATCACGGCGTTCGACAGCCGCACCACGCTGGCGAGCGAGAGCAGGACGCCCGCGACCGCGAGCGCAGTGTCGGTCGGCCGGCGGTCGAGCACGAGGACGAGTGCCGAGACGACGAGCGCGGTGGAGAGGGGCTCGCTGTAGAGGTGCAGCCCGGCGTCGACGAGCCACGTGCCGTTCTCCCACGCGCGCTGTCCGCCGACGAGGCCCGAGATGAACGGCCAGAACGCAAAGAGTGCCGCCGCTCCGAGGCCGACGAGCGGCCGCCCGGTCACGCGCCGGCCGAGCACTGCCGTCGCCACGAGCGTCACCGCGTTCGCAGCGAGCGAGAGCGTCAGCCCGACGGCGAAGGCGAGGTTCGGGCCGAGCGGGAGCCCGAGCGCTCGGTACGGCAGCAGGGGCACGCTCCACACCAGCGGCCAGCCGATCGTCGGTGCGCCGACCGGACGCATCCGGCTCGCGAGGACGGCACCGACGAGTGCGAGACCGTAGGCACCGGCGAGCACGGCGAAGGCGTCCCGGCCGCGGCGTGCAAATCGAAGCGCCACAGCTCCCGCGGCCACGACGAGGATCACCGCGGCGAGCAGCACCAACGGCCGGCGCCAGGTCGTCAGCAGCTCGCGGACGGCCGAGTAGTAGCCGTAGGCATCGCCCGGCCGGGGGTCGTAGTCATAGCGCGGCAGCCCGGGCAGCTTGTGCCCGTGCGCCGCGAGCACGGCGAGCGGGATGGCCACGCGGACCGCGACGAGCAGGAGCAGCGCGCGGCCCCACCAGCCCACCGGCCTTGCCGGCACCGTCAGCGCAGGTCCTTGTTCGACTCCATGTCGAACCACATCGCGAACAGCGTGAACTGACTGCCCGAGATGAGGAGGAGCGCGACGAGCACGATCGTCGCCGGCGTGATTGCATGCCCGCCGACGCGGCGCACGGTCTCGAAGATGCCGAGCAGGAGCCCGACGGTCGTCATCACGAAGCCGAGGAAGTAGAAGAAGACCAGCGGGTGGAAGTCGCGGATCATGTACTTCTCGCGCATCCGCCAGAAGAAGCCCTTCCACAGGAGCCACGAGATCCGCGGCACGACCCGGCGGATGCGGATGCCCGAGCTCTCACCGACGCCGTAGATCGGGCGTGACGGGAAATCGCGCACGCGGGCGTTCCAGACGTTCAGATGCACGAGCATGTCGTTCGGGAAACCGTAGGACGTGTAGATGCGGTCGAGGTCGAGCAGCTCGAGGATGCGAAACGACACCACCGTGTACCCGGCTTGCGAGTCGGCAATGTGCCAGTAGCCCGATGCGATCTTCGTCAGCAGGCTGAGGATCGCGTTCCCGACATAACGGTTGCGAGGCATCAGCTTCCACGCGCTGCCCGTGAACAGCCGGTTCGCCTTCGCGTAGTCGAGCTCGTCGCGGACGACCGGCAGTGTGAGCCGCTCGAGCTCGTTCGGGTCCATTTGATTGTCGCCGGCCATCACTGCCGTTGCGTCCATCCCAACGGCCAGCGCGCGCTTGTAGCCCGTGACGATCGCCGCGCCGACCCCGCTGTTGTGCTCGTGGACGATCACCTCCACGCGTGGGTCACCGACCGACCGCGCCCGCTCGGCCGTCGCGTCCGTCGAAGCGTCGTCGACCACGAAGATGCGGTCGACGAAGGCAGGGATCCCCTGCAGGGTGGGTGCGATCAGCCCCTCCTCGTCATGGGCCGGGACGACGACGGCGACGGACTTCCCTTCGAGCATGGCCCGTCATTCTCCCTTCAGAAGAAGCGAACGCGCAGCAGGACCCAGATCGCCTTGAAGCCGTCCCGCCAGGTGATCTTCTTGCCCTCGGCGTAGGTGCGTCCGTAGTACGAGATCGGCAGCTCGTAGATCCTGAGCTTCTGCTTGCAGATCCGGCCCGTGATCTCGGGCTCGATCGCGAAGTCGTTCTCACGCAGCTCGAGCGAACGCAGCACCTCGGTCCGAAACGCCTTGTAGCCCGTCTCCATGTCGGAGAGCGTCGTGTTGAAGAGGACACCGGTGACGAGGCTGAGGAAGCGGTTCCCCATCAGATGCCAGAAGAGATAGGCACGCTGCGGCTTCCCGCCGGCGAGCCGGGAGCCGTAGACGACGTCGGCGAGACCGCGCTCGATCGGCTCGATCAGCATCGGCACCTCGGCGGGGTCGTACTCCATGTCGGCGTCCTGGATGACGATGATCTCTCCGTCCGCGTGCGGGATGGCAGCGCGGATCGCCGCCCCCTTGCCGCGATTCGGCTGGCGCAGGACGAGCACGCCGTCGTGCTGTTCGGCGAGGTCTCCCGTGCCGTCGTCCGACCCGTCGTCGACGACGATCACCTGCCTGTCGAGGTCCAGCGCGGCCACACGCTCGAGCACCTCGCCGATCGTCCGCGCCTCGTTGTAGGCGGGGACGATGAAGGTGACTCTCACGACTTCGCGCGCGTTCGGGTGTCCGCGACGATCGCGGCGACCAGACCGAGAATCAGGCCGATCAGCGCACCGACGATGAGCGAGGTGTTCCGTGAATGCGCCGAGGCCTTCACCGAGCGCGCGGGAACGACCACCTTCGCGCTCTCGACCTCCTGAGCGAACCTGAGCTGCTGCTGCAGCGTCTCCTGCTGCGCGATCAGGTTGCCGAGCCGTGTCTCCGCGTTGTCCTCCTGGCTGACGATCACGAGCTGTTGAAACGGATCGAGATTCTTGGCGGCCGTCTCCGAGGCGGTGATCACGGCGAGACGCTTGTTGACCGAAGCGATCTGCTTGGTCACGTTGTCGAGCGTCGTCTGGAACGTCCGGATCTTCAAGCCGACGTAGGACGCAGTCGTGCGGCCGACGACGATCTTCGCGAGCGCGTTCGCCGCGGCGGCGGTCGTCGTCGGGTGCACGCCGGTGACGGTGAGCGCGATCAGGGGCGTCGCGCGCGCCGCACCTGCTCCCGTCGCGGCTCCCACCTGGGCGACCGAGACGTGGCCCCGGAGCGCGGCAGCGCGCATGTCGGCACGGTTCGCCGCCTGCGCCTGCGCGTCGGCGGAGCTGACGATCAGCGAGATCGCACGTGGGTTGGTGCCGAAGCCGTTGACGAGCACGCCGCCCGGCGAGGTCGGCTGGCCGAGGGAGACCAGCGCCGTCGCCTTGTAGTTCGTGCCCCCACGGAACGAGTAGAGGACGCCGACGATCGCTCCGAGCACGAGCCCGGCGACGGGCAGCCACCAGAGCGCCACGACTGCACGGCGCCACCGGGCGAGGTCGACCTCGCGCTCTTCGTCGGGTGCCGCGCTCATCGGCTCGTGAGCCTAGCGCGTTCGGACCACCGCCAGTGTCTCTCGAGACCGTCGCGGAGCGGCGTGCCGGCCCGCCAGCCGAGCTCGCGCTCGATCCTGCCCGTATCGGCCTTCGTGCGCCGCATGTCACCCGTCTGCGGCGGTCCATAGGTCACGCGCAGCGGGCGTTCGGCGATCGACTCGAGCAACACCAGCGCCTCCCGCATCGTCGCCTCCTCGCCTCCCCCGACGTTGTAGATCCCGGGCGCCGCCTCCAGCGCGAGCGCCGTCGCGGCGACGACGTCGGCGACGAACGTGAACGAACGCGACTGGGAGCCGTCGCCGTAGAGCTCGAATTGCTCGTCGGCGGCGAGCGCCGCGACGACGCGTGCGAACGCCATGTCGGGGCGCTGGCGCGGTCCGTAGACGGTGAAGTACCGCAGCGCCACGGCGCGCAGCCCGAAGACGCGCGCGTAGGTGTCGTGGAGCTGTTCGCAGGCGAGCTTCGTGATCCCGTACGGATTGTTCGGCCGCGGCGTGGCGTCCTCGCGCGTCGGGTATCGCTCCGCATCGCCGTACACCGAAGAGGAGCTCGCCCAGACGACCTTCACGTCGGCGGCGACCGCCGCTTCGAACACGCGCTGGGTGGCCAGGGCATTGCGCCGCAGGTAGAGCGGGAAGACGTTTCCGAAGCTGCGTGCGCCGGGCTGCCCCGCGAGGTGAAAGACACCGTCGGCACCGGCGAAGTCGAGCTCGCCGTCTGCGAGATCGACGCGCTGCACGTCGAGCCCGCGCACGTTCTCCTCCTTCAGCGCCGGGTCGTAGTAGTCCGTGAAGCAGTCCAGTGCGACGACCTCGTGGCCCTCGGCGATCAGGAGCTCCATCAGGTGGGAGCCGATGAACCCGGCCGCGCCGGTGACGACGTAGCGCACCGCGGAAACCTACCCGCCGGCTTTCGCGCGCCGCTCGACGAGACCATAGAGCCTGGCGTTGCCGACGAGATAGAGGCGCTGTGAGTCGGCGACAACGGGTGAGTACTTCCCGTCCGGGAAAGTCCAGGTGCGCGCGCCGGTCTTCGCATCGAGCGCGTACGTCGTGCCTCTGAGCGTCGCGAAGTAGACGCGACCGGCGACGACCGTCGGCGATCCGGAGATCGGGCCGTCCGCCAGGTAGCGCCACAGCACGTCACCGGTCGCCGCGTTGAGGCAGAAGAACGTGTGCGAGTAGGAGCCCACGAACACACGGGCATGCCACACCGCCGCGGACGAGTAGACGTAGCCACCGGTCGACTGAGACCAGCGCAGCTTGCCGCTCGACGCGCCGAACGAATACACCTTGCCGTCGGTCGCACCGAGGTAGACACGGCCGTAGGCGAGCGCCGGTGTCGCATAGAAGTTGCCGGCGCTGCCGAAACGCGGCTGTACCTTCGCCTCCCAGACGATCTTGCCGGTGGTCGCGTTCAGCGAATAGAGGTGACCCGAGTAGTCCCCGACGTAGAGACGGTTCCCGGAGATCGCGACGCCGCTCTTCACCTGGCCTTCGAGTTTCGTCACCCAGAACGGCTTGCCGGTGCGTCGGCGCAGCGCCCAGACACGGCCGTCCCAGTCGCCGAAGAAGACGGTTGCGCCGACGACGACCGGCGACGACTCGGAAGGTCCGACGACGTGCCGCCAGAGGACGCGGCCGGTCCCGACCGCGAACGCGATCACCTCGCCGGTGAGCGCGGCGCTCGGCTGCCTGTTGCACGGCGGCGCGTTCAGGAACGTCTCGTAGACGACGTGGCGGTCGAGCGCCGGCGAGGCGGCGACACAGCGGTGCGACTCGTATTTCCAGGCGCGCTTGCCGTTCTTCGCTCCGACCGCCAGGACGGCGCCCGCGTTGGTCGCGAAGAAGAGACGGCCGTATCCGATCGCGGGTGGAAACTCCACGAGGCTCTGAGCGCGGAAGATCCAGTCCGTCCTGAACGGAGGAGCGAGCGACACGCCGTTCGCAAAGCGCTGCCGCTCGGCGTCGTGCCCGTAGGTCGGCCAGGCGATCCCGGGCTCGCGCGGCGGCGGCGCAGCAGCCTCGGTCGTGACGAACTCGATCGTCGACGAGCCCTCGATGTCCCGCGCCTGCTGCTTGACGTGCAGGTAGTAGCCGACTCCCGCACCGACCAGCGCGAGGACGGCGACGGCGGCGCCCAGGATAGCCGGCGCTTCACCGGCGCACGACCGCGTAGATCCGCGAGTAGCCGTGGAGCAGAAGGCGACGCCCGGAACCGGAGACGGGCACGTATTCGCCGTGTGGAAAGTCGAGGACGACCCGGCCGCTGTGCGCGTCGACTCCGACGATGCGATGCGCGAACGAGCCCGCGTACGCGACGCCGTCGACGACCGCAGCGGCGCCGGAGATCGGCCCGCCGGTGCCGTATGTCCAGAGCGTCCTCCCGGTCCGCGCCGACAGGGCGTAGAAGATGCCGTTGTACGAGCCGAAGAAGACGCGGCCTGCGGCGACGGCCGGTGAGGAGTAGACGTACGACCCCGTCGAGCGGCGCCAGAGGAAACGGCCGCTCGTGGAAAATGCCGTCAGCGAGCCACCGGTCGAGCTCGGCACGAAGACACGGCCCGCGGAGACCGCGGGCGTGCCGTAGACGCGGCCTCCGACGGTGCGCGTGAAGCGCACGCGCCCGGTGCGGGCGTTCAAGGCGACCAGGCGGCCGCAGTAGTCGCCGAGGTAGAGCGTCGAGCCGGCGAGCGCCGCCGATGACGTCACCTTGCAGCCGTCTTGGTAACGCCAGCGCACGCGATGGGCGTGCAGGTCGAGCGCGGTGATCGTTCCGTTCCACGCGCCGAAGACATCCAACCCGCCGACGATCACGGGCGACGATTCGACCGGCGAGCCGACGGTGTACCGCCAGAGCAGGCGGCCGTCGCTGCGGCGCAGGACCCAGACGTGCCCGTCCATGCCGTGCACGACCAGCTCGTCGTGCCAGACGGCAGGTGAAGCTGCCATCTTGCCGTGCGGCGTGTCGTGCTTCCAGATCACGTTGCCGTTGCGCATGTCCAGTGCGCGCACGGTCCCTCTTGCGTTCGCGATGTAGGCGACGCCGTCCTGCACCACGGCGGGGAACTCGATCAGCGTGCCGAGACCGCGGGACCAGACCACCCGGAACGGCGGGCGGACGGTGAGCTGCGGCTGGGCCTGGGAGCGCGCCGGGTTCGCTCCGTACATCGTCCACTGGAGCGACCGCCGGTAGATCCTGATCGTCGACTTGGGATGCGTCCGGAACGACAGACGCACGGCGCGCGCCGTGTAGCCGGGCTTCCCGGCGCTCGTGACGAGTGCGCTCCGCTGCCGGAGGGGCACGCGCGCGACGCCGTGGCGGTCGCTGCGCGCGGAGTGCCCACCGATCGTCACGCGGGCGCCGCGGACGCGGGCGTTGGTGTCGCCGTCCACCACCGTCACCTGTACGGCGGGTCGTTGCACCGGGGCGACATCGGGACGGGGCGCGACGGGCCGGACCACGTTCGGCTGCGAGGCGACGGTCGTGACCGCCTCGCGCTGCGATCCGCAGGCGACGAGCAGCGCCGCTCCGAGCAGGAGCGGACAGAGTCTCACGCTTCTTCGGGCACCGCCTCCGCCTGCACTTGTTCGAGCGTGCCGCCGGCGTCCTCGAGGATCACCTGCGAGAAGTACCGGGTCATCACGACGCCTTCGCGGAACTCGCCGAGCCGCGCTTCGGGCCGCTCGCCGTTCGCGAGCGCGAGCGCGAGCTCCGGGTAGCGCGAGCCCGCAGCCGTGGGCAGTGGGAATCCCCCGCCGAAGCGCGGGTTGACGTCGGTCACGACCAACTCACCGTCGGGCTCTCTGAAGCACTGCACGTTTGCAGGACCGATGATGCGGAGCGCTTCGGACACCCTGCAGCTGAACTCGATCAACTCGGGGTCCTTGATCGTCATGCCCTTGATCGATTCTCCGCCCTTCGACTCGATCATCGTCCGTGGCACCGCGGCGAGACAGCGGCCGTCGAGGTCGCAGAAGACGTCGATCGAGAACTCCGTGCCGAGGCACGCCGCCTGCACCATCGAGTCGGCGGCCGTATAGCGGAGGAAGAAGTCGAGCTCGGCTGCGTTCGCCGCGCGATAGATGTGCCGCGAGCCGAAGCCGCGCCGCGCTTTCACCAGCACGGGGAACCGCAGTTCCTCGGGCAGCGCGGTCGGGAGCCAGGTTGGCGGCGAGCCGATCCCCTGCTCCTCGAAGAACTGGTGGGCCAGGTACTTGTCCGAGCAGCGAGCGACCGTCTCCACTCCCGAGACGAGCACCAGCGCGCCGCCCAGCTGCTCGCGCGCGTCGGCCAGCACGTGATGGTCGAGATCGGTCAGCGGGACGATCAGGCGAACGTCGTGCAGCTCGACGAGGTCGTGGAGAGCTGCGATGTAGCCGAAGTCGTCGACGCGTGGAACGAGCGCCCGGCGGTCGGCGTGGTAGAGAGCCGGCGCGAGCTGGTCGACATCGACGGCGATCGTGGTCGCGCCGGCCTCGCGAAACGCGGTGACGATGTCAACGCGCTGCCCGGCGCACGTGAACAGGACGGCCGTCACGATCCCTGAGGGTAGCGGGGGCGCGTGAAGGCGCCGTCAGCTGCCCGGCGCCCGCCAGCCGCCGCTCGGCCCCTTGTAGGTGCCGCCGAAGAGCGCCAGCGGCGTTCGCAGCAGGATCAGGAGATCGGTCTTCCAGTCGTGGTGGCGGACGTACCAGAGGTCGAGCTCGATCCGCTCGGCCCAGGGGAGCGTGGCGCGGCCGTGGATCTGCGCCCAGCCGGTGATGCCCGGCTTGACGTCGAGCCGGTGCAACTGCCGTTCGTCGTATTGCTCGACCTGGTAGCGAAGCGTCGGGCGCGGGCCGATCACCGACATCTCGCCGCGCACGACGTTCCAGAGCTGGGGCAGCTCGTCGACGCTGAGAGCGCCGCAGGAGACGCCCGGTCCGCGTGATGCGCGTATCGCCCTGGTCGACCGCGAAACCGGCGCCCCTGCTGCTCGGCGCCGACGACCATCGTGCGCAGCTTCAGCAGCTCGAAGTCGACCCCGTTCCGGCCGACGCGAGTCTGGCGGTAGAGCACCGGTCCGCCGTCCTGCAGCTTCACCGCAGCCGCCGCGACGGCGAGGAACGGGCTCGTGACGACGAGCCCGGTGCCGGCGATCGCCACGTCGAGCACCCGGTTCAAACGCGCGTGCCCTCCGCGACCTCCCAGGTTGCAGGTACACCGCGACGCAGGTAGTTGAACAGAGCGACGAGCGTCGCCCAGCGTGACCAACACGTAGTAACGGGCGATGCTCACACCGACCAGGGCGGCGGCGAGCAGCGCCCAGTTGCGCAGCCAGGACCACGGCGTAGAACCAGCCGTGGGGATACAGCGCGAGCGAGGTGACGAGCAGCACGCATGGAGGATTCCTGACCCGTAGCGCAGCAGCCGGTGCGAGACGATCTCGAGCAGGTAGAGCGGCCCGCAGCCGACGGAACATCTTGCCGCGGAGGACGATCAGCCAGCAGTGCTCGAACATGCGCACCTTGCGCCGGTATTCGGTCTCGTTCGAGGGCGTCGGCTTCTCCCAGGCGTGGGCGGCGGGCTCGTACACCGCGCGGCGTCCGCCCTGGACCAGCAGGTACGGGAGCGAGAGATCGTGGCCGAAGCGCGGATCGACCTCGACGTAGTCGGCGCGCCGCACGGCGTAGATCGATCCGTTTCCCCCGGTGACCGAGCCGAGCTGCGACTCGGCGGCGCGCTGCTTCATCTCGTAGCTCCAGTAGACGCCTTCCTGGTTGCCGCCGTCCGCGTCGAGAATGCGCAGCTGCCCGCAGATGTAGGCGACCTCCGGATCGGCGAAGGCGCGCGACGAGCAGGCGCAGCGAGTCCGGCGACCAGGTGCAGTTGGCGTCGGAGAACGCGACGATCTCGCCGTCGGTCTGCCGCACCGCCCGGTCCTGTGCGGCGACCTTGCCGCCGCGTGGATTCGAGATCACCCGCACCCCGCGGAAACTGCAGTGCGATCTCCTCGGTGCGGTCCGACGACGCGTCGGAGCTGACGACGATCTGCAGCTTGTCCGCCGGATAGTCGAGGTCGAGCAGGTTCTCGAGCCGCCGCGCGATCACCGACTCTTCGTTGTACGCGGCTACCACGACGGTGACCGTCGGCTCGATGTCCGCCTTCGCGACGCGGCGCGGCGCGGCGCCGTGCCAGCACCGCCGCGAACGCCGGGTAGAGGACATGTGTCCACGCGAGCGCGACCAGTGAGATCCAGAAGAGCACGAGCACGAGGGTCATCCGGGCCGATAGTACGCTGGCCCGCGCGACCTCCGTGGCCGCGTCTCAGCGCGTCTGGACGTACACGTTGACGTTGAGTCCGGCGAAGTTGTCGACGAGGCTGTGGTTCAGCACGGTGACCGTGCGACCTTCGCCGAGCACCTGTGCCGAGCCGTCGTGCAGTTGCGGGACGAGGATCTGCGCCTTGTTCGGCGTGTTCAGCGTGTTGACCGCGAACACGTAGGTGCGACCGGCGCCGACGCGCGCGATCACCTTGACAGCCGGGCTGTCGGACGCCGACTGAACCGTCGTGCCGAGCAGGCCGGGCCTGACCGCCGCCAGGAGGCGATTGGTCCGCCCGATCGCATCCTGCAACGCCGGCGCGACGTCGAACGAGTGGTGATCCGGTGTCCAGGTGTGGGTGAAGTAGCCGATCCCGCGCGCGCCTCCGATCACCGCGAGCCAGACCTCGGCGTTCAGCTGGTCGGGCGTCATGGTGAACCCGCCGCAGTACGAGGGCCGGATCGGCCCCGTCTCGATCCACTGGAAGGTCGGCGTCGAGCCCGCCAGCCTGACGAAGGCCTGCTGCGCGTCGTAGACGGAGGCGAGGTCCGCCTGGCAGGCGTTCAGGGGATACAGGTCGAACCCGGCCATGTCGGCGAGCCGCGCGAAGCCGGCGTACCGGGCCAGCGGGACCTGCGTCGAGCGGAAGAACCGGCCCGTGGTGGTCACGAAGGTCACGAGCCCATCCTTGTTCCCCCGCCGGTAGGGATGAGTCTTCGCGAGCGAGGCCGGCGTCCAACCGTTGTTGTCGGGCTCGTCCGGGTACGTCCACCCGACGAGCCCTGCGCCGCGCGTGGCGCGTGCGCCGATCGGCAACACTGCGAGACCGTGACCACGCAACAACGAGAGCTGCGCGCCCGGGGCGACGCCGGGACAGCTCTCGTTGACGACCAGGTTGATCCCGAGGGCTTTCCCGTTCGCGACATCCGACGCGGTGCACTGGTCGATCAGCATCACCGGGAAGAAACGGGCACCACCGACGACCAAGCCACGGCTCGTCGCGGACGCGTTGGCGGTCAGCCGAATCGAAGCTCCGGCGAGCGCGGTACCGAGCAGAACGGCGAGCAACGCGCCGATCACCCCCATGCGTGTGACCATCTGCGGGCCTCCTCATGAATCGACGGCGGTCCGCGCCCCCTGTCCCCGGCGGCCACCGTAGCGACCGTCGGTCTGGCAGCACGTGGTGAACCTTCGGCAGTTCTCGGCAGACCTGAGTCCCTCGTTCGAGTGAAGCTGAACGATCCTCAGGGTCGGTCGGCGAGCGCCGCCCGGTACACCGCGACCAGCCGTTCAGCTGCTGCAGCATGCGAGAATCCGCCCGCTTCCGCCCGGGCAGCCTCGCCCAGTTCCGCGCGCCGGCCGGGATCGCCGAGCAGCTGCTCGACCGCACGGCGCAACGCGCCGGCGTCGGCCGAAGGCACGAACTCGACGTGCTCGAGGTCGCGCAGGCCGCCCACCCGGGTTGCGACCACAGGGCGTCCGAACGCCATCGCCTCCCTGGCCCCCAGTCCGTAGCCCTCGCGGCGCGACGGCACGCAGACGACCGCCGCGCGCTCGTACCACGCTCCGATCTCCGCAGGCGGCACGAAGCCGACCGCCTCCGGGACCCGGGCGCGGAGCGGGCCGTCGCCGACGATCACGCGCTCGAGCCCACCCGTCGCCTCGAGGAAGTCGAGGATTCCCTTCTCCTCGCTCAGGCGGCCGGCGAAGAGAACGTGCGGCGGCTCGGCCGGCGGAGCGATGTCGTCCGGGATCGCCACGCCGAACGGAGCGACGCGAACCTCACGTGCGCCGAGCGCGCGTGCTTCGTCCGCGAGGAACGTCGAAGCGGCGAGCACGAGCCGGGCGCCCCGGAGCAGCGGCCTGAACAGCGCGGGTGCCCGGCGTGCGAGCTCGATGTCGGTTCCCCACACCTGCAGCACATAGGGCTTTCCGGTCGCACGCGCCGCTAGTGCGGAGGGGATCCAGTGCGCATGCACGAGATCGGCGTCGCTTGCCGCGCGACGCGCTGCATGTGCGTACCCGGCCATGAACGCCGGCACGAACGCGAGCCGCCACGGCGCCGCACGAAGGTTCTGTGCGATGCCGCCGCCGTAGGCGATTCCGAAGTCGGGGAACGACGCAGGTGACACGACATCGACCTCGACCCCGAGCGCACGCACGCCCTCGACGGCGGACTCGACGAATGTCCCCGCGACGTCGTCGACGCCGCGCGGATACGACGTCGTGAGCACGACGACCTTCATTCTCGGCGGGCGAAGACGACGGGGACCGCGAGCGCGAGCGCCACGAAAGCGTAGAAGTAATAGAACTGCATCGTCAGGTAGAAGGCGTTCGCGGCGAGCGTCCCTGCGAGCGCCGCGGTGCAGCCCCAGGCGAGCGGGCGCACGCGCGCGGCGAGCGGATCGCGGGCCGCGGCCAGTGTGCGGCCGAGCGCGCGAGCGGCACGCAGGCGGCGGAACACCCACCAGAGGAACGCCGCGAAGAGCGCGGTGCCGACGAGGCCCGTCTCGACGATCAGCGCGACGTAGTACGAGTGCGGCCCCCAGTTCGTCTTGCCGGTGACGAACTCGTAGTACACCGAGAAGGTGTTCAGCCCCAGCCCGAACAGCGGATCCGCGTGGAGCACGTGCGGGATGAAGCCGTAGACCTGGAAGTGCGCGTTCTCGGAGCCGCCGCTCGTCTGCACGCGCGACCGGAGGACGGTCGTGAAGAAGCTCTTCCGGGAGAGGACGATCGCAAGCAGGAGCGCAAGCGCGGCGCCGACCGGGATCGAGCAGCGCCGGCGAGCGGAGGTAGCGCCGGTACGGCACCGCAAGCACGAGCGCGCCGACGCCGAGGCCGAGCAGGCCGCTCCGCGAGAGCGTCGCCGCCTCGACGACGAGCAGGAAGGCGATCAGCGCCATCAGCCACCTCCGGCAGCGATGATCCTTCTCCAGCCGCAGGTAGAGCGGGGTCAGGATCAGCAGCGGCACGATCAGCATGATCCCGAGGTGGTTCGGGTCGCCGGTCATCGCGTTCGGCCGGTAGACGTTCGCGCCGTTGATCGCGCCGTAGACGTTGATCTGGCTGGCGCCGCCGGTGATCGGCGAGAGCACCGACGCGTCGAGGTTCGCGCCACGACGCGCGTCGAGCAGCTGCAGCACGCCGTAGATCGCGTTGACGACGATCCCGCCGCAGAACCACGCGAGCGCGCGCCAGAAGTACGCCTGGCCGCGCCGTCGACAGCCAGACGACGGCGGCGGCGAGGAAGGCGAAGTGGATCACCCACTTCGTCAGGCCCTTCGCCCACTGCGCGAGCGCGTCGGAGTCCGACAGGTTGAAGTAGCCGGCGAGGTAGACGCGCAGGAAGAGCGCGAAGAACCCGAGCAGCACCGCGGTCGTCAGCGGGACCCGCGGGCGCTGCGTCGTGACGAACAGCGACGCGAGGAAGAGGAGCGCCAGCACGTCGGCGAGCGACGTTCCCGGCGACGTTCCAGTGCACCTTCTCGAACGTGACGCAGAAGAGCGTGGCGAGGAAGAAAAAGCTGGTCAGCCTGCCTCACGCCAGGCGCTCCAGCAGCTGTGCGAGCTCCTCGACCCGCGTCCGCCGCGAGACGCTGCGCCGCCACTCGTCGGAGAGGGGCGGGGCGTCCAGCGAGCCGTGCGCCAGCGTGCGTGCAGGTCGGCGAGCGCGGCCCGATCCCGTCGACGTCCTCGGGCGCGACGACGATCCCGGCGCCCGCTTCGCGGATCAGCTCCGCCGCCGCGCCGTCGGGCGGGACGAGCGCGAGGATCGGCCGCTCGGCGGCGAGGTACTCGAACACCTTGCCGCTGAGCACGCCCTTGCCCCGGCCGCCGGCCTCCGGGATCAGGAGCAGCAGGGCCTCGGAGTCGCGCTGCAGCTCGAGCGAGCGGCGCCGCGGTGCGTACGGAGATCAGCTCGAGCCGGTCGCCGAGCTCGGCGCTCTCCGCCCACTCGCGGTCGGTGGAGCGGAAGTCGCCGAGAAACGCGCGACGATGTCGAGCCCGCGTCTGCTGCAGCGCGGTGAGGAACGGCCGCGGGTCGCGCTTGCCGAAGAACGAGCCGGCATGCGTGATCCGGAAGCGATCGCGCTCGTGTGCTCGAGACCCGCGAAGTCGTCGAAGTCGGAGCCGTTCGCGATCGTCACGACCTCGCCGCTCGGGCTGCGCTCGCGCATCTCCTCGGCGATCGCCTCGGAGACCGCAGACGATCGCGTTCGCCGGGCGCGTGACGAGCCGCGCGACCGCGTGCTCGCCCTGCTCCTTCACGCGCACGGCAGCCGCTTCCGCGTGGCGGTGCGGATGCGCGACGACCGAGTCGCGCAGGTCGGCGACCCAGCGGCATGCCGGTCGCGCGCTTGACGGCCGCGCCGACGAGGTGCACCGACGGACGGCGGCGAGGTGGTGATGACCACGTCGATCCCCTCCCGCCGCACGATCCGGATCGCCGCCGGGATCGCGGTCAGGTTCCAGCTGACGTTCTCGTCGGGCACGAGCAGCCGGCGGCCTGCGAGGTGCAGCCTGCGCCGAGGCGCGCTCGAGCCCCGTCGTCCCGTGCAGCTCCTCGGCCGGCTTGCGGCCCTTCGGGCCCAGGTAGCGCGCGCGGTGCACCCACGCGAGCGTCGGCGGCGGCAGGTCCTCGTCGCGGTGGATCCACTTCGGGTCGTCCGGCGCGAGCACGTGCGTCTCGATCCCGAGCTCCGGCAGGTGCGTCGCGAACTTCAGCGGCCGCTGCACGCCGCCGCCGCCCGGCGGGCGGGAAGTACATCGTGACGAGCAGGACCTTCACTGCGGGAGACGATAGAGGCGGCCGCCCCGGATCGCCCAGCGTCGCACCGTACCGCTTGGCAACGCGCGGATCGCTCGGTCAGCACCCAGTGCTGCACCGCGCGTGCGCGGCCGTACGGGTCGTTCGCCTTCGTGTTCGCGACGTGCGCGACCGGCGCAGCGACGATGTAGACCGGAGCACTGCGCGGCGATCCGGTAGCTCACGTCTGAGCGGGGCGAGCACGACGGCGCCCTTGCGGCACCTTCGTGCGCAGGCTGTGGACGAGCCGCCGGCGAGAGCGCGCGCGGGTCGGCTTCGCGGTCGCGGGCTCCAGTGCGCGAAGCCGTGCACGGCCACCGGCAGGACGAAGAGCGCAGGCGGCGGCGAGCGCCGAGCCGTGGTGCTCGCGCGAGCGGTCGGGCGGCGGAGAGCAGGACCGACGACGAGCGCGAGCCGCGCCGCCGACGAGCGCGATCCAGGTCGCGGCCGCCGGGCCGCCGTGGCGCAGGCCGTAGTCGAAGTCGCCCGGCCAGAGCCGCTGGAGCGACGATCCCGCCGACGAGCGCGACCGGGAGCACGCAGCCTCCACCGTGCGAGCAGCGCGAGACCGCCCGCGAAGGCGAACGGCGAACGGGATGAAGCCGGCGACGCGGCGCGACTGCGAGAGCGAGACGGCGTCCGAGAAGTGGACGAAGAGCCACGGCACGAGCGTCAGCAGCAGGACGAGACCGAGCCGCCGAGCGCGAACGCCGCCCACCGGCGGCGCAGCGCGAGCGCCGCGAGCGGCAGCAGGAGCAGCGCGGCGACCGCGACGGCGCCGCTGCGGCCGAAGACCTCGGCCGCGAGCCGGAAGTGGTGGTCGACGCGACCACGAGCTGCGTCGCCGTAGTGCGCGAGCCCTCGCGCCTGCGCGCTTCGGCGCTCGGGTTGTGCGAGACGCGTCTCGTTGACGAGCGGCCGCAGCCAGAGCAGGACGAGCGCCGTCGGCACGACAGCCGCGGCGAGCGCGAGCGCGACGCGCGCCACTCGCGCAGCGCAGACAGGCGTACGCGGCGAGCGGGACGAGCACGAAGAGCGCGTAGGTCGGATGGGACGAGCGCCAGCGCGCCGAAGACCGCGGCGAGCGCCGCGAGCCGCGCCGCGTCGCGCGACGACGAAGAAGAGCGCGATCGCCGCCGGCACGAGCAGCTGGCGCGCCGCGGTGGCGGCAGCGCGAGCGACGCGTACGCGCCGCCGTGCCCCGCCGCGAAGCAGACGAGCGCCGAGCTGCGCCGGCGAGCACCGCGAGCGCCGGCCGCCGCCGAGCCGAAGACGGCGACGCCCGCTTCCCACGCGACGCAGGCAGGCGAGCGGCGCGAGCAGCGACGCCTCGTGGCGCATGACGACGCCCGGGTCGAGGCCCGAGAACTTCGAGACGAGCGCGAGGAAGCCGTGCCAGAGCGGGAACGCGTAGCCGGGGTGAAGCCCGCCGTCCTTGAACTCGTCGACGGTGCGCAGGTGCAGGCTGGTCAGCTCGACGAGCTTGCGGACGCGCGCCTCGTGGAAGAGGCCGTCGCCGACGACGCGCTCTCGACGTGCCAGAGCAACCAGCCGAGCACGACGCCGAAGACGAAGACCGGGGCACGCGAGCGCGGCTGCGAGCCGATGCGGCTCGCGCCGGCCGGCGATCAGCGCGACGACGGCGATCACGGCGAGCACCGCCACGGCGAGGTGGATCGAGCCGTGCAGCGTGAAGACGACCGCCCAGGCGACGAAGACGCAGGCGAGCGCCCAGGCGAGCACCGCCGACGGCGCTGCGCTGGCCGAGCGCGCGGGCGACCGCCAGGCCGGGCAGGAGCACGAGCAACGTCCCGAAGGCGAGCCGCAGGTACTCGATCATCGGATCACGCGAGCGAGCGACCGGGCGTCGCCCGACGGAGAGGAAGCGGACGCCCTCGCGGTACTCGTCGCGCCGGAGCGAACAAGGCCCGCAGCCGCAGCGACCAGAGCAGCAGGAGCCGCCGCGCGCGCTCGGCCTCCCGCGGGCCGCGATGCTTGGCGAGGAAGCGCAGGTGCCCGCGCAGGTTCTCGACGTACAGCTGCCCGCCGTGCGAGGCGCCGCCGACGTGCACGACCTCGGCGCCCGGGAAGAACAGCACCTTCCAGCCGGCGCGGCGGAAGCGCGTCAGCCAGTCGGTCTCCTCGCTGAACATGAAGAAGTCCTCGTCGAAGAGCCCGACCGCGTCGGTCGCCTCGCGGCGCACGAGCAGCGCGGCGCCGTAGAGCCAGTCGACCTCGGCCGTCGACGTCGTGGTCGAAGCCGCCGCCGTAGAGCGGGTTGAGCAGGCGCGTGCGCGGCGCCGAGCTTGCGGATGAAGAGGTACTCGGTCGCGAGGCCGCCAGAGCGTCGGGCTCGCCGCGCACCGAGCGCTGCAGCGTCCCGTCGGGGTTCAGCAGCCGCGGCCCGACGACGGCCGCGTCCGGATGCGCGTCGGCGAACGCGACGAGCTCGTCGAGCCCGTCGCCGACCACCCAGGCGTCGGAGTTGAGCAGGAAGAAGTAGCGGCCGTCGAGCGGCGCGCATGCCGGCGTTGTTGCCGCCGCCCATGCCCGTGTTCTCCTGCTCGATCAGCCGCACGTCCGGGAACTGCTCGCGCACGAAGGCGACGGTGCCGTCGGTCGAGCCGTGGTCGACGACGATCACGTCGCGCCCGCGCACGGACGTCGAGGCACTGCTCGAGCCACGGCAGCGCGTTCCACGTGACGACGACGACGCGAGACGTCAGCCGCTCGCATCGGGCACGCGCCCGATCGACGGGCGTCCGCCGGATACCTCTCCCAGAGGATGACGAGCGAGCCCGGGCAGCGCGAGCAGGAGCGTCATCAGGAAGAAGAGGAAACCGCAGTCGCGAACGCGGCGTCGGCGGTCGACGCCGAGCCTGCCGAGGAAGCTGACGAAGAACGCCTCGCGCACGCCGAGCCCGTTGACGGTGAACGGCACGAGCATGACGAGGAAGAGCAGCGGGCCGAGCACGAAGTACGGCAGGAGCGGAGAGGTGGATCCCGACCGCGCGGCCCGAGGCGTAGATCGCGACGATCCGGGTCAACTGGGCCACCGGCGGTGATCGCCGCACCGAGAGCAGCGTCGCACACGTGGTCGCGGTAGCCGTGGATCCCCTCGTAGACGGCGCGGGCCGGGACGCTCGATCCGGAAGCGGCGAGCAGCGGCATCAGGAACGCGAGCCGGCGCCGCACGGTGCGCGAGAAGAACACGAACCGCGGCGAGGGTCGCGACGACGAAGAGCAGCTCGATCCAGAGGTACGGGCCGATCGGGTACCGCCCGATCGCGAGCAGCAGGCCGACGCCGGCGAGCAGCAGCGTGACGGCGCCGCCGAGCGCGCGTTCGAGGAGCACCGAGCCGGTGATCGGCGTGAGCTCTCCCGGGTGGCGCCGCGACGTCTCGTAGATCCGCGAGGCGTCGCCGCCGACCGAGGTGGGCAGCACCTGGCCGACCGCGTACGAGACGAAGTAGGTGCGGGTCAGCCACAGCACGCGCTCGTGCGACGCCGCGGGCCGCGAGGAGCAGCTGCCAGCGCCAGGCCATCGGCGGCACGGTGATCAGCGTCAGGAACGGCCGAAGCGCGATCCACCACGGGCGTCGCCGACGCGAAGGATGTCGAGCGTCTTGCCGAGGTCGATCTTGAGAGGATGTAGCGCGACCGCCGAGCGCCGTGACGAGGAGCGTCGCGCCGACGCGGAGCCAGCGGCTTCATCGGCGAGCCGCGCGTGCACGCGGCGGAGCGCGGCGACCGCGTCGCGCACGTCGTCGTCGGAATGCGCGGGCGAGAGCGGCAGCGACAGCACCTCGGCGCCCGGCGCGCTCGGTCACGGGCAAGGCCGGCTGGTCCGGCGCGAGCCGGTCGCGATAGGCGCTCAGCTGGTGCACCGGCAGGAAGTGGATCGAAGTGCCGATGTTCTCGTCGGTGAGCGCGCGCTGCACTCGTCGCGGTCGGCGAAGCGTGACGCGCACGACGTAGAGATGGTTCGCGTGCATGTCACGCGGGTCGCGCGCAACCGGTGTCGATCCCGTCGAGCTCCGCGAGCCCCTCGTCGTACATCGCGACGTGCCGCGCCCGGATCTCGCCGTGGCGGTCGAGCTTGTCGAGCTGCACGAGCGCGATCGAGGAGAGCACATCGCTGAGGTTCGCCTTGTACCCGGGCACGGCGATGTCGTAGAGCGAGCCGTGGCCGCGCCGCATCACCCGCAGGTCGTCGAGTGCCTCGGCGAGGTCGTCGCGGTTCGTCGCGATCAGGCCGCCTTCGCCGGCTGCGATGTTCTTGGTCGCGTAGAGCGAGAAGCAGGTCAGGTCGGCGATCGAGCCGATCTTCCGGCCGCGGTAGCGCGACTCGGCGGCGTGCGCGGCGTCCTCGACGATCGGGAGCCCGAGCTCGACCAGCTCGTCGAGGTCGGCGGGCTGGCCGTAGAGATCGACCGGGATGATCGCCTTGGTGCGCTCGTTGACGAGCTCGAGCACGCGGTCAGGGTCGATGTTGAGCGTGTCCTCACGCACGTCGGCGAACACGGGCGTCGCGCCGCAGTGGACGATCACGTTCGCGGTCGCCGGCCAGGTGATCGAAGTGGTGATCACCTCGTCGCCGGGCCCGACGCCGAGCGCGACCAGCGAGAGGTGCAGCGCGGCGGTGCAGGAGGAGACGGCGAGCACGTGCTTCGCCTCGAGGTACTCGCGCATGCGCGCCTCGAGCTCGGCGGTGCGCGGTCCCGTCGTCAGCCAGCCCGAGCGGAGGGTCTCTGCGACTGCGTCGATCTCCGCTTCGGAGATCGCCGGGCGGCTGGAACGAGAGGAACTCAGTTCGCTTGGAGGAGAGCTCCGGCATCCGCGGTGAAGAAGCGTATGCGCTCCGCGGCCGCGTCCGCCCGGGCGAGGGCCTCCTCGCGGCTTCGACCGGCGCGAGCACGGCCCCGGCGCGATCGGAGCCGCGGCGGAGCGGAGCGAAGACGAATCCCGGCTCGCGGTAGATCCGGCCTCGACAGCCGTCGGGGACCTCGACGCGCTCGAGGACGCCGGGCGGGGCGACGAGGAAGCGCGTCACCGCACCGCCGACGCACGGAGCGGGCTCCGGAACCGTGAGCGGCTGACCGAGCGCCGCAGCGATCGCCAGCCCGTTCAGGTCGACCCCGACCGCGGCCTCGACGAGCTCGGCGTCGTGACCGCCGCCGAGCCGGGCCGCCACCTCGATCACCTCGGTCCGTCCGGCCCGATCGCGAAGCTGCGTGTAGGACGGGCCGTTCGCGATGCCCAAGGCGGCCACGGCTCGTTCAGCCACGTCCGGGGTCTGACCCCGGACGTGGCTCGGCCAGACGTGGGCCAGGGCGACACCGAAGGCCGGCGGCGGCGCCGTGATCCGGTCGGTGACGGTGAGCGCCGTGAACACCCCGTCCACCGAGAAGCCGACGACGGTCACCTCCGGGCCGTCGACGAGCTCCTCGACCAGCGCCAGCCCGTTGCGCGCGGCGCTGCGGGCGACCTCGATCGCCGCTCCGAGCTCTTCCGGGGACTCGACGAGCGTCAGCCCTTTCTGGCCCTGCCGGTCGGGCGCCTTGACGACTACTGAGCCGGAGATCTCCGGCGGCGCGTCGCCGCCGCCGACGATCCACGAGCGCGGCTGAGGCACACCGGCGGCGTCGAGCCGCTCACGCTGGCGGAGCTTGTTCGTCGCCAGCACCGCGGTCTGCCACGAGATCGGATGCGGCAGCCCCGCATGCTCCGCGATGCGCGCTGCCACGCCGACCGGCCAGTCGGTCCCGGGCGCGATGATGCCGTCGATCCCCAGCGCGCCCACGAGCCGCTCGATCGCCGGCTCGTCCTCGGTCGAGAGGATGCAGCGCCGGTCGGCGAACGCGAACCCGGGCGCACCGGGATCGCGATCGACCACGGCGACCCACAGGCTGCGCGCACGCGCTGCCTCGAGCAGACCGAGTTGAGCGGGCCCCGCTCCTAGGACGAGAAGGCGCGGGCTTCCCGAGCGAGAATCGCTCTCCACCACGCCTCATTGTCGCGATACCACGCGACGGTGCGCTCGAGCCCGTCCTCGAAGGAGGTCCGGGCCCGCCAGCCGAGCAGTTTCTCGGCCTTGTCGACCGAGCCGATGTGCCGGTCGACCTGGCCGAGCCGTTCCGGGACGTTGCACGTCAACTCGCTCGGCTTGCCGAGCACGTCGAGCACCAGCGCCGCGATCTCGGCGATCGAGATGTCGATCCCCGTCGCCACGTTGATCACCTCGCCGGCGATCGAGTCGATCGGTGCCTCGATCGTCCGCTCGATCGCCTCTGCGTCGTCGAGCACGTAGAGCCAGTCGCGCGAGGCGTGGCCGTCACCGTGGATCGTCAGGGCCTCGTCGGCCAGCGCCTGCGTTATGAAGCGCGGCACGACCTTCTCGGGGTGCTGGCGCGGGCCGTAGTTGTTGAAGGGCCGCACGATCACGATCGGCAGGTCGTACGTCGTCCAGTACGAGTAGGCGAGCCGGTCGGCCCCCGCCTTCGTGGCCGCGTAGGGCGAGCGTGGGTTCAAGGGGTGCTCCTCGTCCATCGGCTCAGCCTCGGCGGTGCCGTACACCTCGCTCGACGAGATGAGGATGAAGCGCTCGACGGGCGTCACGCGAATCGCGTCGAGCAGGATCTGCGTGCCCTCGACGTTCGTCGTCACGAACTCCGACGCGCCGTGCTCGATCGACTTCTCGACGTGCGACTCGGCCGCGGCGTTGACGATCACGTCGATGCCCTCGACGAGCTCGCGCACGAGCGACGCGTCGCGGATGTCGCCGTGCACGAAGGAGAGGCGCTCGTGGCTCATCACATCGGCGAGATTCTCGAGGTTGCCGGCGTAGGTGAGCGCGTCGAGCGTCACGACTTCATACGGCGTCGAACTCGAGCAGGTGCCGGATGAAGTTCGACGAGATGAACCCTGCCCCACCCGTGACGAGTACGCGTTTCATAGCTCCTCTTCGATCGTGTACAACGGCCTGCCCTCGACGTCCCGCTGGACGCGACCGAGCGACTCCCCGATCAGCGCCAGGACGAAGCCCTGGATGCCGAGCACGAGAACAATGCCTGCTCCGGCGAACAGCGGCCCGGGGAAGTTGCTGTTCACGATCCAGTAGATCAGTCCATAGACGCCGAGCGCCGCAGCCGCGAGCGAGCAGACGAGGCCCAGGGTCACGCCGATCCACTGCACCGGCTGCGGCCAGAACCCGGCCACGACGTGCAACGCGAGCCGCACGAGCCGCACCGGCGAATAGCGCGACCCGGACGCGGACGCCGCATGCGAGACGTCGACCTCCTCGACGGAGACGCCGCTCGAGAGCACGAGCGCCTTCGTGAACTTCTGCCGGCCGATCGCGCCGAGCATCGGCTCGATCGCTTCCCGGCGGTAGCCGTTGAATGCACAGCCGAAGTCGGAGATCGAGACGCCGGTGAATCGCCGCAGCAGCCCGTTGATGACGCGACTCGGCAGCGTGCGCCCCGGCGAGTCACGGCGGGCGATCCGGCGGCCCGAGGCGACGTCGGCACGATCGAGGGCCGCGAGCAGCTTCGGGATGTCCTCCGGCTCGTTCTGGAGGTCGCCGTCCATCGTCACGATCCGCGCTCCCCGCGCACGCGCAAGGCCGGCGTGCATCGCAGGATGCTGGCCGAAGTTGCGCTTGAAGCGCACGACGCGCACCCGTGCCTCGGCGTCGTGCAGCGCGCGCAGCCGCGCAAACGTGCCGTCGGTCGATCCGTCGTCGACGAAGATCGCCTCCCACTCGCAACCGTCGAGCGTCGCGGAGATGCGGCGGCAGAGCTCGTCGACCGAGCCCTCCTCGTTCAGACGGTGACGACGACCGACACGTCCATCAGGCGAACACGATGCGTCCGGCCGGCATGAGGTTGCGAAACGGCGTCCCCGACATCGCGGACGACGCTACAGCACCCCGAACACCTGCCACACAGGGCGCTCACGGCAGCGGCCTATCGTCTCCGCGGAGATGTGGTGCGAGGGGGACGTGATCGTGCGCCGCGAGGTGCTGAACGACGGACGGCCGTGGCTCGTGCTCCCGGTCGTCGTCGTGCGCGACGAACCGAAGCTGCTCGCGACCTACATTGCCGAGGGAACGCCGTTTCACTTCCCCACCGGCGACTGGCCGACGCCGAGCGGGCGTCACCCGTGGCACGGGCGCCCCGCGTGGCAGGGCCACGGGGTGCTGATGCTGCAGCGCCCGGGGGATGCGCACGCGATCTGGGTCTTCTGGCACGGGCCGGCGCGTGAGTTCACCGGCTGGTACGTCAACCTGCAGGAGCCGTTCCGCCGCACGGACACCGGTTACGACACGCAGGACCTCGAGCTGGACATCTGGGTGCCGGTCGACGGCGGCTGGGAATGGAAGGATGCGGACGTGCTCGACGAACGCATCCGCGAGGGCCGCTATACCCGGGAGCAGGTCGAGGCGACCTGGGCCGAGGGACGGCGTGTGGTTGCCGAGCTCGAGGCCGGCCGCCGCTGGTGGGACCCGCGGTGGGCGCTCTGGGAGCCCGACCCGGCCTGGTCGCGCGTTGCCTAGGAAGAAGCTCGCTCTCCGAACGTCACGCCTCGTCCTGACCCCGCTCCGCGCGCAGGACGAGGCCGACCACGCGCTCGCCTCGGGACGAGCCGACGATGCGGCGCGGGATGCCCGCTCTGCGCCGCCGGCACTGGCGCGAGCACGGTTTCGGCCTCTGGGCCGTGCGTGACCGTGGCGACGGCAGCTTCCTCGGGGTGGCCGAGCTGCACCTCGCCGGCCCGGGAATCGACGGGATCGCCGCCGACGAGGTCGAAGCCGGCTGGTGGGTGACCGAGCGGCGGCGAGGCGAGGGGATCGCCACCGAGGCGATGAGCGCCGCGCTCGAGGACCTCTGGACGCGCACCGAGACGGAGTGCGTCGCGGCGTACATCGATCCCGGCAACGCGGCGTCACACCGGGTGGCCGCCAAGCTCGGTTTCGTCGTGCGCGGTCCCGGCCGCGGGCGGTCGCTCGAGCCGATGACGGTGTACGAGCTCCACAAGCGTGTCTAGCCAGGGCTCGCTCCCGCAGCGCGCCCCGACGTTGGCCGGCTTCTTCTCGCTCGGGCTCTTCTGGGGGGCCTGGGCAGCGGTGCTCCCCAGCGTCCAGCAGGCGACGGGCGTGTCGAAGGGAGCACTCGGCGTCGCGATGCTCTTCGTCTCCGTCGGCTCGATCCCGGTGATGTTCCTGCTCGCGCCGCGCGCGATCGATCGCTTCGGCGCCCGGTCGGTCGCCCTCGGCTGTGCGCTCTTCGCGCTCGCGACGCTGCTTCCGGGCCTGGCGACGACCCTGCCCGCACTGATCGTCTCGCTCGCCGCGTGCGGGATGGCCTCCGGGCTCGTCGACGTCTCGATCAACGCCAACGTCGGCAGGATCGAGAACGCGACGGGAAAGCGGTTGCAGCCGTTCGCACACGGCACCTACTCGGTCGGCGTGCTCGTCGGCGCGGTCAGCGCGGGCATCGCACGGAACGCGGGCGTCGGCCGCGAGACGATCCTGATCGCAGTCTCGGCCGTGATCGCCCTCACGGCGCTGCTCGTCTCGACCGACCACGCATCCGTGCACGCAGGGCGCAGCCACGGGCTGCGGCTGGCCCACGGCCTCGTCGCGATCGGTCTCGTCGGCGCCGTCGCGTTCGTCGTCGAGGGCGGCACCGAGAGCTGGAGCGCATTGTTTCTCGAGCGCCAGCTGCACACCGACCCGGCCGTCAGCGGCCTCGGCCCCGGCGTGTTCGCGGCGGCGATGGCGGCAGGACGCTTCTCCGGGCAGGCGGCCGGACGCCTGTCCGACCGCGTGCTGCTCGGAGGCGGGGCCGCGCTGGCCGCCGTCGGCTGCGCCACGGTCGCCGTCGCACCGGCCGCGCCACTCGCGCTCGTCGGCTTCGCGCTGGCCGGCGCCGGCATCTCCCTGAACGCGCCGATCGTCTTCGGCTTCGCCGGACGGCATCGCGATGCGGCTACGTCGGTCGCGACGGTGACGACGCTTGGCTACGTCGGGCTGCTCGTCGGGACCGCCGCTCGTGGGCGGCGTCGCGCAGGCGGCGAGCCTCCGGGTCTCGTTCCTCGTGCTCGCCGCGGTCGCGGCCACCGTCGTGGCGGCCGCGACCCGGCTTCGGTTCGACTGACCTCTACGCGGCCGCTTCGAGCGAAGGCTCGAGGGCGAGCACCTCGCCCTTGGGGCGCCGCTTGATCGCGAACACCGCGACTGCCCCGAGCGCGACAACCGCTGCGCCGAGGTAGACCGCAGGCGTCATCCCGTTCACGAATGCGGTGCCGCTGGAGTAGCCACCGTAGTGCGCGAACACCGCTGCCAGCACGGCGACGCCGAAGACGCCGCCCAGCTCACGTACTGCGTTGTTCGCACCCGAGGCCTGGCCTTCTTCCTGGCCGCGCACGGTCGAGAGGACGAGGTTTGCGATCGGCGCGAAGAACAGGCCCATGCCGATCCCGGACAGCGCGAACGGGGCGACCAAGTCGATGTACGGCGTGGTCGGCGTCGACACCGCAGCGATCCACGCCAGACCGATCGCCTGCAGGGCGAGGCCCGTGCCGATGATCCGGGACGGAGAGATGCGGTCCGACAGCGCGCCCGCGATCGGGGCGACGATCATCGGCATCGCCGTCCACGGCAGGATCCGCAGGCCGGAGCCGAGCGGCGAGTAGCCCTGCACGGTCTGGAAGAACTGAGCGAGCAGGAAGACCGAGCCGAACATGCCGAAGCTCATCAGCATCGACCCGACGTTGGCCAGAGCGAACGTGCGGTTGCGGAAGAAGCGCATCGGCAGCATCGGGTGATCCGTCCTCAACTCCCAGGCGACGAACGCCGCGACGAACGCGAAGCCGACGGCGAATGCACCGAGGATCTCGGCGAGGCCCAGCCCAGCGAGTTGCCGCGCACGAGCGCCCAGACGATCCCGAAGAGACCTGCGCTCACGAGCCCGACACCCGGCAGATCGACGCGACCGAACGGCCCCTTCGTCTCGTCGAGCCGCAGCAGTGCGAGCGGCAGCAGCACGAGCCCGAGCGGGACGTTCAGCCAGAAGATCCAGTGCCACGAGATGCCGTTCACGACCGCGCCGCCGACGAGCGGCCCGAAGGCGACCGCGAGACCGCTGATGCCGCCCCAGGCGCCGAGGAAGACGCCGCGGCGCTCGGACGGAACGCCCGCGGACAGGATCGTCAGCGTCAGCGGCAGCACGATCGCGGCGCCGAGCCCCTGGACGGCGCGCGCGACGTCGAGCGCCAGGATCGAAGGTGCAAGCGCCGCGGCAGCGGACGCGGCGGTGAAGATCCCGATCCCGATCGAGAACATCAGCCGCCGCCCGAAGCGATCACCGAGTGCCGCACCGGTGAGCAGGAAGACCGCGAAGACGAGCGTGTACGCGTTCACGGTCCACTCGAGCCCGCTCAGGCCGGCATGCAGGTCACGGCGGATCACGGGGATCGCCGTGGTCACGACGAGGTTGTCGAGCGTGACCATGAAGAGCGCCGCCGACGTGATCGCAAATGTCCACCACATATTAACTTTGTGAGTCATTACTTACCTCCGAGCGAAAAAAAGAGAACGGTTTACCGGTCGGCCTTGCAGCCCTCGACGAGCCGGCGGCCCCAGTCCTCGGCCGGGGCATTCATCGAGGAGAGCACGTTCATGAGCATCCCGTGCGAGAAGAACGTTGCGAGCTCCTCCGACGAACTGCCGGAGACGCGCTCGACGTAGCTCACGAGGTCGCCGTAGCCGTTTCGGACGACGGCGCAGATCTCCGGGTCCTCGCAGGCCGCGTAGGCCTGCATCTGGGCCCGCAGGTACAGACGGTCGGACTCCAGCAGCGCACCGTAGGCCGTGCCGATCGCCTCCAGGGCTTCGTCGCCCCGCTTGCCCTCGGCCACCCGCTGGAACGTCTCGAGGGTCTGGCGGAAGCACCGGGCGACGACGGCCATGTACAGCTCCTTCTTCGTCCCGAAGAGCCGGAAGACATACGGCTGCGAGATCCCCGCGAGGCGGGCGATCTCGTCGGTCGAGGCCCCGTGGAGCCCCTTCTCCGCGAACTCGGCGATCGCCGCGTCGAGGATCTCCTCGCGCCGCTCCGCCTTCGTCTTCCGTTCCGTCAGCACCATGACCGGTGATGTTAGTAATGACTCACTAGTCTGTCAAGTGCCTCGGCCACCCGGTCGAGGTCGGCGTCCGCGAGGCGGGTGTGGAAGGGCAGGGCGAGCGCCCGCTCGAAGACCCGTCGCGCGCCCGGGAACTCACCCTGGTCGCGGTAGGCGCCGAGGAGGGGCAGCGAATAGGTGCCGATCTGGGCCTCGATCCCCTCGGCACGCAAGGCGGCGAGCACGCGATCGCGGTCGTCGACCTGGAGGACGTAGGCCTGCCACCCATGGACGTCGCCCTCGTCTGCACGGGGGAGCAGCAGCGGCAGGTGCTGGAGGCGCTCCGTGTAGCCGTCGGCGATCCGCGTGCGCGTCGCAAGCAGCTCATGGAGGCGCCGGGCCTGCGGGAGGCCGACCGCGCAGAGGATGTCCGAGAGCCGGTAGTTGAGCCCCGGCACGGGCATGTCGGCCGGGGCGAGCGAGCGCCAGCCGTGGTTGCGCAGCTGGCGCACCGCATCGGCAAATGCGTCGTCGGAGGTGGTGATCGCCCCGCCCTCCCCGGTCGTGACGATCTTGCGGGGATGGAAGCTGAGGCAGCCGGCGATGCCGAGACCGCCGCAGGCACGGCCCCGGTAGCGCGCGCCGAGGGCTCCGGCAGCGTCCTCGAGCAGCGGCACGTCGGGCAGCTCGTGCAGGGGCAACGGCCGCCCGAAGAGGTGCACTCCGAGCAGCAGGCTCGTGCGCGGCCCGACGCGAATCTGCGCCGGGTCGATGTTCATCGTCTCCGGATCGACGTCGACGAGCACCGGCTTCAGCCCGCTGAGCGCGACGACGTTCGCGGTCGCCGGGAACGTGTACGCCGGCACAACCACCTCCGCGCCCGGCTCGAGCCCGGCGGCGAGCACAGCGAGGTGGAGCGCGGCAGTGCCCGAGGTGACGGCCAAAGCGTGCTCGACCTCGCAGAGCCGCGCGATCTCGGCCTCGAACTCGAGCACCTTCGGGCCCATCGTGAGCATCCCGCTCTCGAGGACCTCGGCCACCTCGGCGAGCTCCGGCGCGCCGACGTCGGGCCACCCTAAGCGGACTGGAGCGTCTTCTGCCGGTACCAAGCGATCGTCTTCTCGAGACCCTCGTCCAGCTCGACCTCCGGTTCCCAGCCGAGCACTTCGCGGGCCTTCTTCACGTTCGGGATCCGCAACTCGACGTCGGCGTAGTGCAGCGGCTGGAAGACGATCTCGCCCACAGCCCCGCTGATGCGCTTGATGCGCTGCGCAAGATCGAACACCGTGACGGCCCCGCGCGGGTTGCCGATGTTGAACGCCTGACCGACCGCCGCCGGATGCTCGAGGCAGAGCAGAACGCCGGAGACCATGTCCGTCACGTAGGTCCACGCACGGATCTGCGAGCCGTCGCCGTGGATCGTCAGGTCGCGGTCGGCCAGCGACGCCTCGATGAACGCGCGGATCGCGCCTCCGCCGATCTGGCCCGGCCCGAAGATGTTGAACGGGTGCACGGTCACCGTCGGCAGCTTCAACTCGTCGTGATACGCGAACGCCATGTGCTCGCCCGCGAGCTTCGAGACCGCGTAGGTCCAGCGCGCCTCGCCGACCGAGCCGATCGTCGAGACCTGGCCCTCCTCCACGTTGAGAGCGTGCGTGCCGAACACCTCGCTCGTCGAGAAGTCGACGTAGCGCTCGAGCGTTCCCAGCGTGGCGAGCGCGGCCTCGAGCGCGTTGTAGGTGCCGATCACGTTCACCCGCATCACCCGCACCGGGCTCGCGAGCACCGTGTCGACCCCGGCGATCGCCGCGCAGTGAACGAAGTGCGTCGCGCCTTCCGCCGCCTCACGAAGCCGTGCCGCGTCGAGGATGTCGCCCTGGACGAGCTCGAAGTTCGGGTGCTCCCCGAGGTCGAGACCCGAAAGGGAATCGCGATGAAGGTTGTCGTAGGCGATCACCTGGTTTTGCTCGACCAGCTCGCGCGCGAGCGTCGTGCCGATGAATCCGGCGCCGCCCGTGATGAAGATCCGCTTCCCCGCCAGCATCGGGGGAAGCCTAGATGCTCGGCGCGGCCGCCCCGGCAGGCTCCGGCGCCGGGGCGGAGCCGCGGATCGCCGCAGCCACGAACAGCACGGTCCCGGCGGTGAGCCCGCCCGCGATCATGATCCAGACGCCGGCATCGCCCCAGAGCCGGTACACGGGCCCGACCGCGAGACGACCGAGCGGGCCGCCCAGGGCGCTCGCCGTCATCACCGAGGTCAGCACCTTCGCGCGCAGCGCGACCGGCGGGCGCGTCGTGATCAGCCCCATCAGCGGCGCATTCACCATCGCCACGAAGACACCGCAGCAGACGACGGCAGCGCAGGCGGCAGGCCACGAGATCGGAGCGGCGATCGCCCACAGCGGCAGAGTCGCGAGCACGAGCGCGCTGCAGGCGAGGCGGAGCGGCGGCACACGGTCGAGCACTTTCATCGCGAGCACCGAGCCGATGACCGCCCCGACACCGAAGCTCGTGAACAGCCAGCCGGCAACGTGGGCGTTCTGGCCGTACCGCGTGTACGCGACGAGCGGGACCGCGACGGCGATCGCACCAGCCGCGCAGTCGAGGACGACCACAGTCAAGGTCAAGGGGCCGAGCAGGCGGTCACGCGCGAGGTAGCGCAACCCCGCCAGGACGCCCGCGGAGTCGCCGTCCTGCGCGACGCGACGCCCGGCGCGCACCGCGACGAGGACGATCCCGAACGCGAAGAGATAGGTCGCGCCGTCGATCAGTAGGACGCCGGGTGCGCCGATCCAGGCGACGAGCGCACCTGCCAGCGCCGGGCCGATCACGATCGGGAGCTGGGTGGCGGTGCCGAAGAGGGCCGACGCTTTCGAGACCGTGACCTCGTCGTCCCCGAAGAGCTCGGGGATGATCGAACGCTGCGACGCGACGTACGGCGCGCTGAAGAGGCCGATGAGGAAGACGATCGCGAGGAGGAGCCCGTAGCTCAGCTGCCCGGTCCAGTAGAGCGTCGGGACGAGCGCGATCAACGGGGCGCGCAGCGCGTCGGAGACGAGCATCGTCGTCCGCGCCCCGAGCCGGGCGACGACCGAGCCGCTCGGGATCCCGAAGATCGCCATCGGCGCAATCTCGACGGCGAGGACGACGCTCATCCGCGGCGCGGAGCCGGTCGTCGTGAGGACGAACCACGGGAGCGCGACGAACGTCATCGCCGTGCCGGTGCTCGAGACCGCCTCGGCGAGCACCAGTGCTGCCAGGGTGTGCGCGCGCTGCAGCATTCGGAGAATATAGTACGTCCGTACGTTTTTGTAAAGTGAGAGACGTGCCGAAGGTCTCAGAGGCCCATCGTGAGGAACGCCGCCGCCAGATCCTGGACGGCGCCCGCCGCGCCTTCGCGCGCCACGGCTACGAGGGCGCCACGGTCAGCCGCCTCGAGCAGGAGACGGGCCTCTCGCGCGGCGCGATCTTCAGCTACTTCCCGAACAAATGGGAGCTCTTCTTCGCGCTCGCGACGCAGGACCAGCGAGAGATCGGCGCGCTCTGGGTCGACCAGGGCTTCGAGGGAGTCGTGCGCCGGATCGGCGCAGAGGATCCCGAGTGGGTCGGGGTCTACCTCGAGGTCGCCCGCCTGTTGCGCACGAACCCGGAGCGCCGCGAGCAATGGCAGGCGCGAAACCCCGACCTGCAGGCGCAGCTCAACGAACAGCTGCTGCAGCGGCGGGCGGACGGGCTCGACCGGGACGACGTCGAGCTGGAATCGGTCGGGCGGTTCCTCGGCGTGGTGCTGGATGGGCTCGCCGTGCACCTGGGCGCCGGCTATCCGGTCGACGTCGAGGGGACGCTGGAGCTCGTGCGGTCGGCGTTGGCGCCGAAGTAGCCTGACGGCGTGGACGAACGGCTAGCTGCCTGGCTCGAGGCCGGCACTGAGGATCTCGACACGGTCTGGCGTCGCGTGCTGCGCCGGGCGATCGAGCCGGGCGAGCGCGCGGCGACCGAAACGCGACTCGCGGCCGGGATGTCGCGCGCGTCGCTGCTCCGTGAGCTCGCCACCTCTCCTGAGCACGAGCACCTCCGCCGCCTGGAGGACGCAGTTGCATGGGCGGCGGCACAGCGGGCCGCAGGCGAGCGGCCGCGCAACCTCACCGCCCCGCCCGGATCCGACGAGCGTCCGGTCGAGATTCCCTGGTGCCTCGCGCGCTACGCCGGCGAACGGCGCGTCCTCGACGTGGGCTATGCCTTCGCCGAGCCCGGCTACCTCGCAGGCCTGCTCGGCCTCGGAGCGCCCGAGCTGACGGGCGTCGACCTGGCGGAAGCGGAGGTGCCGGGGCTCACCGCCGTCCAGGCGGACCTCCGTAAGCTGCCGTTCCCCGACGGTGCCTTCGACTTCGCGATCGCCATCTCGACCCTCGAGCACGTGGGACGGGACAACACGCAATACGGCCTCTCCGCCGAGGGAGACGACTCGCTCGACGCAGCGTTGAGAGAACTGCGCCGCGTGTGTGCGCGGCTGCTCGTCACGGTCCCGACCGGGGAGGGCGAGCTGCTCCCGGAGCAGGCCGTCCATGCACCCGGCGCGTGGATCGACCGGTTCGAGCGGGCCGGCCTCGTCGTCTGGGAGGACGAGCTCTACGAGCTCGGCGACGAGGGCTGGCGGTCGGTGCCGGCGCTGTCGGCCGGTCTGCGCTACGGCGAGCGAGGCCCGGGCGCCTCCGCGGTGCTGTGCGCGGAGCTCCGCCCGAAGTCGTTTTCCGCGGCGGTGCGACTCGCCGTGCGAGACCGGCGCTACCGAGACGTTCGCCGCGTCACCGGCTGACGCTGCCTCAGCGCGCCTTCACCGCACGAGGCGGTCGGGAGGCAGCGCAGTACCATCCTTCCCGCGTGAAGACCATTCTCTTCGTCGGCGCAGGGCGCCACCAGCGCCGAGCGATCCTCCAGGCCAAGGAGCTCGGCCTGCGGGTGGTCGCGGTCGACCGCAACTCCGAGGCTCCGGGCCTCGCCGAGGCGGACATCGCGAAGGTCGTCGACTTCGCCGATGCGGCCGCGGTGATCAAGGCCACGGCGCGGATCAATCTCGACGGCGTGATGACCGTCAGCGCCGACCGGGCCGTTCCCGTCGTCGCGGCGGTGGCCGAGGCGCGCGGGCTGCCCGGAATCGGAGTCGAGACGGCGCACCTGATGACGCACAAGATCGCGATGCGCACGCGGCTCGCGGACGCCGGCGTGCCGCAGCCCCGCTATGCGGCCGTGCGGTCGATCGCCGAGACGCGCCGCGCCGCCAACGAGGTCGGGTTTCCGTCGGTGCTCAAGCCGGCCGACTCGGGCGGGCAGCGCGCCGTCTTTCGCGTCGAGTCGCTCGACGAGATCCACGCCCACCTGCTAGAGGTGCTCGTCGCGTCACCGACCGGCGAGGCGATCCTCGAGGAGTTCGTCGACGGGATCGAGATGAACGGCATCGTCGTGGCCCGAAACGGCACCTCGATTCCGCTGACGCTGTCCGACCGCCTGCGGCCGCCGGGCGTCGGGTTCGGCGTCGGCTGGATCCACGTGTACCCGGCAACCGCCTATGGCGAGCAGCTCGACGAATCGGAGCGCGTCGCCGCACACACCGTGCACGCACTCGGCCTCAAGACGGGCATCGCGTTTCCCCAGCTGATCGCGACTCGCGACGGCCGGGTCGTCGTCGTCGAGTGCGCCGCGCGCATCCCCGGCGGCCAGATGGCCGACCTCGTGCGTGTCGCGACCGGCGTCGACCTCGTCGAGGTGCAGATCCGAATGGCGCTCGGCGAGGAGCTCCCCGACGACCTGGTGGAGCCGAAGTTCAAGCAGCCCCTGGCGATTCGCTTCTTCACTGCCGAGCCGGGCCCGCTCCCGACCGGGCGCGTCAAGCGCATCGGGCCGCTCGACAAGGTGCTCGCGTTTCCCGGCGTCGTCCAGGCGGACGTCTACTTGCAGATCGGCGAGACGATCCGACCCGTGCGCGTCGACGGAGACCGCCGCGGCTATGTGATCGCGACTGCAGACACGAACCTCGAGGCGCTCGAGCGCGCCGAGGCTGCAGCGACCCTGCTCGACGTGGAGGTCGAATGAGCGACCCGCGCACAGCGCTCGTCGGTGCAGGGTACGACGCGATGATCGACACGTGGGAGTCCTGGGCCGGGTCGATCGAGGACGATCCCCGGCACGAGTGGTGCGCCGATCTCGCTGTGCGGCTCGACCCCGGCGCGCGCGTTCTCGAGCTCGGCTGCGGCGGCGGGACGCACGAGACGCAAGTCCTCGCCGTTGACTTCGACCTGACGGGCGTCGACCTGTCCGAGCGACAACTCGAGCGCGCACGAAAGCGCGTGCCGGCCGGCGACTTCCGACGCGGCGACTTCACGACGATCACATTCGAACCAGGCTCCTTCGCCGCAGTCGTCTCGTTCTACGCGTTCAACCACGTCCCACGCGAACTGCTCGCTCCGCTGCTCACCCGCATCGCGACCTGGTTGGGGCCCTCCGGGTGGTTCATGGCCGCCTTCGGGACCAGCGACCTGGAGGGATGGACCGGCGAGTTCCTCGGAGCGACGACGTTCTTCTCGAGCTACGAGCCGGAGATCAACTCCGGGCTCGTTCGCACCGCGGGCCTCTCGATCGAGCGAGACGAAGTCGTGTCGATCTCCGAGCCGGAGGGCCCGGTTCGATTTCAATGGATACTCGCGCGGCGATGACCTGCGACTTCTCCCTCCAGCACTATCGCGAACTCGTGCGTGCCGCGCAGCGGGGCGGCTACCGCTGCGCGGGCTTCGACCGCCCACCCGAGGCGGGCGTGATCATCCTGCGGCACGACGTCGACCTCTCGCTCGCAGGCGCGCTCGCGGTCGCCGAGGTGGAAGCCGGCGAGGGAGCCTGGTCGACCTGGTTCCTGATGACCCGCTCGGTCTTCTACAACCTTGCTTCCGCCGAGGGCGAGCGCGCGATCGCCCGCCTACGGGAGCTCGGGCATCGCGTCGCGCATCATGCGGTGTGGCCCGAGCTCGACCTCGACGGGCGCTTCGATCCGGTCGTCGCCTGGCACAACCCTGACCCGGAGTACATGCAGGCGCCCATACCGGGTGCCGTCAACGTGATGGAGGCACCGTTCTTCGACCCGGACCACTATCGCTCTGACTCGAATCAGCACTGGCGCCACGGGTGCCCGCACAGCGAGCTCGAGCGCGGCGAGTTCGAATGGCTGCAGCTGCTGGCGCATCCGGAGATCTGGGCATTCGAGGGAACGACGATGCGCGAGTCGATGGAGTCGATGCTCGACGCCGACCGTGCAGCTCGCTTCGAGCACCTGCAGCACGACCGCATCGACCTGTCGTGAGCGGTGAGTTGCGGCTCGCGGGCGGCGACATGAACGTCGTCGTCCGGGTCGGCGAGACGGTGCGGCGGCCGGCGGAGCCCGCGGGCGTGCGGGCGCTCCTGCAGTGGTACGAACGGGTGGGCTTCGCGGGCGCGCCGCGGTTTCTCGGCGAGGACGAGCAGGGCCGGGAGGTGCTCTCGTACATCGAGGGCGACCCTGCGTTCGCACCCGTGCCTTCGTCGGACGACGTGGTCGCTGCAGTCGGACGGCTACTGCGAAACGCGCACGATGCGCAGGCCGGCTTCGTCCCGCCTGCGGAGCCCGGGTGGCTGGGGGTGCCCAGGTCAGGATCGCCCGAGGTGATCGGGCACAACGACCTCTACTGGACGAACGTCGTCTTCCTGGCGGGCCGGCCGACTGCGTTGATCGACTGGGAGATGGCCGCTCCGGTCTCGCGGGCGCTCGAGGTCGCGCTCGCGGCGACCTACTGGGCGGGAATCCGGATCGACGACCAACTGCTCGCGTGGGGCATCCCGCTCGACCGGCGCGGCGAACGTCTGCGCATCCTCTGCGACGCCTACGGGCTGGACGCGACGCAGCGAGGCTCGCTGCTCGCAGAGCTGATCGAGCATCGGCGGCGGGTGATCGCAAACGGCGCGATTCGCGGGACGACCACCGTCGAGACCATCGCAGCGAACCTTCACTGGACCGAAACGAACGCTGCAGAACTCGGTACGTTCCTCGCGTGAAGCCGATCACGGTCATGGTCACGGCGTCCGGTGCGCCCGGGACGGCTGCGCTGCTGCGAGCGCTGCGCGAGAACGGGGAACGCGAGTTGCGCCTCGTCGGCACCGACATGAGCGAGCGGTCCGTCGGTCGCCATCTCTGCGATGCGTTCCACCTCGTTCCCGGCGGCGCCGATCCTGCATTCCCGGACGCGATGCTCGCCGTCGCGGAGAGCGAGCGGGTCGATGCGATCTTGCCGCAGTCGTCGTTCGACCTCGAAGGGCTCGCGGCGCACGTCGACCGCTTCCCGATGCCCGTGCTCGTCTCGAGCCCGGATGCGATCCACCGGTCGAACGACAAGGCGGAGACCTACGAGTTCCTGCACCGGATCGGCGTGCGCGCCCCCGCGTTCTCCGCGTCAACGGCGCGCGCGAGGTGGACGGCGCCGCGCGCGAGCTCGGCTACCCAGAACGTCCGGTCTGCTTCAAGCCGGTGTTCTCGTCCGGGTCGCGCGGCTTCCGCATCCTCGACCCGACGGTCGATCGGGCACACCAGCTCCTGAACGAGCGGCCCGGGTCGGTGGCGATGCGGCTCGAGGAGGCGGTCGAGCTGCTGCCCGACGAGGGCGGCCCGGATCTGCTCGTGATGGAGCTCGCGACGGGCGGCGAGCGGACGATCGACGGAATCGGAAACGGGCGCGAGATCGTGCTCGGCCATCCGAAGACGCGCGAGGCGATGCGCGCAGGGCTCGCGATGTACTTCGTCACCCTGGAGGACGAGGAGCTGATGCGCACCGCGAACCTGATCGTGGCCGAGCTCGGGATCGAGCATTTCTTCAACATCCAGCTCGTCGGAGAGCACGTGATCGAGATCAACCCGCGGATCTCGACGATCGTCTACCAGGAGGATCTGAACCTTCCCTACCTCGGCGTCAAGCGCGCGCTCGGCGAGCTCTCCGACGACGAGCTCGCGCGCGTCTGCGTCCCGCATCCGCCCGGGCCGAACCGCGCTCCGCTACTTCGACCAGCTCGAGTTCGACCAGTGACCCTTCGAGCGAGGGCTGGCCGAGGCGCGCCTCTTGGTCAGACCAAACTCGGCGGCAGTGAACCAATCCATCCACAGCCCGACGCCGGCCGCCGCAATTCTTCGAGCTTTTGGCCGATCGAGACCAGTCCCTTGGTCAGACCAAGATCGACGTGAGCGAAACAATTCGTCCACAGGGCTTGCGGGTGACGCACTGCCCCGTGAACATCGCCGGCATTCCGTGGGAGAACGTGCAGGCGCTGCGGCGGCTGGGCGTCGACGCGCGGCTCGTCGTCTTCGAGCGGGGACAGCTGCACCACGAGGCCGACTGGTCGCTCGACCGGCGCGGCGCCGCTGCCGGCGCAGGCTCGCACAGCAGTTGGCGGCGTTCGCGCGGCTCGCGCCGCAGACGGACGTCTTCCACTTCTACTTCGGACTGACGCTCGATCCCGAAGTCGATCCAGTTCCCGCTCCTGCGCGCGCTGCGCAAGCAGAGCGTCTTCCACTACCTCGGCTCGGACATCCGCGGCAAGACGCCCGAAGCAGCTCGCGTACGGCAAGCGCGCCGGCGCGCGAGATCGTCGGCTCGTACGACGCGATCGCGCTGGGTGCCCGAGGCGCACGTCGATCCCGCCCGGCCTCGACCTGCGCGAGTTCGACCCGCAGCCCGCCGTCGGACAGCCCGCGGCCGCTCGTCGTGCACGCGCCGTCGAACCGCGAGAAGAAGGGCACCCAGTACGTCATCGACGCGTGCGCGCAGCTCGCCGGTCGAGCTCGACATCGTCGAGGGCGTGCCGCACGAAGAGGCGCGCGAGCGCGCTATGCGCAGAGCGGACATCGTCGTCGACCAGCTCAACGCCGGCTGGCACGGCGTCTTCGCGCTCGAGTCGATGGCGCTCGGCAAGCCGGTCGTCACCTACCTCGAAGCCGGACGTCGTCGAGCGGAGCGCCGCACGGCTTCGGCGTGCGGATCCCGATCGTCCCTGCGACGAAGGAGACGCTCGTCGAGGCGCTGCGGCCGCTCGTCGAGCAGCCCGACGCTGCGGCGGCGAGATCGGCGCGGCGAGCCGCGCGTACGTCGAGCAGGTTCACGACATCGACCGCGTGGCCGACCGCCTGCTCGACCTCTACCGTTCGCCTCTAGTTGAGCCTCGCCTTCCAGCTGCGGCGCCTCGCGCGCCACTCGGCGATCTACGGCGTCGGCGGGCTCGTGTCGCGGATCCTCGCGACGCTCCTGCTGCCGCTCTACCGCACTACCTGCCGCCGTCGCGTACGGGCAGGTCGAGATCGTCACGGCCGCGACGGCGGTGCTCGCGATCCTCCTGCAGCTCGGGATCGCCAGCGCGTTCTTCCGCTTCTACTTCGACGCGAAGGAGCGACGGCGCGAAGCTGACGCGTCGATCCGCACGTCGTTCTGGTTCACGATGGGCGACGGCGACGCTCGGGCTCGCTCGTCGGGCTCGATCTTCGCGCCGCAGATCGCCATGTGCTCGGCCTCGGCAACGCACCCGTGGCTCGTGCGCGCCGGCGCGGTCGGGCTCTGGGCGCAGACGAACTACCAGCAGCTGACGGCGCTCTTCCGCGTCGAGGAGCGCTCGGTCGCGTACGCGATCGCCAGCATCGCGAACGTGCTCGTCACCGTCGCGGCGATGGTGCTCTTCGTCGCCGTCTTCCACTGGGGCGCGATCGGGCTCGTCGTCGGCAACTTCACCGGGACGCTCGTCGTCTACCTCGTGCTCGCTCGCCTACCGGCACGGAGCAGCTCGGGCTCGAGTTCGACCGCGACGCTCTTCCGGCGCATGCAGAAGTTCGGCATGCCGCTCGTCCCGTCGGCGCTCGCGCTGTGGGTGATCAACTTCATCGACCGCGAGTTCGTCGTCTGGTACAAGGGCCACGGCGAGGTCGGCGTCTACTCGGCCGCGATCAAGATCGCTTCGGTGATCACCTTCGTGATGATCGCGTTCCGCACCGCGTGGCCGGCATTCGCGTACTCGATCGAGGACGACCGCGAGGCGAAGCGCACGTACGCGTTCGTGCTCACGTACCTGCTGTGCGTTGGCGTCGTGGGGCGCGCTCGCGCTCGGGGCGCTCGCGCCGTGGTGGATGAAGCTCCTGACGGCGCCGCGAGTACCAGAGCGCCGAGAAGGGCGGTCGCGCTGCTCGCCTTCGCGGGCGCGGTCTACGCCGGCTACACCGTGCTCGCGATCGGCAGCGGCCGGGCGCGGCGCACGCAGCTGAACTGGGTCGTGACCGGCGTCGGCGCCGCAGTGAACATCGCGCTGAACTTCTGGCTGATCCCGGCGCTACGGAATGGTCGGCGCGGCGATCTCGACGCTCGTCGCATACGTCGTGCTGTTCGCCGGGATGACGCTGTACGCGCAGAGCGTCTATCCCGTGCCGTACCAGTGGCGGCGCGTCGCCACCGTCGTCGGCGCCGCGGTCGGCGCTGACCGTCGCCGCGCGCGCCGCCGGGCTGCCGCTCGCCCGTCGGTCGCTCTGCGTCGCCGTCTACCCGCTCGTGCTGCTGCTGCTCGGCTTCTACCTGCCGGCCGAGCGGGCGCGGCTCAGGCGCTTAGCGGCGCCGTGAGCGCGCGTGCTTGACGCCCGCGCCGACCGCGCCGGCCGCGACGAGCGCCAGCGCCAGCGCGCCGAGGACGAGCACCGGCAACGGCGGCCCGCTGCTCGAACTGGCGGCCACGGCCGCTCGGCGCTCTGCTCGCTCGGCGCCGAACCCGCCACGGACGACGGCGCCGGGTCATGCGGAGCCGACTGGGACTTCGACGGCGAGGTGTCGCGAGGCGGCGAGCACGTTGTGTGCCGCAAACCCATGGCCGACCTGATTCGGCACGACCTTGCCCTCCGTGTGCTGAATGCCGGCACGCATCGCGGCGGTGATGTCCTCGCGCAGGCTCGAGTACTCGGTCGGCGTCGGCGGGAATGTGGTGAAGCGCATCGACGTAACAGGCATGCGGGTACGTGGATGCGATCTTCCCGTCCGCATACCAGTCGTTGAAGATCTCGTTGCGGCACGGGGCCGCTGCCTGCGCCTGAGCCGGAACGGCGAAGACGACGAGCAGCGACAACAGGAGCAGGCGCTTCATTCACGCCCATGTTCCCCGGCGGGTCTCAAGATCCACCTGTGTGCCGGTAAGGCTTTCGTAAAGCCTCAACGCGGCAGGAAGCAGGCGTCGTGGCAGGAGCCTGCGACCCGCACCACGTGGAGCAATGCGCCGTGGCGGTCGAGCACGGCGAGGGTTCCCTGCGGAAAGCGACGCCGTCAGCACGCGGCCCGAGCCATACTGGACGTTGTAGGAGCCGATCGGCACGGCCGTGCGGCGCAGGACGCGACCGTCGAGGTCCTGGACGTGGAGCGTTCCCGAGTCGCCGCTCGTCACGTAGGCGACACCGCTTCCGAAGGTCACGTGCTGCGGAGCCAGGTCGGCGCGCCAGCACAGCTCCACCCACGGCGAGCTCACGCCTCGCGCCGGAGGTGATCCAGAGGTGGCCGTCGGGAGCGCGGCCGACATCGTGCGCGGCGAACCCCGGGCTGAGCGTCGCGACATGCCGAAGCGCCTTCACGTCGACGACCGCGACGTGTGCTGCCGCGCTGCCGAGCGCGACCCAGAGCCGCTCGCCGAGGGGATCGATCGCAAGGTGCCGTGCCCAGCCGGGCAAGCGCACGCGGCCGAGCTCGGAGCCCCGCAGCACGTCGACGGCAACGACACCGCTGCGGCCCGAGTCGGTGACGAATGCGTGCCGGCCGTCGGGATGCGCGGCCGTGTAGCGCGGTTCGACCAGGCCGCGGAGCACGTGTCGCACCCCGAGCCGATCGACGAACGAGACTGCTCCCAGCGCGGTGTGGCACACGACGGCGCGGTCGCCGACGAGCTCGATCGACCGCGGATCGGGCAGCGTCGCGATCGAACGCATGACGCGATACGAGCCCAGGTCGACGACCGCAAGCCGCTCCTCGGCGTCGCAGGTGACGAGCGCCGAGGGCGTGGCGTCGAACGCCGTCCGCAGGCTAAACGCGCTGAACGGCGCTGCGGCGGCGAGGAGGGCGAACTCGCGGCGGTTCACGGACTCCCTACGACGCGCAAGGATGGAGAGGTCCCCCGCGGTAGCTTGGTCTCGTGAGCCATCCCGAGCTGACAGCCGAGCAGGCGTACATCGACCGGGCCTACGAGCACCTCGAGCGGATGCGCGACGTCCTCGCCTCGGCCGGAGACAAGGTCGACGGCGAGGTGGCACAGGCCGCGATGGACGCATGGGCGGCGCAGCGCCTGCGCACCTTCGAGGACGCGGACCGAGGGCTCTGCTTCGGCCGCCTCGATTTCGAGACGATGACTCGACCGCTCTACGTCGGCCGTCGCTGGGTGCACGACGAGGAGCAGCGGCAGATCGTCGATCAACTGGCAGGCCCCGGCCGCACGCCCCTTCTACACGGCGACCCCGCAGGATCCGCACGGCGTCACGCTCCGCCGGCGGTTCCGCACCGACGGGCGCCGGCTGCTCGACATCGCCGACGAGGCGCTCGACGGCTCGATCGTCGACGGCGCGGCGGTCGGCGACTTCCTGCTCGAGGAGCTCGAACGGGACCGCGACGTCCACATGCGAGACATCGTCGCCACGATCCAGGCGGATCAGTACCGGCTGATCACGCACGCCCCGGACACGCCGCTCGTGATCCAGGGCGGCCCCGGCACCGGCAAGACCGCCGTCGGGCTGCACCGCGCCTCGTGGCTCCTCTACACGCAACGTGAGTCGCTGGAACAGCGCGGCGTGCTCGTGATCGGCCCGAACCGCACGTTCATGGAGTACGTCTCCCACGTCCTGCCGGCGCTCGGCGAGGACGCGGTCGAACAGCGCGCGGTCGGCGAGCTCGTCGACGGCGTCGAGCCGCAGCGGCGCGACCCGCCGGACGTCGCCCGACTGAAGGCCGATCTGCGGCTGGTCGAGGTGATCGCGAACGCCGCTGAGCTACGGCTCGAGTCGGCGCCGCAGGAGCTCGTGCTCCGGCTCGAGGGCTCGTTCGTCTCGGTGCGCAGCGCGAGATCGAGGGGCTGCTCGCCGCGGCGCGCGCACGGGGCGGCATGACGCTCACCGCGCGAGAGCGGTTCCGAATGAGCCTGCTGCGCCGCTTCTACGAGGAGTACGGCCGAGTGCTCGGCGCCGCGGCGATTCGCAACTTCGACGAGGTCGAGCAGGCGCTGCGGGCGCACGGCTACCTCGACCGCGTGCTCAAGGCGGCGTGGCCCGTCGTCTCCCCGGACAAGCTCGTGCGGTCGCTGACCGGATCGCGCGCCTCGCTCGCAGCCGCCGCCGAGGGGATCCTCACGGAGCCGGAGCAGAAGCTGCTGGTGCGCCGAGGCGCGGCCTGGTCGGACGGCGACATTCCACTGCTCGACGAGGCGCGCGCGCTGCTCGGGTCGCCGCCGCGCGCCTACGGGCACGTGATCGTCGACGAGGCCCAGGATCTGACGCCGATGCAGCTGCGCATGGTCGCCCGCCGTGCCCGTGAGGCAGCGTTGACCATGCTCGGCGATGTCGCGCAGGCGACCGGGGCCGTGCGCTATCCCGCGCTGGGAGGACGTGCTCCCTCATCTCCCGCACGGAGACGAGGCCGACGTCGAGGAGCTGCGCCACGCCTACCGCGTGCCCCGCGAGATCATGGAGGTCGCCCTGCCCCTGCTCGACACGATCGCCCCCGACGTCGCGGCTCCGATCTCCTACCGCACAGGCGCAGACCCACCGGCCGTGCACCGCGTCGAGGAGGCGCACCTGCTCGCGGAGGCGTACCGGCACGCTGCAGCCGCGCCGGACGGTCTGCTGGCGGTGATCGTCCCCGAGGAGCTCCTCGCCGACCTGCCCGGCACCGACGATCTCTGGAACGGCGTCCCGGTCCTCACACCCCGCCAGGCGAAGGGCCTCGAGTTCGACCACGTCGTCGTGGTCGAGCCGGCCCGGATCGAGCTGCGCGAGCTCTACGTCGCGTTGACGCGCCCGACGAAGACGCTCGTGGTCGTCCACGCCCGCCCGCTGCCGCGCGAGCTCGGACTTGCCCCGAAGATCACGTGACGAGTGCGAACGCGTTCCCCGAGGGGTCGCGCAGCTCCCCGCCCACCGCCGCGGCGATGCGGTCGCGCTCCTCGTCGTCCGGGACGACGATCGTGAAGTGGGTGAGCCGGGCCGTGCCGGACGGCGCCGGCGCCGCGCCCCGGCTCTCCCAGGTGTTCGCTCCAAGATGGTGGTGGTAGCCACCCGCGCTGAGGAACGCGGCCTCGTCGCCGAGCTGCGCGATCAAGTCGAATCCCACCACGTCGCGGTAGAACCGGACGCTCTCCTCGAGGTCGGCGACGCGCAGGTGGACGTGGCCCATGCGGGTTCCCACCGGCAGGACCGGGGCGGGCTCGGTGTTCGTCGCGAGCAGGTTGTCGACGTCGAGCGGCCACGTGCCGATTCGAGCTGCCTCCCCGTCCCAGAGGCGCCGCGGCCGGTCGGCGTAGATCTCGATCCCGTGGTGATCGGGATCGCGCAGATACAGCGCCTCGCTGACGAAATGATCGGAGGCGCCGGTCAGCTGGACGCGGTCGCGGATGGCGTGCTGCATCCAGCCGGCGAGGTCGCGGCGCTCGGGGACGAGCAGCGCGAAGTGAAAGAGGCCGGCGTAGCCGTCGGCCGGCCGCGCGCCCGGCTCCTCGACGAGATGGACGAGCTCCCGCCCGTCGGCCGTGCCGAGGCTTGCCTCGCCGCCCCCGACCCCGAGCACGTCGAGGCCGATCGACTCGATGTAGTAGGTCAGCGACCGCGGGAGGTCGGCCACGGTGAGATGCACGGCGCCGACGGTGGTGGTAGGGGCGATCGACATCGAGCAGAGCATGCCTGATTCGGTAATAGTCCAAGCTGGACTAATCCACGCCGGAGCTCTATTCTGACCGCATGCCGCTGACGAGCCCGACGACGGTGGAGCAGCTGACGACGACCGAGGCGGCTGTGCTCGCGCTGCTCACGATCGAGGGCGAACGCTCCGGCTACGACCTCGCCAAGCTCGCGCAGCAGGCAATCGCACACGTGTGGTCACCCGCGCGCAGCGGCTTGTACGCCGTCCTGCCCCGCCTCGTGGCCGGCGGCCTCGCGCGGCGGCGGACGGTCGCTCAGGAGACGCGGCCCGACAAGCAGCTGTACCGCATCACCCGCCCGGGCCGGGCGGCGCTGGACGCTTGGCTGCAGGAGGTGGAGCCGGGCGCTCGCGCGACGTTCTTCCTCAAGCTGTTCGTCGGCGGCCTCACCACGCCCGAGGTGTTGCTCGAGCACGTCGCGCAGTTCCGCACCGACACCGAGGAGCAACTGGCGGTCCTGCACGCAATCGAGCCGACCAACACCGACACCGGCAACGACTGGCACCACCGGCACCTGCTCCGCTACGGGATCGAGCGCGCCCGGTTCGAGCTCGCCTGGGCCGAAGAAGTCGAGCGGGCACTGCGCCGCGGCCCGCGATGAGACGGCTGGCCGTCATCCTGGCAGCGCTCGTGGCACCGGCGACTGCGCAGGCCGCGTCCTGGACGGGGACGTACCGGCTGCCGGCGTCTGCAGCTCCGGTGCGGATGGTCGTGGAACTGACGGGCCGACAGGCGGTGGTTGCGCTCGGCCCGGGTCATGCAGGTCGCATGAGGGTCGCTGCGGTCACCGGTTCCGCGCGTGTCCGGTTCACCATCGCGGGCGGCCTCCGGTTCGACGGGCAAAAGGCCGGCGCGACGCTCACGGGAACGGTGAGCCAAGGACGGCTGCGCGGCGGATTCCAGCTCAGGCCCGGCACCGCGCCGACGCTCTCGGCGCTCGGTCTCTACCGCGCCGACGGCGGCGCGGCGATCGCGCTGGTCGTCCCGGGCAGCGGCCTTCCCACCTGGCTCGTCGAGTTGCCTGCGGGGAACATCCACGGCGTGGGAGCCGAGCTCACCACGGTGGGCGCACGTGCCGGAGACGTGTCCGGCGCCGGCACGCTGACCGTGCGGGCGGACACGATCGCGTGGACGCACGGCGGAGCATCGACGCTCTATCACCGGGTGCGGCTCCGGCAGCGGGAGGTGCGTCTCGGCTCGATCGCAGCCACGTTGACACTGCCTCCCGGGGCCGGGCCGTTTCCCGCCGTCGCCATGGTGCACGGAGCCGGCCCGCACGCCCGCGAGGAGTTCCAGGTCTTCGCCGCCTACTGCGAGCTGCTCGGGATCGGAGTGCTCGCCGACGACAAACGGGGCGTCGGAGAGTCAGGCGGCCGCTACCCCGGTGAGCAGGCCACACCTCAGACGATCGACGCCCTGGCCGCGGATGCGCAGGCCGAAGCACGGTGGCTGTCCTCCGCCCCGGAGATCGACCCCACGCGGGTCGGCCTGGTCGGCGACAGCCAGGCCGGCTGGATCATCGCGCTCGCCGCGGCACGCCAGCGCGCGGTGCGCTGGGCGGTGCCGCTCGCCGGGCCGACGGTCAGCGTCGGCACCGCAGACACGTGGGCGTCTCTCGCCGGCCAGGGACAGTCACCCCCGAGCGGCACGGCGGCCAAGCGGCTCCAGGAGGCACGCGCCGCGAGCGGCGGCTTCGATCCGGCCCCGTTTCTGAGGAAGGCCGCGATCCCGATCCACTGGGTCTTCGCCGACGACGACCGAACCGTCCCGACACAGCTCTGCATCGAGTCGCTCGAGCGCCTGCGGCCCGGGCATGAGTTCAGCTGGACGGTCGTGGGAGCGACCCACACGCTGCTCGAGCTCCCGAGCGGCCTCAACGCGGACATCCCGCGCTCGCGGGGGTTCGCCCGGGGTCTCTTTCCGTCGGTCGGAGAATTCCTGCGCCGCATCCGCGTCGTCGGCTAGCCGCGGAAGCAGCTACGCGACGACGCGGTACACCTGGAACACCTCGGCGTACTCGCGATTCACGTTGATCCCGTGCGTGCGGGCGACACTCCAGACGTAGTCCGCATTCGCATAACGGCGATGCTGCTGCGACGCGTATTTCTCGAGCGCCGCAACCTTCCGCTCGACATGCCGCGACTCCAGCGCGAGGTAGGCCTGGTAGCTGAAGTCGAAGTTGTTCCACGGGATCTCGTAGCCGAGAATCGTGGTTCGCTTGAACGCGCGCAGCCCCTCGCTCGCGATCGTCTGGTGATCCTGGTGCACATCGTGCACCGAAGGCATGAACACGCAGTCGGGCCGCCAGTCGCTCCAGATCTCGATCAGCAGTTCGAGGATCTCCTGGCGCCGGTCCGGGAACGTCCGCACGTCGAAGTCGTGAACGGTCAGGTTCCCGATGGGAATGCCGATCTCGGCCGTCGCCTCGCGCACCTCACGGGCCAGGGTGTCGGGCGCGAAGCCCTCCGGCAGCGACCGCGTCGCGATCGAGAAAGCCACATAGCGGACTTCGGCGCCGGCCTCGACGAGCCGCGCCATCGTCCCGCCGCAGCCGAACTCCCCGTCGTCGGTGTGCGGCGCGAGCACCAGCGCGCGCCTGACGCCGTCAATCACCGACCGGTCTCCACGTGCGCGCACCGACGGCGACGAGCGCGAGGAGGCCCCAGAACGAGGGGTCCTCGAAGAGCGCGTTGTAGAAGACGCAATGCACGAGAATCGCGACCAAGGCTAGTCCGAACGCGAGCCGCGCGGCGCCGTCGAAGTCGCGACCGAGCCGGCGGAAGGCGAGCAGGACCGCCGCGGCCACGAGCCACAGGAAGAGGAGCAGGCCGGGGATGCCCGACTCGGCTGCCACGGTGATCGGAGTGGTGTGCGACGCGGCCGCCTTGGGCTCCCGGCCGCGGAGGTGGGCCAGGTCGGCGTACGCCCGCTTGAAGCCGCCGATCCCCACGCCCGTCACCGGGTGGTGGTAGGCGACCTTCAGCCCCGTGGAGACGAGCGTCGAGCGCCCGCTCGTGACGTGGGAGAGCGACGCCTTGTGGCGGATCGCCGGCGATGCGGCGAGCGCCACGGCGAGCAGCACCACGACGGCGCCGACGAGCAGCAGGCTGCGGCGGCCCCAGGCGACCACCGCGGCGACGGCGATCCCGACCATCAGCGCCAGGAAGCTCGACTGTGAGAAGGACGGCAGGAGCCCCGCCCAGGTGATCACGATGGTCAGCGCCGCGGCGATCGACCACAGCGGGTCGCCACGGCAGAAGAGCACGACGACGAGGCCGGCCAGGATCGCGATCACGAGAAACCGGCCGTAGATCGACGGATCGTAGAACACGGAGTTCACCCGGTAGAACCACCCACTCGGTGCGTACGCGTTGTCGACCCGCACCTTCGGGTTCCAGAAGATGGTGCGCGACTCGTACTGGACGATCCCGATCACGGCGAAGACGAGGGCCATCACGGCGAGCTGGACGTACAGCGTGAGCACCCAGGCTCGTGACCAGACGAGCCGGGCGAGCACGACCGCGAGCAGGCCGAACGGCAGCACGAAGAAGAGCAGCTCGATCGCGCCCTGACGGGGATCCTTCGACCACAGCACGGACACTCCGTCCCAGGCGACGAACGCGGCGACCGGCCACGCGAGCGGGCCGAGCTCACGTGAGCGATTCGACTCGTCGCCGTAGAGCTGCCAGGCGAGGGCGAGCGCCCCCACGACGACGACGCCGTAGAGCGGCAGCAGCAGGTTCGCCTGAGTCGAGCCGACGTGCACCGGAATGCGGGCGGGCACGCAGGCGAGCGCTGCGACCGCCAGGAGCCACGGGACGCGGATCGCGGCCCACGTCCCGATCGCCGCGGCGACCGCGAGCGCCACGGCGGCAGCCGCGAGCAGGCGGTGGTGGCCGTGCGGAGCGAGATAGACGGTGAGCCCCGCACAACCGACGGCCCAGGCGGTCAGCCCTGCGACCCGCAGATCACGCCGCGGCGCGATCACCAGGGCCGCGAGCCCGAGGGCACCGACGGCACCGGCCGCCTGAGCGGCTCCGGCGCTCACCCGACGACCACGACCGAGCTCGCCGCATGGTCGCCGTAGGAGACGTACAGCCGATAGACACCGCTCGACTTCGGCGCACGCAGGTGGAGCGTCCCCCGCGGCTGGACACCGGACCGGCCGTTCAGCCGCCAGCGGACGGACGGAGCGTCGGTCGAGACACGCAACGCGAACCGCCCGCCCGGCCGCACGACGATGCGCTTCCGTGCCAGGATCACATACCGAACCTGCGCAATCGCGAACGGGAGCCCCTTCGCGACGTTCCCGGCGATGTCCCGGGCCGAGACCGAGAGGACGTAGCGTCCTGGAGGCGCACGCTCCCCGCCGTCGACCCGACCGTTCCACGTCAGCTCGCCCGCTTGCCTGCTCGTACGGGTGAGGAGGACCTGGTCGCCCCGCACCAGGAGAATCGCGTGCGCCGGTTCGTCGATCGCATAGTGGAACGTGAACGCATCGTGGTGCCCGTCGCCGTCCGGCGAGATGATCGGGTACTGCGGATGCTTGACGACGATCTTCGGCGGGATCGTGTCGAGCTTGATCTCGTTCGGCAAGGTGATCGTCCGATGTGAGCGCAGGAGCTTGACCACCGGCCGATAGACACCGTCCGGGACCAGCAGACCGGACTCGGTGACGCCGTTCCACACCAGGCTGAGCGTCGAACGAGGCTTCACGGTGCGGTTCGTGAGCAGCGTCGCGACGGTGTCACCGTGACGGTCCTCGACGACGACGTCGACCCGCTCCTTGGGGCGCACGCGGAAGCGGACGTGCGCGACCGGCTTGAGCTTGCCCGCCGGGGAGAAGACGGGGTCGACGTGAGTGCCGTAGATCGGGGACCGCTCGAGCTTCGCCCGCTCGGTCAGCGCGAAGGCAGCGGCGCTCCCCGCGAGCAGGGCGAGGACGAACGCCGTCGACAGGACCCGGGCCACGCCCGGATGATTCTATGCGGGGTCGTGCGCGGGGATTTGGCGGGCACGCAGGCGCCGGGTCTGCAGACGGCGGCCTGACCAGACGAGAAGCACGATCACACCCAGCACCAGGCCGGTCACTATGGCCGGATCCGCGTAGGGCATCCGCACGATCTTGATCCCCGAGAGGATCAGCACCGCGCCGAAGGCGATCCGCAGAGCGCGCTCCGGCACGCGGATCGAAAGATGCGAGCCGATCAGCACGCCGGGAATCGATCCGACGAGGAGCCACGCCATCGCGTGGAGGTCGACATTCCCGTGCAGCAGATGCCCGGCACCGGCGACCCACAGGAGCAGCGCCGCGTGAAGCATGTCGGTGCCGACGATCCGGCTCGCCGACAGGGGGAAGAGCAACAGCATCGCCAGGCCGAAGAACGTCCCTGATCCCACCGACGTCAGACCGACGACGAAACCGAAGACCGCGCCGATCAGGATGGCGGCCACCTTGTCGTGGCGCTGAAGGTGGAACTGGGCGTCGATCGAATGCCCGCGGATGAACGTCTTGATGAGGAACCCGAAGCCGCCGATGATCAACGTCGCACCGACGATCTTGGTCATCGTCGACTGCGTGCCGTCGGAGAACGAGCTCGCGATCTGCACGCCGACGAGAGACATGGGCGCCGACCCGATCAGCATCCACATCGCAAGCGGCACGTGCACGTTCCCGAGCTGGCGGTGACGAACCGCGCCGAACGACTTGAAGACCGCCCCGTGGAGGATGTCGGTCCCGACCGCCGTCTTCGGGTCGAATCCGAAGAGGAGAATCAGCATCGGGGTCATCAGCGAGCCGCCGCCCATCCCGGTCATGCCGACGAGCACGCCGATCAGGAGACCGGCGAGAGAGAACTGCCAGGTCATGCGCGCGGGGGCAGCGGGCAGGAGACGAAGGGGCGGCCGCGCAGGAGGCACCCGAGCTTGTAGGCCTCACAGCCGGTGCAGAAGCCGGTGATCGCCGCGAGCAGTGCCAGAGCGGCGACGAGGATGCCCAGTGCGGCACCGAGGGTCTGCAGGCCGGCGACGTACGCGACCGATGCGGCGGTGAGCACGGCGAGCCCGACGACGTTCGCAGCACGCGGCGGGCGCGCGTCCTCGAGTGCTCCCTCGCCGAGACGCGGTTGGATCAGCTCGAAGTAGAGAAGACACGGCAGGCAGTAACGCCGCCCGAATGCGAGCCCAACCGCGAGCTGCAGTGCGAGCAGCGCGAGCAGCCACCACCAGCCGGTGACCACGGCGAGCGCGGAGACGACACCGACGACAGCCTGGTTCGTCCGAGGCGCACGGGAGTCGATCACGTGCGTGTCCCGGTAGGGGTGCACACTCGACGTCACGGCTGTGCTGCGACCACCATGCCGGCACCGACCGTCTCGTTCGACGACTCGTCGATCAGGATGAACGCGCCGGTACCGCGATTGCGAACGTACTCGTCGACGACGAGCGGCTCGGCCAGCCGGAAACGGACGACGCCGAGATCGTTGAGCTCCATCCTGCCGGGGCTCTGCCGGTCCTCCAGTGTGTGGATGTCGACCACGCTGACGATCTCGTCGACCCGGGCCGGAACCGTGCGCGTCGTGTGCTTGATCAGCAGTCGCGCACGATCCTCCACGGGCCGCTCGGCCATCCAGCTGACCCGTGCGGTGAGCTCGCGTGCCACGATGGGCGCCCGTTCCGGATCGGCGAGCAGGTCGCCGCGGGAGACATCGAGGTCGTCCTCGAGCAGGATCGTCACCGACTCACGGGGGATCGCCTCTTCGAGCTCTCCTCCGGAACTGTCGATCGCGGCGACGCGGCTGCGCAGCCCGGACGGCAGCACGACGACCTCGTCGCCCGCGTGCCAGACGCCTCCGGCGACGCGGCCGGCATAGCCGCGGTAGTCGTGGTGCTCGTCGGCCATCGGCCGGACGACCCACTGCACGGGGAAGCGCCGATCCTGCACGTTGCGGTCGCCGTCGAGCTCGATCGTCTCGAGATGCTCGAGCAGCGTCGGTCCGGCATACCACGGCATCGCTTCGGTCCTGTCCACGACGTTGTCGCCCCTGAGCGCCGACAACGGGATCACCGTTGCGTCTCTGATGTCGAGCTGCGAGCCGAGCTCGGCGAGCTCGCGGGCGATCTCGTCGAAGCGCTCCTCCGAGAACTCGACCAGGTCCATCTTGTTGACCGCGTACACGACGTGCGGCAGCGCGAGCATGCCGATGATGTACGAATGCCGCCGTGTCTGCTCGATCACGCCCTTCCGCGCGTCGACGAGGATCACCGCGACGTCGGCCGTCGATGCGCCGGTGACCATGTTGCGCGTGTACTGCACGTGGCCCGGAGCGTCGGCGAGCTGGAAGCGGCGGCGCGGTGTGACGAACGAGCGATAGGCGACGTCGATCGTGATGCCCTGCTCGCGCTCGGCACGGAGGCCGTCGGTCAGAAGCGCCAGGTCGACGTAGTCGTGGCCGCGACGGCGCGAGGCGTCCTCGATGTGCTCGAGCTGGTCGACCAGGATCTGCTTGGTGTCGTACAGCAGCCGGCCGATCAGCGTCGACTTGCCGTCGTCGACCGAGCCCGCCGTGACGAGGCGCAGCAGATCGGTGTCGAGGAACTCCTTAGAAGTAGCCAACGCGCTTCCGGTCCTCCATCGCGGCTTCGCTGACGCGGTCGTCGGCACGCGTCTCGCCGCGCTCGGTCACGCGGGTCGCCGCGATCTCCGTGACCACCTCGTCGATCGTCGCGGCGTCGCTGACGACGCCGCCGGTGCACGACATGTCGCCGACCGTGCGGAACCGAACCGAGGCCGTGAACGGCTCCTCGTCGGGGTAGCGCTCGACGAACTCGGAGACGGCATACAGCATCCCGTCGCGGCGAAACACCTCGCGGTCGTGTGCGAAGTAGATCTTCGGCAGCTCGAGATTCTCGCGCGCGACGTACTGCCACACGTCGAGCTCCGTCCAGTTCGAGATCGGGAAGACACGAATCTGCTCACCCTTGCGGATACGCGCGTTGTAGATGTCCCACAGCTCGGGCCTCTGCGCACGCGGGTTCCACTGACCGAAGTCGTCGCGAAAGCTGAAGATGCGCTCCTTCGCGCGGGCGCGCTCTTCGTCACGTCGGGCGCCGCCCATCGCTGCATCGAATCCGTGCGCCTCGAGTGCGTCGAGCAGGGTCGTCGTCTGCAACTGGTTGCGTGAAGCGCGTGGGCCGGTCTGCTCCTGCACGCGTCCCTTGTCGATCGACTCCTGCACGCTGGCGACGACGAGCCGCTCACCGAGCTCCTGGACGCGGCGGTCGCGATACTCGATCACCTCGGGGAAGTTGTGCCCGGTGTCGACGTGCATGACCGGGAACGGGAACTTGGCGGGCCGGAACGCCTTCTCGGCCAGGCGGAGCATCACGATCGAGTCCTTGCCGCCCGAGAAGAGCAGCACCGGCCGCTCACGCTCGGCGGCGACCTCGCGCATGATGTGGATCGCCTCGGCCTCGAGCTCGTCCAGGTGGGAGAGCGTCCTGCGTGTCACCGCCGTGGTCATGTGCGCTCCACGTGCAAGCCGCACTCGGTCCGACCGGTGCCCGCCCAGCGTCCCTCGCGCCCGGCGCCGGGGATCGTCGAGTGGCTGTCGCCGATCGACTCGTAGCCCCGGTCGTGCAGCGAGTTGTACGGCAGCCCCCGCTCACGGATGTAGGCCCAGCAGTCCTCGCCGCTCCAGTCGGCGAGCGGGTTCGCCTTCCACAGCTCGTGGGCCTCGTCCCAGGCCAGCTTCGGCGCGCCCGCGCGCGTCGGCGATTGATCACGACGGATGCCGGTGATCCAGCAGTCGAGAGCGCCGAGCGCCCGCACGAGCGGCTCGACCTTGGCAACGGCCAGGTAGAGGTCCGGCTTGCGCTCCCACAGCTGCTCGCCGTGGGTCGCGGCGAGCTCCTCGGGGCTCGGCCCCTCGAACACCTCCACCTTCGTGTCGTATCGCCGCTCGACCTCGCCCCAGAGCTCGTACGTCTCGGGGAAGAGGTAGTGGGTGTCGATCGCGAAGACCCGCGCCTTCGGTTCGATCGCGAACAACATGTCGAGGAGCACGGTTTCTTCCTTCTGGAAGGAGCATGCGAGCGCGATCCTGCCGGGGAACTCCGCGAGGACGTGCTCGAGGATCCGCTCCGCACCCCAGCTCTCGACGTCAGACGGCAGCTGGGCTGTCGTCACTGAGCAGCACCTCCTTCAGCGTGTCGCCGCGCAAACCGAGCCGCAGCGTCTCGAGCGGGATCACTTCCTCGGGCGGGATGTTCCCGAGGTTGACCGACGGGCCGAAATGCTTGATGAACCACGCCTGCGACGCCTTCGTCGGCGCCTCCCAGACGAGGTCGTGGAAGTCGACCGAGTGCTCGATCTCCGCGATCAGGCCGGTGCGCATCTGGCCGTCGGGGCGGAAGATGCCCGACGTGCCGCCTTCGCGTGCCTCGGTGATCACCTTCCACGCGCCGGCGTCCTTCTCTTCCTTGATCCACTCGACCCACTCGTAGGGAGCGAAGACGACCTCCGAGTCCTTCGAGCCGACCTCGGAGAGAACGGTGAAGTCCCGTGCGAAGTCGGCGATCAGCTCGAGCTTGCGCTCGCGCGGGATCTCGATCGTGCCGTCGGAGATCTCGACATGGGTGAGGCCGAGGCTCGTCAGCCACCGCTTGTAGTCGTCGAACGCACCCTTCACGTAGACGACCTCGAAGAAGGTGCCGCCGATCACGACGGGCTTGTCCTTCAGGACCTCGAGCTTCCGCTCCAGGTTCTTCGTCACGTACGAGGTGCCCCAGCCGAGCTTGACGACGTCGATGTAGTCGCCCGACATCTCGAGCACGTCGGCCCACCCGCGGGGGCCGAGACCCTTGTCGAGCACGTGTGTGAGGCCGCCGTCACGCTGTAGGCCGAGCTCGAGCTCAAAGGCGGGCATAGAGCTCCTCCAGTTTCGCCTTGGCGCGGGCCTGTACGTCGCGGTAGAGCGAGTTCCCGTGCGCGTCGATGCCGACCGTCAGCGGGCCGAAGTCCTTCACGCGGAACTTCCAGAGGCACTCGGGCATCAGCTCTTCCCACTGCACGTCCTCGATCTCCTCGATCTGCGTCGTCTCGAGTGCCGCTGCCCCGCCGACGATCGCGAAATAGACCATGCCGAGCTGGTGCATGGGCTCGATCGCTTCGTCGGGGAAGCCGCCCTTGCCGCAGATGGCCCGCACGCCGTACTGGCGGCCGAGCGGTTCGGTGAACCTGACCATCCGCGCCGAGGTGGTGGTGCCGATGCAGATCTTCTCGTACTTGTGCTCGGCGACCTTGCGCACGTTCGGCGCGGTGTGCAGCAGGAACGCCCCCTTCAGGTCCATCGGCGGCTCGACGCCCTGGTCGAAGATGCGGATCTGCGTGCGGTCGCGGATGCCGATGATGTGCCCTTGCACGGTCACCTCGTCGCCGGCCTGCAACTTGAGGATCTCGTGTGGGTCGGTGATCGGGAACGTGACGGTGTGGTTCATCTAGAACTCCCTGTCGAAGTCGACGGAACCGTCCGCGGCGATGTGCGCCGATGCGCGGCGCGCAGCCCAGCACTGGTAGTTGACGGCAACCGGGTTGAGGGTCATGTGCGTGTCGGCGTGCTCGATGTGGCACTGCAGGACGGTGACGTCGCCGCCGAGGCCCATCGGGCCGATGCCGGTCTCGTTCAGCAGGCCGTACAGCTCGTCCTCGAGCTGCGCGACGAGGGGGTCGGAGTTGCGGGTGCCGACGGGGCGCGTGATCGCTTCCTTCGCGAGGTACATCGCGTAGTCCGCGGTGCCGCCGATCCCGACGCCGACGATCCCGGGCGGGCAGGGCTTGCCGCCTGCTCCGACGATCGACTCGAGCACGAACTGCTTGATTCCCTTCACGCCGTCGGCGGGGACGCACATCTTGAGAAAGCTCATGTTCTCCGAGCCGGAGCCCTTGGGAATGCACTTGACGTCGAGACCGTCCCAGTCGGGGATGAACTCCCAGTGCACGATCGGCAGGCGATAGCCGATGTTCGGGCCGGTGTTCTCGCGCGTGATCGTGTGGACCGCGTTCGAGCGCAGCGGATGCTCGACGGTCGCGCGGGCGGTGCCGTCGCGCAGTCCTTCGTAGATCCGGGTGGGATGCAGCGGGAAGTGCTCGCCGACCCGGCACGTGTAGACGGCGATGCCGGTGTCCTGGCACACCAAGTTGTCCTCGCGGTCGGCGATGTTCACGTTCTTGTGGATCGTCTCGAGCACGCGCTTGCCGGGGACGGATGTCTCCCGCAGCCGCGCGGCCGACAGAGCGTCTCGCAGGTCCTGCGGAATGTCTTTCAGCGCCCAGACGTAGAGGTGCGCGGCGGCATCCTCGACAGCGTGCTGCAGATCCGTGACGGTATCGATTGTCATCTAGCTCCTAGCTCTCTCGGATGCATTGCGACCAGCCCTTCGACCGAACACCACGCATTCGAGAAGGCTGTTGCCCATCATGCGGTTGCGCCCGTGCGTGCCACCGGCGATCTCGCCGCACGCATAGACACCTGGAAGAGTCGTCTCGGCGTCCGTGTCGATCACGAGGCCGCCGTTCTGATAGTGGAGGACGGGATACGTGAAGATCTTCTCCCTGAGCGGATCGATCCCGGCGCCGCGGTAGCGGCGGAGCATGTACGGCAGGGAGACGTCGGCGTCGCCCTCCGGGATGCGGGTCGTGTCGAGATAGACCGCCGGGCGGCCGTCGGGCGTCGTGACGCCGTTGCCCCTCTCGACCTCGTCGAAGATCGCCTGGCTGACCGCGTCGCGCGGGCCGAGTGAGTCGGTGAACTCTTCGCCCTCAGCGTTCACGAGCACGGCGCCGTAGGCGCGCGTCGTCTCCGGGATCGAATAGCCCTGCATGTTCGACGGCCACGCGCCGCCGTTCGGGTGGTACTGCAGGGCGTCCAGATCGCGCGCCTCGGCTCCGAGGTCGACCGCGATCCGCGTCACCTCGCCCGTCGCATTCGGGTGGTTGGTCGAAAGCTCGCCGCGCCGCTGCGCCTCGGCGTAACAGCGACCGCCTGCGGCGAGCACGACTGTGCCCGTGTCCACGGTCTGCTCGCCGACTCGCGCGCGCCAGAGGCCGTCGAGCTCGGTGAGCTCCCGGAGCGGCGCATTCAAGAAGCTCGTGCCGCTGCTCGCCTCCCAGGCTTCCCGCAGCTGCTTCGTGATCGCGTGCCCCGTGCGGTCGCCGACCTGGAGCAGGCGCTTCGCACTGGCCCCGCCGCACCGTGCGAGGCGGTAGCCGCCGTCTTCGCGCGTGAACTCGACGCCCAGCTCCTCGAGCCAGTGGATCGCCGATTGCGCGTCGCCGGTCAGCACCTCGACCAGCCGCAGGTCGGCCGTCTCGTGTGACGAGCGCCAGACGTCCTGCGCGTGCTGCTCCGGCGAGTCGTCCGCCCCGAAGGAGGCCTGGATGCCGCCCTGGGCCTTCGACGAGTTGTTCGCCTGGAGCGAGCCTTTCGTCGCGAGCGCCACTCGTGCGCCCGCGCGCTCGGCGGAGACCGCGGCCGCGAGCCCGGAGGCGCCGCTCCCGATCACGAGCACGTCGAAGCTGCGGGCCGTCGCCGTCACGGCGCAGACTATACCTGTTATTAGGAGAAGTTATGCATTGTTCACCGACTCAGTCGGCAAGCACCCGCGGCGGAGCACGGTGCTCTTCGCGCGGCAGCCACTGCAGCCAGCGGGGGAGGTACCAGTTCCAGTCCCCGAGCAGCTTCATCGTCGCCGGCAGCAGCACCGCCCGCACGATCGTCGCGTCGACGGCGATCGCGATCGCGAGACCCAGCCCCATCTGCTTGAACTGGAGCAGCGTCAGGGTCGCGAAGATCCCGAACACGGCCACCATCACGGCCGCCGCGCTCGTCACGGACGGAGCCGTCCGCATGATGCCGTGGAGGACCGCGTCTTCGGTCGACTCGCCGGCGTCGACCAGCTCCTTGATCCGGCTGACGATGAACACGTGGTAGTCCATCGACAGCCCGAACAGGACGACGAACAGGAACATCGGCAGCCACGACGTGACGCCGCCGTTCGACGTGAAGCCCAGCACGCCCTCGAACCAGTGGTGCTGGAAGACGAGGACGAGGATCCCGTACGCCGCACCCACCGAGAGCAGGTTCAGCGCGATCGCGGTGAGCGGCACGACGATCGACCGGAACGTGAGCAGCAACAGGACGAATGCGAGCCCGAGCACGAACGCGAAGATGAACGGCAGCCGCACCTTCATCAGGTCGTTGAAGTCCTTCGTGGCAGCGGCAACGCCGGTGGTCGCATACTCGACGCCGCCGACAGTGCCGAGCGTCTCCGGCAACAGGGAGCCGCGCACGAAAGCAAGCGCGCGCATCGATGCGGCGTCGTCACCCCGGCCCACGAGCGGTAGGTCGATCTCCTCGACCGTCCCGTCCGCGCTGACGCGAGTCGAGATCGGCGGGCGCACCTGGCCGCTGGCAAGGGCGCGACGCCTCAACTCGGTCACCCGGGCCTGCACGCTCGGCGCAGTCACGGGATGGGCACGGACCACGACGACCGCCGGTGTCGGCGCGCCTGGGAAGGCCCGCGTCATCCGATCGTAGGTACGCACGATGGCGAGCTTGTGAGGAAGGTCTGTGAAGCTCGGCAGCTTCGTGTGCATCGTGAGCACCGGCAGCGCAGCAGCGAACAGCAGACCGCCGGCGAGCAGCACCGCGAGCTTCGGCCGCCGCAGCGCCGGCCGGAGAATCGAGCGCCAGAGCCGTCCTTCGCCGCCGCTGGTGCGCACGAACGGTAGCCGGCCGCGTTCGACACGGTCGCCGAGCTTGTGCAGCAGCGCCGGTAGCACGGTGACGGAGCCGACCATCGCGAGGAACACGACGATGATCGTCGCGACCCCCATCGACGTGAAGATCGGGTTGCCGGCGAAGAACATGCCGGCCATCGCGATCAGAACGGTCAGGCCGGAGATCAGCACTGCGCGACCGGAGGTCCGGGCGGCAGTCAGGAGCGCCTCGCTCGGGCTCGCACCGCGGCGTCGCTCCTCTCGTTCACGCTGCAGATAGAAGAGCGAGTAGTCCACTCCGACCGCCATCCCCATCATCAGGATCACGCTGTCCATGAAGTTCGGTAGCGCGTAGACGTGGCTGACAAGGATGCTGATCCCGATCGCACCGAGCACCGCGGTGAAGCCGAGCACGAGCGGGAGCAGGGCGGCGACGAGGGCTCCGAACGCGAGCATGAGGATCAGCAGAGTGATCGGAAGCGACGTGAACTCCGCGCGCTTGAAGTCGCTGATCACCGTTGCCCCAACCACATGATTGGCGCTGGCCAGGCCGAACTCCTCGATCCGATACTCGGGATTCGCGCGCTGCGTGCCGGCGACGGCGTCGAGGGCGGGCTGGATGTGCTTCTGCGCCGAGTCCGCGCTTCCTAGGACGTCGAACTGGATGATCGCCGACCGGCCGTCGGCCGAGACGAGACCGATGTGCACCGGGTCGAGCGGAGAGCGGATGTTGGTCAGCTCCGGCCGCCGTTCGAGTGTCTGCACGAGCGATGCGATCGCCACGGTGAAGGTCGGCGATCCGAGCACGCGGGCGCCGTCCCTGCGCTGTACGAGCACGGCTTCGGTTGCGGGCGAGAGGAAGTTCGCCCGCGCGAGCATCGCCTGCGCCTGCGCCGTCTGGCCGGAGCCCGACTGCGAGTCGCCGAGCTGGTTCAGGCCGATCGCCGACCCGAGGATCATCGCCGAGAAGGTGAGGATCACCCAGCCGAAGGCCGCGGTCTTCCAGTGAGCGGCACTCCATTTGCCTGCGCGGCCAGCGAGGTTCAGACGATCGGCCACGACGCCGACGCTAGCGCCGGGCTCGCCGCGAGACCTCAGTAGATGCTGCGGAAGAGCTCCAGGATCTCTACGGGGCTCGCCACCCGGGGATTGGCCTGGTTGCCCGCGCGCTGCGACGTTGCCTCGGCGACCCGGCTCAGGTCGTCCTCCGGCACGCCGAAGTCGCGCAAGCGTTCGAACCCCCCGAGCAGTGAGAGCTCGCGCGAGCGTGCCGCCGCGTCGCCGCCGACCGCCTCGCCGAAGTGCGCAACCTCGTCCGGCACGAACCGGCGATTGAAGTCGAGCGCCGCCGGCAGGCAGAGCGCGTTCATCGCGCCGTGCGGCAGGCCATACGTGCCGCCGAGCGCCTGCGCCATCGCATGCGCGAGCGCGAGCCCGTTGAGCGCCAGCGCCTGACCGGCGTGCGCGGCGCCACGGAGAAGGTTCTCGCGTGCGGCGCGGTCACGCGGAGCGGCGAGCACGCCGGGCAGCGCGGCCGAGATCAGCCGGGCGCCCGCAAGTGCCTCTTCGTCCCCTAGCGCACCGTGACCTCGCACATAGAGCGCCTCGGCGCAGTGCGCGAGTGCGTTCAACGCGGTGCCCGCTGTGATGTTCGCGGGGAGGTCGAGCGTCAGGCCGACGTCGTAGACGATCGCCACCGGCTGCGCACCCCCACCGCTGCCGCGTATGACGCGGTCCGGCGAACGGATCCCGTAATGGGTCGTCCACTCGGCTCCGGAGTACGTCGTCGGCACGTGCACCACCGGCTTGCCGAACTGCGCCGAGGCACACTTGCCCGTGTCGATCGCCGAACCGCCACCGACCGCGAGGATCCCGTCGGCTTCGGGCGGGACCTCGACACGCTCGGAAGGGATCTCCGACCACGCTGCGACCTGCGGCAAGTCGAGTTGCTGCCAGCGCGGGCTGGCGATCAGGAACGGGTGCTCGATGCCGGCCTCGGCGAGCACGGGACGCAGCTCGTCGAGGCTCCAACGGACGATCACGGCAGGCGCACGCGCGCATAGTCGACGAACGTGCGCGCCGCGCGCGTCTCGGAACGGCCGGTCGCGCGAACGAGCAGGATCTCCCGCTCGAGCTCGAGCCCGGCCACACGTGCCTCGACGAGCGTGCCGGCGGCGAGGTCGTTCTCGACCGACGAGCGCGAGATGAACGTGACGCCGTAGCCGCCGCGCACCGCGCTCGTGACGGACTCCTGTAGGCCGAGCTCGAGCCGCACGTCGAGGTCACGCAGCTTGGTGCCGGCGCGGCGCAGCTCGTCCTCGATCATCTGCCGAACGCCGGCGCCCTCCTGCATGACGATCAGCTGCTCCCCCTGCAGCTGCTGGAGCGTCACCGTCTGCCCGGCGAACGGGTGCCCCGGCGGGCACGCCAGGATCACCGTGTCGCGGAAGAACGGCTCGTACTCCACGGCGCGGTAGCGCGGCGCGGCGCCGACGACGCCGAGCTCGAGTGTGCGGTCTGCGACATGCTCGACGACCGTCTGCGTGTCGAAGACGCTCAGGGCGACATGGATCTGGGGGTGCGCCGCGGCGAACTGACAGAGGAGCTGCGAGAGGACGACGCCGCCCGGGCCCGTCGAGGCGCCGATCGCGAACGTGCCCTCGAGCGCGCCTGTTGCCTCGTCCGCGAGCTCACTCGTGATCTCCTCCTCGAGCGCGATCAATCGCTGGGCGCCCCGGTAGAGGCGCAGTCCGGCCTCGGTCGGCTCCACCCGCCGCCCGGAGCGGTCGAGGAGCTGCAGGCCGAGCCGCTTCTCGAGCGCGCGCACCTGCAGGCTGACCGCGGGCTGGGTCACCCCCAGCCGCTCCGCCGCCTGCGAGAACGACTTCCGCTCGACCACCTCACAGAACGCACGAAGCTGGCGCGTGTCCATAACGGAAGCTTATAGAGGAACCTGGATCTCGCCGCACCGACGTGCCCCAGCCACCCGCACCGAACAGTCACGCCGAATCACCAAATCGTGCCCACTGCTCATTTCTCCCTGCACAGAACACGATTCTTCGACCTACCGCCGCGAGCCATGTCTGTCGGCAGCCACCGTGACGGAACGGAATCTGATTTCGCGCAGCGAACCAGATTCGCGACCTTCGAATTGCAGCGGCCCCCGAGTGCCTCGCGACTCTGGTTCGGCTCCGCCGAAATCAGAGTCGGCAGCGCCAGCCCTGGCGGAACTCGAGCCGGTTGCCGAACGGGTCGGCGGCGTGGAAGCGTCTCGCGCCTGTAAGCGATTCGTCCGGTTCGACGGCGACGCCGGCCTCTCGCAGCCGCTCTGCGAGGGCGTCGAGGTCGGAGACGACGAGGCCGGGGTGCGCCTTTCGGGCGGGCGCGAACGGCTGCTCGACGCCGACGTGCAGCTCCTGCCCGCCGGCGCGGAACCAGCAGCCGCCGCGGGCGCGGAGCACCGCCGGCTTCGGCAGCTCCTCGAGACCGAGCAGGCCGCCGTAGAAGGCTCGCGCCTCCGTCTCGCACCCCGCCGGCGCGGCCACCTGGACATGGTCGATGCCGAGGACGCTCACAGGCCCACGGTCTACCATCGACTGCGTGGCATCGGCGCCGCCACCGCTCGAGGACACCCTCGTCAGCGGGTACACACGGCTCGCGTCTCAGGCGGAGCATCGCGGGATCGACCTCGAACTGCGCCTGCTCGACATCCTCTTCGCGAGCCTGTTCGGGATCCTGCTCGCGCCCGTCGGGCTGGTGATCGCCGCTGTGCTGCTCGTGACGAGCGGACGTCCCATCCTCTACCGCGGGGAGCGTGTCGGCCGCCGGGGCCGCTTCTTCCACATGCTGAAGTTCCGCACCCTCCGTCCCGGAGCCGAGGATCGCATCGGGCAGTACCTCGGCGAGGAGCTCGTCCGCCGCACCGATGCCGAGCTGACCCGGATCGGCGGCTGGCTGAAAGCCTCGCAGCTCGACGAGATCCCGCAGCTCTGGAATGTCCTGCGCGGCGACATGTCGTTCGTCGGGCCGCGGCCGATCCGGCCGCGCTTCTTCGCGGAGCTCGCGCACGACCTCCCCGCCTACTGGCAGCGCCTCGTCGTGCGACCTGGACTGACGGGGTTCGCGCAGGTGCGACGCGGCTACGAGACGTCGATGGCGGAGAAGCTCGCGCACGACCTCGAGTGGATCGCCGACCGCTCGATGCGGCTCTATCTGCGCACGCTCTTCGTGACCGGCGTCCGGGTGCTCGCCCAGACGTTCGGGCGCCGTCCCTAGACTGGCGCCATGTGCGGGATCTGCGGGATCGCCAGCAGCCGCGGCGCCGTCGACCCCGAGCGGCTCCGCCGTATGTCGACGACCCTGGTCCACCGAGGCCCCGACTCGGAAGGGGCGCATCTCGACGGCTCGGTGGGGATCGCCGCGCGCCGGCTCGCGATCATCGACCTGACCGGAGGCGATCAACCGATCGCGAATGAGGACGGCACCGTCGTCGTCGTGCAGAACGGCGAGATCTACAACTACCGCGAATTGATGCACGAGCTCGAACGTGCGGGGCACCGGTTTCGCAGCCGCTGCGACACCGAGGTGCTGGTGCATGGATACGAGGAGTGGGGGCAACGGCTGTGGGAGCGGCTGCGAGGCATGTTCGCGGTCGCCGTCTGGGACGCACGCGAACGCCGGCTCGTGCTCGCGCGCGACCGCTTCGGGATCAAGCCGCTCGTCTACCGCGAGGTCGACGGCGAGCTCTCGTTCTCGTCCGAGCTCGACGCGCTCCCCCAAGGCGAGGTCGATCTCGACGCCCTCGAGGCATTCCTCGCCTTCAACGTCGTCCCCGCCCCGCTCTCGATCTTCAAGGACATTCGCAAGCTGCTGCCGGGCCACACGCTGACCTGGCACAACGGCCGAACGTCACTCGCGTGCTTCGCGCGCACGGGCCCGCTCGCTCCGCGCCATGACGAGGACGAGGCGGAGCTCGTAGAGGAGTGCCGTGCGCGGCTGCGCGACTCCGTGCGCGCGCACCTGATCGCGGACGTGCCGGTCGGCGTGCTGCTCTCGGGCGGGGTCGACTCGGGCGCGCTCACGGCGTTCGCGGCAGAGGAGTCGTCGGAAGCGGTACGCACCTTCTCGATCGGCTTCGAGGAGTCGTCGTTCGACGAGCTCGCCGGGGCGCGGGCGGTCGCGCAGCGGTACGGCACCGTCCACCGCGAGCTCACGCTGCGGCCGGACGCGGCGCTCCTGCTGCCCGCGCTCGCCGATGCGTTCGACGAGCCGTTCGCCGACTCGTCGGCGCTGCCGACGTACCTCGTCTCGAAGCTGGCGGCCGAAGACGTCAAGGTCGCCCTCTCCGGCGAAGGCGGAGACGAGCTGTTCGGCGGCTACTACACATACGTCGCCGACCTGCTCGCGGAGCGCTTCGGCCCACTCGCGGCGCGCGCACGTCCGGCCGTCGACCGGCTGCCGTCCTCGACGCGCAAGGCGAGCCTCGACTACCGCCTGAAGCGCTTCACACGTGCAGCCGGGATGCCGCCGCTCGAGCGCCACCATGCCTACAAGGAGATCTTTTCGGCAGACGTGCGCGCAGAGCTGACCGGGCGCAGCAGCGACTTCGATCCGCTCGTCGGCTATCGCGCGCGGTTCGCCGCGACCGAGGGCCATGAGCTCCTGACTCGCCTGCAGGACGTCGACTTCGGGCTTTACCTCGTCGACGACCTGCTGACGAAGACCGACCGCGCTTCGATGGCCTGGTCGCTCGAGGCGCGCGTGCCGTTCATGGACACCGTCGTGTCGAACTTCGCCTTCTCGCTGCCCGTGCGACACAAGGTTCGCGGCTTTTCCAAGAAGCGGCTCTTGCGCAAGGCGATGGAGCCGCTGCTGCCGCGCGCGATCGTGCACGGGAAGAAACGCGGCTTTTCGATCCCGGCCGCCGCGTGGCTGCGCGGCGAGCTCGAGCCGTTCGCACGCGAGACGCTGTCGGCGGACACGCTGCGCCGGCAGGGCTTCCTGCAGCCGTCGGCCGTGAAGCGCGTGATCGACGACCATGTCTCCGGCCGCGAGGATCTCTCCCGCCAACTGTGGGGTCTGCTCGCGTTCACGCTCTGGCACGAGCGCCACGTCGAAGGCATCACCCGCGACGCCTCGCTCGAGTCGGCCGTTGCGGGAGCCACCGCCGGCTTCGCCGACGGTGGAGTGGCATGAAGGTCTGGGTGGACTTCACGGCGAGCGCGCACCCGCTGGTGTTCCGGCCACTCGTGCAGCTGCTCGAGGCGCAGGGGCACGAGGTGGAGATCACCGCGCGCGAGTACGCGCAGACGCTGCAGCTGATCGAGTCGCACGGGATGACGGCAACGGTGATCGGGCACCACGGAGGCCGCTCGGCCCTCGGCAAGGCGACGCAGATGCGGACGCGGCTGAAGGCACTCCGGCGCTGGGCGAAAGACCGCGGCTTCGACCTCGCGCTCGCTCACGGGTCGCACGAGCTGACGATGACGGCACGGCGGCTCGGCATTCCGAGCTCGACGACGTTCGACTACGAGTGGGCCTGGTTGCAACATCAGCTCGGATGCCGCGCCGCGACCCGCGTCGTGGTGCCCGCGGCGATCCCTCCGGAACGGTTGAAGACCTACGGCGCGGTGCCGCCGAAGCTGCAGCAGTACCCGGGACTGAAGGAGGAGTACTACCTCTCGGACTTCGAGCCGGACGAGTCCGTGCTCACGGACTGGGCGATCGACGCCGCCCGGGTGCTCGTGGTGCTCCGTCCGCCACCGGACGTCTCGCTCTACCACCGGCACTCGAATCCTCTCTTCCCGATGACGCTCGAGCATCTCGGCCGCTCCGCCGACGTGCACGCGTTCGTGATCCCGCGTACCGAAGAGCAGCGCGACTTCGTCAAGTCGCTGGCGCTGCCGTCGGTGATCGTCCCCGAGGAAGCGGTCGACGCGCAGAGCCTGATCGCGCTCGCCGACCTCGTCGTCTCCGCCGGCGGGACGATGAACCGCGAAGCGGCGGCGCTCGGCGTGCCGGTGTACACGACGTACGGCGGCCGGCTCGGTGGCGTCGACGAGCAGCTGATCCGCGAAGGCCGGCTTCGGCCGCTCACCGATCCGCGCGCGCTGGAACTGTACGAAGCGCAACCGCAGCGGGGGCACGCGCGAGCGCCGCGACCCGCAGCTGATGCTCGACCTCCTCCTCTCGGCGCTGTCCGAATCTGATTCGGCGTAGCGGAATCAGACTCGGATCAGTTCCAGCACATCCTCGCCGTAGCGTTCGAGCTTCGCCGGGCCGACGCCCGCGATCTGCGACAGCTCGCCGAGTGACGCCGGCCGCGCATCCGCGATCGCGTGTAGCACGCTGTCGTGGAACACGACATACGGCGGGACGTTGTCGGCTTTCGCCCGCTCGAGCCGCCAGTCGCGGAGGCGTTGGGCATCGGCAGTCCACTCGCGCTTCTCCGTCGGCGCCGTCTGCGTGACACCGAGCTCGTGCAGGAAACGCGAGCGCTTCCCCGACCACGTCAGCCACAGGACACGCTTCGCCCGCGTCATGCCGACGTAGAGCAGCCGGCGCTCTTCCGCGAGCTCGACGGGCGTCCGTGCCTGCTTCGACGGCAGCTCCTTCTCCTGCAGCCGGGGAATGAAGACCGCCTCGAACTCCAGGCCCTTCGCACGATGCAGCGTCAACAGATTGACGCCGTGCGCACCGTCGCCGCCGGACGAGAACCGCGCGCGGAGGTCCTCGACGAACGATGCTGCGTCGCCGCCGAACACCGTTGCGAGCTGAACCAGCCGAGCGAGATCCTGCTGACGAACGGCTTCGCGCTCGCCGAGCTTCTCGGGCACGCGCTCGAGCCAGCCTGCCTCGAGCGCCGCCGTGCGCACCGCTTCAGCCGCGGGCGCCGCGGTACGCTCGAGCCGTCGCGTCAACCTCCGGGCGGCGTCGCGCTCGAGCAGTGACGAGCCCTGGAACGGGATGCCGGCTTCGTGCAGCAGCTCTTCGAAGTCAGTCAGACGGGCGTTCGTTCGCGCGAGGATCGCGGCCTCCTCGAGCGGGCAGGCGAGCGCACGAAGCTCCGCGACGATCGCCGCACCCTCGTCCTCGGACGTGGGGAACGGCCGCACCACGGGCTGCACACCGTCCGGGAGCACCGAGCGCAGTGTCTTCTCGGCTCCGCCGAGATTCGGGACGAGCCTGTTCGCGAGCGCGAGCACCTGCGGCGTCGAGCGGTAGTTCTCCTCGAGCCGGATGACGAGCGCATGCGGAAAGCGCTGCGGCATCGCGAGCAGATAGTCGGGGCTCGCGCCCGTGAAGCCGTAGATCGACTGGTAGTCGTCGCCGACGACGCAGAGGTCGTCGCGCTCGCCGAGCCACAGGTCGAGCAGCTCTTGCTGGAGCAGGTTCACGTCCTGCACCTCGTCGACGGTGAACGACCGGTACTGGGCGCGAAACGTCTCGCGCACCTCCGCGTTCTCCTCGAAGAGCCGCACCGTCAGCTCGAGCAGGTCCTCGAAGTCGACCAGCCCCTCGGCTGACTTGCGCTTCTCGTACTCCCGGTAGACGCGCTGCATCAGGTCGAGTGGGATCGGCGGGTCGCGGCCGTCGTAGTCGTCGGGCGGGATGCGCCGGTTCTTCGCCCATTCGATCTCGGTCGCGAGGTCGCCGGCCGGGCGAAACTTGTACGGCGCCGGGAGCGAGTTCGCGATCTGGCGGAGCGCGAGCGCCTTCGACGGCAGGATGCGTCCCACCGCATCCGGGGCGAAGTGGCGCAACTGGCGCAGCGCGGCGGAGTGGAAGGTCGAAGCGCGAACGCCGGAGACGCCGAGCACCGCGAGACGCGCCTTCAGCTCGCCCGCCGCCTTGTCGGTGAACGTGACGGCCATGATCCGACTGGGCGAAAACGCCGCCGTCGCAACCTGCTGCGCGATGCGGCGGGTGATCGTCGTCGTCTTGCCCGATCCGGCCCCGGCGAGGATGCACACCGGCCCTCGCACGGCCTCCGCCGCGCGGCGCTGCTCGGGATTCAGGCCGTCGAGCGGGTCCACCGGATCACGGTACCCGCGCCGTCGGCGACCACCGTCGCGTCAGTGCAACGTGTCTTCCAGAACCGCTTCGCGGCCGGTGCGCACCGGCTCGGCGACCATTGCGCGCAACTGCGCGACGATCGCGAGCGTGTCTCCCTCCTCGACGAGCCGCTCGAGCGTCGCGAGTGACTCCTCCAGCCAGGCCGAGTCGATCTGCGGCCGGGCGGCGCGCATGATCTTCGGGTGCGACGTCGGCCCGACGGCCTCGCCCTCGTTCCAGAGCACCTCGTGCACCTTTTCACCGGCCCGCGCGCCGGTGAAGACGATCGGGACCTGCGATTCGTCCTTCCCCGAGAGGTGGATCATCTGCCGCGCGAGGTCGAGGATCTTCACGGGCTCGCCCATGTCGAGCACGTAGACCTGCCCGCGGCCCCCCATCGCGCCTGCCTGGACGACGAGCGACGACGCCTCCGGGATCGTCATGAAGAAGCGCGTCATCTCAGGATCGGTCACCCGGACCGGGCCGCCACGCTCGATCTGCTTGCGGAAGATCGGGATCACGGAGCCCGAGGAGCCGAGCACGTTGCCGAAGCGCACTGCGACGAAACGGGTCTCGACCTCGGGATGCAGAGCGAACGACTCGATGATCCATTCGCAGACGGCCTTCGACTGCCCCATCACGTTCTTCGGGTTCGCGGCCTTGTCGGTCGAGATCAGGACGAAGCGCTCGACACCGAACTCGACGGCGACCTCGGACAGCGTGCGTGTCGCGAGCACGTTGTTCGAGACGGCCTGCGAGGGATTTGCCTCGAGCATGCCGACGTGCTTGTACGCGGCCGCGTGGAAGAGCACCTGCGGGCGGTACCGCTCGAAGACCTGGCGCATCTTCGGTTTGTCGGCCGTATCGGCGAGGACCGGGATCGCGGCGGTGTAGTCGCGCTCGTCGACGAGCTCGCGCTCGATCTCGAAGAGCGCGGACTCGCCCTTGTCGACGAGCACGAGCCGCGCCGAGCCGAGCCGGGCGAGCTGGCGGCAGAGCTCCGCGCCGATCGACCCGCCTGCGCCCGTGACGAGCACCGTCTTGTCCTTGACGTAGGACGCGACGAGCGCGAGGTCGACCTCGACCTGCTGGCGGCCGAGGACGTCTTCGACCTGAACCGGCCGGATCTGCGCGCCGAGGTTGTGGTCGCCCGCGATCAGCTCGTGCAGTCCCGGCAGCGTCTTGACCACGACATGCTCGGCGAGGCACGTCTCGACGATCTTCTGACGCACCCGGCCCGGTGCCGACGGGATCGCGATCAGCACCTCGTCCGGCTTGTTGTCGCGCAGCAGGTGTTGGAGATCGTCGGTCGTGCCGAGCACCTTCACGCCGTTGATGCGGTCGCCGCGCTTGCGCGGGTCGTCGTCGACGAAGCCGATCGGCGTGTAGTGGAGCTGCCGGTTGCGCTGCAGCTCGCGCACCATCAGCTGCCCGGCATCCCCGGCGCCGACGATCAGCACCTCCTTGCCGTGTGCGACGAGCCCGGCCGGGGGCCGTTCGATCAGCGTGCGGGCCAGCAGACGCGTGCCTGCGACGAAGGCGAGCAGGAGCAGGTAGTCGAGCGCCGCGACGCCGCGCGGGAGGCGCGACGTGTGCGCGGGCGGGAACGCGTAGAGCACGAGGTACGTGATCGCCGAAGCGACGGTGACACCGCGAAACGCGCCCCACATGTCGCGTGTCGAGACGTAGCGCCACCAGCGGTTGTAGAAGCCGAAGAGCACGAACGTCGAGAGGTTGATCGCGACGACCACCGCGACCACCTGCCAGTCGAGCAGGTGCCGGTAGAAGATCGGCGTCGTCTTGTCGAAGCGCAGGAAGAACGTCAGCCGCCACGCGGCGACGATCAGGACCGCATCGAACGCAAGCTGCCAGACCCGGTGTCTATTGACCGGGAAGTGCATCAGGACCGGGACGAGACCGGCAGCGCGCTTCAGGACGGAGACGACCTCCGCTTGCTGCTCCTCGGTGATCCCGGCCCACATCGGCAGACAGAGATTCTCGCGCGAGGCCTGCTCGGTCTCGGGGAAGTCGCCCTCCGAGTACCCGAGGTACCGCAGCGCCGGCTGCAGGTGCAGCGGCGGCTGGTAGTAGACCGAGAACCCGATGTCCGCCTCCTCGAGAGCATCGGCCAGCCGGTCGCGCTCCGGCGAGCGCACGCAGTACATGTGGTAGACGTGGCCCGGCTCGTCGGCCGGCGTCTCGACGAGCCCGGCCAGCAGTTCGGTGTAGAGGGCGGCTGCGTCACGCCGCTTCTGGTTCCAGTCGTCGATGTGCCGCAGGAAGATGCGCAGGAACGACGCCTGCATCGCGTCGAGGCGCGAGTTGTAACCGACGTAGAGAAACTCCTTCTTCGCCGCCGAGCCGTGGAAGCGCAACATCCTGATGCGCTGCGCGAGCTCGGGGTCGTTGACGGCGACGAGGCCGCCGTCGCCGAGCGCGAAGAGGTTCTTGGTCGGGAAGAAGCTGAAGGTCGAAGCGACGCTGGTCGCGATGCCGGCCGCTCCGAACGCCTGCGCTGCGTCTTCGATCACCGGCAGGCCGAAGCCGCTGAGATCGGGCGCGGGGCGGCCGAACAGGTGCACGGGCATGATCGCCTTCGTGCGTTCGGTGATCCGACGCTCGACATCGGCCGGGTCGAGGTTGAGCGTCGCCGCGTCGATGTCTGCGAACACGGGAGTGGCGCCGCGGCGCGCGATCGACTCGGCGGTCGCGTAGAAAGTGAAGGTCGGGCAGATCACCTCGTCGCCGGGGCCGATCCCCATCGCATCGAGGACGAGCACGAGCGCATCGGTGCCGTTCGCGCAACTGACCGAGTCCTGCGTGCCGAGATGCTCGGCCGCCTCCCGCTCGAACGACTCGACCTCCGGCCCGAAGATGAACCGGCCGGACTCGAGCGTGCGCGAGAAGGCCTCCTGCAGCTCCGGGATCAGCGGCGCGTACTGCGCCTTGACGTCAACGTGGGGAATCGTCATCGGCGGGGGCAATCGTAGCCGTGCGGCGCCGTCGCAGCATCAGGTACGTCGCCAACACGACGACCCCTGCCAGGACGAGGTAGTCCAGGTATCGCAAATCGTGACTCGCATGGCTCCAGTTCGACCCGACCGCCCAGCCGATCCCGGCGACCACGGCACAGAACACGGCGCTGCCCAGCGCGGCGAGGGGCAGCAACCGCCGCAGCGGCCACTCCAGGATCCCGGCCGGCAGGGCCACGAACGAGCGGACGAGGGGTGTGGCGAACCCGAGCGGCACGGCGACGGAGCCGAAGTGCTCGAACCAGCGCTCGGCCCGTGCGATCCGCTGCGGCGTCGCGTGCAGCCAGCGCCCGTGGCGCTCGAGCAGCGGGTGACCGCCGTAGAAGCCGAGCGCCCAGCCGGCCGCCGCACCGAGCACGTTGCCGATCACGCCGACCACGACGACGGCGAGATACGCACGAAACCCGGGCTGGAAATGCGCGATCTGCCCCGCAAGCGCGCCCGATGCGAGTGCACCGCCGTAGAGCATGGTCAGTTCGCTCGCCGCCGGCAGGATCGCCGCGACGAACATGAGGATGAACACGGCGAGCAGCCCGTGATTGCCGACGAACGACGTCACGCGGCGACTCTAACCGGCGCGCCTGAAGGCAAACCGAACGGCGAGATCGGACGTGCCGACCGAGCTCGTTACGAAGAGATGCGCCACATAGGTGCCGCCGTAGGCACGGCTGCCATGCGGCAACCGCCCGTCCCAGACGACCGATTGCGCCCCGCCGGGCAGGCTCACGGGCGGAACGTCGCGAACGAGGACGCCGTTCGGAGTCTCGACGCGCAGCCGCACCGTGGCGGGACGCGAGAGCGTGAAGCGGATCGCGGCCTTGCCGCGGGCGGGCTTCGGCACGGCAAGGCTGCGCAGCGTCGTGTCGTACCTGAACACGCGATCGATCGTCGACACCCGCTTCAGGTCGTCGGTTGCGGTGACATTCCAGTGCCAGGCCCCCTCGGCGTCGAACGCCGAGTACGTGAACGGGTAGACCCCGGGGACATGCTGGACGCCGGCCTCGAGCACCCGCGGCCGGCCGTCGGGCCCGATCAGCTGCGCGGTCACCTGCGACGGGCGGACGATCTTGTACGACAACTGTTCCTGCGTTCTCCCGGGCTCACCGGTCAGAAGCGGCAGGGGCGGAGGCGGGGCATAGACCCCGAAATACTCGACGAGCAACGCCTCCTTGACGGCTCGCTCCCCGGCGGCGGCGCTCGGCCTGTTCAGCAGCTGCCCGTCGAACGCGACCGTGACGTCCTGGCCGGGCTCGACGCCGGACGCGGTGACCGCGCCGAGCCGGGCCATGGTCTGCGCCAGCTCGAAGCTCGTGAGCCCGACGCTGTACCCCGGCTGGGCGCCGTCGACCGCGACCAGGATGATGCGGCCGTCCGCGAGCTGGCCGACGCCGGCACGCGGCGACCGGGCTGCGATCTGGTCGTTCGTGAAGTCCTCCAGTGAACGGAAGACCGGAGCCGAGTTGCGCACGAGCACGGGGCCGCCGCCGAGCGCCGCGACCACGTTCGTCCAGGCGGGCTGGAGGATCAGGCGGGCGGCGATCTGCGTGCCGACCGGTGCCTCCGCCTGGAGCTTCGCGGCCAGCGACCCGGCAGCCTGGATGATCGCGCCGCCGGGCGGGATCGGCTCGCCGCCGTTCACCCCGACCGCGCTGACGGCGGCGGAGAGGTCGACGTTCGGGGCGGTGGCCGGGAAGGACTGCAGGACGATCTCGGCCGAGCCGGGGATCGCGGGCGCCTTGGGGCCGAACGCCGGTGTGAGCAGGACGACCTGTCCCTGGGCCGGGATCTGATTGAGCCCGTTCAGGGGCCGGCGCTGCCCGGTCCCCTGCCAGGTGCCGAAGAACTTGACGCGGTCGACGTGCAGCGCACCGGCCGAGTCGACGCCGATCGAGGAGCGGGCGCCGAACGGCGGATGAGCGAGCAGCCCGCCCGACATGAAGATGCCCGCCGGGTGACCGTCGGCCGCGCTGAAGAGATCTCCGTTGATGCCCGCGACCGTGGCCTGAGCCGAGACGTCCTTCTCGATCTGCGTGACCGTCTCACGGCCACCCAGCATGGTCCCGCGCGCGAGCACCGGCGCGAGCTGGAAGAGCCCGTTCTGATCGCCCGGCCTCGGAGCAGTGAGGACGTGCACCACGACGGCACCGTGCGGGGTGAATTCGACTTCCCGGTCGTAGGTCAGCCCCGGCAGCAGTGGAGTGCCCTGCGCGTGCGCGGGCGCAGCGAACGCCGCCGCGAGCACCACCAGTGTCGAGAAACGGCGCAGCATCCCCCGTCCGAGGGTAGCCAAGCCGCAGGAACGCACCGCTTTACGTCCGCCTTACCTTTCCTTTGCCGGAAGCGCACGAGGCGCGGCCAACGTCAGGGCAAACCGCTCTCGGATCGACTGGAGGAAATTGATGCGCAAGTTGACGTACATCGCCGCGCTGCTCGTCGCGCTCGTTGCGACCGGCTATGCCGTAGCGAACGGGATGGAGGGCGCAAAGAGTGCGAAGGCCGTGGCCGGTACCTTCGCGGCCACCGGCACGAGCACGTCGAGCCGCACGTGCACCACGACCGACGGCAAGACGATCGTCGTGACCGACGGCAAGTACACCGGTGCGGCAGCGGGCGATCCGGATCTCACAGGCGCGATCACCCTGCGCGCCCGCAGCGTGATCAACACGACCGACAACGTCGGCGTCGTCAGCGGCTCGCTGAGGATCGACCAGTCGTCCGGTCGTGACACCGAGGCTCTGTACTCCGCCGTCTACGATCACGGAACCGTCGCCGGCCTGGCAGCCGGCCACGGGCACGGCCCGTCAGCGCGGCTCCTCGGCAACCTGTCGGCCACGTTCGCGGCCACGTCCGGGTTCACCGGCGGCAAGATCGGCGGCGGCACCGCCGGCGGCGGCGCCGTCGAGCTCAGCGGCAGCTCCTGCAAGTCGTCGCGCCCGGTCGCCGAGAAGAGCGAGGCACACGGGACGATCTCGGCCCTCTCGGCGAACTCGATCACCGTCGCGGGACTGACCTGCGCGATCCCGTCGGACAAGTCTGCCGACGTGAACGCCAAGTTCAAGCAGGGCGACGTCGCCCAGATCCGCTGCGCGCTCGTGAGCGGCGTGAACACGCTGACCGACATCGGCGGCAAGAAGCACCACTGAGGTCGAGAAGCACCACTGAGGTTCGGTGCGGAGGGCGCCCGTCGGGCGCCCTCCGCTAGTTTGCGGGTGTGAGCGCGCGCACCGAGCTGGTCGAGAGTCTGATGGCGCGGTTCCCGCACATCCCGCCCGAGGCCGTGCTGAAGGAGGACCTGCTCCGAACCGGCATCGCGTTCGAGGACGCCGCGCTGACCGACAACCTCGACGGCGAGGTGAAGCCGAAGTCGTACTTCATCTTCTCCTTCGACCAGAAACCGCTCACGCAGCTCGGCGAGGCGGCGAGGCGGCGGCCGCCGGAGGAGATCGCGCTGACGGGTGGGCCGTATGCGCTGCGCCGCACGATCGTGTCGGTGCGCGTCAACCCCGATTCGCCGTACCGCGTGACGCGCGACGGCGGAGAGATGCTCGTCTTGACGCTCGACGGACGACCGGTGGCCGATGTCGGGCTGCCGCCGATGCCCGAGTACTACCGCCACGAGCTCGCGAACGGCAAGACGGTGATGGAGACCGCCCCGACCATCCAGTGGGGCTACCTGATCTATCTCACCGTGCTCCGCCTCTGCCAGTACTTCGGCGCGAAGGAGGAGTGCCAGTTCTGCGACATCAACCACAACTGGCGACAGCACAAGCGGGAAGGTCGCCCGTACACGGGCGTCAAGCCGGTGGAGGACGTGCTCGAAGCGCTCGCGCTGATCGACCGCTACGACACCGCCAGGACCTCCAAGGCCTACACCCTGACCGGCGGGTCGGTGACGAGCACGGTCGACGGGCTCGCCGAGGCCGATTTCTACGGCAGGTACGCGCAGGCGATCGAGGAGCGGTTCCCGGACCGGTGGATCGGCAAGGTGGTCGCCCAGGCGCTCCCGAAGGCGGACGTGCAGCGCTACAAGGACTACGGCATCACGATCTACCACCCGAACTACGAGGTGTGGGACAAGCGCCTGTTCGAGCTGATCTCCCCCGGCAAGGAGCGCTACGTGGGCCGCGAGGAATGGCATCGCCGCATCTTCGACGCGGCCGACGTCTTCGGCGCGCGCTACGTGATCCCGAACTTCGTCGCCGGCGTCGAGATGGCGAAGCCGTTCGGCTTCGAGACGGTCGACGCCGCGATCGAGTCGACGACCGAGGGCCTCGACTACTTCATGAGCCGCGGGATCACACCCCGCTTCACCACCTGGTGCCCCGAGCCGTCCACGCCGCTCGGCCGAGACAACCCGGACGGAGCGCCGCTCGAGTATCACATTCGACTGTTGGAGGCCTACCGCGGCTCGCTCGAGCAGCACGGCCTGAAGCCGCCGCCCGGCTACGGGATCGCGGGCGCAGGCAACGCCGTCTTCTCGGTCAGCTCGTTCATGGACACGCTCGCGCCGGAAGAGGTCACCGTCGAGGAGGCTGTGCCGGCATGACTCGGATCACCCTGGCAGCCGCCCGAGACCTTTGGAACGAGGCGTCCGACGAGGAGCTGATGGAGCTCGCACAGGGCGTGCGCGCGCAGTTCCACCAGCCCGAACCGCGCGACGTACATGGTCATGCGGATCATCAACTACACGAACGTCTGCGTCGCCCAGTGCGACTACTGCGCGTTCTACGTGCTGCCGAACCAGGCCGGGGGCTACGTGCTGTCACGCGACGACGTCTTCGCCAAGATCGACGAGCTCCTCGACGTGGGCGGCGATCTCGTCGGCTTCAACGGCGGCTTCAACCCGAAGCTGCCGCTCGACTACTACTGCGATCTCTTCGCGTCGGTGCGCGAGCGATACGGCGACCGGGTCGAGTTCTACGCGCTGACGATCGCCGAGTTCGTCTATCTCGCCGACCACGCTGGGCTCACGCACGCCGAGGCTGCGGCGCGGTTGCGGGACGCCGGCGTGCACTGGGTGACGGGCGGCGGCAGCGAGATCCTGACCGAGGACTTCCGCAAGCGGCACGCCAAGTTCAAGTACACGGTGCGTGAGTATCTCGAGGCGCAGCGGGCGATCGTCGAGAGCGGTATGAAGACGACCGCGACGATGGTGATCGGCTTCGACGAGACGCTCGAGGAGCGGCTCGAGCACCTGCAGCGCACGCGCGACTTCCAGGACGAGTGCCTGCGCGACGGCTACGACGGGCTGTTCTCGTTTCTCTGCTGGACGTACAAGCCGTATGGCACCGCGTTCGGCGGACGCGAGATCTCACCGCAGGAGTACTGGCGGCACATGGCACTCTCGCGGATCTTCCTCGACAACGTCAAGCACTTCCGCACCTCGGTGCTGACCCAGAACGCGGACGCGTTCCGCGCCCTCGACTTCGGCGCCGACGACTTCGACCTGCCGATCGAGGACGAGGTGACGCAGAAGGCGGGCGCCACGATCGAGCTCGATCTCGAAGGACTGCTCGCAGTGCCCCGCTCGCTCGGCTACACGGTCGAATACCGCCGTGCCGAACGGCCTGCCGCGCTCACCGCGTGACGGTCGCGCGCAGCGCGATGGCCCCCTGGCGGGCGCCGAAGTCGATCGTTCCCGACGCGGCGTTCAGGGAGCCCGACGAGACGCTGCGGACTCGTTCACCGGCGGGGAGGCGCAGGCGCAGCCGCACGCGTGCTTTCGGCGGCGCGGTCAGCTGAACCTCGATGCGCGATCCGGCGCGCGCAATCGAGTACGAGACGGGACCGAAGCTGGTCGGGGCCGCGTCGACGCGGATCGTCCGACCGCCCGCGAGCCACGCCCTCGGAGTGGAGAACGCAAGGTCGAGCCCGGCCGGGGCACCGCTTGCTCCACGGCGCTCGTGCACGAGCAGCTGGCGCAACGTCTCGAGATACGAGGCGTTGGCGCCGGAGTTGGGCGGCATGTACATCGACCGGTAGTAGGCACCGTTGACCGGCACGACCGAGATCGCCTCGCCGGAGATGTATGTGCCGGGCGTCATCCCGATCGCGAGCATTCCGTAGAGGCTGAGGACGAGCTGGTCGGGATGGTCGTTGTCGGCCATGAAGCGCGACATGCTCAGGCCGTACACCTCTCCGAGGCCCGACCCGTACGGCTTGTTGGAGTAGATGATGTGCGCGTCCGCACGCGGGACGCCGAGGAGGCGCGAGCCGTGCGCCAAGACGTAGTGGACGAGGCCGCGGGCCGAGCGCGAGTGCGCCGGAAAGAACCCGGACGCGAGGGCGTACGGCATCACGAGGTTCCAGTACGACCCTTCGCGGGTCTTGGTCAGCTGGTCGTAGGGGCCGGCGTTCGGCGCGTTCAGCGCGTCGGGCACGAAGAGCGAGCCGTCGGGGAGGCGCCGCATCGTCTTCTGCAGCGCGGAGCGGAGCGCCGAGCCGATGCTGAGCCCGAGCAAGCGCGCCGCCACGGCGGTGCCGCGATGCCCTGTGACGCTCCAGACGCGGTCGATCGCGAGCAGTCCCTGCCAGGCCGCGATCGCCCCGTTGACGCTGTCGACGTCGTACGGAAGATCGGAGGAGAGCCGCTCGGGATGCAGACGGCCCCGGGCCGGCCCGCTCTTGACCTGGGCCGATCGGATCTGGCGCACCAGCCGGTAGAGCTCCGGCGTCTCGCGACGGATGAACGCCCGGTCGCGAGTCAGCCGGTAGTACAGGGCGGCGGTCGAGAGAAGATGGCCGGCCCGGAAGGCCGTGAAGCGCTTCGGCTTCTGCGCGAGCCGCTGCAGCGCGACCTGGAGGATCGCCTTCGCGACGCTGGGAAAGCCGTACTCCGCGACGACCTCGGCAGAGTCGAGGGCCTCCGCGAACGAGAGCTCTTCGTACGGATTGCCGACGCTGTAGCGCCAGCCGAAGGCGAGCGCCTGCCCGAGGACCCCGAGCGCGGCATTTTGAACTGCCGGCTCCGGCACGTCGAACTGCATCCCCGACGTGAGCCGCGTCGTCCAGTAGTCGACGACCGTCGCACGGGCGGTGTCGTAGGTCGCACCGTCGGCATGCAGCGTCTTCGCCTCGGACGGGCCGTTCAGCCATTCGGCGTAGAGCGTCGTCTCCTCTCCGCGGGCGACGCGGTACCGAACGACGCCGCCGACGAACTCGGCGCCCTCGCCGACGATCAGGCGAGCGTCGCCCTTGTACGCGAGCCGGTCCTGCCCCGAGTGGGCGAGCAGCTTCCACGGCACGAGGCGGATGCTCGCGTCGGAACTCGCATTGCGTGCGTCGACGTGGAGCTTGACGAAGCTGACGACCGAGCGTGCGCCGTATGCCCGCCCGACGAACGACTCCTGCGTGTACTTCACGCCCTTCGCGTCGACGTAGGACGTCTGCACGATCGGCAGATAGCCGTCAACGAGCTGCGCCGGGCGGAGCCGCACGCTGCAGGAGCCGTACCGTTCCCGCCCGTCGCCCACGTAGACCGACAGGCTCGGACCGCCGATGTGGCGGGTGATGATCTCGCTGCCGTCGGCCACATGGAGCGCGAACACTGCGGGGCCGTACGAGCTGAAGCCGAACGAGAGCGGCACGTAGTAGAAGCCGGACGGGGTCAGCGGAAGCTGCCGGCGCTGGGTCGCGAGCAGCAGCGGCGTGAGCCGCCGCCTCGCTGCCGCGAGTGTCGGCCCCGCGCGCGATGCCAGCAACTGGTCGCCCCAGACGTCCGGCCCCGAGTCGATCGCGCGCTGAACCGAGCCGGCGTATCCCTCCGTCGCCCAGCGTGGGCCGCAGGACGTCGCGGTTGCAGGCCGCGCGGTGCCGGCCGCCAGGGCGGCGGCCCCGAGCAGAAGCGCCGCGACGAGCGGACGCATGAGTGCGCTTCCCACAGGACGAGCCTAACCCTCGGTGGCCCGCGTAGAATGCCGCCATGTGCCGCAACATCCGCGTTCTCCACAACTTCCAGCCCGAGGCCAGCTCGGACGAGGTCAACGCAGCGGCGCTCCAGTACGTGCGCAAGGTCAGTGGCATGAACAAGCCGTCGAAGGCGAACGAGGCAGCCTTCGAGCGGGCCGTTCGCGAGATCGCGCACTGCACGGAGCACCTGCTCGCCGACCTGGTCACGACCGCCCCGCCGAAGGACCGCGAGGTCGAGGCGGCGCGCCGCCGGGCGCGTTCCGCCGAGCGCTTCGGCCGGGTCGCCTAGCGTGACGGTCGAGGCGATTCACCTTGGCGCCGAGCGCGTCCCGGAGCTCTGGGCGGTCCAGGAGGTCCGGGCCATCGCCGGCAAGGGGCTCGAGGGCGACCGGCACTTCCACGAGGAGGGCGCGCCGCCCGGAGTGGCCCTGACGCTCGTCTCGGCGGAGAACGTCGAAGACGTCGGGCTCGCCCCCGGTGAGACACGCCGGCAGGTGACCGTACGCGGCGTCGACCTGAACGGGCTGGTCGGAAAGCGCTTTCGCGTCGGGGAAGTCGAGTGCCTCGGGGTCGAGCTGTGCGAGCCGTGCGCGCACCTCGAGGCGATGACGAGGCCCGGGATCATCAAGGAGCTCGTCCATCGCGCCGGCATCAACGCCGACATCGTCGTCGGCGGCACGATCCGCGTCGGCGACGCCGTTACAGCGCTTTGAAGAAGACGGTCGTGTCGCACAGCCGCCCGTCCGGGTAGAGCGCGTAGTTCGGGATCACGCCGACGGTCGTCCAGCCGAGCCGCGTGTAGAGCTTCTCGGCGGCATCGCCGGTCACCGTGTCGAGCACGAGCAACGACTTGCCCTCGGCACGAGCTTCGACCTCGGCCCGCTCCATCAGCAGCTGTGCGATGCCTCGTCTGCGACCGGACCGGTGGACGAGCAGCTTGGCGATCTCGCCCCGATGCGGCTGGTTCGGCGGCACTGCCAGGATCAGCTGCACCGTACCGACGAGCTGTCCGTCGTCGAATGCCGCGAGAATCACCCGGCGTCCCTGGTCGACGTCGACCGCCCAGCCCTCGAAGGCGGCACGAGCATCTTCGTGTGAGAACGGCTCCAGGTAACTGACGGATGCACCGCCTGCGACGCAGTCCGCGAGCACGGCGGCGAGCGCATCGAGCTGCCCGCGCAGATCGTCCCCCTCGAGACGCCGAACCTGGATGTCCAAAGGCGGGGGCACCAGGCACATCATCCGGCAAGTCGCGCCGGTCCGAGCGGCGACCGGCCGCCTAGACTTCCTTCGTGGAGGTTCGGGAAGCCGCACATCGTTGGGCGGAAGTCTGGGAGCGGGGCTGGCGTGAGCACGACCGCGAGGCGATAGAGGCGCTCTATGCGGACGGAGCCTTCTGGCAGCAGCATCCATTTCGCGAGCCCGAGCTGGACTACCTCGCGCGGGTCTTCGAGGAGGAGGAGTCTGCGCGTTGCACGTTCGGCGTGCCGCTCGTCGACGGGGATCGCGCCGCGGTTCCGTGGACCGGCGAGACAAGGCTCCTCGACGGGGGCGCCGAGGATCTTGTCGGCGTGTCGCTGCTGCGATTCGACAGCGCAGGGCTTGTGGTCGAGCAGCGCGACATCTGGGTGGGGCGCTAGTCGGTGCGGTCAGGCGTCTAGGCGACCGCGGTGGCGGCGACGTAGCGCAGCTCGGGCACGTCGGCGAGCTCGCCTACGTCCCGTGCCATCTCCAGGAACGTGTACAGGCCTGCGCGTTCGCGCGGCCCGAAGCGATAGCGGAGCTTCTCGAAGTAGCGGGCGAGGAAGCCCGCCGGGTAGCCGTAGCGCTCCGCCGATTCGTACGCGAGCAGCTCGGGCTCGGCGCGGGCGGCGCGCACCGACGCGACGAGCGCGTCCTCGAGCTCCGCCAGGCCCGGATGGGTCGGTTCCGGTGCCGCCCAGACGGCGAACACCATCGGCAGCCCGGTGCGCTCGAGCCAGAGCCGTCCAAGATCGTGGTGCGGCGTCGGATCCTCGAACGCCGACTTCAGTGCGGCGTCGCCGATCAGGAGCTTCGCCTCGGCGTCCTCTCCGAGGGGCACCTGCTCGGCGTCCGGGAACAGCACCTTCGTGAGGACGACCGAGGTCGCCGACTCGGGCGTCACGGCCACGCTCCTGATGCGAGCGAGCGGTGTCTTGGAGATCAGCTGGATCGACTCGACGGCGCCTTCGCTCGACACGCAGAGCCGCGGCAGCAGCCGCAGGCTCTCGGCATTGCGCGCGTACTCGATCGAGGAGATCGGGGCGACATCGAGGTCGCCGCTGACGAGCCGGCGGTTGAGGTCGGTAGGCACGCCGACGATCTCCTCCACCGCCGCGTCGAGGCGGAAGAAGACCGGCGCCATGTTCACGTAGCCGATCCGGCCGAGCTTGATCAAGTCCATTGTCATCCGGCGCGGTCCACCACGGCGTACGTCAACGCTTCCAGTTCCTCCCGGTGAGCATGCGAGCCGAGGGACGATCTCGCGCGGGCAGCGTACTCGAGCGCCGCCCGACGCGAACGATCGAGTGCGTCGGTAGCAGCGACCCGAACGAGCGCTCCGTCGAGCGGGCCGCCGGCCAGGGCCCGCCAGACGACCTCGTCCTGCTCCGACGCATAGATGAGCGGCATCGTCGGGGTGCCCTCGCGCAGGTCCGTGCCGGGGATCTTGCCCGTCTCCTGGGTTTGCCCGGCGCAGTCGAGGATGTCGTCGGCGATCTGGAACGCGATGCCCAACGCGGCGCCATAGGCACCAAGGGCCGCGTCGCCGCCCGAGCCGAGCAGGCACGCCGCCTCGATCAGCTTTCCTGTCTTCAGCGAGCACCGCTCGAGATACGCCGCGATCGGCGTGGCGGGCTCGTGCACCTGCAGCTTCTGCATCGCCTCGCCGCGGGCGAGGCACAACGCGGCGTCGGCGAGTGTCTGGACCGCCTGTTCGTCACCCGTCTCTGCAAGCACGGCGAACGCACAGGCGTAGAGGTAGTCGCCGGCCGCTTTCGCCGCGCCTGCGCCGTAGACCGACCAGGCGGCCGGAAGCCCGCGGCGGAGACGGGCACCGTCGACGAGATCGTCGTGGACGAGGGTCGCCATGTGCACCATCTCGACGGCGACACCGCCCGGGACCGACGGCTCGGCGTCGGCCGTGAGGAAGCAGAGCAACGGGCGCAGCCGCTTGCCGCCCGCGGACAGCGCCTCTCCCGCCACCTCCTGCGCGAGGCCGCGCCGTGCGGCGACCGCCCGTGCAAGGCCGGCTTCGACCTCCGCCATGTACGCCGCGACCCCCGGGGTCGCGTGGACCTGCGCGAGCTGTTGGCTCATTCCGAGCTTCCCGTGTGCAGCGCGACGATCGATCCGGCGAGCAGACGGAAGCGCACGTCGCCGAAGCCGCACTCGCGCAGCAGGCGCGCGAGCGACTCGGCATCCGGGAACCGCTTGACCGAGGCGGGCAGGTAGGAGTAGGCCGAACCGCCCGGCAGCACCTTGCCGAGCGCGGGAACGACGCGGTCGAACCAGAGCGAGAAGAACGGTCGCAGCGCGCCCCGAGGCTGGGTGATCTCGAGGATCGCAAGCCGCCCGCCTGGACGCAGGACGCGGCGGAGCTCACGCAGGCCGAGCTCGAGGTCGGCGACGTTGCGCACACCGAACCCGACGGTCGCCGCGTCGAACGTACCGTCCGCGAACGGCAATGCGAGCATGTCGCCCTGCACCCACTCGAGCACGTTCGTCCTGGGGCCTGTCTTCTTGCGCGCGCGAGCGAGCATCGCCTCCGAGAAGTCGAGGCCGGTCACCTTCGCTGCGCCTGCCTTCAGGTCGGCAAGCGCGAGATCTCCGGTCCCGCAGGCGGCGTCGAGCACGCGATCGCCGCCGCGCACGGCGGACTCCGCAGCAAGCCGCCGCCAGCGAATGTCGAGCCCGGCGGTCATGACGCGATTCATGACGTCGTAGACCGGCGCGATCCGGTCGAACATCGAGCGGACTGCGTCAGGAGCCATGGTCATGGCTGCCCCCAGCGAGGAATGAGCGCGTTGTCGAGCCCGATCTGGTCGAGCGCGCGGCCGACGATGAAGTCGACAAGGTCGTCGACGCTCTCCGCGCCGTGATAGAAGCCGGGCGCGAGGAACAGGATGGTCGCTCCCGCTCGGCGCAGCGTCAGCATGTTCTCGAGGTGGATCGCCGAGAGCGGCGTCTCGCGCGGGCAGAGCACGAGCTTGCGCTCCTCCTTGAGCGCCACCGAGGCTGCCCGGTGGATCAGGTTCTGCATCGCCCCGGAGGCGATCGTTCCCAGCGTGCCCATCGAGCAGGGGCAGATCAGGTACGCGTCGACCTTGGCCGACCCCGATGCATAGGGAGCCTGCCAGTCGTTCGGCTCGAACACGGTGACGTTCTCGCCGGTGCCCTCGGTGAAGCGGGCGAGCGTCTCGTCCCGCGAGAGCCGCGCGTCGCCGTACAGCTCGGTGGCAAGGACCTCGATCGCGGCGCCCGAGACCGAGACACCGACCTCGCAGTCCGCCGCTGCGAGCGACTGCAGCAAGCGGCGCGCATAGGGCGCGCCGGAGGCGCCGGTGACACCGAGGAACACGCGCATGGTGTTAAGAGTACGTCGCGACTAGTTCTGGGGGCCCTTGGAGGCCTCGAGGAAGGTCGCGAGCGCCGCCAGGTTCTGCTGGCCGAGGCCCTGGAACGACGGCATCGGCGAGCCGGGGTTCACGCAGGCGGGGCACTTGAGATGGGCGATCTGGAAGGCGATGCCCTTGTTCTTCGCACCCTCCGCCGACAGGTTCGGCGCGCCCGGGAACGCGCCGCCGACGCCGAGGTAGGTGTGACAGTTCAGACAGCCGGAGACGGCGAACAGCTTGGCTCCGGCGAGCGCCTTCTGGTTGCCGGTGAAGCCCTGGGTCTTCGCCCAGGACGGGATCTTCGCGATCAGCTCCGAGCCGAGCGCCTCCTTCGCAGTGGCGCCCTTGTAGGTGAGGACGCCCATCGAGAGCACGACGAGGATCGACGCGATGATCGCGACCGGGCGGCGAGAGAGCCGGCGCTCGGCGCGGACGTCGATGAACGGCAGCGCGAGCAGCAGCACCAGGCAGATGGTCGGGATCCCGATCGTGCCGAGAATCACGGTCGGCGGCCACTTGAAGATCCGCAGGAGGTAGAAGAGGAAGTAGAAGTACCAGTCCGGCCTCGGGACGAAGTTGATCGTGCCCGGGTCGGCCGGCGCGTCCAGCAGCTTGCCGAGCCAGCCGGTCTCGGTGCCCGTGTGGTTCCCGGGCGTCGTGTACTTCCAGATCACGGCGAGCCCGATGATCACGACGACGACGACCAGCGACATGATCGTGTCGTGGAACATCGCGTACGGGTAGAACGGCTTCCCGCGTTCCTTGACGTCGGCTTTGTACTGCTGGTAGACGCGCCGGCGCTCGACGATGCGGTCGCTGGCCATTACCTGCGCCCCCTCGTGCCGAAGCGCGTCAGGCCCCTGCGGCCCGTGGTGACCTTGCCGTTCGTCAGCGGGCCCGTGCCGGCGGCCTCCTTCGACCACGGCGGCGACGTGACGCCGAGGCGCACGACGAGATACAGGTGCAGCCCGATCAGCGCGATGATCGCGCCCGGGACCAGCAACATGTGAATCGCGTAGAAGCGCGCCAATGTGTCCGCGTTGATGTACGTGCCGCCTTGCAGGAACTGTGCGAGGAACGGCCCGAGGAACGGCGCGGTGCCGTTGATGTTGATGCCGACGACCGTCGCCCAGTACGCGGTCTGGTCCCACGGGAGCAAGTAGCCGGTGAATCCTTCCGCGAGACCGGACGCGAGGAGCAGCACACCGATGATCCAGTTCAACTCACGCGGATACTTGTAGGCGCCGAAGAGGAAGACGCGCCCCATGTGCAGGAACATCAGGATGATGAACACCGAGGCGCCCCAGCGGTGCATGCCGCGCACGAGCCAGCCGGCGAAGATGTCGTTCGTGATGTGCTGGATCGAGCTGTACGCCTCGTTCGGGTCGGGCTTGTAGTACATCGCGAGGATCACGCCGGTCAGCGCCTGCACGATGAATGCCGTCAGCGTCGCGGCACCGAGCGTCTGGAACCAGTTGGTGTCGCCGGGCACCTTCCGGAACAGGAAGTACTTGACGCCGCCGACGATGCCCGAGCGCTCCTCGAGCCAGTCGAGCGGATACAGGATCGTCTGCTGGAGCTGCTGCCCGCGCGTGGTCTTGGTGGCTGCCATCAGTGGGGCGGCTGGATCGGGTAGAGCCAGGACTCGATGCCGCTGACGTGCTCGCCGGGGAACGCGAGCGTCCATTTGTGGATCTCGGCGTTCGCGCCGGTGCCGTCGACGTGCGAGACCGAGAACGGCTTTCCGACGAAGAGGCGGCCGTTGCGGATCGAGAACGAATAGCGATCGAGCGCGCGCACCGGCGGGCCCGCGGTGCGGTTCCCCTCGGTGTCGTACTGGCCGCCGTGGCACGGACAACCGAAACCGGCGATCGAGACGGTCGGGATCAGCGTCACGTCCGCGAACTGCTTCGTGTTCTTGTCGTCGAGCGGGCCGTTCGGCTGCACCGGGCAGCCGAGATGCGCGCAGTGGTTCGAGATGACCGTGAAGCTCGGCAGCTTGCCGAGCAGGCCGTTGTACCGGACATACGCCGTGCGGCGGGAGACCTCGCCCTGACTCGGGTCTGACATCCACGTCGCGATCACGAACTTCCCTTCCGGGAAGTCGCGCAGCGGTCCGATGTCGTGGTCTTTCTGCCCTTGCTTGAGGAACGGTGGCCCGACCATGAATCCGAGCACGGGCACCGTCACCACGGCGCCGATCACGGCGCCGAGGCCGATCGTCGACGCCTCGAGGAACTTCGACCGCGGGTAGCGTTCGGCCGGCGGCTGCGGGGGCACCGTCTCCTCGGCAGGCGGAGCCGCCGCGGCGGCGGTCGTCTCCGGCGTGACCTCGGGAGCGTCGGCAAGTTCCGTCCCGGTGGTCAGGTCGCGCACCCAGAGAAAACCGAAGGCGAGCGCGATCAGCGCGCCGAGCCCGGCGACATACCACGAGACGATCAGCCCGACGAGAAGCACGACCACGCCGACGGCAAAGCCGACGGGCCAGAGACTCGGGCCCGGAACATGCGGGTGTTCGTCTTGCGGCTGCAAAGGGGCTAGGTGAGATTCAAGCGGTCTGGGGCGCGGCTCGTCAACGTCGTAGCAGGCGGCGCGAACTCTGACGGATTTCTCCGTTCGATGCCGGGGGAACCCTACCTATCCCATACTCGTCCCACCGGCGGTCGACGAGACCCCGCACCTCGCTCGACATCTCGATCTCCGGCGGCCACTCCCGAGTGCCTTCGAGCGGGCCCTTCGCTGTGGCATCGATTCCGAGCTTGCCGCCGACGAACTGGAGCGTCGGCGCATGGTCGAGGTGGTCGAGCGGCCCCTCCGTGATCACCACATCGCGCTTGGGATCGACGTTCGCTCCGACGTAGAACATCACTTGCCCGTAGTCATGGACGTCCACGTGCTCGTCGACGACCACGATCCCTTTGGTCAGGCTCAGCATCCCGAGCCCCCAGATCGCATGCATCACCTTGCGCGCGTGGCCCGGGAACGCCTTCTTGATCGACACGATCACGAGGTTGTGGAACGCGCCTGCAACCGGCAGGTCGTAGTCGACGATCTCGGGAACCGTCATCTTCACCGCCGGCAGGAAGATTCGCTCGGTCGCCTTCCCCAGCCACGCGTCCTCCTGGGGCGGCTTGCCGACGACGATGGACGGGTAGATCGCCTCCCGGCGCATCGTGACCGCGGTGACGTTGAAGACCGGAAACTGCTCGGCCGGGGTGTAGTAGCCGGTGTGATCGCCGAACGGGCCCTCGGTCGCGAGGTCGTCCTTGTCGATGTAGCCCTCGAGGACGATCTCGGCATCGGCCGGCACGTCGAGGTCGACCGTGACGCCCTTGACCAGCTCGACCGGCTCCCCGCGCAGGAAGCCGGCGACCATCAGCTCGTCGATGTGCTTGGGCAGCGGCGCGCTGGCGGAGTAGGCGGTGATCGGATCGAGGCCGAGCGCCACCGCAACCTCCATGCGCCCCTCCGTGAAGAGATAGTCGGCTCGGCCGTCCTTGTGGATCTGCCAGTGCATGGCGGTCGAGCGCGGCCCGAGCACCTGCATCCGATACATCCCCACGTTGCGCTGGCCGGTGCGCGGATCGCGCGTGAGCACCGCCGGCAGCGTGATGAACGGTCCCGCGTCACCCGGCCAGCAGGTCTGCACCGGCAGCCGCCCGAGGTCGACCTCGTCGCCCCGGAGAACGACCTCCTGGCAGGCACCTCGCTTGACGACCTTCGGCCGCGAGTCGGCGATCGACTTGAGCGTCTTCAGGCCGCGCACCTTCGCCGCGAGCCCTTCCGGCGGCTGCAGCTCGAGGATCTCCGCCAGCCTGGCGGCGATGTCGTCGAGCGACTCGACACCGAATGCGAGGCACATCCGCCGCTCGGTGCCGAACTGGTTGATGAGGAGGGGGATCGCGCTGCCCTTCGGGCGTTCGAAGAGCAGCGCCGGACCGCCTGCACGCACGGTCCGCTCGACGATCTCCGTCACCTCGAGCTTCGGGTCGACCTCCGCGGCAACACGGACGAGCTCCCCTTCTCGCTCGAGGAGGGCGATCCACTCGCGGAGGTCCCTGACCACCCGGCCGAGTCTAGTGCCGACTAGTTGCCGTTGCCCGGCGCGTAGCGCGGGTCGTGATGTGCGGCGAGCTCGAGCAGCAGCGCGTGCAGCTGCTCCCGCTCCTTCGGGCTGAGCGGCGCGAAGAACTCGGCTTCGATGCGCTCGGAGATGGCGCGCAGCTGAGCGAGCCGCTTCTTGCCGGCCGGCTTCAGGCTGACGAGATGCCGGCGCCGGTCGACGGGATCACGCTTGCGCTCGACGAGGCCGGCCTCCTCCAGCTCGTCCAGCAGGCCGACGAACCAGCTGCGGTCGTAGCCGAGCGCATCGGCGATCGTCGCCTGCGCGCTGCAGGTCCCCTCGTCGAGCAGCGCCAGCACGGAGTAGTGGTAGGGACTGGCGCCCACGGCCTCGAACGCCTCCGAGGCGCGGTCCTTGATCGCCCAGCCGAGCCGCTTCAGGAGGAACGACGTGTTGTCGACGAGCTCGCGGGGCGGTCTCACGCCGAGCTTCACGACGGGGTTGGAGATAGAGGTGCTCATCGCCTCGAAGTGTAGCTCGCCCTAGGGTGGTGTTGTGATATCGTAGGTCATCTCCACGATCTTGAAGGGAGATAGATGAATAGTTCCTCAATCGCTCGGCAGACCTCCAGGAACCCCTGGGCTGCCCTCGTCCTGATCGTCAGTGCGCAGTTCATGGTCGTGCTCGACCTGTCGATCGTGAACGTGGCGCTCGCCTCGATCAAGTCCAGTCTCGACTTTTCGCAGGCCAGCCTGCAGTGGGTGATCACCGCCTACGCCATCACGTTCGGAGGCTTCCTGCTCCTCGGCGGCCGCCTGGCAGACGTCCTCGGTCGCCGGCGTATCTTCCTGACGGGGATCGCGGTCTTCACGCTCGGCTCGGCACTGAGCGGTCTCGCGTGGTCCGCGACGTCGCTCGTCATTTTCCGCGGGCTCCAGGGCGCCGGCGGCGCGCTGTTCGCGCCTGCCGGCCTTTCGCTGCTGATGACGGCGTACCGGGAAGGGCGGGAGCGGAACCTCGCGCTCGGCATCTGGGGCGCAGCCTCCGGTAGCGGCGCCGCCGTCGGCGTCCTGCTCGGGGGGGTCCTGACCTCATACCTGAGCTGGCCCTGGATCTTCTACATCAACCTGCCGGTCGGTCTCACCCTGCTGGTGCTCGTCCCGCGCTTCATCGCCGAGGCGAAGGGCGAACTGGCTTCACGTCACTTCGACGTGGCGGGGGCGACCACGATCACGGCAGCTCTCATGCTCCTCGTCTATGCGCTCACGCGGGCGACGCACGACGGCTGGGGAACGCCGGCGACCCTGACGCTGTTCGTCGCGTCGGGTGTGCTCGCGACCGCCTTCGTCGTGATCGAACAGACCGCATCCTCGCCGCTCCTGCCGTTCCAGGCCTTCCGCGGCAACACACTGGGGATCGCGAACCTGATCACCGGCATCATCGCCGCGATCGCGTTCTCGCAGTTCTTCCTGTTGACGCTCTACCTGCAGCAGGTCCTGCACTACTCGGCAGCCGAGAGCGGGGTTGCATTCGCGGCGATCGCCGTCACCGTCGCGGTCATGTCCAACGTCGCGCAGCGGCTGGTCACGCTCCTCGGAGCCCGGCGCGTCCTGGCCGCGGGGCTCCTCTCGATGGGAGCGGCCCAGGCCCTCCTCGTGCGGCTGCCGGTCGACGGAAGCTACGTGGTCGACCTACTGCCGTCGTTCATCCTCGTCGGTCTCGGGATGGCCGCCTCGTTCGTTGCGGTCACGATCGCCGCCCTCGAGGGCGTTCAGCCGGCGAACGCGGGCATCGCATCCGGTCTCGTCAACACGAGCCGCCAGGTCGGCGGGGCGATCGGCCTCGCAGCGATCACGACGGTCGCGACCGTCTATACGAGCCAGCCGACCGCGAGCCTCTCGGCTGCGGCGGGGGCCACACACGGTTTCCGCGTCGCGTTCGGAGTGCTGACAGCGCTCGCGCTCGCGGGAGTGGCACTGACGCCCACGATGCGGGCCCACACTCACGAAGTCGTCGAGCAAGCGCCGGACGCGCTGCCGGCGTGGGAGGAGGCAGCATGAGCAAGGAAGACGCAACCGTTCTCGACCGTCGCATCGACGACCTGCTCCTGCACGCGCGCGGGCTGGTGCTCGTGCGCGAGGTGCTGGCCCGGCGTGGTGCGACCCGCGCTGAGCTCGAAGCGCACACGCGTGAGCTCGAGCGAGTCCGGCACCAGCTCGTCGAGGCGATCGGCTAGATGTAAGACCCAAGCAGGTTGGTTCTGCTGATCGGGGGTTGGTGGCCGAGGGCTGAGTGTCTGCGGCGATGGTTGTAGTGGAAGAGCCAGCCGTCAAGGGCGGCGGTGCGTTCGTGGCTTGTGCGGTAGATGGCGCCGTAGGCCCAGCCGTTGAGCATGGTGCGGATGAAGCGCTCGGCTTTGCCGTTGGTCTGCGGTCGGCGCGGCCGGGTGCGGAGGTGGCGGATGCCGAGGCTGCGGCAGGCGACTGCGTGCGTGATCGAGATGTAGGCGGCGCCATTGTCGGTGATCACCCGCTCGACCTGGACGCCGTGGCGGGCGAAGAAGGCGAGTGCACGGCGCAGGAAGGCGACCGCGGTCGCCGCCTTTTCGTCGCTGAGCACCTCGGCGTAGGCGAGACGGCTGTAGTCGTCGACGGCGACGTGGACGTAGTCCCAGCCGGATGTGCCGCGCTTGTGGCCGTGGCGGTCGCGCTGGCGCGGCCGTCCTTGGCCCGCGAGGCGAAAGCCGACGCGCTTGCCGGCCGTCTCGAAGCGGCCGAGCTTCTTGACGTCGATGTGCACGAGCTCACCAGGACGTGAACGCTCATAGCGGACCGCCGGCTCGAGGCCGATCCGGCCAAGCCGGCCGACGCCCTGCCGACGCAGGATCGCCGAGACCGTCGAGAGCGGCATCGCGAGCGTCTCGGCGATCTCGGCTGCCGTCATCCGCAGCCGACGCAGCGCGACGATCACCGCGACGCGGTCGGCCGATGTGCGGTTGGCGACACGCCGTGGGGCCGAGGAACGATCACTGAGTTGCTGATCGCCGGCCCGATAACGGCCAACCCACTTACGCCCACAACGCACGCTGACACCGGCGGCCGCGGCCGCCGCCGTCAGCGTCCATCCCTCCTCAACAACACGACGCGCGAGCTCGCGCCTGCCACTCCAGCTGAGAGCCGCGTTAGCGTGCAGATCCATCCGGGTCGCCTCCTTGGAGTTGAGCTGCCTTCGTCAGCGCTCAGCCTCCAAGGCGGCCCGGATGAACCAACGTGCTTAGGAACTACAGCTAGAGGCTCTAGTACGCGGAAGGGCGGGAGCGACGACGCTCGTCGCGACGGTGACCGACCCAGTGCGTCAACTCACCGAGGATGATCACGGTCAGGAAGACGAGGCCGACGATGAGCATCCCGAGTATGACGTGGGTGCCCTCGCTCGCGGCGTCGAAAATCATGCGGCGACTCTAGCGAAGTGCAGGACGAGCGCGCTCGCCACCTCGTCCTCCGACGGTGAGCCGCCGAGTGCCCGTGCCGCGTCGACCCAGGCGTCCCCGTCGCCCGCCGCGCCGTCCGCGCGAAGGGCGGCGCAGCGCGCAATCAGGTCGGCGAGCACCGAGACCGCGGGGACACCGCCCGCCTCGGCGACGCGCACGAGGCCGTGCGCGTAGAGGTAGTCGCCGAGCAGGATCGCCTCGTCGGCGTCCGGCGCGTCGAAGAGGCGCGGCTGTCCGTAGTGCACGAGGTAGGCCTCGTAGACCGTCTCGAGCCCAAGCGCGTAGCGCGTCGGGGCGAGAGCCGAGAACACGGCAACGAGCTCGCGTTCGTCGCTCGGAAGAAGGGCGTTCGCCCACACCGCGCTCTCCTCCGTCGCCTCCTCGGCGATCGCGGCAAACACGTCCATCAGCGGTTTCGGCCTTCGAAGAAGGACGAAACCGCGTTGATCGTGTGGTCGATCTCCTCATCGCCGTGCGCGAGTGACGGGAAGAGGCACTCGTACGGGCTGGGTGCGACGTAGACACCGCGGTCGAGCAGCCCGCGGAAGAGCTCGGCGTAGGGGTCGGTGGCGAGCTCGGTGAAGTGCTCGACCGGCGCCGAGCGGCCTGGGAAGAGCGTCAGCATCGCCCCGACGCCCTGGACGCGGCCGTAGGGCGCCAGGCCTGCGGCGAGACGCGCGGAGCGACGCTCGAGCTCGTCGTAGACCTGTGGGTCGCGAAGGCGCCTCAGCACCGAGAGGCCGGCGGCGGTCGCGAGCGGGTTGCCGCTCAACGTGCCCGCCTGGTAGACGGCGCCGCCGGGCGCCAGCTGATCCATGACCTCGCTGCGGCCGCCGAAGGCCGCGAGCGGCAGCCCGCCGCCGACGATCTTGCCGAGCACCGTCAGGTCCGGCATGACCCCGAGCCGCTCTTGGGCGCCCCCGCGGGCGACGCGGAATCCGCTGATCACCTCGTCGAAGACGAGCAGTGCGCCGGTGGCGTCGCAGAGCAGGCGCAGCACGTCCAGGAACCCGTCGAGGGGCGGTACGCAACCCATGTTCCCGGCGATCGGCTCGACGATGATCGCCGCGAGGCCCTCGCCGAAGCGCTCGACGGCAGCGGCGACACCGTCGACGTCGTTGTACTCGCAGACGATCGTGTCGGCGGTGACGCCACTCGGAACTCCGGGTGACGCGGGAATCGCGAGCGTGGCGAGGCCGGAGCCTGCGCTCGCGAGGAACTGGTCGGCATGCCCGTGGTAGCAGCCCGAGAACTTGATCAAGCGATCGCGGCGGGTGAATCCCCGCGCCAGCCGCACGGCGGACATCGCCGCCTCCGTGCCGGACGAGACGAGCCGCACGCGCTCGACCGACGGCACGGCGTCGACGATCTCGGCGGCGAGCCCGACCTCGCGCTCCGTCGGCGCGCCGAAGCTCGTTCCGTCGAGCGCCGCCTCCCGAACCGCCTCGACGGTCTCGGAGTCGGCATGCCCGAAGATCAGCGGCCCCCACGATTGAACCCAGTCGAGGAGCGTCCTTCCGTCCGCCGTCTCGATGAAGGCGCCCTCACCGCGCTCGACGAAGAACGGCTCGTCGAGGCCGACGCCGCGCATCGCGCGTACGGGCGAGTTGACACCGCCCGGGATCACCTTCTTCGCCCGGTGCCAGAGCGGAGAGCTGATCAGTCCCGCGCCCATTGCGCGAACTCTTTGGCCCAGTACGTGAGCACGAGATCGGCGCCGGCACGGCGGATCGCCGTCAGTGACTCGACCGCGGCCGACCGTTCGTCCAGGTCACCGGCTGCAGCGGCGGCCTTGATCATGGCGTACTCGCCCGAGACGTTGTACGCGGCCAACGGCAGGTCGAAGCGGTCGCGCACGGCGCGCACCACGTCGAGGTAGGGAAGCGCCGGCTTCACCATCAGCATGTCGGCTCCTTCGGCGACGTCCTGCTCACATTCGCGCAGTGCCTCCCGCACGTTGCCCGGGTCCAGCTGATAGCCCCGTCGGTCGCCGAACGCGGGCGCCGAGTCCGCTACAGCGCGAAACGGGCCGTAGAACGAGGAGGCGTACTTCGCCGAGTAGGCGATCAGCGGCGTCTGCGGCAGCAGCTCGCGAACGGCGGCGACGCGGCCGTCCATCATGTCGCTCGGGCAGACGGCGTCGGCACCGGCCTCGACGTGCGAGACCGCAGTGCGCGCGATCAGTTCGAGCGACGCGTCGTTGTCGACCTCCCCGTCCAAGCCGATCACGCCGCAGTGACCGTGGCTCGTGTACTCGCAGAGGCAGACGTCCGTCAGCAGCACGAGCTCCGGGAAACGCGGCCGCAGGGCGCGCAACGCCCGTTGCACGACACCGTCTTCGATCCACGCCCCCGAGCCTTCGTCGTCCTTCTCCTCCGGCAGCCCGAACAGGATCACCGACTTGAGGCCGAGCGCGACGAGCTCCTCGCACTCGCGCACGACCGACTCGACCGTGTGGCGCGCCAGCCCGGGAAGCCGCTGGTTCGGCAGCGCCTCGGGCGCGACGAACAGCGGCATCACGAGGTCGTCGGCCGACAGCGTGGTCTCGCGGACGAGGTCGCGCAGCTGCCCGGTGCGGCGCAGGCGCCGCAGGCGGGTGGCGGGGAACGAGCTCACGGCCGAAGAGTACGCGTCTCGGCCAGCTCGACCTCCACCGGAACCTCCTTCCCCGACCACGGCTCGAGCTTGATGCGATCCGCGAAGAACTCCCAGATCGCGCGCGCGACAGCGAGGAGCGGCAGGGCGATCAACGCGCCCAGCAGTCCGTACACCTCGGCGCCGGCCGCGAGGCCGAAGATCACGAGCAGCGGATGCAGCCGCAATGCGTTGCCCATCACGTTGGGCACCACGACATGTCCCTCGATCTGGTGGATGCCGAGGAAGAGCAACGCGACCCAGAGAGCCGAGATCGGATGAACGACGAGCGCGTAGATGAGCGGCGGGATCGCGCCGAGCCACGGGCCGAGATACGGAATGACCTCTGTGACGGCGACGACGACGCCGAAGAGCAGCGCGTACTCCTGCGCGTGCGGGAGGAGACCGAGCGCCGCCAGCACCCAGAGACCGAACCCGGCGCTCGCGCCGATGATCAGAGAGAGCAGCGCCTGGCCCCGGACGTACGAGGCAAGCGCATGCTCGATACTCCGCAACAACGTCTCCTCGCCCCGTCGCGGCGGGTAGCGCCGGTCGATCGCGCGCCCGAACCGCTCCATGTCGAGCAGCATGTAGACGGACACGACGATCAACAGCACGAGAGAGAACAGCGTCTTGCCGATCGAGATCGCCGCGCCCTCCACGAACGTGACGATCTTGTGCGTGTACTTGCCCACGTCGCGCTCCTGGATCTGGCGCACGAGCTTGTGCCCGCGTTTCTGAACGTGCACGGATTGGAGGCGGTGCGTGTTGAGCCAGTGCTGGAGGCGGTCGACGTCGCTGTCCGCGGACGTCTGTCCGGCGGTGCCGTGACGATCCGTGAAGTAGGCGTTGAACCTGTTTGCCGCCGTCTTCGTCTGCCCCACGACGGCGGTCGCGATCGCGACGATGACCAACACCACCGCAGCGAAGAAGGTCAGGTACACCATCGCGACCGAAAGGCCGCGCGGCAGACGGGCCCGCTGGAGCCCGCGGACGATCGGATCGAGGAGCAGAGCGACCAGGGCCGCGATCAGAAACAGGAAGACGACATGACCGACCGCCGTCGCGGCAACCCAGGCGAGCACCAGCAGAATGGGCAGGCCGACGAGCTGAATCCAGCGCGGAACCTCGATGCGCGGTGGGCGCCCGTCCGTGCTCACGGCCACGATGCTACCGCCCAGGTGGTCGCTCTCCGCCCCCCGGACTGGGACTGGTCGTTCCCCCTGGACGGCGCCCTCGCGTTGAAAGCCCAGGAACCGTGCGCTACCGTGCCTTCGATGTCGCCTCCGGCGCCCAAGCGGCGTGCCCGCAGGACACGAAGCCGCCACCTCGATCGCGAGCGTCGCCGCCGCCGGCTCGCCGTCCTCGTCGTTCTGCTCGCAGTCGGGGTCGTGACGGTCCTGCTCTCGGCCTTCGGCGGGTCGGGCGCGCCGGCCCAGGTCGCGGCGCGTCCCGGCGAGCGCCTCTCGCCTTTTGCCGGCCGGACCGCCGTTGCCGGAGATCGTCGCCCGCATCGGCTCGCTGCACCTGCAGCTCCCGGTGAGCCAGTCGCGCGTGACGGCGATCGGCTTCCAGGGCGGCAGCGTCGGCGCGCTCGCCCTGTCGCCGCTCGGCACCCAGGCCAACGAGGGGCTGCTGAAGCGGGTCGTGCACTCGGTCGTCGGCGGTTCGTCCGGCCGCCCGCGCTGGTACCAGCTGCCGGGCGGTCTCGGTCCGAGCTCGTCGTCGGTCGACATCGGTGCACCCGCGGGCACCGACGTCTACGCGCCGGTCGACGGGACGATCGTCGCGATCGACGACGTCGTACTGAACGACCGCGTGTACGGATCGCGAGTCGACATCCAGCCGACGGGCGCCCCGTCGCTCGTCGTCTCCGTGTCGCACATCCGTGTCGACCCGTCGCTCGTCGTCGGCTCATCGGTGACCTCGTCCGGCTCGAAGCTCGGCTCTGTCGTCGACTTCACGCACGCCGAGCACCAGGCGCTCGCGCGGTACACGAACGACTCCGGGAACCACGTCGTGATCGAGGTCCACCCCTCGGCGACACTCTCCCTGGGCTAGAAAGGCCTCGAGTTGAACATCTTGTTCGTCGCCGACGTCTTCGGCGCGCCCGGCCGCCGGGCGATCGAATCGCGGCTGCCTTCCCTGCGCGAGGAGCTCGCCGCAGACTTCTGCATCGTCAACGGCGAGAACGCCGCGGCGGGCCGCGGGATCACGGCGAAGCTCGCCGACAAGCTCCTCGCCAGCGGCGCCGACGTCGTGACACTCGGGAACTGGGTGTGGGGCCAGCCTGGGTTCGCGCCGTACCTCTCGGGCACCGACCGCGTCCTGCGCCCGGCCAACCTCTCACCGCAGACGCCCGGCACCGGCCTCGCGGTGCACGCCGGCGTCGCCGTGATCAACCTGCTCGGCATCTTCGCGCTCCAACCGTTCGAGAACCCGTTCCTCGCTGCCGACCGGCTGGTCGCCCAGGCGCGGGCCGTGACGCCGATCGTCGTCGTCGACTTCCACGCGGAAGCAACGAGCGAGAAGGTGGCACTTGCACGCTATCTCGACGGACGGGCGACCGCCGTCTTCGGTACGCACACTCACGTGCAGACGAACGACGCTCGCGTGCTCGCAGGCGGCACGGCAGCGATCACCGACGCCGGCATGACCGGCCCGCACGACTCGGTGATCGGAAGCGACGAGCACAACGCGCTCAAGCGCTTCCTCACCGGCATGCCCACGCGCCTCGAGCCCGCGACCCGGGATGTGCGGATCGAAGGGGCGCTGGTCGAATGCACGGCGGACGGCCGCGCGACGTCGTGCGTCGCCGTTCGCGTCGAAGTCGACTAGTTCAAGTCGCGCGCCGACGAGGTATCGAGCCGAGCGGCAGCACGAGCACCGCCAGCAGAACGACGAGCACGAGGTCGCGTACGAGCACGACCCCTGCGAGGTGGAACGAGCCCACGTAGCTCCAGTACCGCAGCGGGAACCAGACCTGCGTCAGCACGAGGGCCAGCGCCAGACACGACGCTGCCGCAACACCGCGGCGGCCACGGACGAGTGCGACGAGCGGCACGAGCCAGAGGAGGAACTGCGGCGACAGGACCTTGCCGAACGCGATGAACGCACAGACCGACGCAGCGGCGTAGCGCAGGAACCGCTCGCGCGTCGCAGGCCCGCGGGCGAACGCGATCCACAGCACGAGGAGCACCGCGAGCTGCAGGAGGCCGAACAGTGCGGCGACTCCACCATGCCCGGCGACGTTCTGGGAGCCGTGCGAGGTGATCACGTGGGGATCACCGAAGGACGTGAGAAACGCGGCGCCGAGGCTCTCGATCTGCAGCGGACGCGAGGCCTGCCCACGCACACTCGCCCAGACCCCATGCGGTGCCAGCACGACGAAGGGCAGGAAGACGGCTGCGGCGACCGCTGCACCGGCGAGCGCCGACCAGCCGCGCCCGCGGCGGATCGACCAGACGAGCGCAAGCGGCACGAGAACGACCGGCCAGAGCTTCGCGGCGACCGCGGCGCCGAGCAGCGCCCAGCCGAGCCGGTGCCGCTCCGCGACGAGCGCGGCGACTGCCGCCGTGGCGAGGAGCGCCGGCCAGAGATCGAACCGGCTGAGGATCAGCGAGCCCACCAGCACCGGTGAGACGGCGACGAAGAAGGCTGCTGCGGGGCGGACGCTTGCGACGACGAACACGAGCGCGACACCACACGCCGCCATCACCCAGGCGAACGCCCCGGCGTAGTCGCCGAACGGCGCCGCGACGATGAAGGTCGGCAGCGCACCGGGCGGATACTCGACCGCGAAGTCGCGATACGGCACACGGCCGTGGTGCAGGATCGCGTCGCCGTAGTTCTGGTAGGTGGGCCAGTCGACGATCTGCCCGTGCGCCCAGAACCACCGGTGGACCAGCCCCCAGCAGGCAAGGAAGAGCCCGGCCGCGGCGAGCGCTTCAGCCGAGGGCAGGCGCGGCCGCGTCAACGTCCTCTCCTTCGTCGTTCGGCATATCGCCTGGAAGTGGCGCGATCAGTGCGAGCGCGACGAACGGGAAGAACCACGGCAGGTAGAGATAGAACCAGTGCGTCAAGACGAGCTCGAAGCCGACGAGCACCGCCGCCGTGAGCGCCGCCATGCGCAGCGGCGAGCGCCGCCGCGGCACCCAGGCGAGCACCAGCGATCCGACGACGAGCCCCAACTCGAGTGCGCGCTGCACGAGCTGCAGGTCGGGGATGCCCTTGGCGTGGTACTGCCCCCAGTCCCAGAGAGAGAACGGTGAGTCGCGGCCGATCTGGAAGCCGACGGTCCGGTCGTAGAAGACGCGTGCCGCATGCCACGGGGACGGCTCGAGAAAGAGGACGAAGAAGACGAGCGCGGTCGCGAGCGCAAACCCGAGGATCGCGAGCGTCCGTCCGCGCCGGGCGTCCGGATAGCCGAGCCAGAGCGGCAGGAGCAGCAACGAGGCGAACTTCGTCCAGCCCGAGACCGCCACCGCCGCGCCGCGCGCGACCGGGCTCGTCAGCGCGAGGAAGCCCCAGATCAGGAGCGCCGGGGCGATCGCGTCGTTCGTGTTCGAGCTCGACGCGTACTGCGTGAAGGGCCACGCGACCCATGAGAACGCGAGCGCCGCGGCGAGTCGCGGCCCGCCGAAGCGCCTGCCGACGAGCGCGAGCCCGACGATTGCGAGCAGGTCGAAGAGGATCGACGTCAGGTGCACCGCCGGCAGGGAGTCCCACTGGCCGCTCCAGCCGAAGATCGCGTACCCAGGCAGATACGCGAGGTACGACACGGGCCCGTACGTGTCGCCGAGTGGGTTCGCGTTCTCGCACCGGCCGTTCGTCTGGATCCGGTCACGCACCTCCCCGTCGGCGTCCGCGGGGCCGCACTTGGGCCGGTCGTCCTCGACGGGGAAGTGGCCGTACGGGCTCTGCCCGTGCACGATCCGGTCGGCGCCGATGACACCGGAATAGCCGACGTCGATCACGTTCGAGGCACGGACGTTCAGGCCGACCCGGAACCCGGCGACGAAGACCGTCGCGGCCGCGAGTGCCCAGACCGGCCACACCGACGCACCGCGGGCTGGACGGTCCGAACGCGCGATCCAGATGCAGCGCACGAGCAGCCAGACAAGCGGCGGGTAAGCGAGCGACATCGCCGTGAAGACATCGCCGTGGTTGAAGAACCAGAGCGACACCGAGAAGGAGAGCAGCACGAGCAGGTCGGCGTTGCGCACCGACAGCGGGCGTCGCCAGTCGGCGAGCCCGATCAGAAAGAGGGCACAGAACGAGAGCCAGACCCAGGTGCTGTTGATCTTCGCGCCGCCGAACGCGCCCTTGTAGCCGCGCGCCATCTTCCACGCGACCTGCGGCCCGGTCCAGGCCTCGGTGATCGCCCCGCTCGCGTCGTCGACCTTCCCGGTCGCGATCTCGCCCGCCTTGCCCGACCAGACGTTCACCGTCCAGGCGCCCTGGGCGAACGTGGCGTCGGTGACCGGGCTCGGCGGATAGCGCTTCAACCAGTCCGCGACCTTCGGGTATGCGAGGAAGAGCTGCGTCGCCTGCTGCTTCGTCGTCCGCGGCGACGTCTGGGTCGCGGGGATCTGCGGTGTGGGGATCGTCGCGGTGGTCGTCCCCGCGCGCGCCGCCGGCACGAGCGCGAGCGCGAGTGCGAGGACTGCGGCAAGTCTCACTTGCGAAAGGACCAGAGCTTGTTGCCCAGGAAGTTGAGCGGCGTGACCAGGATGATCGCGATCGCCTGCGAGAGCACCTTCGGCCAGTCGAGCAAGTCGATGAAGACGACCAGCCACAGCTGGTTCACCCCGAATGCGAGCACCGACACGACGAAGAAGCGGGCGCCCTGAGCGCCGAAGTTGCTCTTCTGGCGCACGAAGGTCCAGTGCCGGTTCCACCAGTAGTTGCTGGACGCCGCGACCACGAACGAGATCGCAGCTGCAATATGCGCGCCCCAGCCGAGCAGCGCACTGAACACCAGGAGGTTGATGATGTAGCCGCTGACGCCGACTGCACCGAACTGGGCGAGCTGAACCCAGTTCGCCCGCCGCCTGAGCGCGGCCGTCGTGCGCGAGGAGACGGACACTCGCGCGAGGCTAGCGGACTACGCCGCGCTCAGCGTTTCGCGAACTGCACCGTCGTCGTCGATCCACGGCTCGCGATAGCCGGACCGGACGAGGCTGCGTGAGTGTCGGCGGTAGAACTCGAGGTCGCGCTCGTCGACCAGCATCCACGCCGAGTCGACGGCGATCTCGTCTTCACGGACCCGAGCGACGGCATAGGGCAGGAACCGGTCGGCGCCGTCGCCGCAGCGCACCTCGAAGCCGATCACCCGGTCGGTCCGCCCGTCGAGGAGCGCATCGGCAGGCCGGCCGAGCGGGATGCCGTGCATGCGCACGGGCAAGGCCAGCACCTCCGAAGCACGGCGACCCCCCACGTCGCTTCCTCCCTGCCCCGAGGCTCAACGCCGGAAACCGGTGACGAGCGGCACGAACCGGACCGGCGCGAGCGGTTCGACGCGAGGCCCGCCTACGGCCTGGGTGATGCGCACGAGCGAGCCGCCGAGGGGCAGGACGAGCCGCCCGCCGGGGCCGAGCTGGTCGAGCAAGGCCCGCGGGAGCTCGGCGGCGGCGGCCGCGACCGCGATCGCCGCGAACGGAGACCGGGTGGAGACACCGAGCGAGCCGTCACCCAGGAGCACTTCGACGGTCTCGTGGCCGGTGGCGTCGAGGTTGCGCCGGGCGATCTCGGCCAACTCGGGGATCCGCTCCACGGAGACAACCCCTGCTGCGAGCTCGTCGAGCACCGCAGCTTGATAGCCGGAGCCGGTTCCGACGTCCAGCACGAGCTCGTCGCCCTCGAGTGCGAGGGCCTGGCAGATCAGCGCGACGACGTACGGCTGGGAGATCGACTGGCCGTAGCCGAGCGCGAGCGCCGCGTCGTCATAGGCGTGGCTGCGCGCCTCGGCTGGGACGAACGACTCGCGCGGGACGGCGCGCATCGCGGCGAGCACGCGCGCGTCGCGGATGCCCCGCTCGCGCAGCTGGCGGTCGACCCAGTCAGCTCGCACGGCGGACCGGCACCCCGAAGTGCGCTGCGACGAGCTCCTTGATGCCCGTGATCGAGGCCGGTGGTGGCCCGAGCCCGACAGTGAGCATCGGAACCTCCGAATCGGCAGCCTCGAGCGAGCCGTGACTGCCGCCGCCCGCATGATGGCGTCCGGCGAGGTCGACGAACTCCCAGCCGGGCGCGGCCGACACGAGCACCTCACCCGCATTCGGGTTCGCGAGCGCGGCCGCTGCGCGCACGCGCCCTTCGGGCACGTCGTCGAGCAGTGCGTCGTCCTCGTCGCCGTCCCTGCGCACGACCATGCGGCCGTCCTCCCGAAAGAGCACGAGGCCCGCCGCCGGCTGAGCGTCGAACCGCTCGGCAACGGCGCGCGCGTCGGCGGTGTAGATCATCGCGGCACGGTTCGAGGCAGTCACGAGGTCGCCGCCCGCGTCGAGAGCGGCGACCCGCTCGACCTTCGACTGGCCGTGGTCCGAGCACACGACGACGGCGTAGCGCTCGAGGAATGCGTCCGGGCCGCCCGCAGCGTCCATCAGGGCGGCGACCGCTGCGTCGCTGCGAGCGAGGGCCTCGTGCGCGCTGTCGGGGCCGGCCGCGTGCGACGCGTAGTCGTAGTCGGGCAGGTAGTAGACGAGGAGGTCGAACCCGTCACGGGTGACGAGCCACCGCCCGACCGACGCGGCATAGGCGTCGATCGAGCCGAGCGCCCGGTTGCGGACGGCGATCGGCGAGCCCGTCCGGTCGCTCTCGTAGAGCGAGTACCAGAAGAACCGCTTGGGACCGTAGACGGCCGGCACACCGGGAATCGTCGGCAGGTGGCGGGTGCGCCCGCGGTAGCAGGTGATGTTGATCGCGGCCGTCGTCAGGCCGGTGTCCTCGAGCGCCTCATAGATCGTCTCGGCGTCCTTCGACAGGTGCCGGAGATTGAGGTCGACGATCGTGTCCCGGAGAGAACGGGCGAGGCCGGCGGCCCAGACGGCACCGAACGACGACCCGTACTCGACGATGCGGTGCTCGGCGCGGTTCCACCAGACGAGATGCGGGATGTGATGAACATCGGGATGGGCGCCGGTGGCGATCGAGGAGAGGCAGACCGGCGTGAGCGAAGGGAAGGTCGACGTCCCGCGCCGGTACTCCCCGTGCTCGGCGAGGAAGCGGAGCGCGGGAGCGGCGGCGCTCTCGAACATCGACGGCGTCAGACCGTCGATCACGACCAGGACGACGGGCTTTGCTGCCGGCATCAGTCCCGCGCGAGGGTGCGCAGACCGGCGTGGGTGTCGGGCGAGCGGCGCCGCAGGCGGGCGCCCAGGATCGGCACGGCAGCCGCTTCGAGGTAGCCGACGACGGGGACGAAGGCGAGCGCCGCCCCGACGAGCGCGACCAGCGCCAAGAGGATCGACGTGCCACCGCGCGTGCCACCGCGCCGCAGCGCGCCGGCGACGAGCGGCCCCGAGCCCAGCGCACCGCACAGCGCTCCGACGAGACCGCCGGCCGCCTGTTCCCAGTTGCCGAAGGCGAAGCCGAGCGCGACGGCCACCACGCCGGCAACGACGAGGCCGACGAGTGCACGCCCGACGACGGCGGTGGCGACGACGCCGAGCGACGTGCCGAGCCCGACGAAGATCCCGATCGTGTACCAGCCCCCCACGACCAGGAGTTTACGTCCCCGCAGGCTCAGGCCTCGAGCCGGGCGATCACGGCGAGGGTGAACTGCGCCGCCCGCGCGCCGTCGACCACGCGGTGGTCGAAGGTGACGCTGATGTTCCCCATCGGGCGCACGACGACCTCCTGGTCCCGCACAACGGGGCGTGGCCCGATGCGATGGACGCCGAGGATGCCGACCTCCGGAGTGTTGACGAGGGGAGTCACGAAGAGCCCCGCGAGCTTGCCCGCGCTCGTCACGGTGAAGGTGGAGCCGCGGAGCTCCGCAGGGTCGAGCTTGCCCGCGCGCGCCTTCTCGGCGAGCTCGTCGACGTCGGCCCTCAGCTCCTCGAGGGCACGCTCGGCGCAGCCGCGAACGACCGGCACGACGAGCCCCTGTTCGGTCTGCACCGCAACGCCGAGGTCGTAGCGGTCGAGGAAGACGATCTCGTCACCCTCGAGCCGCGCGTTCAACTCGGGGAACTCCTGGAGCGAGAGCGCAGTCGCCTTCAGCACCGTCGGCAGCAGTTGCTTGAGGTCGACCGTGGAGAAGTCGCACTCCTCGACGTAGGTGACGGCGGGCACCTCACGGTGCGCGCGGGTCAGATGCTCGACGATCTGCCGACGCACACCGCGCACCTTCTCGCGGCGGCCCTCCGAAGGAGCTTGTAACAGACTGTTACTTGTTCCGGCGGCGGCTCGGACGTCGTCCTCGGTGATCCGCCCGCCGGGGCCGGTTGGACTGACGGTCGCGACGTCGACGCTCAGTTCTGCGGCGATTCTCCGCACGAGCGGCGTGGCCTGAACCCGCTCCGTTCGCTCCGGGAGGGCCGGCGCGGATGCTTGTAACAGACTGTTACTTGCTTGCGGCGGCGGCGCGGCTCCGTCGTCACCGATCACGACGAGCACGGTCCCGACGGGGACGACGTCCCCCTCGGCGACGCGGATGCTCGTCACCTTCCCCGCGGCGGGCGACGGGATCTCGACCGTCGTCTTGTCGGTCTGGATCTCGACGAGCGGCTGATCCTCGTGGATCTCATCGCCTTCGGCCACGAGCCACCGGGCGACCTCTCCTTCGGTCAACCCTTCGCCGAGGTCCGGCAGCTTGAACTCGTAGGACACGGCGTCGGAGGCTACCTGCGCGGGCGCCCGATCCAGGCGTCTGCCGGGACGACCAGGATGCGCAGGCCCTCGCCGGCGCGCCAGAGCGAAACCGCCTGCTCGTCCCCGCCCAGCTCCGAGGTGAGCTCGCGCGGCACGTACCCCGCCTGGAGCGTGCGCTCCTCGTTCCAGACCGCGACGGCGTTCGCGTCGTGCTCGTTGTCGGGCTCGGGCACGAGTGCGACGCGGCGCCCTGGATCGAAGGAGGCGTCGGCAACCGCCTCGGGACGGAACGACACGCCGGCCACGGGCACGACGAGGATGCGCGGGTCCTCCCACGTCACCCGCTCGCCGGTCGCCGCGTCGCGCAGGTGATACCCCGCGCCACGGCGGTCCCGCTCGAGCCACAGTCTGAGCCGTTCGGTCAGCGGCGTAGGCTCGACGGAGCCGCCCAGGAGCGCAGGTGACGGCTGCGCAGGTGCCGGCTTTGCCGGCGCCGGAGCGGGATCAGGCGGCGTAGGCTCGACGGAGCCGCCCAGGAGCGCAGGTGCCGGCGGTTCGCCGGCGCCGGAGCGGGGTCACAGGAGCGAACGCACGGCCGCGGCGACGCGCGCGACGGAGGGAACGTAGGAGTCCTCGATCGTCCAGTACGGATACGGGACGTCGAACCCCGTCACGCGCAGCACCGGGCCTTGCAGGTCGAAGATCGCTTTCTCTGCGATCACCGCCGCAAGCTCGGCGCCGAAGCCGACCGTGCGCGGCGCTTCGTGGACGATCACGACGCGACCCGTCCTGGCCACGGACGCGAGGATCGTCTGCTCGTCGAGCGGACGCAGCGAACGGATGTCGACGATCTCGCACGACGCTTCGCCGACGAGCTCCTCGGCCGCGCGCTCGCACACCGGCACCATGGCGCCGTACGCGATCAGGGTCACGTCGGTGCCGGCACGCGCGATCCGCGCGCGGCCGAGCGGCACCACGTGCTCGCCCTCGGGAACCTCACCGCGCGCGGTGCGATAGACGAACTTCGGCTCGAAGATGACGACCGGATCGGGATCGCGGATCGCCGCAGCAAGCAGGCCCTTTGCATCGGCCGGCGTGGACGGGATCGCGACCTTGATCCCCGGCGTGTGCACGTAGTACGTCTCCGGCGAGTCGTCGTGCAGCTCGGGCGCCCGGACACCGCCGCCGTACGGCATGCGGATCGTGATCGGAAACTGCATGCGGCCGCTCGTGCGCCAGTGGTAGCGGCCGACGTGCGTGATCAGCTGGTCCAGGCACGGGTAGGAGAACGCGTCGTACTGCATCTCGACCACCGGCCGCCAACCGGCCATGCAGAGGCCGACCGCCGCGCCGAGCATGCCCGCCTCGGCGAGCGGCGTGTCGACGCACCGGTCGGCGCCGAAGCGGTCACGGAGCCCGACGGTTGCGCGGAACACACCGCCGGCCCGGCCGACGTCCTCGCCCATGACGAGGACGTTGTCGTCGCGTGCGAGCTCCGTGTGGAGTGCGTCGTTGACCGCCTCGACGAGGGTCAGCTCAGCCATGGCGGAGGTTCGGAGGAGGATCGACATAGGCCCGCGTGAACAGAAGTTCGGGGTCGGGCGGCGGTGCAGCCTCGGCCGCGGTGATGCCCGCGCGCATCACGTCCTCGGCGTCCTTGCGCAGCGACGCGACGAGCTGTTCGTCCAAGATCCCGGCGTCGCGCAGGAACCTCTCGTACCTGCCGATGCATTCGTTCGCACGCTCCTCCTCGACGCGCGCAAGATCGATGTACGCGCCTGGGTCGTCCGCCGTGCCGTGCGGCGCCGCCCGATAGTGGATAGCCTCGATCAATGTCGGCCCGCCGCCCGAGCGAGCCCGGTCGACGGCCGCACGGGCCGCTTCGTGGACGGCGAGCACGTCGAGCCCGTCGACGCGCACACCCGGGATGCCGTAGCCGACCGCTTTGTCGGCCAGCGTCTCGGCACGGGTCTGCGCCTCGATCGGGGTCGAGATCGCCCACTGGTTGTTGTTGCAGACGAACACCGCCGGCGCGTTCATCACCGCGGCGAAGTTCACCCCCTCGTGGAACGCGCCCTCGCTCGTCGCCCCGTCGCCGAAGAACGCCATCGCGACGACGTTCTCACCTCGCAGCTTCTTCCCCCAGGCAAGGCCTGCGGCATGCGGGACGTGGGTTGCGATCGGCACGCAGATCGACGCGACGTTCCAGTCGGACGGGCTCCACCAGCCGGCCGGGTGCCCACGCCACCACTGCAGGATCGTCTCCGCGGGCATGCCGCGCACGAGCCCGATCGCCGCTTCCCGATACGACGGAAAGATCCAGTCGTCATCGCCGAGCGCAAACGTCGCACCCGCCTGAATCGCCTCGTGGTTCCAGGAGATCGCGTAGGTCCCGATGCGGCCCTGGCGCTGATAGACGACCGAGCGCTCGTCGAAGGTGCGCAGCAGCACCATGCGGCGATACAGCTCGAGGAGCTCGCTCTCCGCCAGGCTCGTGGTGTGCCGCAGGGCGTCGATGGAGGCCATGCGGGGCGGAAGCTACCTGAGGCCCAGCTCGGCGGCCTGCCAGGCGAGCTGATCCCGGCGGATCGCGGCATCGACGACGTGCCCCGCGTCGTACCAGCGAACGCGCGGCCGGCCGGGTGCCGCACGTTCGAGCGCCAGGAGCTGCGCGTGCGGAACGACGGCGTCTCGAGTCCCCGCCTGGAAGAAGAGATCGGCTCGACTGCGGTGGATCCAGTAGCGCGCAGCGTCCGTGCCGCGGCCGCCGATGATCCCGGCGGCCTTCGCCCGGTGATCGTCGCCGACCAGGATGGCCGCCGTCTGGGCGCCGAGCGAGAAGCCGACGACGGCGAGCCGCTTCGGGTCGATATCGCTCCGGGCGACGAGCGCGTCGAGGGCACGACGCGCGTTGACGACGAGCGGACGGTAGGTGAGCGCGTCGTTCGGCTGCGAGATGGTCATCGTCACCGCGCCATGCTCGGCGAGCAGCGCCGCCTCGAGGATCAGATCGCGGCGGTCTCCACCCGACCCGTGCAGGAAGAGCACACCAGGATGGCGGCCCCCGCTCCGCGGGACGACGAGGAAGGCGGCGACGCGCGAGCCGCCGCTGCCGGCGAACGAGATGCTGTGGATCGTCGCCCGCGGGCTCGACGCATACACGCCGTCGTCCGCGACGGCGGGCGCCGCTGCAGCGTCGTAGGCAAACGGATCCCGAGGCACAGCCTGCTTGGCGGAGCCGCACGATGCGAGAACGAGCGCTGCGCTACACCAGCACAGAAACCGCATCGCGTCTCGCCTCGAAGACCACTGTGTCGAAATCGCCGAGATCCTCGCCATCGGCCTGCAGCGGCAGTGGGCGGTCGCACTGGACTTCGATCCGGTCGAGGTCGTGCCCGGTCAGCACCCAGTCGGCGTAGCCGTTGCCGCGGACGATCCAGGAGAGGATGCGCGGCACGTCGCGCGCCCGGACGCGAGACGGCGCGACGAAGTCGATGCCGGCCTCGAAGCTCGCCCGCGGAGCGATTCGCAGCGGCACCGAGCCGGCATACGAGTAAGGATCACCGTTGGCGACGAGGATGAATGCCGCCCGTCCCACGCCGGCGATCTCGAGTTGCGGGTCCCAGCGGCCGCGACGCTCGAAGATCATCTTCGCGATCGCTCGCATGAACGTCAGGTCACCGGGGCGCGCACCGCCGGGAGCGCGCCCCAGGGCGTCGAGCCGGCGGACGGCCTCCGCATCGAAACCCACGCCTGCTGAGAAGCAGAATCGCCTGCCGTTCACCGAGCCGAGCGAGATCCGGCGCAGCCTTGACTCGGCGATCGCGGCGCCGGCAGCCCGGGCGGCCGCGACCGCGTCACGCGGCACGCCGAGCGCGCGCGGCAGGACGCTCGTGCCGCCACCCGGCAGGAAGCCGAACGGCACCTCCCCGTGCGCGCCGTTCAGCGCCTCGTTGTAGGTGCCGTCGCCGGAGAAGACGAGGATCGCGTCGACGTCCGACGCTGCTCCGTCCGCCGCGAGCTCGGTGGCGTGCCCGGGATGCTGCGTGAACTCGGTGCGCAGATCGATCCGTTCGCGCAGCGCGTTCTCGACCTCGGTGATCCTGGCACCCGTTACCTGAGTCGAGTAGGGATTGACGATCAGGAGGGCGCGCTTCACGCTTGCGAGCATGACACGCCGCACTGCCCTGATCGCTGCGGTGCCGGAGGCCGAGCCTGCGGTGGGCGCGGTCCGGCTCACCCGTGACCCGTCCGCGGCACGAGGGGTGCCCGCTCACATCACGATCCTGTTCCCGTTCCAGCCACCCGCGGAGGTGGACGAGGATGCGCTGCGCGACCTGTTTGCGCGCTTCACCGCCTTCGACTTCGTGCTCGATCGCGTCGAGCGGTTCGAGGACGGGCACGTGTGGCTGCGCCCCGATCCGGCCTGGCGCTTCGCCGACCTGACGGCCGCGGTCTGGCAGCGCTGGCCCGGCCATCCGCCCTACGGGGGCGCGTTCGACGAGGTGATCCCGCATCTGACCGTCAGCGAGACGCCGCTCGACCTCGACGTTGCGCTGCCGATTGCCTGTCGCCTGCGCGAGATCCTCCTGATCGAGGAAGACGAGTCGAGCGGCCTGTGGAGCACCCGTTCGCGGTTTCCGCTCGGCTAATCGGGCGTGGCGTACCCCCGCATCCCCTCGAGCAGTGCGGCATACAGCCGGTCGGCGAGCTGCTCCGTGTCCGAGCCCGGCCGGAGCCAGGTGTATGCCCAGTTCGCCGCCGAGAGAAAGAGGAGCGCAGCGGTGGCGACGTCGAGATCGGTGCGCAGCTCGCTCCCTTCGACGCCTTCCCGATAGAGGGCGCGGATTCGCTCCTCGTAACGGTGGCGCTCCGCGACGAAGCGCTCGCGCCGTTCTCCTTCCAGATAACGCCACTCGCGGACGAAGACGGTCGCGATGTCGAGCTGGCCGGCGACGACGGCGAGATGCGCGCGCAGCGCGAAGCGAATTCGCTCGGTCGCCGGCGCCTCGGCCGGAAGCCGGTCGAGGCCGGCGTGGAAGGCTTGCGCGCCCTCCCAGGCGATCTCCCAGAGGAGGTCCTCCTTGGAGGAGATGTGGTGGTAGAGCGAGGGCTTCTGCATGCCGAGCGCGTCCGCCAGATCGGCGAGCGAGGTGCCCGGGTAGCCGCGCTCCGCGAAGAGCCGGGCGGCGATCCTGGTCAGCTCCTCACGCCTCGTCGACATCTATGATGGCCAGCCTAACGATCGGTAGGGAGGCTCAGGGCGTGGACGCTCGGACGCAGGAATTTCTCGCGTACGTTCAGGGGGGCGGACAGATCGAGGCGACGGACTGGCTGCCCGACGACTACCGGCAGAAGCTGATCAAGTTCATCGAGATGCACGCGAACAGCGAGCTGATGGGCGTGCTGCCCGAGCGCGAATGGATCCTCAAGGCACCGACGCTGCAACGGAAGCTGGCACTGACGGCCAAGGTGCAGGACGAGGTCGGGCACGCGCAGCTGCTCTACCGGGTCGCCGAGGATCTCGGCAAGCCGCGCGACGCGATGTTCGCCGACCTCCTGTCCGGCAAGGCGAAGTTTCACAACGTCTTCCACTACGCGACGAGGAGCTGGGGCGACGTGGGCGTGATCGCGTGGCTCGTCGACGCCGCGGCGATCATCTCCCAGAAGGCGCTGCTCAAGTGCTCCTACGCGCCGTACGCGCGGATCATGAAGAAGATCTGCTGGGAGGAGTCGTTCCACATCCTCCACGGGCGCGACGTGATCCTCGCGATGATGACCGGCACCGATGAGCAGCGGGAACTCGTGCAGGAGGCGCTGACCCGGTGGTGGGGGCCGCTGATGCAGTTCCACGGCAATCCGATCCCGCGCGACGAGGACCCGATGTACGTGTGGCGGATCAAGTCCCAGGGCAACGAGGAGGCGCGGCAGCAGTTCCTCGAGGGCTATGTGCCGCAGATCTGGGAGCTCGGGCTCACCGTGCCCGACCCGAATCTGCGCCGTGGCGACGACGGCGTCTGGGCGTACTCGGAGCCGGACTGGGCCGAGCTCAAGTCCGTCGTCACGGGCCACGGGCCGCGCTCTCAGGACCGGCTCGCCTTCCGCGCCCGCTTCCTCGCGCAGGAGCAGTGGGTACGCGACGCTCTCGCGGCATGATCTTCGAGGTGTTCCGCCAGGAGCGGAAGGGACAACCGTTCGCGCACGCGGGCTCCGTGGAGGCGCCGGACGCCGCCTTCGCCGACGCCTGGGCCCGGGAGCAGTACGGCCGGCGCGGCGAGTCGGAGGCGTTGTGGCTCGTGCCGCGGGAATCGATCCATGCGATCACCGACTGGGCCGACGAGTTCGACCTCAAGTACCGGCGGGTCGACGGCTACTCGATCAAGGAAAGGTTGCGCATCGCACGTGAACGCGCGGGCTTCGCTCCTTCTGTCGATCGCTGACGACGAGCTGATCCTCGGCTGGCGCGACTCGGAGTGGACCGGGATCGCGCCGACGCTCGAGGAGGACGTCGCGTTCTCGTCGATCGCCCAGAACGAGATCGGCCACGCGCGCGCGCTGTACGAGCTCGCGGCGCGGGAGCTCGGCAGCGACGCCGACGCGCTCGCGTTCGACCGCCGGCCGGACGACTACTGCTGTGCACCACTCGTCGAGCTGCATCTGCTCGAATGGGCGCACACGATCGCCCGCCGCTATCTCTATGAGGAGGCCGACCGTGTGCGCCTCCAAGCGTTGCTGAGCTCCGACGACACCGAACTGGCCGGCCTGGCGGCGAAGATCGACCGCGAAGAGACCTACCACCGCCTGCACGCGGAGCTCTGGGCGGCACGGCTTCGCGACGAGCCGCGCTTCCGGACGGCCGTCGAGGAACTGTGGCCGTACGCGCTCGGCGTGCTCGAGCCGGAGCTACGCCCGGAGCTGGCGCGACGCGTCGGCCGCGAGGTCGTCACGGCGAACGAGCGCGGCGCGCATCTCCCAGCGCTCACCGACCTGTGGGACGTGATGACCGAGGTGCGACGGTCGGTTCCGGGCGCGCAATGGTGACGGCCGAGGCCGTCTGGGCGGCGCTCGACGAGATCCCCGACCCCGAGATCCCCGTCATCTCGCTGGTCGACCTCGGCGTGATCCGCGACGTGGCCGTCGACGGCGACCGGGTGCGAATCGAGTTCACGCCGACCTTCCTCGGGTGCCCCGCGCTCGAGGTGATGAAGCGCGCACTGGAAGCGAGCATCACCGCGCTCGGCGCGGAGCCGGAGGTCGCGGTGATCCAGGACGACTCGTGGTCGACCGATCGCATCACCGCCGCCGGCCGCCAGAAGCTACGCGCTGCAGGGCTCGCGCCGCCTGCGCCGCGCAGCGCCGGGCCGACGACGCTCGTCCAGTTGCAGTCGAAGGCGTTCCGCTGCCCGTACTGCAACTCGACCGAGACACGGCTCGAGAACATCTTCGGCCCCACACCATGCCGCTCGATCCGCTGGTGCGAGAGCTGCCGTCAGCCGTTCGAGCAGTTCAAGACGATCTAGCTCGACCGGCGGATGCGGTAGCGTCGCACGATGGCGGCCCCGCGGACGACGTGCAGGCAGCGGCGACTAGCCGCTGCTGCCACTCTGGGCGTCGTCGCCGCGCTTGTGGCCGCGACGGCCGCAGGTGCCGCACGGTCGGCGCACGACCGTTCCGGCGCCAAGCTGCTGCGGCTCGGGCCTGGGGATCAGATGACGGTCACCGGCACTGCCCTCCACTGCGCGGTCTCGGCATCCGGCGGCCCTACGACGATCGTCTGCGGCGAGGGCAGCGGCCAGTCGCCGCGCGCCGGCAGCTACGGGTTCGCCGTCGCCGACACGGCGCTGCTCGTCCTCAAGGCATCCGCGTCCTCGACGCCGCAGCAGGTCAAACGTGAGCCAGAGCCCGCCGGTTCCGGCGCCACCTTCCCCGGCCCCGCGACGACAGGGAAACAGTTCCGTGCGGTGGTCGGAACGGTTGCAACCGTCACCGGCACCCACATCTTCTGTGCCGTCGAGCGTCTGCAGGCGAAGACATACGTGACCTGCGGACCGGCCGACGGATCCGCGCGGTTCTTCGTGAAGAGCTATGTCGGTGCGGTCTCCGAGCACGACATCTTCGTCATCCGCAAGCTCGATCAGAAGCGAACGAAGACCGTCTTCCAGCATCTACAGCCCTGACCCGCCACGACTTGACGGCGCGCCGCACCCTCGCCGAGCTGCTCCGGGACGCCCGGGCGACGATCGAACGTCATGAGCCCGCTGCAGCCTGGGCGGCAGCGCACGAGAGCGCGCGGATCATCGATCTTCGCGCTGCGCCGGAGCAGGTGGTGCCCGGCTCGCTGCACATCCCGCGCACGGTGCTCGAGTGGCGCCTCGACCCGGACAGCGAGTGGCGAAGCCCGCACGCGCCGGGGCTCGACGAGCCGGTGATCCTCCTGTGTGATCACGGCGAGTCGTCGAGCCTCGCCGCGGCGACTCTCGTCGAGCTCGGCTTCACACGCGCCGGCGACGTCGTGGGTGGATTCGCCGCGTGGATCGAGGCGGGCCTGCCGGTCGTGCCCGCTCCGCCCGACACGGCGGGCCTGCCCGGACTGATGCCTCCGGCTGCCGGCAGCGCTCTCCCCTAATCTCCGCCGGCCGATGCACGATGCCGACGCGATCCGCGCAGCCGCTGCGCAGGCCTGGCCTGCGTTCGCCCTCGTCACGGGGCTCCTGCTCGTCGGCGTCGTCGCCGAACGCGACGGCCTCTTCGCCGCCGCAGGAGCCCGGTTGTCGCGGCTGCCGCTCGGCCCGCGGGCCTTGCTCGTCGCGGCGTTGGGGCTCGTCACGCTCGTCACGGCGATCCTCAACCTCGACACGTCGGTCTTCTTTCTGACACCGGTCCTCCTCCACCTCGCGCGCCACCGCGGGATCGACGAGGCGCCGTTCCTCTACGGCACCGTCTTCATGTCGAACGCGGCCTCGCTCTTTCTCCCAGGCTCGAATCTGACGAATTTGATCGTCCTGCATCACGAGCACGTGTCCGGTGCGACGTTCCTCGCACGCATGTGGCCCGCCGCGGTCGCGTCGGTCGTCACGACGACGTTGATCCTCGTGATCGCGTTCTGGCGCACTCTCGGGGCACCGGCGTCGGGGGAGCGCGAGGCGGCGCGCGCGCACTTCGGGCTCGGCGCCGTCGGAGTCGGCATCTCGACGATCCTCGTGCTCGCTCTCGCCTCGCCCGCCCTGCCGGTCCTGATCGTCGGTGTCGTCGTCGTGCTCCTGGCGCGCACCACGCGTGAGCGCGTGTTCGCAACCGCCGACCCGCGCGTGCTCGTGGGCCTCTTCCTGCTGGCGGTCGCTGTCGGCTCGCTCGGCCGCTGGTGGCACGGCCCGGAGCATCTCGTCAACTCGTTCGATCGCTGGCAGACCGCGGCGACCGGTGCGGTCGCGGCAATCTGCCTGAACAACCTGCCCGCGTCCATGCTGCTCGCGGCCGACGTCCCCGCTCACCCGCGGGCACTCCTGATCGGGCTCAACCTCGGCCCGAACCTCGCCGTGACGGGCTCGCTCTCGGCGTTTCTCTGGCTCCGCGTGGCGCGCAGCCACGAGGCGAGGCCGAGCGCGCGCACCTACACGCTGCTCGGCCTCGTGCTCGTGCCGGTCTCGATCGCCGCGTCGCTCGCGGCCCTTGCCGTCTAGGCGGTCGGCGCGCCCGACAGGCTCGGGTAGCGGCCCGTCAGCAGGAAGAGGTAGCCGTAGGTCTGCAGCTCGTAGCGGAGCATCCAGGCGCTGATGTCGCGCATGCCGCGGTGCATGTGACCGGTGAAGAGGCAGTAGAACCAGCCGAGGAACGCGACCACCTGGTTGACGAGGCGGAAGACGTAGCAGAGGAAGAGCGCGGGGATCGCGAGCAGCACCCGGAAGAACACGGCCAGCCGGCTCTGCGTCGCGGGAGGATCGACACGCAGGTCGACTGGATATGCGCCCTGTGTCCCGCCGAACGGCGGCCAAGGGTTGGCAAGGAGCAGCACGTACGACGACAGGTGCGTCAACGCGCGCAGGTAGCGCGCGATGAACTCGTGCAGGCCCGCCGGCAGACGGCCGGTGAAGAGCGCGACGAACCAGGCGATCAGCACCGCGACGTACACGGCGATCCCCCAGATCGCGAGCCAGATCGCCAACGGGATCGCCAGCAGCAGCCGGAAGAAGACGGTGAGGCGCGTGCGCTTCAGATCGTCGTCGACGATCAGGCCGATCGGGTGGGGCTCGACTTGTGGGTCGATCATTGCGGTCCTCTCTCGAACTGGTAGCCGCTCCCGCTCGCGAGCGTCGGGTAGCGGTCGGTGAGCAGCAGGAGGTACCCGTAAGTCTGAGCCTGGTACCGGATGCAGTAGGCGCTCAGGTCGCGGAAGCCCCGCGGATACCGACCGGTCGCGAGCGCAAAGAGCCCTCCGAGCAGAGCGACGACGAGCAGGACGTAGCCGAGCACGGTCGCGAGCACGTAGGCAGGCAGGACGAGCAGGATGCGAAAGGCGGTCTTCCAGCGGTTCTGGTCCGTCACCGGATCGACCGCGAGGTCGACCGGATAGGTGCCGTACCACCCCCGGAACGACGGGAAGGGGTCGGCGACGAAGTACACGTAGGCGTAAACCTGTGCCTGGTAGCGGACGAACCGGGTCGTCCACCTGTGCAGGCCGGCAGACGGCCGGCCGCGCACGAGCCCGATCACCCAGTTGACGATCACGACGGGGAGGGCGAGGTACGTCCACAGCGTGAGCACGACCAGATGTGGCAACGCGAGCAACCACCGGAGCGCCACCGTGAGCCGCCAGCGCCGCAGGTCGTCGTTGACCTCGAGCCGGATCGGATGCGGCCAGTCGACGCCGGCGCCGGTGAAGTGCGCGTCCCGCTTGTCCAGGAACGCGGCGACGCCCTCCGTGAAGTCCGGCGTCCTCGTCAGCTCGGCCTGCGTTCGCGCCTCGAGCTCGAGCTGCTCGTCGAAGCTCGAGTCCTCCGCGGCGTCCAGCAGCCGCTTGGTGTGCCAGACCGCGCGCGTCGGCATTGCCGCGAAGAGCTCCGCGACCTCGTGCGCGCGGGTGGGCAACTCGTCCGCAGGGACGACCTCGTTGACGAGGCCCCAGCTGCGGGCTTCCTCGGCGTCGACGCGGCGACCGGTGGTGAGCCACTCGAAAGCGCGCGCAGCGCCGAGCAGCCGCCGCACGAGCCACGTTCCCCCCGAGTCGGGAACGAGTCCGATCTTGATGAACGCCGGGACGAAGCTCGCCGTGTCCGCCGCGATTCGCGCGTCGCAGGCCAGCGCGAGCGACATTCCCGCGCCGGCTGCCGCGCCGTTGACCGCAGCGATCACCGGCTTCTCGAGTGCGCGGATCGCGAGCACGTTCCGGTGGTAGTTGTCGCGCAGGTTCTGGGCGACATCGCCGGCACCGGTGCTGAACTCCTGCAGGTCCTGGCCGACGCAGAACCCGCGCCCCGCGCCGGTGATCACCACCGCGCGGACGGACGGATCCTTCGCCTGTTCGAGTCCAGCTGTGATCCCAGCGTGCACCGCTCGGTTGAGCGCGTTGAGCACGTCCGGGCGGTTGAGCGTGATCGTGAGGACCGCACCCGCACGCGTGATCTCGACCTCGGACACGCGCCAACCATAACCGGGTCTAGAGTCCTCTGGCGTGGACGCCTACGCCGCCTTTCCGAGCCTCGAGCTCGACCGTCCGGCGCCATACGTGCTGCGCCTGACGCTGCGCGCAGCCGGGAAGCTGAACGCGGTCGGCGCCGCGATGCACGGGGAGCTCGCGGCGATCTGGAAGACGATCGGCGCAGACGACGACACGCGCGCGGTGATCGTCCGGGGCGCCGACGGAGCGTTCAGCGCCGGCGGCGACCTCGACCTCGTGCTCGCGATCGCCGACGACGTCGAGACGCGCATCCGTGTCTTCCACGAGGCGCGTGACCTCGTCTACAACGTGATCGACTGCCCGAAGCCGATCGTCTCTGCGATCACCGGGCCTGCGGTCGGTGCAGGCCTGGCGGTCGGGCTGCTCGCCGACATCTCGATCGTGACTCCGGCCGCCCGGATCGTCGACGGGCACACGAAGCTCGGCGTCGCCGCCGGCGATCATGCCGCGATCGTCTGGCCGCTGCTCTGCGGACTGGCGAAAGCCAAGTACCACCTGCTCCTCTGCGAGCCGCTGGACGGCGTCGAGGCCGAGCGGATCGGGCTCGTCTCGCTCTGCGTCGCCGAGGACGAGCTCGAGCCGCGGGCGCTCGAGCTCGCCGCGCGCCTGGCCGAAGGCTCCAGCCCGCGATCCGCCATACGAAGCTCGCGCTCAACAACTGGCTCCGCGCGGCCGGGCCGGCCTTCGACGCGTCGCTCGCGCTCGAGTTCCTGGACATGACCGGCCCCGACGTGCACGAGGGCGTCGCGGCGGTGCGCGAGAAGCGCAGGCCGCGCTTCGCCTAGATGTAGTTCCTGAGGAGGTTGGTTCATCCGGGCCGCCTTGGAGGCTGAGCGCTGTCAAAGGGAGCTCAAGCCCCAAGGAGGCGACCCGGATGGATCTGCACGGTAACGCGGCTCTCAGCTGGAGCGGCCGTCGTGAGCTGGCGCGGCGTGTGGTGGTTGATGGCTGGACGGTGAGGGCGGCGGCCGAGGCGGCCGGCGTCAGTGTGCGCTGTGCACAGAAGTGGGTCAGCCGCTATCGCGGCTGGCGACCGGACAGCTGCTTGACCGCTCGTCAGCGCCGCGGCGGGTCGCAAACCGGACACAGAGCCGGAGCGGGTCGCGGTGATCGTGAAGCTGCGTCAGCTTGCGGATGACGGCCGCGGAGATCGCGGAGACGCTCGCGATGCCGCTCTCGACGGTGTCGGGCGATCCTGACCCGGCTGGGGCTGGGCCGCCTGGGCCGGATCGGGCTCGAGCAGCCCGTCCGCTACGAGCGCTCACGGCCGGGCGAGCTGATCCATATCGACGTGAAGAAGCTCGGCCGGATCCGCGGTGTCGGCCACCGGATCAGCGGCAGCCGCGCCTCGCAGGCAAAGACCAGGATCAACGGCCGCTCGACCGGAGATTGCAGGCTGGGAGTTCGTGCACATCGCAGTCGACGACTACAGCCGACTCGCCTACGCCGAAGTTCTCGATGATGAGACGGCCGCAACCGCGGCCGGCTTCCTTCGCCGAGCGGTCGCCTTCTATCGACGCTACGGGATCGAAGTCGAGCAGCTGCTGACCGACAACGGTTCCTGCTACCGCGCCGTCGTCCACGCCGCTCGCCTGCCGGCTGCTCGGCATCAAACACCTCCGCACCCGGCCCCACCGCCCGCAGACAAACGGAAAAGCAGAGCGCTTCATCCGCACGATGCTCGCCGGCTGGGCCTACGGCCCGATCTACGGCTCAAGCCAGCGAGCGCACCACCGCACTTGACGGCTGGCTCTTCCACTACAACCATCGACGCCGACACTCAGCACTCGGCCACCAACCACCGGTCAGCAGAACCAACGTGCTCGGGTCCTACACCTAGAGCACCGATCTCCTACAGCACTTCGAGCTGCGCGAACTCGACGCTGAACCTCCGTCCCATCGCCATCGCGTCCTGCCCGGTCGCCGCGAACTCGGGTGACGAAACACCCGTCTTGAACGAGTCCCGGTCCGGCCACTCGAACTCGGCGTAGTACTGGTGCTGCGGCTCGCCCATCGGCGCGCCGAAGACGGGCCCGTGCCGGAACGTCGCGCCCGGGACGTCCCTGCAGAGCACGAGGTGCTCCTCGTAGCGCTGTGGGTCGGGTGCCTCGTCGTAGAGTACGACCACTCTGACCATCTCGGTCCCCTTCGTTGGAGTGAAAGGAGCCTAACCATGGCGGGAAAGATCGTTCATTTCGAGCTGCACGCGGCCGACACCGACCGCGCGGCCGGATTCTGGAACGGGCTGTTCGGCTGGAACATCGGCGCGAGCATGTCGGAGGAGTTCGACTACCGCATGTTCCAGACCGGCGACGACCAGGGCGGCGCGGTCATGCCGTCGGAAACGCCGGGAACCGGTCCTGTCGTCTACTTCGACACGGACGACATCGACGCCTCGATCGCGAAGGTGCGTGAGCTCGGCGGCACCGCGGGCGACAAGCAGCCCGTACCGACGCACGGCTGGTTCGCCGCCTGCCAGGACACCGAGGGCACGAACTTCAGCCTCTGGCAGGGAGACGAGAGCGCCGCGTGACCGGAGTCGCGGTCGCGTTGGCCGTGCTCGCGGGGCTGGCGGGCTCCGTCCAGGTGGCCGTCATGGGCCGCTTCGGCGGCGCGGTCGGCGTCGTCGAGGCACTCACGTTCGCAACGGCGGTGCAGCTCGTCTTCTCGGTCGCGATCCTGCTCGCGGTCCGAGGCGGCCTGGGCGGGCTGCACCACATCGGCACCACGCCGGCCTGGATGTGGCTCGGCGGCCTGATGGGGCTGACGGTGGTCGGGACGATCACGTTCGCCCAGCCGAAGATCGGCGCGACCGCGGTGATCGGGATCCTGATCGCCGGCCAGCTCGTGATGGGCGCAGTGATCGACCGCTTCGGCCTGTTCGGGGTCCACCAGATCGCCATCTCCGCGCCGAGGGCGATCGGGATCGTGCTGCTGGGTATCGGCGCGGCGCTCTCGCTCGTTCGTTAGCACGTGTCGAAGAACGCGAAGGTATGGACCGCGCTGGTCACGGTCTACGTGATCTGGGGCTCGACGTATCTCGGCATCGCCTACGCCGGCGAGACGATCCCCCCGCTCTTCGCGGCATCGACGCGCTTCATCACGGCGGGCGCGCTGATGGCGCTCATCGTGACGGCCCGCGGTGGGACGCTGCGCATGCCGCGGCGCGCGTTCGCCTCGTGCGTCCTCGTCGGGTGCCTGCTGCCGGGCGCGAACGCCGTGCTCTTCTTCGCGGAGCGCGATGTCCCCACGGGTCTTGCCTCGCTGATCATCGCCTCCGTCCCGCTCTGGCTCGTCGTCCTCCGGCTGGCCGGACATGAGCGACTGCCGTGGCAGGCGCTCGCAAGCGTCGGCGTCGGCTTCGCAGGCGTCGCCGTGCTGGCGCAGCCCTCGGGCGGCGCGACGTGGTGGGGGGTCGCGCTGTGCGTGTGCTCGTCGGTGATGTGGGCGACGGGCTCGTTCCTCTCCTCGCGCCTGAAGATGCCGGACGATCCATTCGCAGCGACCTCGTTCGAGATGCTCGCGGGCGGGCTGATCATGTTCCCGCTGTCGCTCTTCACCGTGCACGACTTCTCGCCGTCGGCGGCGTCGATCGCAGGCTGGGTCTACCTGGTCCTCTTCGGCTCGATCATCGGCTACACCGCGTACGTCTGGCTGCTCGCGAACGCGCCGCTGGGGCTCGTCGCGACGTACGCGTACGTGAACCCGGTCGTCGCAATCACACTCGGCGTGCTCTTCCGCGGCGAGCAGCTGACGTGGCGGCTGTTGATCGGCGCCGCGATCGTCGTCGTCTCGGTGGCCGCGGTCGTCCGGCGCGAGCCGACGACGATGCCGGAGCTCGAACGGGAGAGCGCAGTCGGCCACGGGTGACGTAGCGTGCGGGCATGAGGTTCGGGCTGATCGTTCCGCAGGGATGGCGCAAGGACCTCGAAGGGCGCGACTTCGAGACGATGGCTACCGTCGCGCGCCGCGCCGAGGAGCTCGGCTTCGACTCGATCTGGCTCTACGACCATCTGCAGACGCGCGACGGGGACCCGGATCGCGTGCTCGAGTGCTGGACGTCGCTCGCGGCGCTCGCGCGCGAGACCGAGCGGGTCGAGCTGGGCCAGATCGTGACGTGTGCCCTCTACCGGAATTCGGGCCTCCTGGCCCAGATGGCCTCGACCGTCGACGCTGCGAGCGGCGACCGCGTGATCCTCGGGCTCGGCGCCGGCTGGGACGAGCGTGAATGGCGCGAATTCGGGTACGGCGAATGGCCGGAGATCCCCGTCCGGCTCCGCCACCTCGAGCGCACGCTCCAGGTGCTGCGCGCACGCCGCCCGGGGAGGCCGATCCTGGTCGGCGGCGGCGGTGAGAGGGTGCTGCTCCGTCTGGTCGCCCAACACGCGGACGCGTGCAACTTCACGGACTCGTTCGATCCGGCGTTCTACCGCCACAAGCTCGACGTGCTCCGCGGCCACTGCGAGGAGATCGGGCGCGACTACGACGAAATCGAGAAGACCGCCTCGTTCACGGTGCACGCGGGCGAAGACATCGACTACCGGGCTCTGGCCGATGCAGGCATCGAGCGCTTCATCCTCTATGTCGACCCGGTGTCGGACCTCGACCGGGTGTCAGTCACCCTTGGTCTCTGACAGGCATATGTCATCCGGCCTGACGGGCACGCGCACCAGATCTCGACCGGTCGCCGCGCGGAGGGCCGCAACGATCGCGGCGGTCGAGACGACCGTCGGCGGTTCGCCGACGCCCTTCACGCCGTAGGGCGCGCCCGGCTCCGGATCCTCGATCAGCACCGACTCGACCGGCGGCATGTCGAGCGCAGTCGGGATCAGGTAGTCGGTGAAGCTCGCGTTCGTGATCAGGCCGTCGCGGGTCTGGATCTCCTCCATCAGCGCGAGCCCGAGGCCCTGCGCGGTGCCCCCTTCGATCTGGCCCTCGACCTGCTGCGGATTTACCGCCTTGCCCACGTCCTGGGCTGCGCCGATCCAGACAATGCGGGTCAGGCCGAGGTCGACGTCGACCTCGGCGACGACCTTCATCGCGCACGTGGCGAACGCGACGTGCGAGCGCTCGCCTGTGATCTGTCCGGTCTCGGGATCGAGCGGCGTCGTCGCCGCATGACGGTAGATGCGTTCGACGTCGATCTCCTCCCCCGGCCGGCGCCGCTGTTCCTCGAGCGCGGCGCGGCAGGCGTCACGAACCGCGCCCGCTGCCATCCACGTCATCCGTGACGCCGACGCCGACCCGGCCGAGTCGACCGTCGCGGTCTGTCCCGGCGCGAGCCGAACGTCCTCGAGCCCGAGCTCCGTTCGCGCGACCTGCAGGATCACCCCGGTGACGCCCTGTCCTACCTCCGCCGCGGCGCAGTGCACCTCGGCCGATCCATTCGTCGGCAGCCGCACGCGCGCCGCGCAGTAGTCGTCGAACCCCTCCGAATAGGCGATGTTCTTGAAGCCGACCGCGAAGCCGACCCCCCGCCGGACGCCCTCGCCGTTCGTCGTGTTGCCGGCGCCGCCGGGCAGGCGCAGCACGTCGCGCGGCAGCGCCTCCGCCGCGGGCGGCTCGAGCGCTGCCGCTGCACGGATCGTCTCGGCAACCGGCATCGACCCCGTGATCCTCTGGCCGGTGGGCAGCATGTCTCCGGGCGCAAGTGCGTTCAGCAGCCGCAACTCGATCGGGTCGATGTCCAGCACGGCCGCGAGCTTGTCCATCTGCGCCTCGGAGGCGAAGCACGTCTGGACGGCGCCGAAGCCCCGCATCGCCCCGCAGGGAGGATTGTTCGTGTAGACGGCCGTCGACTCGATCTCCGCATTCGGCGACTCGTACGGACCGATCGCGAACGACGCGGCGTTCGAGGTGACGGCAGTCGAGGACGACGCGTAGGCGCCGCCGTCGAGGAGGATCCTCATGCGAACGTTGACGAGGCGGCCTTCGCGGGTGGCACGGTGCTCGCACCAGATGCGCGCCGGATGCCGGTGCACGTGACCGGTGAACGACTCCTCGCGGTTGTAGACCATCTTCACCGGGCGGTTGGCGTGCAGCGCGAGCATCGCACCGTGCACCTGCATCGAGAGGTCCTCCCGGCCGCCGAACGCCCCGCCGACGCCGCTGAGATGGATCCGCACCTGCTCCAGGGGCAGGCCGAGACAGGGGGCGACCTGGGCCCGGTCGACGTGCAGCCACTGGGTCGCGACGTAGATGTCGACGCCACCCTCGCCGTCGGGAACGGCGAGACCCGACTCGGGCCCGAGGAAGGCCTGGTCCTGGCTGCCGACCTCGTAGAAGCCGGTGACGGACACATCGCCCTCCGCCTCGGTGTCGCCGTGCCGGATCCGGATGTGCCGCACGACGTTCGGCCGGGGATCATCGAAGTAGCCGTGGCCGCGGGTCGGCCGGTCGGGGTGTAGCTCCGCCAGCTCGGTCGCCCGCTCCATGTCTGCGACCGGCTCGAGCGGCTCGTACTCGACGCGGATGCTCTCGGCGGCCCGCCGTGCCTGCTCGGGATGCTCCGCGGCGACGAGCGCGACGGGCTCGCCGTAGTAGAGGACACGATCGATCGCGAGCACCGGCTGATCCTGGAACTCGAGGCCGTAGAGCTTCTCGCCCGGCACGTCGTCGTGGGTGAGGACCGCGTGGACGCCGGGCATCGAGACGGCGGCCGAAATGTCGATCTCCCCGACCCGCGCATGAGCGTGCGGGCTGCGCAGCGTGTGGCCCCAGAGCATCCCCGGCACGATCAGGTCGCTCGCGTACACGAACTCGCCCTTCACCTTCGGCGGGGCGTCGGCCCGCGGGACGAGCTCGCCGATCTTCCCCAGCTCGAGTCGGCGAACGGTCTCGGTCATACCCGCTCCAACGCCGGCAAAGCCGGCGTCTTCGCTCTCTGATCGGCTCCGTCGAGCCTACGCCTCATGCCCGCTCCACCGCCATCCGCACCGCGTCGAAGATCTTCGCGTAGCCCGTGCAGCGGCAGAGGTTGCCCGAGAGCGCCTCACGGATCTCATCGTCCGACGGGCTTGCGTTGCGGCGCAGTAGATCCGCGGTCGCGACGACCAGGCCCGGAGTGCAGAAGCCGCACTGCACGGCTCCGGCATCGACGAACGCCTGCTGCACCGCGTGCAGCCCCCCACCGTCGCCCAGACCCTCGACCGTGGTCACCTCGTGCCCGTCCGCCTGCGCCGCGAGCACGAGACAGGCACAGACGAGCGTGCCGTCGAGCAGCACCGAGCACGAGCCGCACTCCCCCTGCTCGCAGGCGTTCTTCGCCCCGGGGAAACCGAGCTTCTCGCGTAGCGCGAAGAGCAGCGACTCGCCCTCCCAGCAGTCGGCCTCGTGCTCCTCGCCGTTGATCTGCAGTGTGATCCTCATGCCCGCTCCGACGCCGGCGAAGCCGGCGACTTCGCTCTCTGGCCGGCTCCGTCGAGCCTACGCCTCATAGCAGGACCCGCCTCAACGCCCGTTCCGTGAGCACGCGCAGCGCGTGGCGGCGGTAGCGCTCGCTGCCGCGCACGTCGTCGATCGGCGACGCCGCCGCCGCAACGCGCTCGGCGAAGGAGTCGGCGTCGTCCCGCGGCGCCGTGACGAGCACCGGGCGCGGCGACGCCGACCCGAAGGACGCACGCAGCTCGTCGCCCGCGGAGACGGCCAGCGAGACGACGGCGATCACCATCGCGTTGCGAGGACCGATCTTCATGAACGTCTGCGGCGCGCGCGACGGCGTCACCCAGACGGCGGTGATCAGCTCGTCCGGCTCGAGGGCGTTTCGCTTGACACCCGTGACGAACTCGCCGAGCGGCACCTTACGCGTGCCGCGGACCGAGGCGCACTCGACCTCGGCGTGCTCGACGAGCAGCGGCGGGAGCGCGTCGCCTGCGGGCGACGACGTGCCCAGGTTGCCGCCGATCGTGCCGCGGTTGCGGATCTGCGGCGACCCCACCGTCCGGGAAGCCTCCGCGAGCGCCGGCAACACGTCGCGAAGCAGCCCGTGCTCCACCTCGCCGTAGGTGAGGCCGGCACCGAGGCGAAGGGCACCGTTCTGCCGGGTGAAGCCGCGGAGCTCGTGGACCTCGTTCAGATTCAGAAGGCATGCGGGCCGGCCGCGGTCGAAGTTGAGCGCCACCATGACGTCTGTGCCGCCCTGAATCGGCCAGGCATCGTGATGCTCCGCCCGCAAGCGCAGCGCTTCGGCGAGTGTGCGGGGAGTCAGGACTTCCACGAAGGCGAAGGGTACGGTTCTCCGGCAGTGGGCGCATCACTTTCACGGCGTCTGGCGGTTGCCCGAGGCGACGAGCCTGCGGACGTCGTCATCAGCGGCGGTCGCGTGCTCTCGGTGTTCACCCGCGAATGGCTGCACACGGATGTCGCCGTCGTCGACGGGCACGTCGCCGGCCTGGGTGAGTACGACGGCCGCGAGGTGATCGACGCCACCGGCCGCTGGGTCGTGCCCGGGTTCATCGACGCGCACATGCACCTCGAGTCGTCCAAGCTGCTCGTGGACGAGTTCGCGCGGCTCGTCCTGCCGTTCGGCACGACCGCAGTGGTCGCCGACCCGCACGAGATCGCGAACGTCCTCGGCACCGACGGCGTGCACTGGCTGATCGACGTCTGCGACGACATCCCACTCGACGTCTACTTCATGGCCTCGTCGTGCGTGCCGGCGTCGCACTTCGAGTCGCCGCGGCGCGAACTGACGCCGGGCGATCTCGATGCGCTCCTGCGCCGGCGGCGGGTGATCGGCCTCGCCGAGATGATGAACTTCCCTGGCGTGATCGGCGGCGCGCCGTCGGAGCTCGCGAAGCTCGCGCTGGCGCGGCACGTCGACGGCCACGCCCCCGGCGTCCTCGGCCGCTCGCTCAACGCGTACGCGGCTGCCGGGATCGGCTCCGACCACGAGGCGTACACACCGGAAGAGGGCCGCGAACGGCTGCGTGCGGGGATGTGGCTCCTGATCCGCGAGGCCACGGCGGCGCGCAACCTGCAAGCGCTGCTGCCGCTGCTCGCCGAGTACGGCCCGGGGCGGATCGCGTTCTGCACCGACGACCGCGAGCCGGAGCACATCGCGGACGACGGTCACATCAACGGCATGGTGCGCGACGCCGTGTCCTACGGGATCCCGGCCGAGGATGCCCTCGTCTGCGCCTCGCTCAACCCAGCGCTCTGGCACGGGCTGCAGGGGCTCGGGGCGGTTGCGCCCGGTTACCGCGCAGACGTGCTCGTCCTGCCGGATCTCGAGCGTTTCGTCCCGGACCTGGTGCTGAAGAACGGACAACCGGTCGCGGAGTGGCCGCGGGCGCAGGTGCCGGACTGGGTCCGCCACACGGTGCGCATCGGCGCCTTCGGGCCGGAGATGTTCCGCGTGCCGTGGAACGGCGGCGACGCCCGCGTGATCGGGATCGTGCCCGGCCAGATCGTCACCGACTCGCTCGTCGCGACGATTCCGTCGCGCGCCGGCGAGGCGCTCGCCGACGCGGCACAGGACCTGGCGAAGATCGCCGTCGTCGAGCGCCACCTCGGCACGGGGCGCGTCGGGCACGGCTTCGTCCGCGGCTTCGGGCTGCAGCGCGGCGCGATCGCATCCACGGTGGCGCACGACGCCCACAACGTCGTCGTCGTCGGGATGAACGACGCGTCGATGGCCGCCGCGGTGCGCCGGCTGGCGAACCGCGGCGGTGGGATCGTCGTCGTCGACGGCGCCGAGGTGGTCGCGGAGCTGCCCCTGCCGGTCGCGGGACTGCTCTCCGACGCGCCGCTCGAGGAGGTCGTCGCGGCGTCCCATGCGATCGTCGACGCGGTACGGCAACTCGGTTGCACCCTCGAGGCGCCGTTCCAGCACCTCTCGTTCCTGGCGCTCTCCGTGATCCCGTCCCTGAAGCTCACCGACCAGGGGCTCGTCGACGTCGACCGGTTCGAGCTCGTGCCGCTGGAGGCCTCGTGACCACGTACGGCAACGCGTGGCTCGTGACGATGGACGACACGGCAACCGAGCACGAACGCGGCTGGCTACGGGTCGCCGACGGGCTGATCGCGGAGGTGCACGGCGGCGAGGCTCCGGCAGGCGCCGAAGATCTCGGCGGAGCAGTGGTCACGCCAGGCTTCGTGAACACCCATCACCACCTGTATCAGACGCTGACCCGGGCACGGGCGCAGCAGGCCGACCTCTTCACGTGGTTGAAGACGCTGTATCCCGTCTGGGCGCGCATCGACGACGAGATGGAATACGCGGCGGCGAGGTGCGGCCTGGCGGAGCTCGCACTCTCCGGCTGCTCCACGGTCTTCGACCATCACTACGTGTTCCCGCGCGGCGTCTCCGGCGTCGTCGAAGCCGAGGTTCGCGCCGCACAGGAACTCGGAGTGCGCATCGTCGCCTCGCGCGGCTCGATGGATCTCGGCGAGTCCGACGGCGGCCTGCCCCCCGACACGCTCGTCGAGGACATCGACACGATCCTTGCCGACACGGAGCGTTTGCACCGCCTCGCCGACGGCGCGATGGTGCAGATCGCGGTCGCGCCGTGCTCACCTTTCTCCGTCACGACGCGGCTGATGGAGGAGTCGGCCGCGCTCGCGCGCAGCCTGGGGCTGCAATTGCACACGCACCTCGCGGAGACGATCGAGGAGGGTGCCTACTGCCGCGAGCTGTTCGACTGCACACCGGTCGAGTACCTCGAACGAGTTGGCTGGATCGCCGACGACGTGTGGTGCGCGCACTGCGTCCACCTGTCCGACGCCGACGTCGCGACGTTCGGGCGGGCCGGCGTCGGTGTTGCGCATTGCCCCACCTCGAACCTGCGTCTCGGCGCGGGCGTGGCGCCGGTCCGTGCGATGCTCGACGCGCACGTCCGAGTCGGGCTCGGCGTCGACGGGAGCGCGTCGAACGAGCGCAGCGACATCTTCGTCGACGTGAAGAACGCGCTGCTCGTCGCGCGCGGGCGGGACGGCAATGACGCCCTGACCGCCCGCGAGGCGCTTCGGCTCGGCACGCGCGGTGGCGCGGAGGTGCTGCGGCGCGACGACATCGGCGTCCTGGCGCCCGGCAAGCGGGCCGACTTCGCGGTCTGGCGCACGGACGGACTGGAGTTCGGCGGTGCCGACGATCTCGTCGCGAACCTGGTGCTCAGCGGGCCGCACCGCGTCGACCGGCTCGTGGTCGGCGGCGAGGACGTCGTGCGTGATGGCGCGCTCGTGCGGGCGGACGTGCAGGAAATCGGTCGCGAGCACCGCAAACAGGCGCGAAGGTTGTGGCAAGCATGAGCCTGTCGACCCATGTGCTCGACACGGAGCGCGGCCGCCCGGCCGCGGGTGTCCGCGTCGAGCTCTACGACGAGGCGGGCGTGCTCATCGCCGACGGCGTGACCGACGTCGACGGGCGCATCCGCGAGCTCGCCGACACGACGGCGGGCACCTATCGCATCGTCTTCCACCCCTCGTCGCCGTTCTTCAAGCGAGTCGAGCTCGAGCTCGAGCTCGACGAGGGCCACCATCACGTCCCGCTGCTCATCTCGTCCTACTCGTGCGCGAGCTACCGCGGCAGCTGACCGCCGAGCAGCTGGCAGAGCTGTTCGAGGGACGGACCCGTTTCGTGGAGCTGCTGGCGACACAAGAGGATCCGCTCGGCCGGGCGCGCCAGGTCGCTCTCGAGCTCTCGGAGAGCGAGCAGAAAGAGGTGCTCGACGCGCACCCGCCGATCGGCGGCAAGGCCTCGTCCGAACGTTCGGCCCGCGAACAGGGAACCGACGACGACCCGATCTTGCTCGCACGGCTGGCCGAGTTGAACGAGGTCTACGAGGAGCGCTTCGGCTTTCGCTTCGTCGTGTTCGTGAACGGCCGGCCGCGGCGCGAGATCGTGCCGGTCCTCGAGGAGCGCCTGCAGCACACCCGCGAGGAGGAACTGGCCACGGCAGTGGACGAGCTCGTCCAGATAGCGGTGAACAGATGGCGCACCTCGTAGCCCTGAGCGACTACTGGTGGGGCTGGGGGAATCTCCTCTTCCGTTGGCTGCACGTGATCGCCGCGATGGCCTGGATCGGCGCGTCGTTCTACTTCATCGCGCTCGACAACCACCTCGACCCCCCGAAGGACCCGCAGGACGCGGCGCGCGGCGTCGCCGGTGAGGCCTGGGAGGTGCACGGCGGCGGCTTCTACCGCGTCGAGAAGTTCCAGGTTGCGCCCGGACGCCTGCCGGAGCCGCTGCACTGGTTCAAGTGGGAGGCGTACACGACCTGGCTCTCCGGATTCGCGCTCTTCATCGTCGTCTATTACGCGCACGCGACCTCGTTTCTGATCGACCCGTCGGTCGCCGATCTGACCGCATGGGAGGCGATCGCCCTGTCCGTCGGCGGGATCGTCCTGGCGTGGTTCGTCTACGACGGGCTCTGCCGCGCCTTCGAACGCGACGAGGCGCTGCTCGCGGTGCTCGTCTTCGCATTCATCTGCGCCTCGGCGTGGGCCTCGTGGAACCTCTTCGCGCCCCGGGCCGCCTATTTGCAGGTGGGCGCGATGATCGGGACGATGATGGTCGGGAACGTCTTCTTCGTGATCATCCCGGCGCACTGGGAACTGATCCGCGCCAAGGAAGCCGGGCGCGAGCCCGACCCACGCTGGAACATCCGCGCCAAGACACGGTCCGTGCACAACAACTACCTGACGCTGCCGGTGGTCTTCGCGATGCTCTCGAACCACTTCACGTTCACCTATGGGCACCGCAACGGCTGGATCGTGCTGGTCGCACTGATGGCGATCGGAGCGCTCGTCCGCCACTACTTCAACCTGCGCCACAGCGGCCTGAACGTGTGGCCGATCCTCGGGATCGCGGCAGCGGGAATCGTCGCGATCGCCATCGTGATTCGGTAGCGGGTAGGGTCCCGCCGTGCTGGAGATCATCGCCGCGGGCATGCGTTTCGTGGCGCGCTGGGAAGATGAGGCAGCTCCGCAGACGGTGGCGGCGTTCAAGGCGAGCCTGCCGCTCGACGACCGGATCATCCACTGCCGCTGGAGCGGCGAGTCGAACTGGATCCCGTGGGGCGACCGCGACTTCGGGATCGGCCCGGAGAACGCGACGTCGTACCCGCATCCGGGCGAGCTCGCGCTGTATCCGGGCGGCCAGAGCGAGACGGAGCTGCTGTTCCCCTACGGGTACTGCTCGTTCGCCTCGAAAGCCGGTCACTTGTGGGCGAATCACTTCGCCTCCCTCGTCGAGGGACAGGAGCAGTTGCGTGAGCTCGGGCGCCTCACCCTCTGGGAAGGTGCGCAGAAGATCTCTTTCCGCGACACCTAAACCGCAGGGGCGATCAGGGCTTTCGCGGTTCCGGGGCTCCCCCCTGCGGCGTACGGTCCGTGCATGCAGGAGAAGCACCGCAGAGTCGGCTTCCGTGTCCTCAGTTCCTCCCTCAGCGTGCAGGAGATCGCGCAACACGCAGGCCTGCCGTCGGCGGCACACGGGGCGAGCGACGCGCCGGAGTCGTTCGAGCTGCCGCGGACCGCGGCGCGGCTCGAGACGGCCTGGGTCGTCGACAGCCCGCTCGACATCGCGAGCCCGCTCGAAGAGCGTCTCGATGCGCTGCTCGACATCGTCGAGCCGTACGCACGGCGCCTGCACCAACTCGGCGACGGCTGCCTGATGCACATCTTCATCGGCAGCGAGGCGGTGGCCCACGCAGCAGGTTGCGCGCTGCTCGGCCCGACCTTGCTCGAGCGCCTGGCGGCGCTACCGGGTGAAGGAGTGCTCGTCGAAGCGCCCGAGTCTGCGCGGCAGCTCGAGCCGGCTGCGAACGCCTAGGAGCGGACCGCCTGGAGGACGGGGTCCTCGGCGCTCCACGGAAACGTGATCCACCGGTCGGTGCGGCGCCAGACGTACTCGCACTTGACCGTCGACCGCGGCTTTTCGTACAGGACCGCGCACCGCACTTCGGCGACCTTGCCCTCGCAGAACTCCTGGACGAGCCTGAGCGTGGCGCCGGTGTCGGCGACATCGTCCGCGATCAGGACTCGCGTCTCGGCGAAGTCGACGAGATCGGGAACCGGCGGGAGGATCATCGGCATGTCGAGCCGCTCGTCGATCCCCGTATAGAACTCGACGTTCATCGTGAACGTGTTCTTCAGCCCGAGCGCGTACCCGAGCGCACCGGCAACGAGCAGACCGCCGCGGGCGATGCCGAGCACCATGTCGGGGTGGTAGCCGTCCGCGGCAACCGCCTCCGCGAGCTCACGAGCGCCGCTCCCGAGGTCAGCCCACGTCATCAGTTCCTTCTCGCTCACGAGGCGAGCCTATCGAGTGCCGCCGTCAGAGCGTCGACGGCGAGCGCGATGTCCTCGTCGCTCGAGAGCTCGTCCGGATGATGGCTGACGCCGCCGTTCAGCGACCGCACGAAGAGCATCGAGCTCGGAACGCCGGCCAACGCGAGCACCATCGCGTCGTGCCCTGCTCCCGAGACGAGGCGCGGCGCGCGCGGCAGGACTGCGTCGAAGCCGTCGCTGAGCTGCGCCGGTTCGAGCCGGTGCTGTGGCTCGAAGCCGATCGCCTCGACGAGCGCATCGAGTTGGGCCGCATCCGGTGAGCGCGCGTCGACACTGACGGTGACGCGCTCCGGCACGACGTTGATCGCATTCGGCTCGGCCTCGATCACGCCGACGGTGGCGACGGCACCGTCCCTGGCGCAGGCGCGCACGTGGAGGATGAAGCGCGCCGCGTCGACGAGTGCGTCGGCTCGGGCGTCCATCGGCGTCGTGCCGGCGTGGTCTGCTCGGCCGGTGAACACCTTGGCCCCACGTGCCGCGCCCGCGATCGCGGTCACGACGCCGAGCGGCTCGTCGGCGAGCGCCAGCACCGGCCCCTGCTCGATGTGCAGCTCGAGGTAGGCGTCCGGCAGCTCTGTGAGCCGCTTGCTCCCCATCGGCCCGGTCTCCTCGGCGCGGAAGGCGACGACCGCCAGCGGCGCGGCCGGGAGCCGCTCCGCCGCCTCGATCGCCGCGACCACCCCGAGCGCGCCGTCGAAGCGCCCGCCGGTGGGGACGCTGTCGAGGTGCGATCCGGCCCAGACCCTGGCCTCGCCACGCCGGCCGAACAGGTTGCCGGCAGCGTCGCGCGAGACCTCGAGCCCCGCCTCTCTCAGCCAGCCGGCCGCGAGCTCGTGCGCGGCATCCTCCTCGGCCGAATAGCCCGCGCGATACTGGGCGACCGCGTAGATCTCGTCGAGCCGCTCCCTGACCCTCACACGCGCAATGCTCGCAGGACCCGCCGGCCCGCGAGCGGGAGCACGGCGATCGCCGCGAAGCCGTAGCGCCACGCGGTGACGGCGACCAGCGCGCCGAAGAGCGGCGGGTAGGCGGCGCCGATCCCGTTCAGCACGCTCTGCTGGAGACCGATCGCCACGCCGCTCCTCGCGCGCCCCGAGACCTCCGCCGCCGCCGCGAAGGCGAGCCCGTTCCAGCTCATGGCCAGCGTCCCGGCGGCGATCAGCACCGGGATCAGCACGACGAGCGGGGCGCCCTCGACGACCGCGGTGAGCAACGTGAGGATCGCGGTGACGAAGGCGATCGTGCGCATCGGCGCGATCCGGCTCGCAACGATGTCCGACCAGCGGCCGGCTGCGATGCGTCCGACGATCCCGAGCAGCTGGATCGTCGCGAGGACGACGGCTGCGGCGCCCGCGGTCATCCCGCGGCTGTCGTGGAGGAAGACGACCGTGAACCCGACGAGGCACATCTGCGGCGCGACGAGCAGCGCGCTGCCGAAGGCCATCGACCAAACGCGGTGGTCGCGGAACGGCGATGGCCCGGCGGGCACCGTCGCGTCGCGCTCGGACGGGCCGTCGCGGAGAACGAGACCGGCCACGACGGTCGAGCAGAGGCAGGCGGCACCGAGCGCCACGAAGCCCGCCTGCACGCCGTCCTGGCGCACGAGCGGCGGCAGCCCGAGCGCCACGGCGAAGCCGCCGATCGGGATCGCGGTCTGACGAATGCCGAGCGCCAGCCCACGCTGGGCCTGCGCAAACCACGCCATCACCGCACGCCCGCTCGCCGACTGCACGCTTGCCCCGCTCATCCCCGCGACGAGCAGGCAGCCGAGCAGCGGCCAGAACCCCGACACGCGCGAGGCGGCCAGCAGCGCCAGCCCGCAGGCGCCGACGCCCGCGACGAGCACCGCGCGCTCGCCGAGCCGGTCGGCGGCCATCCCCCACGGCACGAGCGTGACGACGGAGCCGGCGAGCGAGGCCCCCAGGAGGATCCCGGTCTGGCCGAGCGAGAGGTCGTAGCGCTCGCGGAGCGCAGGCGCCATCACCGCCACGCCGAACCAGATCGCCGAGTACGTCGCCTGTGCGAACGTGCCCGCCGCGAGAACAGCCCAGCGGTAGTTGCCGGTCGTCGCTACAGCCCGAACGGGTTGGTCGGCCGAGTGCCCGTGTAGGTCACGACCGACTTCGTCTCGAGATAGAGGTCGAGCGTCTCGAGCGCCAGCTCGCGACCGAAGCCCGACTGCTTGTAGCCGCCGAACGGAATGCCCGGGAACGCCGTGTACGGCATGTTGATGCCGACCGTCCCCGACTTGATCTTCGCCGCGATCCGGTGGCCCTTGGCCGGGTCGCCCGTCCAGACCGTGGCCAGCAAGCCGTACTTGACGTCGTTTGCGATGCGGACAGCGTCGTTCTCGTCGTCGAACGGGATCACCGTGACGACGGGACCGAAGATCTCCTCCTGCGCGACGCGCAGCTGGTTGCTGCCGGCGATCACCGTCGGCGGATAGAACGCGCCCGGCCCCTCGCCGATCGCACCGCCCGTGGTCACCTCGGCACCCTCCTCGCGGGCGCTCTCGACGAATCCGTGCACCCGGTCGCGATGCGACTGCGAGATCAACGAGCCCATCTGCGTCTCGGCATCCAGCGGATCCCCGACCTTCACACGCTGCGACAGCTCCGTCACCTGGGCGACGACGTCGTCGTACATCGACTTCTCGACGAGCAGGCGCGACCGTGCCTCGCACGACTGGCCGGCCGAGGCGAAGATCGCCCACACACTGGCGGGAACCGCATCCGCGAGATTCGCATCCGCGAAGAGGAGGTTCGGGCTCTTGCCGCCGAGCTCGAGGGTCAGGCGCTTGATCGGGTCGGAGCAGAGGCGCATGATCTCGCCGCCGGTCCTCGTCGAGCCGGTGAAGGCGACCTTGTCGATGCCGGGGTGCCGGACGAGATAGGCGCCGGTCGTCGGGCCGTCGCCGGGAACGATGTTGATCGCGCCCGGCGGAAACCCGACCTCGGCGGCCAGTTCGGCGACGCGCAGCACCGAGAGCGGCGTCTGCGGATCGGGCTTGAGCACGACCGCGCAGCCGGCGGCGAGCGCCGGCGCGAGCTTCCACGCGGCCATCAGCAACGGGTAGTTCCACGGGACGATCTGGCCCGCAACGCCGACGGGCTCCTTCTGCGAGTAGAAGAGCAGCGAGCCGCCGATCGGGTTCGAGCGGCCGGCGATCGCGGCGATCGCGGAGGCGTAGTAGCGGAAGTTCTCCGTCGCCCCTGCGAGCTCCGCCTTCACGGACGAGATCGCCTTGCCGACGTTGCGCGACTCGAGCTCGGCGAGCTCCTTGCGATTCGCGGTGATCGCGTCGGCGAGCGCGTGCAGCAGCCGTGAACGCTCGGTCCCGGGCGTCTTGCCCCACGTTCCGTCGAGCGCGGCGCGAGCAGCATCGACCGCGCTGTCGACGTCGGCCTCGCCCGCCAGCGCGGCGTGCGCGAGCAGGTCACCGGTCGCGGGCTCGCGGACGTCGCGCAGCCCGCCCGCTGCCGGCTCGACCGTCTCCCCGTTCACGAACAGCCCGTACTCCCTGGCGGTCACGGACATCGTCTGGAGCCTAGACGGCGGCGACCAGGTCGCCGATCCGCACGTGCTCGGTGAGCAGCGTCCGCAAGCGCGCCGGGTCACCACCGATGTAGGCGGTGCAGAGCTCGCGGCCAGCCGTGTAGGTGATCGCGTAGGCGCGCCAGGTCGGGTCGGTGATGAAGCGCGCGCTCTGGCGCGCCTGCTCTGGGGTGACCAGGCTCCACTTCTCGAGGTACGCCTCCGCCTCGGCAACCGTGGCCCCGTCCTCGTGCACCATCAGCGCCGCGTCGACGCCGACCGTGCCCAACCCTTCGAACGCCCTGGCGATCAGCTCGGCGAGCGCGGGATCGTCGAGGTGGATGCCGTGACGACGGACGATCGCGTAGGACTCTTCCCTGGCCGCGTCGTCGAGGATGACGTCGAGGCCCGCCTCGGCGATTCCTTCGCTCAAGACAGCCTGCGGCGTGGGCACGAGCTGGATCCCCTCCTCGATCCGGCCCCGGTCGCGCAGCAGCAGCTGTTCCTTGAGCGCGTGCTCGGTGTGGTGCCCGGGATAGACCTCGTGGCCGGCGAGGCGCAGCAGATCGCGCCCCGAGGTCGGGATGTCGGTGTTCAACACGACCCGGCTGCGCAGATTGCCCTGGTAGTAGTTGAATGCCCACCACGGCTCGTCCTGGACGGGCTCGAGGCTCAGTTCCTCGCCGGCCGGCAGCTCGACCAGCGCGGACGTGCGCGCCCGCAGGACCGGGAGCAGGTCGTCGAGCACGGCGACCGCCTTTTCCCCGGGACAGCGATGGCGCTCGCGCCACGCCTGGCGGCGCTCGAAGAGCGACCCCTCGCCCGGCAGGAGCTCGTCGAGCCTCGCGTGGACTTCCTCGTAGACGGATTCCGCGACCCGCCTGGGGCGGACGCCATAGCACCCCTCGACCTCGTCGCTGTATGAGATCGGGTCGCCGGCGAGGACGTGCGCGTAGGTGGCGCAGCCGTGCACCTGGTCCGCGAGCCAGCCGTCGTCGAGCTCGGCGAGCAGGGTGTCGGCCTCGGCCGCGAGCTGCGCCGCCTCGATCGTCTCCTCGGCGTCGACCTGTTCCCGCAGCTCGGGCGGCCCGTAGTAGGCGTCGACGAGCCCGTCGACGTGCTTGCCGAGCCGGAGCCCGAGAACGAGATAGCGCTCGGCGGCGCTCATCGCTCGAACAACGCAGCCTGCCCCTGACCGACCCCGACGCACATGGTCGCGATACCGTAGCGGCCTCCGCGCCGGCGCAACTCGTGCAGCAATGTGACGGTGAGGCGCGCACCGCTCATCCCGAGCGGATGGCCGATGGCGATCGCACCGCCGTTGACGTTCACCTTCTCCTCGTCGAGCCCGAGCTCGCGGACGACGGCGAGCGACTGCGACGCGAACGCCTCGTTCAGCTCGACCAGGTCGAGCTGCTCGACGGTGACACCGCTGCGGCCGAGCAGTTTGCGCACCGCCGGCACCGGTCCGATGCCCATCACCCGCGGGTCGACGCCCGCGACTGCCGACGCCACGAACGCGCCCAGCGGTTCGGCGCCGAGCGACCGCGCCTTCTCCTCAGAGGCGACGACGACCGCCGCCGCTCCGTCGTTCAGGCCCGACGAGTTGCCGGCGGTGACCGATCCGCCTACGCGAAAGGCGGGCTTGAGGGAACCGAGCTTCTCGGCGGACGTGTCAGGGCGAGGATGCTCGTCACGGTCGAGCTCGCCCACGGGCACGAGCTCCTCGTCGAACCGTCCCGCAGCGGCCGCTGCGGCCCAGCGTTGCTGCGAACGGAGAGCGAACGCGTCCTGATCCTCCCGGGAGACGGCCCAGCGGTCGGCGACGTTCTCGCCGGTCTCCCCCATCGTCTCGAGCGGGAAGAGCGCCTCGAGGCGCGGATTCGGGAAGCGCCAGCCGAGTGTCGTGTCGAACAGCACGCGATCTCCGCGCGGAAACGCCGCATCGGGCTTCGCAGTGACGAGCGGCGCGCGCGACATCGACTCGACGCCTCCGGCGACGAAGAGATCGCCGTCTCCGGCGATCACCGCGTGGCACGCCCCGACGATCGCGGCGAGACCCGACGCGCAGAGGCGGTTGACCGTCACGCCGCCGACCGACTCCGGCAGTCCGGCCAGCAGGACCGCCATCCGCGCGACGTCGCGGTTGTCCTCGCCGGCCTGGTTCGCGCAGCCGAGCCAGACGTCCTCGATCTCCTCCGGCGGGACGGCGGCGCGCTCGACCGCGGCCCGCACGGCGATCGCAGCGAGATCGTCCGGACGCGTCCCGGCGAGCCCCCCGCCGTAACGGCCGACCGGGGTGCGGACCGCCGAGAGAACCACCGCGCGCGCCGTCATGCGAACTCCGGCTCGAAGCCGAGCAGTCGTGTGATCGCCTCGCGGCCGCGTGCGCCCATGTCGAGCGTCAGGTCGTTCACGTACATCGCGACGAACTCATCGGCCGTCGCCGCGTCGATCCCGCGGCCGAAGCCGACCGCATAGGCCATCGCTTCGTCCCGGTTCGCGAGCCCGGCGTCGATCGCCTCGCGGATGACGAGCGAGACGTCCGCGAGCCGCTCGAGATCGCGGCGTGCCGCGACGAGCCCGAGCGGCAGCGGCAGGCCGGTCTCGTCGCGCCACCAGACGCCGAGGTCGAGCAGCTTGTGCAGCCCGTGCTCGGCGAAGGTGAGCTGTCCCTCGTGGATCAGGAGGCCGGCTTCGGCGCGGCCGGACACGACCTCGTCGAGCACAGCGTCGAACGGCAGGTCTCGCGTGCGCACGCCGTCGCCGAGCGCGAGCTTGAGAACACGGGTCGCCGTGGTGAGCGGCCCGGGCGTCACGATCTCGACCTCCCGCGGGTCGAGTGCCTCCCGAGCGACGACGATCGGGCCGTACCCCTCGCCGAACGAGGCGCCGTGCGGTAGCAGGACGTACCGGTCGACGACGGCCGGGTACGTGCCCGCAGAGAGTGCGGTCACCTCGAGCCGCCCCTCGAGCGCCCATTCGTTCAGGCTCTGGATGTCGGAGGCCACCGGCTCGACCTCGAGCCCGCGCAGATCGACCTTCCCGGCCTCGAAGGCCCACGCCATGAACGCGTCGTCGGGGTCGGCACTGTGTCCCACGCGAATCGGCACGGCGGCCACGTTACCCTGGTCACCATGGCGCGGGCTGGACTGAGCGAGTCGATCCAGGACTACCTGAAGAGCGTGTACAAGCTGCAGGCCGAACACGGTCGCGTGACGATCGGCGCGCTCGCGAAGGATCAATCGGTGTCACCCGCGTCCGCGTCGGCGATGGTGAAGAAACTGGCCGCGCTCGACCTGCTGGAACACGAGCCGTATCGCGGCGCGCAGCTGACCGATTCCGGGGAGCGCGTGGCGCTGGAGGTGATCCGCCATCACCGGCTGCTCGAGCTCTATCTCGCGAAGACGCTCGGGCTGCATCTCGACGCGGTGCACGACGAAGCCGACCGGCTGGAGCACGTGATCTCGGAGGAGCTCGAGGCGCGCATCGACCGTGCGCTGGGCTTCCCGACCCACGACCCGCACGGCGACCCGATTCCGAACGCGAACCTCGAGTGGCCTACGACCGGCCGAAGAAAAACTTCTCGAGGGGCTCGAGGAGCTCCTCGCGGCGGAACGGCTTGACCTTCGCCTCGCCGCCGTCGTCCTCGGAGACCACGGCGTCGTCCTCGAGCGTGCCGTTCGCGGCGTCGAGACAGTCCTCGAGCTCGTAGCCCTCCCAGACGTAGTCGTCCGCACGCGGCGACTCGCTCTCGCGATGTTGTGGGTTCACCTGCCGGCCGACGGCCCACACCGCACCGGTGCGGCGCTCGATCCAGATCACGACCCGCTCGGGACTGCCGCCGTCGTCGCGCCCCTCCACGATCCGTTCGGCGAAGCGCCCGGCTGTCACGGGAGCCTTCACGCCCTCGACTATACAATCGCCTCCGCCGGTGGGAATCGTCGATGCAGTCAAGGGCGCGTTTTCGTTTCTGTCCTCTCGTTCGCAGAGTGAGGAACGGATCGCCCAGTACGTGATCCGCGAGCATCACCGTGGCCGTCCGCTCGCAGAGGTCCTGCAGGACCACTACGTGACGAACCGCTGCACGCCCGAGCAGATCCGGCGCCTGCTCGACCGGCCCGATGTGGTGCACGCCCTGGGTGACGACCTCGTCGCCGACGCGAAGGCCCACGTCGGCACGTAGCTACTGAGCAAGCTCGACGACACGCGCAGCCGCAGCGAGGTCCCAGGCGGCGAGCCCGTTCGACTTGAACACCGTGATCGCGTGCTCGCTCGAGCGACCGGCCAGGCGACCCGCGACGACGTCCTGCAGCTCGTGCACCGCCGGCCAATCGAGGATGCCACGCTCGACCGGCTCGATCAGGTCGCCCGCTTCGAGCTGGGCCTGCGCCCTGGCGTCCGTGCACACGAACGCCGCCCGCCGCAGCACCGCATCGTCGAGCTCGCGCGCCGCGGGCTCGTTCGCGCCGACCGCGCAGACGAAGGCGCCGTCGCGGAGCCACTCTCCATGGAGCACCGGCTCCTCGGACGTCGTCGCGGTGACAACGATGTCGCAGCCGCCAACCTCGGGGCCGGAGGCCGCTTCCTCACACCCGTGGTCGCGGCAGAACGCAGCGCGACGCACGCCGTCGCGGCAGTGGACGAGCACTCGTTCGAGGGAGGGCACTGCGGTCCGGAGTGCCTCGACGTGCGAGGCGGCCTGACGGCCGCATCCGAACACGCCGAGCGTACGGGCATCGGAACGGGCCAGGTGCTTCGCGGCGACCGCAGACGCAGCTGCCGTTCGCAGCTGCCCGAGCGCGTCGGCCTCCACGACCGCCTCGAGCCGCGCCTGAGCGAGCGAGAACAGCACGACGAGAAATGGTGTCCCGCCGGGCAGCCAGAGGAACGACTTCAGTCCCGCGTAGCCGAGCTCGTGGTCGACGCACGGCATGACCGCGAAGACACCGTCCGGCAACTCGGCCCGCACGCGCGCGGGGTTCTCGATCACGCCGCGCGCAAGCCGGTCGAAGCACCTCTCGACCGCAGCGATCGCGTCGACAGGAGTGAGCAGGTCGGACACTTGCTGCTCGGTGACGTACAGCGGCGGCATCGGCTGAGTCTAGGAGACCCCAACTGGTGTCTGACACTGAGGTGTCAGACACCTCTTCGAGCCGAGGTGCGCCCGGCAGGATTTGAACCTGCGACCCCCGGCTCCGCAAGCCGGTGCTCTATCCCCTGAGCTACGGGCGCGAGAGAGGGGTCAGTGTAGCCGGGCGGGGCGCCCGTCGACGTCGAGCGCAGCGTCGTCCGGCACCGAGACACGGACGTAGGCGAGCGCGAGGCCGGGCACCGCGCTCGTGATGCGGCCGACCTCCTTGCCGTCGTGGGCGACCGGTGTCTCGGCCGCAGGCGGGTCGCCGTCCACCTCGAGCACGCGCAGCCTGCGGTTCACCTTTCCCCGGTGGTGCTGCCGCGCGACCGGCTCCTGTCCCGGGTAGCACCCCTTGCTGAACGAGACGGCCCGCGTGTCGAGCCCGGCCTCCGCCGGCAGCACCCGGTCGTCGATCTCGCTGCCGAAGCGCGGCGTCGCCGCCTCGATGCGGAGGCGCTCGAGCTCCCCGGCGGAGAGACTGGGCTCGAGCGCGGTGTCGAGCACCTCGACCGCCGGCCGTCCGTAGTCGCGGTTCGGGATCCCGTCGGCGGCTTCCCCGAAGAGGATCGTCGAGCTGTGCCGTTCGAGCTCGATCTCGCACTTGGCCGCGAAACGCATCCGTGTGAGGTGGGTGCGCACGACCTCCCCGAGCTCCGGCTCGGTGAGGACGAGCACGTCCTCGGCGCCACGCCGCCAGACCAGGAGCGGAGCGATCACACGCGCCTTCGGGGTCAGGAGCAGCGCGTCGACCGATCCCTGCTCCGGGACATCGTTGGAGAGCATCCGGTTCAGGTAGGTGACCGCGTCGGGCCCGCGGACGGCCACATAGGCGCGAGGCCTCTCCGCGGCAGCCGGCGTAACGGTTCCCATCGCGACCTAGACTAGACACCGTGTTCAGGTCGAAGGCGGAGCACAAGGTGCGGGAGGCGGGCTACGACCCGGCCCGGCTCCCTCCCGGCCAGTACCTGACCGCGAAATGGCCGGTCCTGCACGCCGGCTCGGTCGCGCGCTACGACGACCTCGGGGCCTGGTCGCTCCGCGTCTTCGGAGACGTCGCGAACGAGCTCGAGCTCACGTGGGAGCAGTTCCTCGAACTGCCGCGCACGTCGAACGTCCAGGACATCCATTGCGTGACTCGCTGGTCGAGATTCGACACGAGCTTCGAAGGCGTGCATTGGCGTGAACTGGCGAGGCTGGCGGAGCCCCGGCCGACCGCCCGCTTCGTGATCGCACATGCGGAAGCCGGCTTCACGTCGAACGTGCCGCTCTCCTTCCTCGAAGACGACAACGCGCTCCTCGCAACACACGGTGACAGCGAGCCGCTGACGCCGGACCACGGTTACCCGCTGCGGCTCGTGATCCCCGGCAAGTACTTCTGGAAGAGTGCGAAGTGGCTGCGCGGGATCGAACTGTCGTCGATCGACAAGCCGGGGTTCTGGGAGCGCTACGGGTATTCGAACGACGCCGATCCCTGGCGCGAGGAGCGCTACGCGTTCTGAGCCTCAGAATCCCCCGGAAGAGGGATCGGGGCCGCACCGCCACCGACGATAACTCGGTTACTACCCTCCCTAGTTCCCCGAAGAGCCGCCCTCCCGCGGCTCTTCGTTTTTCTCCTGAACGACGAAGGGCGGCCGCGAGGCCGCCCTTCGATCTTTCGAGCGCTTCGCCGGAGGCGAAGTGCTTACTACATCATCCCGCCCATGTCCGGCATGCCGGCGCCCATCGCGGCACCTGCCTTCTCCGGAGCCTCGGCGACGATCGCCTCGGTGGTGAGGATGTTCTTCGCGATCGACGCGGCGTTCTGCAGCGCCGAGCGGGTGACCATCGTCGGGTCGGTGATGCCGGCCTTCACGAGGTCGGTCACCTCGCCGGTGTCGACGTTGAGGCCCTGGCCCGGCTTCGCCGTGCGGACCTGCTGGACGACGACGGAGCCTTCGAGCCCCGCGTTCGTCGCGAGCTGGCGGAGCGGCTCCTCGAGCGACTTGATGATGATCTGCGCGCCCGTGCGCTCGTCACCCTCGACCGACGCGAGCAGCGCCTCCTTGACAGCGTCCGCGGCGTTGAGCAGCGCGACACCGCCGCCCGGTACGACGCCCTCCTCGAGGGCGGCGCGGGCAGCCTGCAGCGCGTCCTCGACGCGGTGCTTGGTCTCCTTCATCTCCGTCTCGGTGGCAGCGCCGACCTTGACGACGGCGACGCCGCCGGACAGCTTCGCCAGGCGCTCCTGGAGCTTCTCGCGGTCGAAGTCCGAGTCGGTGTTCTCGATCTCGCCCTTCAACTGCTTGATGCGCCCCTTGATCGCGTCGCTCTCGCCGGCCCCGTCGATGATCGTGGTCGAGTCCTTGTCGACGACGACCTTGCGAGCGTGACCGAGCTGCGTGAGCTTCGTGTTCTCGAGCTTGAGGCCCATCTCCTCGGTGATCACCTCGCCGCCCGAGAGGATCGCGATGTCCTCGAGCATGCGCTTGCGGCGATCGCCGAAGCCCGGCGCCTTGACGGCGACGGCCTGGAACGTGCCCCGCAGCTTGTTGACGACGATCGTCGCGAGCGACTCGCCCTCGACGTCCTCGGCCACGATCAGCAGCGGGCGACCGGCCTGGATGACCTGCTCGAGCACCGGCAGGAGATCCTTGACGGCGCCGATCTTCTGGTTCGCGACCAGGATGTACGGGTCGTCGAGCACGGCCTCCATGCGCTCGGGATCGGTGATCATGTAGGGCGAGAGGTAGCCCTTGTCGAACTGCATGCCCTCGGTGAACTCGAGCTCGAGGCCGAAGGTCTGCCCCTCCTCGACATTGACGACGCCGTCCTTGCCGACCTTCTCGATCGCCTCGGACAGGACTTCGCCGATCTCGGTCGAGCGCGAGGAGACGGTCGCAACGCGCGCGATGTCCTCCTTGCCCGAGATCTCGTTGGACTGCGACTTCAGGTTCTCGACCACGGCGATGACGGCCTGCTCGATGCCGCGCTTGAGCCCCATGGGGTTCGCGCCGGCCGAGACGTTTTTGAGGCCCTCGCGAACGATCGCCTGGGCGAGCACAGTCGCGGTGGTGGTGCCGTCGCCCGCGACGTCGTTCGTCGCGGTGGCGACCTCACGCACGAGCTGTGCGCCCTGGTTCTCGAAGACGTCCTCGACCTCGATCTCACGGGCGATCGTGACGCCGTCGTTCGTGATCGTCGGGGCGCCGAACTTCTTGTCGAGCACGACGTACCGGCCCTTCGGACCGAGCGTCACCTTGACCGCGTCGGCCAGGATGTCAACGCCACGCTGAAGCGAGCGGCGCGCATCCTCACTGAACTTGAGCTCCTTGTGAGCCATCTGGTGTCTCTCTCCTTCTTCCTAGATCTCGCGGCTAGACGGCAGCGCGGTCGCCAACGACCTTCGCCAAGACGTCCGACTCGCGGAGGATCAGAACGTCGTCGGCGCCGACCTTGATCTCGGTGCCGCCGTACTTGCTGAAAATGACCTCGTCGCCCTCTTCCACGTCCATGGCGACGTGCTCGCCGTTCTCGTCGCGAGCGCCCGGGCCCACTGCGAGGACCTTGCCGCGCTGCGGCTTCTCCTTCGCCGTGTCCGGCAGGACGATTCCGCTGACCGTCGTCTCCTCTTCCTCGAGGACTTCGACGATCAGGCGATCGCCAAGCGGCTGTAGATTCATCTGGAAAACCTCCGACCTTGTAACAGGCTTGTGCTTACGGCTGGCACTCTAGCGGTTCGAGTGCCAGCCGTGCAAGAGTGCCCCGGGCGGGCGGGAGCCGGCCCGCAAGGCGCTGGCCCGGCTCGGGGAGGACGTATGATCGGCGGCCGGTGCCGTCGTACGCGCTCAATTTCTATTCGCCGATCGTCGAAGCGCAGCTCAAGTCGAACCGCAAGACCGCAACGATCCGTCTCGGCGACAAGTCCCGGAAGTACCAGAAGGGAATGATCGTCGCGGTGCTCTGCGGCGCCCGGTTCAGCCCGCGCCAGCACGTCTTCGACGCCGTGATCGACAAGGTCGAGGTGAAGACGATCTCGGAGCTCTCACCGAACGAGATCGAGCACGACAACCCGGAGATTCGCCACGTGGACGAGCTCTGCCGCTTCCTGGGCCAGCTCTACAACCGGGAGATCGCGGAGACCGACACGGTGACGCTGATCCGCTTCTCGGCGATCAAGCCGACCTACGGCTTCTAGCGCGGACGCGAGGCGTCCGCCGCGACGATCAGATCGCGTGCTGACGGCCGTGCGACAGGTGGCGGAGCGAACGCGGCAGGTACCAGTTCCAGTCGCCAAGGAGCTTCATCGACGCCGGCAGGAGCACGGCGCGGACGATGGTTGCGTCGATGAGCACGGCGGCCGCCAGCCCAACGCCCGCCTGTTTGAGCTCGAGCGAGGAGATGATGCCGAAGAGGGAGAAGACGCCGACCATCACGAGCGCCGCGCTCGTCACGACGCCGGCGGTGACCGAGATTCCGTGCTTGACGGCGGCATCGTTGCTCATGCCCAGATCCACACCCTCTCGGACGCGGCTGAGGATGAAGACGTGGTAGTCCATCGAGAGCCCGAACAGGATCACGAAGAGAAAGAGCGGCAGCCAGGAGATGATCGTTCCGTTCGACTGGAAGCCGAGCAGGCCCTGCGCCCAGTGGTGCTGGAAGACGAGCACGAGGACGCCGTAGGCCGCTGCCACGGACAAGAGGTTGAGCACGATCGCCTTGATCGGCACGACCAGCGAACGGAACGCGAGGAGCAGCAACAGGAACGCGAACGTGAGCACGAAGGCGATGACGTAGGGCAGGCCGGCCTTCATCTGCTGCGTGAAGTCGACGTCCTCTGCCGAGACGCCGGTGACAGCCGTCTCGACGCCCGGGAGACGGCCGAGCGTCGCCGGGACGAGCTCGTGGCGTAGAACCGAGATCGCCTGTCTGCTCGCGGTGTTGTTCCCGGCGCCGGTGAGCGGGATCTCGACCGACGCCGCCGTGCCGTCGATGCTCGTCGTCAGTGTGAACGGCGGGTGGGCGATTCCTCGCGCTACGGCGAGTTGCTCGAGGCGGACGATCGCACGCAGAGCGACAGGCTGCTCGCTCGCCGCCCCGACAGCGACGATCAGCGCCGGCGCAGCCGTGCTGGGGAACTCCTTCCTGATCTCGTCGAGAGTCGCGAACACCGGATTCGACTGGGAAGAGAGTGTCTCGCCGCTGGGCTTGCTGACGTGAAGGGAGAGCGCCGGGACCGCGAGCAGCAGGAGGAGGCCCGTCCCGAGGACGATCGAGAGAACGGGCCGGCGGAGCACGCGGTCGACGACGGCTGACCAGAACGGCGAGCCGGTTCCGTCGGTTCGAAGGTGAGGCAGGAACGGTATGCGTCCGCGGTCGACCCGCGGACCGAGCAGTTCGAGGATCGCCGGCAGGACCGTCACGGAGCCCGCGACCGCACAGGCGACGACGGCGATCGTTCCGCTCGCAATCGCGTTGAAGACATTCGAGCGGATCACGAACAGCCCGGCCATTGCGGCCATCACGGTCGTCCCGGAGACGAGGACCGTCCGCCCGGACGTGCGGGCCGTGCGTTCCAGCGCCTCGTGCGAGGCACGGCCGCGGCTTCGCTCTTCGCGCAAGCGCACGACGTAGAAGAGCGCGTAGTCCACGCCGACGGCCATCCCGATCAGGAGCACGACCACTTTGACGCTGTCGTCGAGCGGGAAGGCCTGGCTGATCGGCCCGAGCAGACCGAAGGCGGCAGCGACCGCGGTGAGAGCCAGCACCACCGGGACGAGCGCCGCGACGATCGACCCGAACGCGAAGAGGAGCACGAAGAGCGTGACCGGTATCGACAGCAGCTCCGCCCGGTGCAGATCTCGGTTCCCTGCGCGGTCGCGGGCGTCGCTTGCCGTGAACGCTCCGGCCTCCCCGATCGACACCTGCGGGTGGGCACGCGCGGCTTCGAGCACGGAGGCGCGCACCGAGCTGATCGATGCCGGAACTGTGTCCGGGGTTTGGATGACGATCGCGGAATGGCGATCGGCCGAAACTCGGAGCTCCATCCTGCCGCCGAAGCCGGTTTGCATTCGCGCCTCGACGTCCGCCACGGCGGACCGAAACGCCTGGTCGTTCGCCCGCAGCGTTGCGCTGTGCACGTAGCCGTACTCGACGGACGGCGGCCAGACGCCGTGGGCGTTCATCAGGTTGTAGCCGCGCGCCGACTCGCCGACGGAGCCGTTCCAGAGCGACTTCGTGCCGGTGACTGCCACTCCCGCGAGCGCCAGCGACACGAACGCAACCCAGACCACGATCGCCGGCCACGGATGCCGGGCACTCCAACGTCCGATCGTCGCGACCGCCCCCATTGATCACCTCGATTCGAGCGGCGAATCCACCGACCAGGGTGAAACCGTCGCCAGCCGCGCCGGCTGCCTGCATCCGGGCGCGCACCGATCCGGCCTGCTCAGAACTACTCGCGCCGCCCCGGCGAGGTTCAGGTGTCTGACACCAAGGTGTCAGACACCATGCGACCGCTACTTGCCGGGCTTGCGAATGCGCATACCGAGGAGCTCAGGCTCGCGGAGCTTCCCGCCGCATTCCTCGCACTCGACCGCGAAGGTCGAGGAGAACGGAGCGCTGCAGGAGGGACAGCGCCGCAGCATCGTGCCGCCGCAGGCACAGGTGTCGGGGACCGACGCCTCGTCAGCGACGAACCAGCGCCGCGCCGCGCCGCAGTCGAGGCAGAAGGCCGTCCAGTGGCCGAGCACGTTGCGGCGCTCTTCCCGAAGCCAGTCGGCTGCCTTGCCCACGGCCGCACTGTAGAGCAGCCGGTCGGCTCCAGGCACGGGCGGCACCGCGCCGCCCGTTACGATTCCCCGGTCTCGTCGTCTCGACCCCGAGGAGTGCAGTGGCGATTGCCCGCGTAGCAGAGCCCAGCGGCTCGCTTCAGGAGGTGAAGGAGTGGGGCCTCGACCGTGAGGACCTGCTTCAGATCTACCGCAACATGCTGATCACCCGCGGGGTCGAGGAGCGCGGGCACATCCTCTATCGCCAGGGCAAGATCCCCGGCTCCTTCTACACCGGCCGAGGCAACGAGGCCTCGTCCGTAGGTGTGGCGATGGCGATGGGCACCGACGACGTCGGTACGCCGCTGCACCGCGACATGGGCGTGCACATCACGCGCGGCGTCGAGCCGTGGCGCATCTTCGCGCAGTACATGGGCCGCGCCGACGGGCCTGCGCACGGCAGGGACGGCAACGTGCACATGGCCGACATGAACCTCGGCCTGGTCGCGATGGTCAGCCACCTGCCGGCGATGCTCCCGGTCGCTGTCGGCTGTGCGCTCGCCTTTCGGATCCGCGAGGAGAAGCGCGTGGCGGTCGCCTGGTCGGGCGAAGGGGCCATGGCGCGCGGTGACGCGCACGAAGGAATGAACTTCGCCGGCGTCCGGCAGCTACCGGTGGTCTTCATCTGCGACAACAACCAGTGGGCGTACTCGACGCCGTCGCATCTCGAGTACGCGGTCGAGCACCTCGCCGACCGAGCCGCGGCGTACGGCTTCGAAGGCGTCGTGGTCGACGGTACGGACGTGCTCGCCGTGTATCGCGAGGCGAAGCGCGCGATCGAGAAGGCTCGCGACGGCGGCGGCCCGACGCTGATCGAGAACCAGACGCTGCGCATGGAGGGCCACGCCGTGCACGACGACGCTTTCTACGTGCCCAAGGAGCTGTTCGAGCGCTGGGCCGAACGCGACCCGATCGAGCGCTATCGCACCTGGCTGCTCACGAACGCCGACCTGACCCAGGACGAAGAGGACGAGATCACCGGCTACGTCAAGAAGCTGTTGAACGACTCGCTCCAGCGCGCCGACGAGTCGCCGCAGCCGGATCCCTCGACGTTGCTCGACGGCGTGTACGCGACGCCGGAGGACCTCGACACGCCGCACCACAAGTAGCGATGGCGGAGAAGACCTACCTCCAGGCGATCAGCGACGGGCTCCGCGAGGAGATGCGCCGCGACAAGCGCGTCTTCGTGCTCGGCGAGGACGTCGGCGTCTACGGCGGCGCGTTCAAGGTGACACTCGGCTTCCAGGAGGAGTTCGGCCCCTGGCGCGTCCTCGACACGCCATTGTCCGAGACCGCGATCATGGGCGGCGCGACGGGCGCAGCGATGATGGGCCTGCGTCCGGTGGCCGAGATGCAGTTCGCCGACTTCGTGTCGTGCGCGTGGGACCACCTCGTCACCGTCGCGGCGAAACAGCGCTGGCGCGCAGGTACCCGGTCCCGATCGTGCTTCGGCTGCCGTCGGGCGGCGGCTTCTCGGGTGGCCCGTTCCATTCGCAGAACCCGGAGTCGTCGTTCGCGCACATCCCGGGGCTCAAGTGCGTGTGCCCGGCGACTCCCGAGGACGCGAAGGGACTGATCACCGCCGCGATCGAGGATCCGAACCCGGTTCTCTTCTTCGAGCACAAACATCTGTATCGCCGCATCAAGGGGGAGGTGCCCGACGAGCGCTACGTGACGCCGATCGGCAAGGCGCGCCTCCACACCGAGGGCGACGACGTGACCGTGATCACATGGGGCGCGATGGTCTACACCGCGGAGGAGGCTGCGAAGGTCGTCGACGCCTCGGTCGAGATCGTCGACCTGCGGACGATCATGCCGTGGGACAAGGAGGCGGTGCTCGAGTCCGTCCGCAAGACCTCGAAGGTGCTCGTGCTGCACGAGGACACGCGCACCGGCGGCTTCGGCGGCGAGATCGCCGCGACGATCGCCGAGGAGGCGTTCGAGGATCTCGATGCCCCGGTGAGGCGCCTCGCCGCACCCGACTGTCCCGTTCCCTTCTCGCCGGTGCTCGAGAAGGAGTACATCCCGCAGGTCGACGATGTCGTCCGTGCACTCGAGGAGTTGATTTCCTACTGATGACAACCGGAACCGCAGTCGACGTCGTCATGCCGCAGATGGGCGTCTCCGTCTCGGAAGGGACGATCACGAAGTGGAACAAGCAGGTCGGGGACCAGATCGAGGCCGACGAGACGCTGCTCGAGATCTCGACCGACAAGGTCGATACCGAGGTGCCCTCGCCCGCGTCCGGCGTGGTGAGCGAGATCCTGGTCGAGGAGGGCGCGACGGTGAACGTCGGCACGGTGCTCGCCCGCATCGGCGGCGAGGTGGGCGTAGCTGCACCGGCTGCCGAGCCCGCGCCGGCGGCACCCGAGCCGGCGACGCAAGCCGCTGCGGACGAGTCGGAGGCGGCCGCCACGGAGGTGGCGGAGCCCCTGCCCGCGCCCGCCGCGCCGGCTGCACCCGCTGCGCCGTCCGAGAACGGCAAGTCGTTCGTGTCGCCGGTGGTCGCGCGGATCGCCTCCGAGCACGGGATCGACCCGTCGCAGGTGCCCGGCACCGGCTCGGGCGGCCGGGTGACGAAGAAGGACATCCAAGCGTTCATCGAGGCCGGCCCGCCGCCCCCACCGGCGCCCGCAGCCGTACCTCAGCCTGAAGCTGCTCCTCAGCCCGCGGCCGCGCCTGCGGCACCGCCCGCCGCTGCGAGCGCCGAGCCGCAGGCTCCCAGCCTCGGCGAACAGTTCGAGCCGATGAGTGCGATGCGGCGCGGGATCGCCGACCACATGCGCCGCTCCCTCGACACCTCCGCGCACGTCACCTCGGCGATCGAGGTCGACATGTCGAAGGTCGTCGCGCTGCGCGGCAAGCTGAAGAAGGAGTACGAAGCGGCTTACGGCGTCAACCCGACGTACCTCGCGTTCATCGCGCGCGCGACCGTCGAGACGCTCCGCGACTACCCGTGGGTGAACGGCGAGCTGCGCGGCGACCAGATCGTCACCAAGAGCTTCGTCAACCTCGGCTTCGCGGTCGAACTGGCCGACGGCAAGGGCCTGATCGTCCCCGTCGTCAAGAACGCCGAGACACTCAACCTGCTCGGCATGGCGAAGGGGATCGCCGACATCGCCAAGCGCGCCCGCGAGAAGCAGCTGACCCCCGACGACGTCTCCGGCGGGTCGTTCACGATCACGAACCCGGGCGGTTACGGCACCTTCCACGGCACCCCCGTGATCAGCCAGCCGCAGGCCGGCATCCTCGGCACCTACGCGATCGTCAAGCGGCCGTGGGTGATCACCGACGAGAACGGCGCCGACGCGATCGCGATTCGTTCGATCATGAACCTCACCCTCACCTACGACCACCGCCTCGTCGACGGCGCACTCGCCGGCCGCTTCCTCCGCGACCTGCGCGAACGCCTCCAGACCTGGGGCGAGAGCGATTATTAGGCCCGCGCACCTCGTCCACCTCGGCGTCGTCGACTACCGCGAGGCGCTCGAGCTGCAGCGGGCGACGGCGGCGGGAGTCGCCGACGGCTCGCTGCCCGACACCGTGCTCTTCCTCGAGCACCCGCCGACGATCACGCTCGGCAGGCGGACCGAGGACGGTGAGGTGCACGTGCCCGAGGGCGCGCAGGTGGACGTCGTCGAGGTGGACCGAGGCGGAAAGTCGACGTATCACGCGCCGGGCCAGCTCGTCTGCTACCCGATCTTCGACCTGACCCGTCACGGACAGGACGTGAAGCGGTATTGCCGCGACCTGGAGTCGGCGATCATCCAAACGCTGTCGGCCTTCGGGCTGGCAGGAACGACAATCGAGGGGCTGACGGGTGTCTGGCTCGAGTCGCCGCCGCGGAAGATCGCCTCGATCGGCATCCACCTGACGAGATGGATCTCGACGCACGGCTACGCGCTCAACGTGGACCTCGACCCGACGCCGTTCACCGAGTGGATCACCGCCTGCGGCCTCGACGGGTACGTGTTCACGTCGATGGCGCGCGAGCTCGGCCGGCCGCTCGCTGTCGACGATGTCCGGCCGGCCGCGGCGCAGGCGCTGGCGGACGTGTTCGAGCTCGTCTTCGAGAACGTCCCGGCCCTCGCCACCGCCTGACGCCTCCGTCCGGCGGGCGGCGGATCATTTGCCGATGGAGGCAACGCTTCGCCTGCTCGCGTGGGTGGGAGTCGTCGCCGCGGCATCGGTCGGGGCTGCGCTCGCCATCGGCGTGCTCTTCGGCTCGCTCTAGCTCTGCTGGCTACGGCTCCGGGGGACGCGACCACTTCGGTCGCGGACGCGCAGTGCGGGTCAGCCGCTCCAGACGGTCGAGCAGGCCGTCCGCGTCGGTCGCGACGGCGATCGCCGCCAGGTCGGCGTCGCGGACGAACCCTTCGGCGGTCGCGTGCCGCGCCAGCGCGATCAGCGGCAGCCAGTACTCCTCGACGTCGAGCAGCCCGACCGGCTTCGCATGGAGCCCGAGCTGCGACCAGGTCAGCTGCTCGAGTAGCTCGTCGAGCGTTCCGAAGCCGCCGGGCAGGGCAACGAATCCGTCCGCCAGCTCGGCCATCAGCGCCTTCCGCTCGTGCAGCGAGCCGACGACATGGAGCTCCGACAGTCCTCCGTGCGCGAGCTCGCGGTCGACGAGCTCCTGGGGGATCACACCCACTACCTCGCCGCCCGCGGAGAGCGCGCCGTCCGCGACCGCGCCCATCAGCCCCACGCGCCCCCCGCCGTAGACCACGCCGAGCCCGCGGGCCGCCGCCGCGGACCCGAATGCCCGTGCCGCGTCGGCGTAGGACGGCAGCCGCCCGCTCGACGCGCCGCAGAAGACACAGACCCGCCTCACGGCGCGAGCGTAGCGGCGTTCTCTACCGTGGGGCCGTGTTCGGAGGCTGGCACCGTGGCTACCAGGAGACACCCGAGCGGCCCGCCGACCCGGCGGTTCGCCGGGCGAACCTGAGGCGAATCGCCCGGCTCTTCCACCCCTACCGGCGCCGCCTCACCGCCGTGCTCGGGCTGATCCTCATCTCGGCCGCGCTCGGCGTCGTGCCGGCCTTCCTGCTTCGAGACCTCCTCCAGGCGATCGGAGACCAGAACTCCAGGCAGATCTCGCTGTTCGCCGCCGGCATGATCGTGATCGCGATCGTCAACGGCGTGCTCGGCGTCTGGCAGACGCTGCTCTCGAACCAGGTCGGCCAGCGCGTCATGCACGACCTGCGGGCCGCGGTCTTCCGGCACCTCCAGCGACTCTCGCTCGCGTTCTTCACCCGCACGCGCACCGGCGAGGTGCAGTCCCGCATCTCCAACGACATCGGCGGCGTCCAGGGCGTCGTCACCAACACGGCCACGTCGATCGTCTCGAGCGTCACCACAGTGCTGGCCACGATGGTCGGCATGATCCTGCTCAGCTGGGAGCTGGCGCTGTTCGCCTTCGCGCTGATCCCGCTCTTCGTGCTCCTGACGCGCCGCGTGGGCGAGCAGCGCCGGCAGATCGCGAAGTCGACGCAGGAGTCGCTCGCCGACATCTCGAGCCTCGTGCAGGAGTCGCTCTCGGTCTCCGGGATCCTCCTCGGCAAGACGATGGGCCGCACCGACGAGCTCGCCGACCGCTTCGAAGGCGAGTCCCAGACCCTCGCCGACCTCGAGGTGCGGCAGCGGATGGCCGGCCGCTGGGTGATGGCCACGATCCAGACGACGTTCGCCGTGATGCCCGCGGCGACCTACTGGTTCGGCGGGCTCGCCCTTGCACACGGCTCACATGCGATCACCGTGCCGACCCTCGTGTCGTTCACGACCCTCCAGGCCCGCCTCTTCTTCCCGGTCGGCTCCCTGCTCGGGGTCGGGCTCGACGTACTGACCTCGCTGGCGCTCTTCGACCGGATCTTCGAGTACCTCGACCAGCCGATCGACATCGCGGAGCGCCCAGAGGCCCGCGCCCTGCCAGGAGGCGGGTGACGTCGAGTTCGACCACGTGTCGTTTCGCTACGGCGACGGAGCGTGGACGCTCGAGGACGTCTCGTTCGAGGTCCCGGCCGGGACGACCACGGCGCTGGTCGGCGAGACGGGAGCCGGCAAGACCACACTCGGGTACCTGACCGCCCGGCTCTACGACGTCGACGAAGGCAGCGTCCGGATCGGCGGGGTCGACGTGCGCGACCTCACCACGGCCTCGCTCGCCGGCCTCGTCGGCGTCGTCTCCCAGGAGACGTACCTGTTCCACGCGAGCGTGCGGGACAATCTTCGCTTCGCGAAGCCGGACGCGACCGACGACGAGGTGGAGCGGGCCGCAGACGCGGCACAGATCCACGATCTGGTCGCAGCCCTGCCCGAGGGCTACGACACGGTCGTCGGCGAGCGCGGGTACCGCTTCTCGGGCGGCGAGAAGCAGCGGATCGCGATCGCGCGCACGATTCTCCGCAATCCGCCGATTCTCGTGCTCGACGAGGCAACGAGCTCGCTCGACACGGAGACCGAGCGCCAGGTGCAGGCGGCGCTCGACCGGCTCACCGAGGGACGCACGACGATCGCGATCGCCCACCGCCTCTCGACCGTGGAGAACGCCGACCAGATCGTCGTGCTGGACCGTGGCCGGATCGTCGAGCGGGGAACACACGACGAGCTGATCGGGCGGAGCGGCCGCTACGCCCAGCTGGTGGGCCGGGCACCCGCCCTCGGCCTCTAGACTGGCCCCCGATGGAGACGTCGCTTCCGGTCGCCGAGCGCCCCCGCCGCCCCGAGTGGATGAAGGTGCGCGCGCCGTCGGCCAACGGCAGCTACTTCGACGTGAAGAAGCTGATCCACGGTGCCCAGCTGAACACGATCTGCGAAGAGGCGCGGTGCCCGAACATCGCGGAGTGCTGGGGGCGCGGAACGGCGACCTTCCAGATCCTCGGCGAGACCTGCACCCGCGCCTGCCGCTACTGCTACGTGCACTCCGGCAAGCCGAGCGAGCCGGTCGACCCGCTCGAACCCCTCCGCCTCGCCCAGACCGCCAAGCAGATGGGCCTCAAGCACGTCGTCGTGACGTCGGTCGACCGCGACGACGTCGACGACAAAGGCGCCGGCCATTACGCAGCGACGATCCGCGCCTTGCACGCCAAGGTGCCCGACGCGTCGATCGAGGTGCTGACTCCCGATTTCCTCGGTGTCGAAGAAGCGGCCCTGCAGACGGTGATCGCGGCACGCCCGGACGTCTTCAACCACAACATCGAGACCGTTCGCCGCCTCCACCGCAAGATGCGGGGCGGCAAGGCGAGCTACGACGGGGCGCTCTGGCTGCTGCAGCGCGCCAAGGAGATCGCCGACTACCCGGTGCTGACGAAGAGCGGCATCATCGTCGGGCTCGGTGAATCGAACGACGAGGTCGTCGGGACGCTGCGTGACCTGCGCGCGCACGGCGTCGACGTGGTGACGATCGGCCAGTACCTCCAGCCGAGCGCAAAGCACGCCACGATCGACCGCTGGGTGCACCCCGACGAGTTCGCGTGGTTCCGCGAGCAGGGCGAGGCGCTCGGCTTCGGCTCGGTCTTCTCCGGGCCGCTCGTCCGCTCGAGCTACCGCGCCGACGAGCAACGCCACGCGGCCGCGACCGGCCGCGGCGCCGTCGCCTACTGACCGAGCCGATCAGCGCTACTCGCCGACCGGCTGCGGCGGCGGGCCGCACGACTTCGGGGGCGACTTCCACGCGGCGCGGTCTCCCTTCGCGCCGACCGCGACGATCGCGATCTGGTTGCAGCCCGACGCCGAGACGGACTTGGCGAACCGTGCGACAAACGCGCCGCGGGCGCTCGTCACGACCGTTTTCACCAGTCGGCTCGAACTGCCCTTGACCGTGACGACGACGTGCTCGCGCGCCCCGAAGCCGGCACCGGTGACGGTTGCCGGCGAGCCGTCCGTCAGCCGCACGTGCGGCCGGCCGGCGGCTCCCAGCGCTGCCGGCGCGAACGCCGCGAGGAGCAGCGTGGCCAGAATGAGCCTCATCCGCCTCATCATGCCGCACCCTCGTGAAAGCTGCGGCAACCGTGACGCTGATATCACCTGCGGATAACCGATTGCCGAATCGATATCAACCGGTTAGAGTATGCCGCTCGTGCCAGGGGGAGAGACGCATCGCTTTCTGTTGCGCATGCCGCGGGAGCTTCGCGACCGCCTCACAGCCGCCGCTGCGAGCGCCGGCTGGAGCCTGAATCGGGAGATCGTGCACCGGCTCGAGAAGAGCCTTGAGGAGCCGGTCGCTACGCGCCGGCAGAAGGGGGAGACTGTGAAGAGATTCCAGTCACGCCGGCCGCTCGTGGCACTGGCGCTGATCGTCCTGGCAGCCGCGGGGCTCGCGGCGCTCGGGGCGGCGCAGCACCAGGGCAAGCTGCCCAACAAGCCTCGGTACCTGAAGAGCGATCCCGACGCGCGCACGCTGGCCGGGAAAGCCCACAACCTTGGCAGCCCGACGAGCCAGGCCGAGCAGCAGATCGCGGCGCTCGCCTACCCGTCGAGCTCGCTGACGGCCAGTGCGCTCAAGAACGAGAGCACGTTCTTCAACAACAGCGTGCGGGCGCGCAGCCACATCCATCCCAGCAAGTGGCAGCTCGTCGGCCCGACCATCGCGACGGTCCCGGCCGTCCTCAACGTCTTCGACAACCAGGCGGCCGATTTCGGCGTCTCCGGCCGGGTGACCGCACTCGCCGTCGATCCGACGTGCGGCCTCAACTCCTGCCGCGTGTGGATGGCCGCCGCCGGCGGAGGCATCTGGCGGAGCGACAACGCACTCGCCCCGAACGTCCAGTGGAAGTTCCTCTCGGACGGCTTCGGAACGAACGCGATCGGGGCGCTGGTCTACGACTCGAAGAGCAACACCCTGTACGCGGGCACCGGCGAGCCGAACGCCTCGGGCGACTCCGAGTCCGGTGTCGGCATCTACGCATCACACGACAACGGCAACACCTGGACGTTGCTGCCGGGCAGCCCGGCTGCGACGAACGCGCGTTCCATCTCGTCGATCGTCGTCGATTCGATCCACCCGGGCACGCTCTACGTGGGCACGGCCCGCGGCGTGCGCGGCATCTCGTCGGTGACCGGCGGCTCGGTCTCGCTCGCTCCGGACGCCCCGCCGTGGGGCCTCTGGAAGACGACCGACGGCGGCCAGACCTTCACCGAGGTCTGGGACGGGCACGGCAGCGCCCGCGGCGTGAACCACGTCGAGCTGGACCCCAACGGCACCATCTACGCCGCCGCGTTCCAGCAGGGCATCTGGCGCTCGTCGAACGGCGGCTCCACCTGGAGCAGGTCTTCGCGACCCAGGATCCGGCCCAGAACACCGCTCGGACGGAGTTCGCCCTCAACACCGTCCCCGCCCGGCCGCGCAACCTGACGCGGATCTACGTGGGTGACGGCGGCACCGAGACCGACGGCGCCTTCCCGCCGCACTCGAACACGGGCGTCTACCGCGCAGATGCGATCAACACGAAGACGTCGGCGCAACTGACGAACGGCACGACCAACCCCGGCTTCGTCGCCCTCACCGATCCGAGCCGCGGCCGGGCCGATCCGACGTACGACTACTGCGAGACCCAGTGCTGGTACGACAACCTCGTCGTGTCGCCCGTCGGGCACCCGGACATCGTCTACATCGGGGGCTCCTTCGACTACAACCTGTTCGGCAACGACATCAACAACGGCCGGGCGGTGCTGCTCTCGCAGGACGCCGGCGACGACGTGGACCGACCAGCAGCGCGACAACGCCTCACCGACGACCGGGATCCACCCCGACCAGCATGCGCTGGTCGTCGATCCCGCGAATCCGCTGCTCTTCTTCGAGGGCTCGGACGGCGGCGTCGTTCGCTCGAGCGGCCAGCTGACCGACGCGTCGGCGAACTGCAACCCGAACCTCGGGCCGTACTCGGTGGCGTGCGCGGAGCTGCTGTCGGCAGTCCCGACCAAGATCACGGCGCTCAACGACGGTCTGTCGACGCTCCAGTACCAGAGCGTGTCCGCGAACCCGTTCGACTCGAAGAACCTGATGGGCGGGACGCAGGACAACGGCACGTGGAACGGCGCGACCAGCTCGAGCTCGTGGCCGCAGACGATCTACGGCGACGGCGGGCAGTCCGGCTTCGACAGCGGCAACTCGAGCATCCGGTTCATGAACTTCTACTCGCCCTACAGCGACGAGAACTTCGAGAACGGCGATCCGACAGCCTGGGTGATCGTCTCCGGGAACTTCTTCAACGCGAGCGGCAACCCGAAGGAGGCGTCTGCCTTCTACCTGCCCGAGATCGCCGACCCGGCCGTCCCGGGCACGCAGTTCACAGGGCTCCAGCACGTCTGGCGCACCCTGGACAACGGCGGCGACAAGGCGACCCTCGAGGCGAACTGCCCCGAGTTCACCACCTTCGGCGGACAGGCCGGCTGTGGTGACTTCGCCCCGCTCGGCGACCCGTCCGGCAACGGCGGGCCCGGCACCTCCGGCGATCTGACCTCGGCGCTGTACGGCAGCGACCGCAGCGGCGGTTACGTCGTCGCAGTCGCGAGGACGACCGTGGACCACTCGACCCTCTGGGCGGCAACGGCCACCGGGCGGGTGTTCGTCTCGCAGAACGCCGATGCCGCGCTGGCGAAGAACGTCACGTACACGCGGATCGACAGCACCTCGACCGCGGCGCCTCAGCGGTTCGTGTCCGGCATCGTGGTCGACCCGGCGAACGCGAACCGGGCCTGGATCACGTACAGCGGGTACAACACGAACACGCCGACGGCGCCCGGCCACGTGTTCCAGGTCGACTACAACACGTCGACACACACCGCGACGTGGACGGACATCGACAACGGCACCGGCCCGCTCGGCGATCTGCCGGTCACGGGCATCGCCCGCGACGCGGTCACCGGCACGCTCTATGTCGGCACGGACTTCACCGTGCTCGCCGACACGCCGGCGCCGAACGGCTCCTTCGACGGCAACTGGCGGCCCGCGGCCGACGGAATGCCGCAGGTGGAGGTGGCAGGCGTGACCCTCGACCAGAAGTCGCGGACGCTGTACGCCGCGACCCACGGCCGGGCGATCTGGTCCCTCTCGCTGAAATAGTCCCTCGGCGAGAGAGGCAGACGAAGGGCCGCCCTCGGGCGGCCCTTCGTCGTTCTCTTCCCCGGCGACCCGCGCTAGCCGTGCGGGTTGGCCATCTTGCGATAGTCGAGCGCCTCGTCGAGCACGTCGTCGGAGACACCCTCCTCCCGCGCGACCTCACGCAGCGAACGACCCGAGGCGGCCGCCTTCTTGACGATCTCGGCGCCCTTGTCGTACCCGATATACGGATTGAGTGCCGTCGCGGCCGACAGCGTCAGTTCGGCGTAGCTCTCGCACTGCTCGCGGTTCGCCTCGATCCCGGTGACGCACTTCTCGTCGAGGAGGCGACTCGCGGAAGCCAGCAGCTTGATCGACTGGAGCAGGTTGCGCGCCAGCAGCGGGACGAAGACGTTCAGCTCGAAGTGGCCCTGCATGCCGCCGATCGCGATCGCCGCGTCGTTGCCGATCACCTGCGCGGCAACCTGCGTGACGACCTCGGGGATGACGGGGTTGACCTTCCCGGGCATGATCGACGAGCCCTTCTGGAGCTCGGGCAGGAAGATCTCCGCCAGGCCCGCGCGCGGCCCCGAGCCGAGGAAGCGCAGGTCGTTGGCGATCTTCGTGAGGCTGACCGCGAGCGTCTTCAACGCGCCGGAGACCTCGACGAGGCCGTCGCGCGCCGCCTGGCTCTCGAAGGGATCCGCGGGCGCGGAGATCTTGAGACCGGTGTCGCTCGCGAGCTTGGAGCGCACGCGGGCGGCGAACTCCGGGTGGGTGTTCAACCCGGTGCCGACGGCCGTGCCGCCGAGTGGGATCTTGCCGAGCCGCTCGAGCGTCCCCTCGATCCGGGCCTGGCCCTCCCGCACCTGCGCGGCGTAGCCGCCGAACTCCTGGCCGAGCGTCACGGGCACCGCGTCCATCCAGTGCGTGCGGCCCGACTTGACGACGTCGGCGAATTCTGTCGCCTTCCGTTCCAGCGCCGCGGCGAGCTGGTCGAGGGCGGGCAGCAGGTCGTGCACGATCTCGTCGAGCGCGGCAAGGTGGACCGCGGACGGGAAGACGTCGTTCGAGCTCTGGCCCATGTTCACATCGTCGTTCGCGTGCACGTCCTCGCCCGCGAGCGCGGCGATCACCTCGTTCGCGTTCATGTTCGACGACGTGCCCGAGCCGGTCTGGAAGACGTCGATCGGGAACTGGTCGTCGAGCTCACCGTTCGCGACGCGATCCGCGGCGGCGGAGATCCGGCGCGCCTTCTCCTCGTCGAGAAGACCGAGCTCTCCGTTGACGAGCGCGGCGGCAGACTTGATCCGGCCGAGCCACCGCGCCACCGGAGTGGGGATCGGCTCACCGGAGACGGGGAAATTGGCGATCGCCTTGCGGGTCTCGCCTCCCCACAGCTCTGAAGTGGAGGCGGTGTCAGTCACATCGTGAGGGTAGCTCGCGGCGGCGCGTCGCGGTCAGTAGGACGCCGCTCTCCGCTCGCCGGCCTCGAGCAGCTCGGCCCAGCCCGTCAGCTTGACACGCGGCCGTCCGAGCGGCCCGCCGGCGCCGCGCTCGGCGGCATCGATCGCCTGCCAGCCGGCGTAGTCGACGTACCTGACGCCCCTCTCCTCGAGGAGGCGGTCAAGTAACAGACTGTTACTTGCTCCCACGAGCCGGCCCGCGCGCGCGTCCTCGAGCAGCAGCTCGACCGTCTCGGTCGCGTCCTTCTTGTTCGTCCCGATCACACCGCTCGGACCGCGTTTGATCCAGCCCGCGACGTAAGTGCGCTCCGCGCCCTCGACGCGGCCCCGGTCGTTCGGGATCGTCCCGTTGCGCTCGTCGAACGGCACGCCCGGCAGCGGCACGCCCTTGTAGCCGACGCTCCGCAGGACGAGGCCGGCCGGGATCACCTCCGTCTCGCCGGTCGGCCGGGCGACCAGCCGGCCGCTCTCCTCGACGAGCTCGTTGCGCACCACCTCGACCGCCTCGACCCGCTCGCTCCCGAGGATCGCGACCGGCGAGACGAGGAAGCGCAGCACGATCCGGCGCGGCCTGCCCGCGGGCGGACGTTCGGCGAACTCGCCCAGCAGCTCGTAGTTGCGCCTCGCGCGCTCCCGGTCTTCCTCCAACGCGTGCTCGCTCGCGGCATCGAGCTGCAGGTCGTCCGGGTCGACGATCACGTCGGCGCCCGCGAGCTCGCCGAGCTCCTTCAGCTCCGGCGGAGTGAACGCAGCCTGCACCGGCCCGCGCCGGCCGAGCATGACGATCTCCTCGACGCCCGCCCCGCAGATCGACTCGACCGCCTCGTGCGTCGTGTCCGTCGGCGCGAGCTCCTCCGCGGTGAGCGCGAGCATGCGCGCGCAGTCGATCGCGACGTTCCCGTTCCCGATCACCACCGCCCGCTCATGCGAGAGGTCGAACACACAGTCCTGGAAGTCGGGGTGGCCGTTGTACCAGGCGACGAACTCGGTGGCCGCCCAGGAGCCCGGCAGATCCTCGCCGGGAATGCCGAGGCGCCGGTCGGTCTGCGCCCCGACCGTGTAGACGACGGCGTCGTAGACGCGGAGCAGCTCCTCGTGGCTGACCGTCGAGCCGACCTCGACGTTGCCGAAGAAGCGAAAGCCCGGCCTCGCAGCGGTCTTCTCGAACGCGCGCGAGACGGCCTTGATGTTCTCGTGGTCGGGCGCGACACCGAGGCGCACGAGCCCCCAGGGTGTCGGCAGCCGATCGAGCACGTCGACCTCGACCACCGGCTCCTCGCTCTTGAGCAGGGCATCGGCGGCGTAGAACCCCGCCGGCCCTGAGCCGACGACGGCAACGCGACGCGGAAGCACGCTCACGCGCGCGAGCCTACCCTCCGGTCAGTGGGCGTGGCCGCAGCCGGAGCCGCAGCCCGCGGCGCCTTCGGGCGGCTCTTCGCCCTCCGCGACCTGGAAGCTGTGCCCGCACCCGCAGGCGGTGGTGACGTTCGGGTTCTCGATCTTGAACCCCGACTCCTGCAGGCCTTCGAGGAAGTCGATCGTCGAGCCCTGGAGATACGGAGCGCTGAATGGATCGACCACGACCTTGACGCCGTGGAACTCGAGCTCGTGGTCGCCCGCCTGGGCGCCGCGGTCGAACCCGAGCGCGTACTCGAACCCGCTGCAGCCACCACCCTGGATCGCGATCCGGAGCACCTCGGCCTCACCCGCCGGCTCGGCGGCCATCAGCCCCTGGACCTTCGTCGCCGCGCGCTCGGTGAGCGTCACGACGGTGGTCTCCGACTGTTCGATCGTGGCCATCGCTCACAGTGTAGCCGGAGGGCCTGCGGTGGGAACTTCGTGACACCTGCAACGCCGATGGGTACACGCCTCGTGGGGTCGTTCGTGCTGCTAGCGTCCGCGCCGGACGACGTCCTTTTCAGGAGGCAGCAGGCTTGTTCAACGACTGGTTGCCGTTTGCGATCTACGGGCTCTTCGCCCTGATGATCCCGGCAACGATGATGATCGGGAGCTTCGTCTTCGCGACGCGGCCGCATCGCCGCGTTCGCGCCCGCACGATCCCGTTCGAGTCGGGCGTCTCCCAGGGCCGCCGAAGCGGCAGCGCTTCACCGTCAGCTTCTACCTGACAGCGATGCTCTTCATCCTCTTCGACATCGAGATCGTCTTCCTCTACCCGCTCGCCGTGATCCTCCACGAGCTGTCGTGGTTCGGGTTCGTCGAGTTCCTGACCTTCCTGATCATCCTCTTCATCGCCTACGTCTACATCTGGCGCAAGGGAGCCCTGGAATGGCGCTAGACAAGCCCCTCCGCGAATCGGGGCTGCAATCCGAGCGCCTGCTCTGGCCGACGAAGGGCCCGTCGAAGTTCGAGGACGAGGTCGCGGAGCTCGAGCAGAAGGTGGGCCTGACCACGCTTGCCAAGGCCGTTGCGTGGGCGCAGACGAACTCGATGTGGCCGGACACGTTCGGCCTCGCGTGCTGCGCGATCGAGATGATGTCGATCGTCGCGAGCCGCTATGACATCGCGCGCTTCGGGATGGAGCCGTTCCGCGGTTCGCCGCGCCAGGCCGACCTGTTGATCGTCTCGGGGCGGGTGTCCCACAAGATGGCCGCCCCGCTGCGCCAGATCTACGACCAGATGCTCGAGCCGAAGTGGGTGATCGCGATGGGCGCCTGCGCGTCGTCGGGCGGGATGTTCAACAACTACGCGATCGTCCAGTCGGTCGACAAGATCGTCCCGGTCGACATCTACGTGCCGGGCTGCCCGCCGCGGCCCGAGCAGCTCGTGGAAGGAATCGTCCGCCTGCACGAGGCCGTGCGCGCGGGCGTGCCGCCGGCGTACGACGTCCGGAGCGTCGCGTCGTGAGTACCGGCGTAGGCTCGGGAGCCGGAAAGGAGAGTAGGTGCCGGCTCTGCCGGCGCCGGGCGGGAGAATGGGATGCATTGCCCGGGCTGGTCGAGACGCTCGAGCGGCACCGGGAGACGACGGTCGTGGTCGAGCTCGCGAGCGTGGTCGACGCGGCCCTGCACCTGCGTGACGAAGCCGGCTTCAACTTCCTCTCCGACCTGACCGCGGTCGACTACCTCGGTTGGGGTGACAAGGACGTGTCGGGCTACATCGGCACGCCGGCCGGCCGCGACATCAACGCGCCGATGACGCAGGGCTACCAGGCAGTGCCGCTCGGGAAGCCGAAGCGGTTCGCGATCAACTACCACCTACTCTCGATCTCGGAGCGCCCGCGCCGTCTGCGGCTGCAGACGTGGGTCGACGAGGGCGACCGGGTCCCGACCGTGATCAGGGTCTGGCCGACCGCCGACTGGCACGAGCGCGAGCAGTTCGACCTGATGGGGATCGTCTTCGACGGTCACCCGAACCTGCAGCGGATCCTGCTCGACGACGACTGGGAAGGGCACCCGCTGCGCAAGGACTACCCGATCGGCGGCGAGCCCGTCCGGTTCTCGGGGGACGCGTGACGGCCACCGCACCGACGCGCTCGCGCCGGCCGGTCTACGAAGGTTCGCGCATCCCGTACCCGATCCCGACAGTGCTGACGACGCCGGCCGACATCGCCGCGACCGGCGACGTGATGATGGTCAACTTCGGCCCGAACCATCCATCCACCCACGGCGTGCTCCGCCTCGTCGTCGACCTCTACGGCGAGGACGTGACGGGTCTCGCGGCGGTGATCGGGTACCTGCACACCGGCTTCGAGAAGAACATGGAGCAGAAGACCTGGTGGAAGGCGATCCCCTACGCCCCGCGCATGGACTACGTCTCGTACCAGAACAACGAGTACGTGTTCGTCGGCGCTGTCGAGAAGCTGCTCGCCCTCGAGATCCCGCCGAAAGCGAACTGGATGCGCACGTTGCTGCTCGAGCTCAACCGCATCCATTCGCATCTCGTCTGGCTCGGCACGTCGGCGCTCGAGCTGGGCGCGATCTCGATGTTCTGGTACGCGTTCCGCGAGCGCGAGCAGATCCTCGACCTCTTCGAACTGGTCGCCGGCTACCGCATGCACACCCGCTACTTCCAGGTCGGCGGCCTCGCCGAGGACATCCCGCGGGGCTTCTACCCGGAGGCACGCAAGTTCTGCGAGTGGATGCCGAAGGCGATCGACGACTACGAGACGCTTCTCACTCGCAACAAGATCTGGCTCGAGCGCACCGAGGGGCTCGGGCTGCTTTCCGCCGACGATGCGATTGCGCTCGGGCAGTCTGGCCCGGTGCTGCGCGCGTCAGGGGTCGACTGGGACGTGCGGAAGGTCGAGCCGTACCTCGCCTACCACCAGGTCGACTTCCGCGTGCCCGTGTTCCCCGAGGGCGACGTCTATGCACGCTACCGGGTGCACATGGCCGAGATGCGCGAGTCGGTGCTCATCGTCGAGCAGTGCCTCGACCGGCTCGAGCATATGGAGGGCGAGCCGTGGATCGCCGACGATCGCAAGGTCGTCCTGCCTCCCCGCGAGGAACTGCACACGTCGATGGAGTCGCTGATCCACCACTTCAAGATCGTCACCGAGGGCTTCCGCGTGCCGGAGGGCGAGGTGTACTTCGCCATCGAGTCGCCGCGCGGCGAGCTCGGGTGCTACGTCTGCTCCGACGGTGGACCACGGCCGTGGCGCGTCAAGTTCCGCGCACCGTCGTTCGTCGCGCTGCAGGCGACGGCGACCTGCATGACCGACGCGCTGATCGCCGACATGATCGCGATCGTCGGCTCGCTGGACACGGTGATGGGCGAGGTCGACCGGTGACCTCGCTCTACGCCGCGATTCAGGCGGAACGGGCGAAGTATCCGGCCGATTCGGAGAGCGCGGTGCTGCCTGCACTCAGGCTCGCGCAGGCCGAGCACGGATGGCTCTCCCCCGACGTGATCCGCGAGGTCGCCGACGCGCTCGACGAGACGCCGGCGTACGTGCACTCGATCGCGTCGTTCTACGATCAGTTTCACCTGGCGCCGATCGGCGAGCACCTGGTCGAGGTGTGCACGAACGTCTCGTGCGCGGTCGTCGGCGCCCAGCAGGTGGTCGAGGCGTTCGAGCGCGGGCTCGGCTGCCGGGCCGGTGAGACGAGCCCCGACGGGAAGGCGACCCTGCGCACCGTCGAGTGCCTCGGCGGCTGCGGCTGGGCGACGATCGTCGCGGTCGATCACCACTACCGGACGCATGTGAAGGCAGACGACGTGCAGGCGATCGTGGACGAGCTCCGTGGCGCCTGACATCGTCCTGCGTGACGCGACCACGAAGCTCGCCGAGTACGAGGCGACCGGCGGCTACTCCGCGCTCGCGAAGGCACGGGCGATGACCCCCGAGGCCGTGACCGAGGAGCTGATCACCTCGGAACTGCGCGGACGCGGCGGCGCCTTCTTCCCGGCAGGACGCAAGTGGTCGTTCGTGCCCTCGAAGGAGCAGTTGCCGAAGCCGCACTACCTCGTCGTGAACGCGGACGAGTCGGAGCCCGGCAGCTTCAAGGACAACGAGATTCTGTCGCGGGTCCCGCACCGGTTCGTCGAGGGCTGTCTGATCACTGCGCATGCGATCGACTGCAACAAGGTCTTCGTCTACATCCGCGGCGAGTACTCCGGCCCCTACGAGATCCTCGTCGGCGCGCTGGAGGAGCTGAAGGACCGGCCCGAGCTGCGCGGGGACGTGACGATCGTCGTGCACCGGGGCGCCGGCGCCTACATCTGCGGTGAGGAGACGGCGCTGCTCGAGTCGCTCGAGGGCAAGCGCGGCCAGCCGCGCTCGAAGCCGCCGTTCCCGGCGATCTCGGGCCTCTACGCGTCGCCGACCGTCGTCAACAACGTCGAGACGATCACGACCGTGCCGCCGGTGATCGCGATGGGCGGAGCCGAGTACGCGAAGCTCGGTGTTCCGAACACGCGCGGCTCGCGCGTCGTCTCGGTCTCCGGCAACGTCGTCAACGGCGGCAACTTCGAGATCGAGGCAGGCACCTCGCTGCGTGAGATCATCTACGACCTCGCCGGCGGCATTCCCGACGGCCGTGAGCTGAAGGCCGTCGTCCCGGGCGGGTCGTCGACCGTGATCCTCACGAAGGACGAGATCGACGTCGGCTACGACTTCGACTCGCTCGCGCAACTGCGCACGGCGATGGGCTCGGCGGGAATCGTCGTGCTCGACGACCGCTGCTGCATCGTCCAGCTCGGCATCCGGTTCTCCGAGTTCTACGAGCACGAGTCGTGCGGCAAGTGCACACCGTGCCGGGAGGGCACGCGCTGGCTCACCGCGATCCTGCGCAAGCTCGAGGACGGGCGCGCCATGCAGGGCGACCTCGACCTGCTGCTGGATGTCTGCGACCGGATCAACGGCAAGTGCCTGTGCCCGCTCGGCGACTCCGACGCGATCATCATCGCGAGCTACGTCGCGAAGTTCCGCGACGAGTTCCAGGCGCACATCACGGAGGGCGGCTGTCCGTTCCACGGCACCTCGTCGCTCGACCACGTCCTCGCCCCCGTCCAGATGCACACCCACACCCCGGTCGCCGAGGTGCCCGCGTGACCTTCCAGGCCCTGGCAACTCGGGACGTGACCCTTGGTCAGACCAGGGTGACCGAACTGCAACGAACGTTCCACGGCCGCCCGGCGATGCCGATCATCACTGCCGCCTCCCTCCTCGCCAACACGGCCGCCCGCGACATGCCCTCTGGTCAGACCAAGATCGGCGGAACTGCCACGAACGCTCCACAGGTGGCGGCGGGATGAGCGCTCCCGAGCTCGTGACCGTCACGATCGACGAGCGGGCGGTCCAGGTGGCGAAGGGGACTGGGATGGTCGAGACGGCGGCGGCGGCCGGGATCGAGATCCCCGTCTTCTGTTACGAGCCGCGGCTCGGGCCGCCGGTCGGCGCCTGCCGCATGTGCCTCGTCGAGGTGGAGGGCATGCCGAAGCTCCAGGCCGGCTGCACACTCTCGGCGCAGGACGGCATGATCGTGAGGACGGCCCGCACGTCGGCGCAGGCCGCCGAGGGCCAGAACTCGACCCTCGAGTTCATCCTCGTCAACCACCCGCTCGACTGCCCGGTCTGCGACAAGGGCGGCGAGTGCCCGCTGCAGGACCTGACGTTCCGCTACGGCCCAGGGAACACCCGGATGACGTTCCCGAAGCGAACCTTCGAGAAGCCGATCCCGATCTCGCCGCTGATCGCTCTCGACCGCGAGCGCTGCATCCTCTGCTACCGCTGCACACGGTTCTCCGAAGCCGTCGCCGAAGACGGACAGCTCGTCGCGATCAACCGCGGCGCCCAGTCCGTGATCGCCACGTTCGAGGACGAGCCGTACGTGGGGCACTTCTCGGGCAATGTGACGGAGCTCTGCCCGGTCGGCGCGCTCACCTCGACGCAGTATCGGTTCGAGGCTCGGCCGTGGGAGATCCAGAACGTGCCGACCGTGTGCGGTCTCTGCCCCGTCGGCTGCAACACCACCGCGACGACGCGCGAGGGCAAGGTCAAGCGAATTCTGTCGCGCAACCATCCCGAGGTCGACGAGGGCTGGCTGTGCGACAAGGGCCGCTTTGCCTTCTCGCACCTCGACGCGCGCGACCGCATCACCACGCCGCGTGCGAAGGCAGGCCCGCGCCGGTTCGAAGAGCTCTCGTGGGACGACGCGCTCGACCGCGCCGAGCAGCTGCTGCGCGACGGAGGCGCCTCCACGGTGACAGCGCTCTCCGGCGGCGAGTCGGTCGAAGAGGCGTACGCGCTCGGGAGGCTGCTCCGCGCAGGGGTCGGAGCGAATGCCGCCGTCCTGCCGGAGGAGGTGCCGGATTGGGGCGATGCGTTCCGCGCCCCGCTCTCGGCGCTGCGCGACGCCAGGACGATCGCCGTCGTCTGCGACGAGCCGGTCGTCGAACGAGCCCCGGTCGTCGAGCTCTGGCTCAAGGCGGCTCGACGCAAAGGCGCGGCGATCACCTACGGCGCGCCAGAAGAACCGGTGGACGCTCTCGTCACCGACGACGCGACCACGACGGTCGAGGCGACGAACGTCTACTACCTGCCGCGCACTCCGAACGGGCGCGGCGTCGCCGACGCGTGGAGCGCAGCGGGCGACGGCGAACCGCTCGACGACAAGCCGCGTCTGATCGTCATCTCGGGCGACGAGGCCGCAGCAGATCCGGCCGTGCGTGCGATGGCGGCCGAGGCCGAGCTCGTGATCGGGATCGGGATGTTCGAAGAGAGCTTCCGCGGTCTCGCCGATCTCGTCCTTCCTTCGACGAGCTACCTCGAACGTGACGGGACCACCATCAACCTCGAGGGCAGGCTGCAGCGCCAGCGGCGCACCGTGCTCGCTCCTGTGCCGGACGTGCTCGCCTGGATCTCCAAGCTGGCCGAGCGCTTCGACGTCGTCGTCTCGCCGCACGTATCCGTCGTCTTCGACGAGATCTCGCAGCGCTGCTTCGGCGGCATCACGTTCGGCGAGGTGGGCGAGCGCGCCTCGCTGCCACCCCGCGCGGAGCGTGCGGGGACGCCGCCGCCGGCACAGCCGAGGCCCGCGGTCAAGGGACTGCGGCTCGTCGCCTACCGGCCGCTCTTCTCCGGCGCCGCCGTCGACCGCACGCCCGAGCTCGAGTTCCAGCGCCCCACGGGCGAGGTGCAGCTCTCGCGCGAGGACGCGAACGCGCGCAAGATCCGCAACGGCCAGACAGTGACCGTGTCTTCCAACGGCACGTCGGTGGAACTGCGCGCCCGCATCGCGCGCGACCTTGGCGCAGGCGCAGTGCGCGTGGCACAGAACGATGCCGGCGACCTGCACGCGGTGGTCGAGGTCACGGCGTGACGGAGCCCTGGTGGATCACGATCATCAAGGCGCTGATCGTGATCAACGTCGTGATGGTGTTCTTCGCGCTGACCACGTGGCTCGAGCGCAAGCTGCTCGGGCGCATGCAGAACCGCTACGGGCCGAACAGAGCAGGCCCGAAGGGCTTGCTCGTTCCGATCGCGGACCTCCTGAAGCTGATCCGAAAAGAAGCCTTCGCGCCGATGGCGGCCAAGGAGCCGCTCTACATCATCGCGCCCATCCTCACGATGTTCACTGCGCTGCTCGCGTTCAGCGTCCTGCCGTTCGGTGCGGGCTGGACGCTGTGGGGCTACCGGATCAACGGCGCGGTCGTCAACGTGCCGATCTCACTGATCCTGATCTTCGCGCTCGGGTCGATCGGCATCTACGGCTTCATCGTCGGCGGCTGGGCCTCGGAGTCGAAGTACTCGATTCTCGGCTCGATGCGCACCTGCGCGCAGCTCGTCTCGTACGAGGTGTCGCTCGCGCTCTCGGTGCTCGGCGTCGTCATGATGGGGCAATCGCTGAACCTGCAGGCGATCGTCGACAAGCAGCAGGCGACGCTCTGGTTCTTCATCCCGCAGTTCGTCGGGCTCTGTGTCTTCCTGCTCGGAGGGGTGGCCGAGACTTCGCGTCCGCCGTTCGATCTGCCCGAGGCTGACACCGAGCTCGTCGCCGGCTACCACACCGAATACTCGGGCATGCGCTGGGGCATCTTCCAGGCGGCGGAGTACATCAACATGCTGGTGCTCTCCGGCCTCTGCGTGACGCTCTTCTTCGACGGCTACCACTTTCCATGGGTGCCGTCGCTCGACAAGTTCGGGCCGATCTGGTTCGTGCTGAAGCTGTTCACCTTCGTCATCCTCTTCATCTGGCTGCGCGCCTCTCAGCCGCGCCTGCGCTACGACCAGCTGATGCGGTTCGGCTGGAAGATCCTCCTCCCGGTCGCGACGGTCAACGCGCTCGTCACGGCGTTCCTGGTGGTCGCAGTGTCATGAGCTTTGTCGTACCGAACACCCTCAAGGGCTTCGGCGTCACGCTGAAGCAGATCTTCAAGAAGCCGATCACGCAGCAGTACCCGGAGTACAAGCGCCCGGTGTATCCGCGCTACCGGGGCCGGCACCGCCTCAATCTGCACGAAAACGGCCTCGAGAAGTGTGTCGGCTGCTCGCTGTGCGCGGCGGCCTGCCCCGCCGACTGCATCCGCGTCGTCCCGGCGGAGAACACGGCCGAGCATCGCGTCTCGGCGGGTGAGCGTTACGCGCGGATCTACGAGATCAACATGTCGCGCTGCATCTTCTGCGGCTATTGCGAGCTCGCCTGCCCGTTCGACGCGATCACGCTCGGCAACGACTTCGAGATCTCCGAGTACAACCGCGACGACCTGATCTACACGAAGGACATGCTGCTCGCACCGCCGATCAAGCGCGTGCCGGTCGCCGACGCAGACCTCTACGACACGCCGATCCCCTACTACAAGGACCACAGCTAGTGGCGAACTTCCTTGTCTGGGTGGTCTGGGTCGTGGCCGCGTTCGCCTGCCTCGCGAGCGCGCTCGCGGTCGTCAGCTTCTCGAACCCGTTCTATTCGGCCCTGTCGCTGATCGGCAATCTCGCGTCGCTTGCCGTGCTCTTCCTGCTCCTTTCCGGCGAATTCGTCGCAGCCGGCCAGCTGCTCGTCTACGGCGGGGCGGTGATGGTGATGTTCCTGTTCGTGATCGCCTATCTCGGCGACCGCACCGACGAATCGCCGTGGTCCGGGGGGCCGTCGTGGCAGATCGTCGGAGCCGTCTTGGCCGGCGGCGCGATCCTGGCCGAGGTCTGCGTCGTCGTCGGGCTGGAAGCGGGAGGCTTCCTCTCGGAGCCGAAGCACATCTCCCGCTCGTTCGGATCACCCGCCTCGATCGGACGCCTGTTTCTCACGGATCACCTGATCGCCTTCGAGGTGACGTCGATCGTCCTCCTCGTAGCCGCCGTCGGCGGCGTCGTGCTCGGCTCGCATGCACGCAGGATCGAAGGCGATGCAAGGACCTGACATCCAGTGGTACGTGGTCCTCGCCGGGCTGCTTTTCTCGATCGGCGCGCTCGGCGTGATGCTGCGCCGCAACCCACTGATCATCCTGCTCTCGGTCGAGATCATGCTCAACTCGGCCAACCTGCTGCTGATCGCGTTCTCACGGCTGCACGGCCGAGAGGACGGACAGGTCTTCGCGATCTCGGTGATGGCGGTCGCGGCGTCCGAGGTCGTGATCGGCCTCGGCCTGATCGTCGCACTGGGCCGCCGTCACGTCGAGCTCGACGTCGACAAGCTCAGGACACTGCGGGGATAGATGGCAACCGCCGCCTGGATCTGCCTCCTGCTGCCGCTTGCCTCCGCGCTCGCGATCACCCTTGCAGGGACGAACATCTCGCGTCGCACCGCCGCCTACGTCTCGACGCTGACGACGATGGGGTCGTTCGCGGCGGCCCTCGTCGGGTTCGTGGAGATGTGGAGCAAGAGCCCGAGCGCCCGCGCGAGCACGACGACCTCGTGGACCTGGCTCAGCGCCGGCCCGTACCAGTTCGGCCTCTCGCTGCTCGTCGATCAGCTCTCGATCGTGATGATGCTGATCGTCGCCGGAGTCGGTTCGCTGATCGTCGCCTACTCGGTCGGCTACATGGACGGCGAGGACGAGGAGCGCCGCTACTTCGCCTACATCTCGCTGTTCGTCTTCTCGATGCTGCTCCTCGTCGAGAGCGGCAACCTACTGCTCCTGCTCGCGGGCTGGGGCATGGTCGGACTGTCGAGCTATCTGCTGATCGGCTTCTACCAGGACCGCCCGTCGGCGATCGCAGCGGCGAAGAAGGCGTTCGTCATGAACGCGTTCGGCGACGCGACGATGGCCCTCGCGCTCTTCCTGCTGATCGAGCACACGGGCCACCTCGACTACGCGAGCGTCTTCGCGTCCTCGCCGGCCGGAGGCACGGTGGCGAACCTGATCGCGCTCGGACTGCTCGGAGGAGCGCTGGCAAAATCCGCGCAGCTGCCGCTGCACACGTGGCTGCCGGATGCGATGGAAGGCCCGACCCCGGTCAGCGCCCTCATCCATGCGGCAACGATGGTCACCGCCGGCGTCTACCTGATCGTCCGCTGCCATCCACTGTTCGAGAACGCGTACGTGATCCAGGATCTCGCCGCCGGCCTCGGAGCCGCGACGCTTCTGATGGCGGGCCTGATCGCGCTCGTGCAGACCGACATCAAGCGCGTGATCGCCTACTCGACCATGTCGCAGATCGGCTACATGTTCGTCGGCGCGGGCCTCGGCGCGTATCCGAGCGCGATGTTCCATCTGATGATGCACGCGTTCTTCAAGGCGCTGCTCTTCCTCGCGGCCGGGATCGCGATCCATGCGATCGCCGGCGAGCAGGACATCCGCAAACTGACGGGCATCGGCAAGTTGATGCCGTTCACCAAGATCGTGTTCCTGATCGGCTCGCTCGCCCTCGTCGGAATCCCACCGTTCGCCGGCTTCTTCTCGAAGGACCCGATCATCTCGGCGGCGCTCGGCCACGGCGGCTGGTACGGCGACCTGATCTATGTCGCCTGCTTGATCGGCGCGTTCCTCACCGGTATCTACGCGTTCCGGCTGTACTTCATCGTCTTCACCGGTGAGCCGACCGCCTTCGTGCGCGAGCACTTCCATGCCCACCACGGCCAGGAGGGGCCGCTCTCGATGCGGTGGACCGTGGCGGTGCTGGCCGTGCTCTCGGCCGTGGCCGGGTTCCTGCAGTTCGCGCCGTTCTGGACGCCGTTCTCGACGTGGCTCGATCCGGTCGCCGCCGCGATCGTCGAGCCGACGAACACCCAGGAGTACGTGACGATGGTCGTGTCGGTCGCCGTCGGCCTCGCCGGCATCTTCGTGGCCTGGACGATCTACGCCGCGAAGCGCGCCAAGGCGCCGCGCCCGGTGCAGCTGTTCGAGCGGAAGTTCTACTGGGACGAGCTCTACGACGTGGTCTGGTACCGCGGCTCCGACCTGGCCGCCCGCGGTCTCTACGCCTTCGTCGAGCGGCCGCTGATCGCCGGCTCGATGAGCGCCGTCACGAGCGCGGTCGGGCTCGGCTCGCGCGAGCTCTCACTGGCCGAGACCGGCCTCGTCCGCTCCTACGTGCTCGCGCTCGCGGGCGGTCTGGCGATCCTCGCCGTGGTCTTCCTGGCGGTCCGCTGATGTCGAGCTGGCTGACGACGATCCTCATCCTGTTGCCGCTCGGCGGCGCGCTGCTCGTGGCGGTCGCGCCGCTGACGTCGTACTGGCTCGGGTCGCTGGCGACCCTGATCTCCCTGATCGAAGTGGGGTTCTGGATCACGAGCGCATCGAAGTTCGACTTCAACTCGCCTGCGCTTCAGTTCGCGCAGAACCGCCCGTGGTTCAGCGACCTCGGGGTCAGCTATCACATCGGCCAGTACGCGTTCTCGCTCTGGTTCGTCGGGATGACGGTCGTCGTACTGGCGGCGTGCACGATCTACGGCTGGTGGGTCGGGCGGGACCGCGGTCGAGCCTATTTCGCGCTGATGCTGTTCCTCACCGGTGCGATCGTCGGCGTGTTCACCGCACAGGACCTGCTGCTCTTCTACGCGTTCTTCGAGGCGATGCTGATCCCGCTGTACATCCTGATCGGGGTCTGGGGCGGCCCGAACCGGATGCGCGCGACGATCACCTTCGTCGTCTACACGGTCGTCGGCTCGCTGCTGATGCTCGCGGCGATCATCGTCCTCGGACTGCAGCAGGGAACGTTCGATCTGACGATGATGGGAACGAGCTCGTCGACCTGGCTGTTCCTCGGGTTCGTCGTCGCGTTCGCGATCAAGTCGCCGCTCTTCCCGCTGCACGGCTGGCTGCCGATCACGTACCGCGAATCGCCGCCGGAGGTATCGGCGGTGCTGTCCGGGGTCGTCGGCAAGGCGGGACTGTACGGGCTGCTCCGCATTGCGATTCCAAAGTTCCCCACGGTCGCGCACGACTGGCGCTACGTCCTGCTGATCCTCGCCTCGATCTCCCTCGTCTATGGATCGCTGCTCGCGTTCCGCGCGCCCGACTTCCGCGGCGTCGTCATGTACTCGTCGCTCGCGCAGGCCGGTCTGATCGTCCTCGGCCTCTTCGCCTTCAACGATCTCGGCTTCGACGGCGCCGTCCTGCAGATCGTCAACCACGCGCTGATCTCGGCCTCGCTGTTCCTGCTCGCCGGCATGGTCGAGCGGCGCACCTCGACGGGCGAGTTCTCGCGGCTCGGCGGGATGGCGCGTGGGCGCCCTGCGCTCGCGACACTGGTCATGACGACCGGGATCATCGCGCTCGCCGTCCCGCTCTCGACCTCGTTCGCGGGCGAGTTCCTCATCCTGGCCGGCGTGTTCCAGCAGGGCTGGGTGTGGGCCGTGATCGGCGCGGCCGGCATCGTGCTCGCCGCGATGTACATGCTGCGCGCGATCTCCGGCGTGCTGCACCAGGAGCCGGGCCCGGCGGTCACCGACTCGGCGCTCGACCTCCGCCTCGGCGAGCTCGCCGTCGTCGTGCCGCTCGTCGTGTGCCTGCTCGGCCTTTCCGCGTGGCCGAATCTGATCTCCGGCCACGCGTTCGGCGGCAACCAGGCCAAGGCGACGATCGAGCAGGGGCTCGGCAAGTGATCGCCAAGCCCCACGTCGACTGGTTCGCGATCTCGCCGTCGCTGGCGCTGCTCACGGCAGCGGCACTGCTGCTCATGATCGCCGTGATCGTCCCGGTCGGCCCTCGGCGCGCCCTTTCGGCGTTCACCGGCTTCGCGGGGTTCGTGACTGCATTCGTCTTCGCCGTGCTCGTGGATGTGCGAAGCCCGGTTGCGACGACCATCATCGACGACTCGCTCTACCGCGACCGCTGGGCGGCGCTCGCCCAGGTCCTGATCGCCGGCGCCGGTGCGGTCGCCGTGCTGATCGCCTACCGAGAGCGCATGCGCGACGAGCACATCGCCGAATACTTCGCGCTGCTCACGGCCGCCGCCGCCGGCATGGCGTTCTTCGTGCAGGCGGCGAATCTGATGACACTCTTCCTCGGGCTCGAGTGGTTCTCGATCGGGCTCTACGTGCTGACGGCGATCGACATCGACCTGATCGGATCGCTCGAGGCCGGGCTCAAGTACCTGGTCGTCGGCGCGGTCGGCTCGGCGACGCTGCTCTTCGGCTCGGCGCTCGTCTACGGCCAGTCGGGCCAGCTCTCGTTCGACAAGATCGGGGCCTACGGGCACGGCCACGACTCGATGCTCGTCGTCGGGCTCGCGATGATCATCGCCGGGCTGGCCTTCAAGGCCTCGGCCGCTCCCTTCCACATGTGGACCCCGGACGTCTATCAAGGCGCGCCGACGCCGGTGACGGCGTTCATGGCCTCGGCGACGAAGATCGCGGCGCTCGCCGTCACCTACCGCGTGCTCGTCACCGCGTTCCCGCAGGACGAGCATCTCTGGCGCTACGCGATCGCAGTGATCGCATGCATCTCGCTCGCGTGGGGGAACATCGCGGCGCTCGTCCAGCTGAACGTGAAGCGCATCCTGGCGTACTCGTCGATCTCGCACGCCGGATTCATGCTGATCGCGATCGCCGCCGCGACCCCACTCGGCGCGCGGGCGCTGATGTTCTACCTGATCCCGTACTCGGCGATGTCCCTCGGAGCGTTCGCGGTCATCGCGGCGCGCGAGCGTGAGCTCGGCGTGCCGGTGACGCTGCAGAACCTCGCCGGCTTCGGCTGGGAGCGGCCGCTCCTCGGCGTCTCGATGTGGGTCTTCCTGCTCGGGATGCTCGGCTTCCCGCTCACCGGCGGCTTCATCGCCAAGTTCTACGTCTTCGCCGCCGCCTACGACAGCGGGTTCTGGTGGCTGATCGTCGCGGGCGTGATCGCCACGATGATCTCCGCCTACTACTACCTCGGGATCGTGCGGGCCATGTACTTCCGCGATGCAGCAGAGCTGCAGCTCGCGCCCGCCGGGGGCTCGCCGCCGCGAGAGATCCTGCTCGGCGGCGGCGTCGCGCTTTGTGTCGCTGTCACGGTCGGCTCGTTCTTCGCCGTGCAGCCGCTGATCGACGTGGCGCAGTCGGCGGCGGCGGCCCTGCCGTTCTGAACCCGGCTACGGCTTCGCAGGGTGCAGGGCCGCACGGCGCAGGTGTGGGAGACCCGCGAGCACGAGCTTGAGCCCGAACACGACGAGACAGGCAACGAGCGCCGACGCGCCGAGCGGCGGCAGCGTCTGCGTCTCGGCGGCCGGCGAGCGCGCGGCACACGAGAGCACGAGGAGCCCGAGGGCAAGGCCCCACAGAAGCGACTGGAAACCGGCCAGTGAGCCGGCGCGGTGCTCGAGGTACTCACCGAAGCAGATCAGCGCGATGACCGCAGTGACCGGGACCGCCGCCAGCAACGCGTCGAACGCAAGGCCGTGGGCGCCACGAGCGTCTGCCGCCGCGGCAATGACCGCCAGGAGAGCCGGAAGTGCTCGACGTCCCACGAGCACCTAGCTTCGCCCTCGAGCCGGACGGTCCTTCTATGCTCAACCGGTCCGAGCACCCACGCGAAAAAGGAACGTGACCATGGCAACTTTGACCTGGCTGGGACACGCGTCGTTCCGGCTCGACACCGACGGCGGCAAGCGCATCTACGTCGACCCGTGGCTCAGCGGTCCGACCTGCCCCGAATCCGAGCAGGCGCCGGAGCGCGCGGACGTGATCGCGGTCACGCACGCTCACGGCGACCACGTCGGAGACGTGATCGCGCTGCAGCAGAAGCTCGGTTGCAAAGTGACGGGAATGGTCGAGTTGATGGCGTGGCTCGCGGCCAACGGAGCAGCGGAGGGCGCGCTCATCGCGTTCAACAAGGGCGGGACCGTGAACATCGACGGCGTCCGGTTCACGCTGACGAACGCCTTCCACTCGAGCGCCGCGCCCGACGGCGCGTACGCGGGCGAGCCCGCGGGGTTCGTCGTCCGCGCGGAGAGCACTTCGGTCTACTTCGCCGGCGACACGTGCGTCTTCGGCGACATGCAGCTGATCGCGCGGCTGTACCAGCCGCAGGTCGCGGTGCTGCCGATCGGCGACCACTACACGATGGGGCCCGAGGAAGCCGCGGTCGCCCTGGAGCTGCTCGGCAACCCGCGCTGCGTGCCGGGCCACTGGGGCACGTTCCCGCTGCTCACGGGCACGCCCGAGGCGCTGGCCAAGCTCACGAAGTCGCAGGTCGAGCGCATCGAGCCCGGGGAGACGGTCGAGCTGTGAGGGAGCGCTGGTTCGGAGCGACCGGTCGGCGCGTCCCCGAGATCGCGCTCGAGGGCGAGCTCGAGCTCGACGATGCCCTCGTGTTGGAAGCCGTCGAGGTCGACGCACTGCAGGCGGCGCACGAACGGGGCCGCCCGGTCGTGATCCGGGCCGGCACGCCCGAGGAGGTGAAGGCGGCGCTGTCACGACCCGAGGTGGCGTGCGCGCTCGTCACGGATCCGGCGCTGCTCGAGCTCGATTTGACCGAGCTGACGTATGGCTAGCAGCGGCCCGGTCGTCGCGACCTACTCGATCGTGGCCTGCGACCTCGACGCGGGGCAGTGGGGGGTGGCGACCCAGTCGAAGTTCCTCGCCGTCGGCTCCGTCGTCCCTTGGGCGGAGCCGGGAGTCGGAGCGATCGCGACCCAGGCCTACGCCAACCCGCGCTACGGCCCGGAAGGGCTCGCGCTGCTGCGCGACGGCTCGAGCGCCCAGGAGGTGGTCGACCGACTGATCGCAGCCGATGCCGACCGGGCTCAGCGTCAGATCGGCGTCGTCGACGACCACGGCGGCAGCGCGACCTTCACCGGCGGGGAGTGCATGGACTGGGCCGGCGGCCTCGCCGGGCCGTGCTTTGCAGCGCAGGGGAACATCCTCGTCGGTGAGGAGACCGTCGCGGCGCTGGCGACAGCGTTTGCAGCCACGACGGGGCGGCCACTGGCCGAACGGCTGCTCGAATGTCTCGCAGCGGCCCAGGCAGCCGGCGGAGACCGACGCGGCCAGCAGTCCGCGGCGCTTCTCGTCGTCGAGCACAACGGCGGCTACGGCGGGCTCAGCGACCTCCTCGTGGATCTGCGCGTGGACGACCACGAGCAGCCGGTCGCGGAGATCGCCCGGCTGCACGACCTCCATTCACTGCTCTTCGGGCGCACGCCGGACGCGCAATGGATCGCGGTCGACGACACGCTGCGGGCGGAGCTCGTCCAGCGCCTGCACACCCTCGGCTACGACGGCGAGCTCGACCGGGCCTTCGGCAACTGGGCCGGCACCGAGAACCTCGAGGAGCGCGTCGACGGCATCGACCGGATCGACCCGGTCGTGCTCTCGGAGCTGCGCGCGCGATGAGCGGCGAAGCCGCCAACCTCGGTTACGAGATCCTGTCGATCGACGACCTCGAGCGGCTGCCGACGGCGCAGGGCTCGCAGCTGCTGCTGCCGCTGCGCCGCACCGTCGGCTTCCGGCCGTTCGGGCTGAACGTCTGGATCGGCGCAAGACCGGGTGACCACGTGATCGAGCGCCACCGCGAGCCGAACGGCGTCGAGGAGCTGTACGTCGTGCTGCGCGGAACCGCACGGTTCACGCTCGGCGACGACACCTTCACGGCCGCTGCGGGAACACTCGTCCACGCGCCGCCGAACACATTGCGGGAGGCGACGGCGCTCGCAGCCGAGACGACGGTGCTGGCGCTCGGCGCGAAGAGCGGCGAGGCGTTCGCGCCGTCGGCGTGGGAGGACTTCTACGTCGCCTATGCGTACGGCCGCCGGGGCGAGCCGGGCCGCGGGCGGCTTGCAATGCAGGCGGCCCTCGAGCGCGAGCCGGACGCATGGCAGGGGTCGTACAACGCCGCCTGCTTCGAGGCGCTCGTGGGCGAGACGGAAGCTGCGCTCGAGCACCTGCGCCGCGCCGTCGAACGCGATCGAACTGCGGTGTCCCAGTACGCATCGGAGGACACCGACCTCGACTCGATCCGCGACGACCCACGTTTTGCAGAGATCCTGGCGGCACAGTGAGCGTCGCGCACATCGACGAGCTCGAACGGATCGAGATGCCGGACGGCTTCGTCTGGCGGCCGATCCGCCGCCGGTTCGACATCCGCGCGTTCGGAGTGAACGCCTACAGCGCACTCGGGCCGGGCTCGCCGATCGTGGAGAAGCACACGGAGGACCAGCTCGGGCACGAGGAGATCTATCTCGTGCTCCGCGGTCGCGCGTTGTTCACCATCGACGGCAACGACCACGAGCTCGCCGTCGGACAGCTCGTGTTCGTCCGTGATCCGTCGCTCCAGCGGAGCGCCGTGGCGCTCGACGATGACACGGTCGTGCTCGCGCTCGGCGGCAAACCGGGGTCACCGCACGAGATCTCGGCCTGGGAGGCGATGTTCGCAGCCGTCCCTGCCGCGAACCGCGAGGACTGGGACGAGGCGATCCGCATTCACGAGGACGCGCTCGCGGAGCGCCCGGAGCATCCCGCGCTCCTCTACAACCTCGCCTGTATGGAGGCGCGCGGCGACCGTCATGTGGATGCACTGCTTCACCTGCAACGCGCGGTCGCGCTCGACTCGAAGTGGGCGGAGTACGCACGGCGGGACTCCGACTTCGCCGCGATCCGCGGGGAGCCCGGCTTTCCCTAGCGATCGTCGAAGCCGACGACGCCCGTCGTCTGGTCCTGCCAGTGATCTGCAAGCGGGATCGCGGCAACGGCGCAGATCAGCCCGGTGACGAGCGCAGAAGCGAGCACGAACTGCCGCACGCGGCGCCCCCGCATCCCGTCGGTGCGCCACCAGTCGAGCGCGACCAGCTGCGGGAGCTTCAGGACGTGAACCAGCACGTGCACCGACATCGCGCCGAACCAGACGATGAAGCTCGCCTTGTGCAGGCCCAGCAAGAGACCGCGCTGACCGAGCGCCACCACCGCGATGCCGCTCGCGAAGAGCGCGATCGTCGAGACGACGACGACCGGCCCGATCAGCACCCGCAGGAGAAACGGCGGCGGACCGCGGCGCACGTAGTCGTCCGAGCCCCGGTAGTACGCCGTCATCCGCCAGCCGGTGCTCGCCAGCTTGAGCAGGACCGGCGGCACCAGGAGGAAGCCGAGAAAGACATGCGGCAACAGGAGCTGCTGGACCGCAACGAGCGTCAGCCCTTCGGCGGCGAGCAACACGAGGAGCACGACGGCCGTGGCGGCGGTGAGACGCTCGTTGCCGTCGCTGCCACCGCGCACGAGTCGGCGCAGGCGCTCAGTCACGGCGGTCACCCGGTAACCGTACCCCCGACGCGAGGTCGCGGAACGCGGGGACCGGATCGGCGTCGGGCCGCGCCACCAGGAGGACGGCGCCGTAGCTGTCTTCTGGATCGAGCGTGTCGACGAGAAGCTGCAGCCCGACGGCGAGGGCAAACGACTTGTGGGCGTGAGCGCCACCGAAGGGAACGAGCTCCTCGGGCTGTGCCCGCCCGGCGAGCACGTCGCCGTGTGTGACCGCACCCATCGAGACGTCGGTGACGAGCGGGCGGCCGTCGCTCGACGGGATCGCTATCGCCAGCGGGTTGGTGCCTGTCAAGGCCGGGCCGCCCGCAGGTGCAGGCAGGCGGCGCGGCGAGGTGGCGGTCAGCAGCGCCACGAGACCGCCGACCGCGAGCCGGCGGGCCCAGTAGCCGAGCGTTCCGGTCGGGAACGTCCTCGAGCAGACGACGAGGCGTGCCCGCGCGGGCGGCCCGTCGAGCTGCGCGTCGACGACGGCGGCGAGCGTCAGGTAGCCGAGCGCTCCGTTGCCGTCCCACCGCTCGTACTCCGGCTCTGCGACGACACGTTCGGGTCGCGCGTCCACGTCGAGCTCCGGCCACGACTCGAGCCATTCGATCCGGGCGAGCCCGTGGCTCGCGTGGCCGTGCGCTTCCGCAGCGAGGAAGTGGGCCGCGAGCGTCTCGACGTCGCCGGCGGCGAAACCGAGCGCCGCGAGCCGCGGCCGCGCTTCCTCCGGCCGCAACGTCAGGACACGAGCGGGAGAACGCTCGTGAAGCCGCCGGCCCGGCTTGCGTCGATCGCACGCGCCAGCTCCAGGATCGCCTGGGCTGCCTCGCACTCCGGGTCGCTCGTGACCAGCGGCACGCCGGCGTCGGCAGCCTCACGCAAGCGCGCATCGAGTGCCACGCACCCGAGCATCGGCACACCGAGCTGGGCGGCGAGCTGGGCGCCTCCGCCCGACCCGAACATCTCCGAGGTCATGTTCTCGATCACGCCGACGACGCGCATCCCGGTCTTCTGCGCCATCACGGCTGCGCGCGCAGCCACCTCCTGGGCGAGCGGCTGCGGGGTCGTCACGATGATCGCCTCGGCGCGCGGGAGCAGCTGCCCGAGCGAGATCGAGACGTCGCCGGTCCCCGGGGGCATGTCGACGACCAGCACGTCGAGGTCGCCCCAGTGCACGTCCTGGAGAAACTGCTCGAGCGCACGGTGGAGCATCGGGCCACGCCACATCACGGGCTGGTTGTCGTCGAGGAAGAACCCGATCGACATCAGCCGGAGATCGTGCGCGACCGGCGGGACGATCATCTTGTCGACCACGACCGGCTTCTGATGGACGCCGAGCATGTGCGGGATCGAGTGCCCGTAGATGTCGGCGTCGAGCACCCCCACCTCGCGGCCCAGCGCCGCCAGCGCGGCTGCGATGTTCACCGAGAGGGACGACTTGCCGACGCCGCCCTTGCCCGAGGCAACGGCCAGCACGCGTGTCTTCGGCGAGAGCTGGATGCCCTTCGTCTCGGCACCGCCGCGAAGCTTCATCGTCAGCGCCGCCCGTTCGTCGGGCGACATCACGTCGAAGTGCAGCGTCACCTTCGAGACTCCCGCCAGCGTCCCGACCTGCTCGGCGACCTGGTCCTCGAAGCTCGAGCGCAGCGGGCACCCGACCACCGTCAGCGCGATCGTGACCGAAACCTCCGAGCCGTCGATCACGACCTCCCGGACCATGTCGAGCTCGGTGACCGGGCGGCGGAGCTCCGGGTCGATCACCCGGGCGAGCGCGGCGAGGATCTGCTCGTGGGTCGGCACGCTTCGAGGGTACCCGCCTCAGCCGAGCAGGGCGGCGGTCAGCCGCCCGCAGAGCTCGTCGTTCAAGGCTGCGGCGACTCTCGACCGTGAGACGAGGTCGAGTGGAGCGGCGCCGAACGGCGGTGCTTCCGGCAGTTCGATGGAGAGGCCGCGTTCGCGCACGAGCAGTTGAGCCGCCGCGATGTCGACCGAGCGTGCTCCCTTGAGCGAGACGACGCCGTCGACCCGGCCGGCGGCGAGATGGCACAGCGTGATCGCGAGTGAGCCCATGATGCGCAGCCGGTGCGCCACGCCGTCGAAGCGCGCGGCATTCTCCGAGACGTACGCGGTCGTCGTCGCCTCGAACGAGAGAATCTCCAGCTCGTCCTTCGGCAGCTCGGTCAGCGCCGCCCCGTTGAGGAAGGCGCCGCCGCCGCGTGTGGCGGTCCATTCTTCGCCGGTGCCGAAATCGTGGACGTAGCCGAACATCACGTCGTCCATCGTCCTGCCGTCGGCGACGGCGATCGAGATCGAGAAGAACGGGATACCGCGCTTGGCGTTCAGCGAGCCGTCGATCGGATCGACGACGACGGTGAAGCGACCGTTGCCGAGCACTCCGACCTCTTCGCTGACGAGCCTCACGTCCTCACCGCGGAAACGGTCGAGGATCACCTCCTCGGCTGCAGCGTCGATCGCCGTCGTGTCGTCGCCACCCTCCCCGTGCCCGACCACCGGCTCGCGCTCGGCGCGACCCGGCAGTTCGCCGAGCACGCGCGCCACGTCGTCCCGCGCCGCGCGGCAGAGCTGCAGCACAGTTCGAGGGGCTCTCAGCCATACCGGATGAAAGAGCAGGCCGGAGGTGAGCTTCGGATAGAAGAAGGTGGACTTCTGCGGCATCGTCTCGCCGGCCTGCGCGAAGCGCGCGACCTGCTCGACGGTGACCGGCTGGAGCAGGAAGGCAGCCGCTGCCTCGCCACGGTCGACCGTGGCGATCGCCTCGTCCGCGAACGCGGTGTAGGAGACGCCCTCGGGCGCGAACGACTCGACCACTCGCGGCCCGAAGTCGTCGTCGGTCTCGACCCGCGTGAACCTGCCGTCGCGGTAGAAGGTCACGCCGCCGTCCGGCGCGGGCACCTGCTCACCGGGCACGTCGCCGACCTGCTGCACGAGCCGGTGAGTCGGAAAGATCTCCAGTCCGGGGGCACGCGAGGAGACGAGGATCGCGAAGGTGTGCGTCGCCTCGGGATGCTCCTGCCGATAGGCGACCGCCGTCTCGTACCGGTGGTGTCCGTCGGCGATCAGGAGCGGCGTGCGGAGCTCGAGCTCGCCCGCCTCGACCGGCCAGATCCGCGTCCTCACCCCGCCTTCGGTGACGTCGGCCGCAGGCTCGCCGCCGGGTCGGTCGAGCAGCGGGTCGTCGTCGTAGAGCAGGAAGATCGGCTCGAGCTGCGTGTGTGTCGCGCGCAGCAGCCGCAGGCGTCCCTCCTTCGGACCGGCATGGGTGCGCTCGTGTGGGAGAACGGACCCATCCTCGTAAGGAACCGCGGGGACCGAGGCCGCGAGCCCCTCGCGCGTGCGCGCGACGCCGTCCGGGCCGGTGTAGTCCTGGGCGACCCACCAGTAGCCCTCGGCGGCCTCGACGAGCACGCCCTGCTCGCGCCAGTGGGCGAGCTCGAGCGCGGCCTGCTCCTCCGACTCGGGCAGGGTCAGGTGCACGACGTTGTACGGGCTGCGCGCCAGGTACCGGAGCCGCTGCTCGTCGGAGATCACGTCGTAGGGCGGCGCAACGAGGTCGTCCAGTGGGCCTGCGACCGCCGGGTCGTAGCGCAGTGCGCGAAATGGCCTGACCGTCGGCACTCCTGCAGACTAGAGACGTGGTGCGCACGCTGGAGGAGGCAGCGGCCTTCGTCGACGACGTCGGTCTCGCGCTGCTCCTGCCGAAAGCCGACGTCGTGCTGCCCTCCCTCTGGGAGCAGGTGAACGGCAGCCCCGAGCGCAGCTGGGCGGTCCGCGAGCCGGACGGGACGTTCGTGCGCTGGAGCGAGGAGATGGGATTCCTCTGGGGCGCGAAAGACGAACTGCCGGCCGCGGGCCTCGTCTGTGTCGGCAAGCACCTCGCCAGGGTGGTGGCGTGTGTCGCCCCACGGCTCGTGCCGACGCTCGTGGCCGCGAACGGTGCAGCGCCCGAAGGCACCGCCTTGCAGGTCGCGGAAGCGGTACGCGACGCAGGCCCGCTGACGGGGCCGGAACTGCGCGAGGCGACCGGATTCGCGAAGAAGGAGGTCGACAAGGCGATCGCCGCGCTGCACCACGATCTGGTACTGACGAGCTCGCACCTGGTGGAGCAGGACGGGCCGTGGGGCGCGCTCGCGCACGAACTGGTGGAGCGCAAATGGCCGCTGCCGAAGCGGCTCCCGTCGCGACCCGACGCGCGCCGTGATCTGGCGCGCCTCGTTCTCGATCGCACTGGCGAGCTCACGGCGGCCGACCTCGGCGGCGCGCTCGGCTGGCGGCGCCGGGAGGCCGCCGCCGTGCTCGAGACGGTCGGCGAGGGCCGTGACGAGGCGGGCTTCCGCATCTGGGCACGCCGATAGGCTCCTGGCCATGACGATCGCCGAGCTGACGGAAGACCGGGTCGTCGAGGCCGTCTATGCCGTGCGATTGAAGCGCAAGCTGCGGACCAAGGCGGGCGCGTCGTATCTCGCGCTCGAGCTCGTCGACCCGACGGGGTCGATCGAGGCGCGGGTCTGGAAGGACGTGGAGCTGCTCGACGGCCGCTTCGGCGAAGGCGACGCGGTGCGGGTGCTCGGACGCGTCGAGAAGTTCCGCGACCGCCTGCAGCTGGACGTGCGATCGCTGGAGGCGTCCGACGTCGATCCCGTCTCGCTGACCCCTTCGCTGCGTCGCGACAAGGAGGAGCTAACGGGCTTCCTCGAGTTTCTCGTCGCCGAGGTAACCCATCCCGGCCTGACGAGGACGGTGCGGGCTGTGCTGGCGGACTGCGAGCTCGGCGCATACCCTGCCACGGCCGACGAGCACCATTCGTACGCCGGCGGCCTCCTGGAGCACACCGTCGGCGTCGCGACCCTCTGCCGTGAGACGGCGCAGCTGCATCCTCGCCTTCGCCCCGATCTGCTGCTCGCCGCGGCGCTGGTGCACGACGTCGGCCGCACGGTCGAGCTGAGCCGCGGGCCGGCGTTCGCTCCGACCGACGAAGGCAGGCTGCTCGGCCACGTGCACCTCGGCCTGCGCTTGGTCGAGGGCCGGTCCGACGGCCTCACACCCGGCCAGCTCGCCGAGCTCCTCCACTGCGTCGCGGTGCACCACGACCTGCGCGCTGCCCGCACGGCGGAAGCGGCCGTGCTGTACCACGCGAACCAGCTCGACGCGGTCGCACAGACCCGCCGCGTCGATTGAGCCCCCTCCTGCTCGCGCTCGGCGCGAGCCTCGCGTGGGGCGTCGCCGACTTCGTCGGCCCTCTGTTCAGCCGCACGCTCGGCATTCTGCGCGTCCTCTTCTGGGCCCAGGTCGGCGGCGTGCTCGCAATCGGGCTCGCGGTGGCGATCCGCGGCGAAGGTCCGGCCGGCTGGGGCGTTCTGTTCGCGATCTGCGCGTCGATCGGCGGGATGCTCGGGCTCGTCGCCTACTACCGCGGGATGGAGATCGGCGTGATGAGCGTCGTCGCGCCGATCGCAGGCGTCTCCGCCGTGATCCCGGTCATCTTCGGGATCGCAACGGGGGACAACCCTTCACCTGCGCAGATCGCGGGGATCGTCTGCGCGCTCATCGGCGTCGGGCTCGCCTCCGTGGAGCACAGCGAAGGCCGGCGGCGTATCGCCGCCGGGGTCGGGCTGGCGCTCCTCGCTGCGCTCGGGTTCGGCTTCTACTTCCCGTGGATGCACGCCGCGGGGAAGGTCGACTTCTGGTGGGCGTCGCTCGTCTTTCGGACGACCGCGCTGGTGATCGTCGCTGCAGCCGTTGCCGCGCAGCGCCCGTCGCTGCGGCTCGCCCCGCGCGACCTCGCAATCGTCGTCGCGGTCGGGATCGGGGACACGATCGGGAACGCCCTGTTCGCGGCGTCGTCCGGCCGCGGGCTCGTCAGCCTGACCGCGGTGCTGGCATCGCTCTATCCGGTCGTGACCGTCCTCCTCGCGGCGGCCGTGCTGCGCGAGCGAGTCGCGCCGATGCAACGCGCAGGAATCGTCCTGACACTCACCGGCGTGGTGCTGATCTCCGTCTGAAGCTCAGGCGAAGGGCGGCGGGTCGTGATCTCCCTGGAAGCCCGGGGAGCCCCACGCGCCGTACCGATCGCTCGCCATGTTGTCGGCGGCGATGTCCTCCATGCTCTCCGATGCGAACCGGCGCTCGTCCGGGCTCATTTCCTCCAGCTCGGCCTCATGCTCCACCGCCGAGCTCTTGCCACCAGTGAGCTTGTTCCAAAGGTTGCTTAGCATCGTTCGAGTCTAGCTCACCTCCGAGGCGTAGATTGACCCGGTGTTCACGGCCCCGGAGGCATACGACCGGTTCATGGGGCGCTACTCGGCACCGCTCGCACCGCTGCTGGCCGAGTTCGCAGAGGTGGCGGAAGGCCGGCGTGTGCTGGACGTCGGCTGCGGGCCGGGCGCCCTGACCGCCGAGCTCGTCGCGCGCGTCGGGCCCGACGCCGTGTCGGCGGTCGATCCGTCGGAGCCGTTCGTCGCAGCAGCGAGAGCCCGTCATCCCGGCGTCGACGTCCGCCTGGGGACGGCCGAACGTCTGCCGTTCGCCGACGACGCATTCGACGTGTCGCTCGCGCAGCTCGTCGTCCACTTCATGAGCAGCCCGGTCGACGGCCTCGGCGAGATGGCCCGGGTGACGCGCGACGGCGGCGTTGTCGCGGCTTGCGTGTGGGACTTCACGGAGGGCGGCGGGCCGCTCGCTCGCTTCTGGGACGCCGCCCGCGCGTTCGACCCCGGCATCGAGGACGAGTCGCAGCGGGCCGGCGCACGACGAGGCCACCTGGACGAGCTACTCGGTGAGGCAGGGTTGAAGACGGTCGAGGGGACGGTCCTCACAGTTCACGTCGAACACGCCGGCTTCGACGAATGGTGGGAGCCGTTCACGCTGGGCGTCGGCCCGGCGGGAACGTATCTCGAGAGACTCGACGCGGGGCGCCGCGAACGCCTGCGCGAGCAATGCGCGCAGAGCTTCCCGTCCGGCGGGCTCACCATCAGCGCCCGCGCCTGGGCCGCTCGCGGCGTCGTCTGAGCACGAGCGATGACGCGCTGGACCGTGAGTGAGGTTGCCGGAATCCCAACCGTCGCCGGCGGCGAGACGGGCGATCCGCTCTGGTATCCGCTCCAACACGCGCTCGGGATCGACACCTTCGGCGCCAACATCTTCGTGGCGACCCATGGCGAGCAGACGCTCGTCGAGGAACACGACGAACGTGAAAGCGGGCAGCAGGAGCTGTACCTGATCCTGGCAGGGCAGGCGATCTTCGAGCTGGACGGTGAATCGGTGCGCGTCGGCGCCTCGACCGCGGTTGCAGTCACAGATCCGTCGGTCCGGCGCAGCGCGAAGGCGTCCGCCGCCGGCACGACACTGCTCGTGGTCGGAGCCGGCTCTGCGTCCTTCAGCTCGACCTGGCACGCGAGTCACTTCGAGGGCATTCCGCGCCCCGAGTGAGCGCCAGGTTGCGTCTACTCGACGCCGTTCAAGAATGCGAGCACGCGCTGCTGGAGCAGCGTCGCCGCGCCCTCGTCGTAGTCCGGCAGGCTGCGTGTCGGCGAACAGATGCCGGTCACCCGGATACAGGAACAACTCCGCGCCGTCGACCGCAGCGACGAGCTCGCGCGCGGCCGGCAGGTCCTCGACGGCCCACTCGTCGTCCTCCATCATGTGGATCTGGAGCGGGACTCCCTCCGGCCAGGTGCCGCCGAACTCGGAGGCCGGGAAATGCAGCGCTGAACAAGAGCGCTCCCGTCGCACCTGGACGTGTCTGGGCCAGCATCTGTGCCGGCAGCGCCCCGAGCGAGAACCCTGCGTAGACGAGCTCGTTCGGTAGGGCCTCGGCGGCGAGCCGGCCGCGCTCGGCAATCGTCCCGAAGCCGACTTCCCGCGCGTAGCCGACGCCCTCGTCGAGGTCGCTGAAGGTCCTGCCGTCGTAGAGGTCGGGAGCGTGAACCACGTGTCCGGCGGCACGCAGCTCGCCGGCGAACGCAAGGAATCCCTCGGTCCGGCCATGTGCGTGGTGGAACAGCAGCACCTCGGTCATGATGCATTCCTACCAGGCCCGGAGACGTCGAAACCCTCTAGACGTTGAAGCGGATATTCAGCACGTCGCCGTCCTTCACCACATACGTCTTCCCCTCGAGGCCCTGCTTGCCGTGCTTGGCCACCTCGGCGTGGGAGCCGAGCTCGACCAGATCGTGCCAGTTGACGACCTCGCAGCGGATGAAGCCGCGGGCGATGTCCGTGTGGATCGCGCCGGCGGCGTCGAGCGCCGTCTGGCCGTTGCGGAGCGTCCACGCCCGGGTGTCCTGCTCGCCGGCGGTGAAGAACGTGATCAGATCGAGGGCGTTTGCGAGGCGGCCCGCGATCTCATCGAGTGCCGACTCGTTGCCGTCCCGGAACGCCGCGGCCTCGTCGTCGGGCAATTCGGCAAGCTCCGCCTCGAGCTTCAGGTCGATCCCGCCCGGGCCGTTGACGATCGCCAGCAGAGGCTTCGTCGTCAGCGGCTCGAGCTCAGCGGGCAGCTCCCCCTCGTAGTCCGCGAGCTCACCGCCTGCATCGACGTGCGCGAGCACCTTCTTCAGCTCCTCGAGCTCGCCGCGAATCTTCGCGTCGCCCGACTTCGCCTGCTTTGCGACCCGCTCCAGCCGCCGCTCGACGTGGTCCCGGTCGGCGACCAGCAGCTCGAGCTTGAACGTCTCGAGATCGTCGTCCGGCATCGCGTCAGGGCCGAAGCCGCGCAGCACGACGAGCAGTGCGTCGACCTGCCGCAGGTTGCCGAGCTGTGCGGCGCCCGAGCCCGGGACGTCCTGAACGCGGATCGTCGCAGGCGTGATCTTGCGCGCCTTCACAACCGCGGCGAGCGCGCCGAGCCGGTCGTCGGCGATCGGCGCCATGCCGACGTTCGTCTTCCCGTATTCGCCGCCGCCGGTCTTGGTGAGGGCGGTGAAGAGGGCCGTCTTCCCGCCGCCCGACGGGCCGACGATGCCGACCTCGAGTGCCATCGGCCGTGGAGAGTAGCTAGGTCGCCGCTTCGCGCTTCTCGATCTGCTTCTGCAGTGAGACGAGCGCGCGGTGCTGGAGCGACTTGATCGCCCCCTCGGTCTTGCCGAGGATCGTGGCCGCCTCGGCGTTCGCGAAGTTGAAGACGAACTTCAGCGTCAACACCTGCTGCTGCTCGGGAGAGAGGTCCTCGATCAGCTCGAGCATCGACTTCCGGCCGATCGACTCCAGGGCCCCCGCCTCCGCCGAGCTCGCCTCGTCGGGCTCGGGCTCGGGCACCTCCTCCTCCGGCTGCCAGCGCTTGCTCGACCGAAAGTGGTCCATGGCCAGGTTGTGGGCGATGCGGAAGAGCCAGGCCGAGAACGGGGCCGACTGCCAACGGAACTTGCCGATCGACTCGAGCATCCGGAGAAACGTCTGCGTTGTCAGGTCTTCGGCGTCCTGGCGATTGCCGACGCTCACGTGCAGGTAGCCGTAGATCCGGTCGAAATGGATCAGGTAGAGCTCTTCGAGCGCGGCGCGATCGCCCTGCTGGGCGCGATCGACGAGCCCGCGCACGCGCTTTGCCTCGCTCTCCTTCCTCGTCGTCTGGGCCTCGCTCATCGCTGACGGATCTCGTGCCCCTGCGCGGGGCGCACGTAACCCTCTTACGCGACGGCCCCGAAGCCGACGCGGCTCTCACGGGCAAAGCGCTTGACGTAGACGACCCGTCGCAGCAGGACGGTGTAGCGGCCGTCTTCGGCTTCGAAGGAGTAGGCGGAGTCGTGCTCGCCGGCGAGGGCGCTGTCGAGGTCGTCGGCCGTCTGGGCCGAAACGAGCACCGACAGGACCTGCTGGCCGTCGAGGGCGATCTCGATGCGGATGCGATCAGTAGGAGTCATCACCGACGAACTCTGCCAGAACGCCACCCGTCGCCTCGGGATGGACGAACGCGACCTGCAGGCCGAAGAGCCCACGCCGCGGCGACTCGTCGATCAACTGCACCCCGTCGGCACGCAGGCGCTCGAGCTCGGCGCCGAGATCGGCGACCTCGAACGCGACGTGATGGAGGCCAGGCCCTCTCTTCGCGAGGAACCTCCCCACCGGCGTGTCCGGGCCGAGCGGCCGCAGTAGTTCGACCCGCGAGGGCCCAACCTGGAGGGACGCTGCCTCGACGCCCTGCTCCTCGAGGGTGTCCCGATGCGCGACGACGGCCCCGAAGAGGGCGCCGTAGCACACGATCGACTCGTCGAGGTCGGCAACCGCGATCCCGATGTGGTGAACATCCAGTGCCATCCGCCTACGCCCCGAGGCCCTCGACGACCTCAGCTACCGTCGCGAAGCGAACGCCGCCTTCACGCCAGGCGGCGAGGCAGGCCGCCGTGCGTTCGTCGTCGAGGCCCCGCGATGCTTCCTCGACGAATGTCACCGCGCGACCACGCGCCAGCAGTCCGCGAATCGCTGCGGCGTTGCACACGTCGGTGGCGACCCCGAAGACGATCACCTCGCCGGGATCGAGCAATCCGAGCAGGCGATCGGCGTTCGGATTGGTGAAGACGTCGAAGTGCTTCTTCAGCAGGAGGAACTCGCGTCCGCGCAGCCAGTGCTCCGGCACGTCGGTGAGCGCGAGCGGCACCGGCTGATCCTGCCGCGTCTCGGCGATCTTCTCGGCGCCGCGTGTGCCGCGCAGGCAATGAGGCGGGTACGTCTGTGCGTAGTCCGGCGTCTCCGAGATCTCGGCGTCGGTCAGCTCGTGATCGTCCGCCGAGGCGACATGCGCCACGCCGGCGGCGCGGGCGGCGGCGACGAGCCGCGCCATGGCAGGAACCGCGGCGGGGGCATCGGGAACGGCGAGCTTGCCGTCCACGTGCACGAAGTCGACCTGCGTGTCGACGTCCCAGAGGATCCGGCTCACGAGACGGGCTCGAGCCTCGGGTTGGGCCGCAGGCCGCGCCCGAACTTCGCCGAGGGCTGCCCGTCGGTGAGCACGATGTCGCCCGTGAAGTCGTTCGAGCCGCGGATCAGCGACGAGCCGACGCCGTAGGCGTCGACCGGCACGCCGCTCGCCTCGAACTCCTGGATCTTGTCGACGGTGAAGCCGCCGGAAACGACGATTCGCACCTGCTCGAAGCCCGCACCGTCGAGCGCGCGGCGCACCTTCCACACGAGCCGTGGATTGACACCCGTCGGCTTGAAGTCGCCCAGCTCGCTCCACAGCGACCGGTCGACGAGCGACTCCGAGGTGTCGAGCCGCACGCCCCAGAGACGCGAACCGAGGGCATGGGCGACGTCGAGGGCGGTTCGCACCGAATCGTTCTCGAAGTCGACCAGCACCGTGAGGTTCATGTCGGCCGGAGCCCAGTCGGCGAAGTGCTTCGCCGCCGCGACGGTGTCACCGCCGTACGACGCGATCAGCGCATGCGGAACGGTCCCGAGGCCCGTGCCACCCCACCACGAAGCCTGCTCGTCCGTCGTCACACCGACCGGTGCGCCGACGATCTGCCCGGCGACGTACGCGGCATAGCCGTCACCCGTCTGCACGCGGTGATGGTCGTGCCGTGCCGGCATGAAGATCACGTGCTTGCCGTTCGCGGCGCGCAGCACGTTGACGACGTTCGTCGTGATCAGCGTGCGCCGCGCGAGCGTGCCGAGGTACACGGTCTCGAGGTGTGCGAACGTCGTGTAGTCGCCCTCGATCGTCAGGACGGTCTCGTACGGCGCAATCGCGTCGCCGTCGAACAGCGCGTGCACGGTGAGCGCGTCGTAGTCGTCGGCGCACAGCTTGAGGATCGCGAGCGCCTCGTCCATCCCGCCGAGATGGGAATGGTGCTTCTGAAAGACCTGCATCAGGACGCGGGGCTTGCGGCCGTCATAGCGCAGCGCCTCGCGCGTGTGATTGAAGTACGCGTCGGTGTACCAACCGGCACGCATCTTCTCGACCGGCAGGTCGAAGACGGCAGGGTCGAGACGCTTACGCGTCGTGATCATGTTCGAGTTCCACACAGGCCTGAAGCGCGGCGTCGGCGACCTCGAGCTGCGCGGTGCTCGGCTCGCGGGTGCCAAGCCGGTGCTGGAGCTCGTGGCCCGGCTTCGCGAGCGCGCGTGCGAGCGGATGGGCCGGATGGCGCGTCATCCAGCCGAAGATCTCGACCGACGCCGCGAGGGCGCCGACCGTGCCGGCTGCACGCGCGGCGGGACGATAGCGCTCGGGAGCCTGTTCGGAGGCGATGTTGCTGACGGCCGTGGTCAGGAGCATGGGCCCGATCAGATGCGAGCCGCAGCGTTCGTGCTCTTTCGGCCGCAAGGCGCCGTGCTCGTAGCTACCGATCGAGATGTGCTCCGCACCGTGATATTCGGCGAGCTCACCCCCGCGCAGGGCGAGCGCGGCCGGGGCGAGCGAAAGCACGCTCGAGAGCAGCTCGCGCGCGACCGGCGGGAGCCCGGAGCGCTTGACGCCCCGGAGCACGATCGCGCTGCCGACCATCGAGGCGAAGACGCCCGGGCGCTCCAGCGGGAGCCGCGCCTCGGGCAGGGCCCGCTTGACCTGAGGCAGAAGGGCGAAGGTCTCCACGAGCCGCGCGGGGCCGCGCAGCAGCGGGCTCCGGATCGAGGCGGCGCGGAGGCGCTTGCGGCGCGCGACGACCTTGATGTCCCCCGCGTTGGTCCGCACGGCACAGGCCCAGGCCCGCGGGCCGTGCACGAGGACGCCGTTCGCAAGCGCCATTCCTCCGAGGCGGATGGGATCGCTCACCCCAGGGAGCGTAGCCGCACCGCAGCCTGCAGCCGCGCCGCAGCGGGGCCGGGAACGCCGTCTCCCACGCGCTTCCCGTCGAGCGCAACGACCGGCATCACCTCACGAATCGAGGAGGTGGTGAACGCCTCGTCGGCCGCCGCCAGGTCGGTGAGCGGGAACACGCCCTCCGCCGCGGGCTCGAGCTCGAGGACGAGCTCGCGAGTGACACCCGGCAGGACCCCGGGACGAGTGGCAGGCGTTCGCAGCTCGTCGCCGCGGCGCCACCAGATGTTGGCGGTGGCGGCTTCCAGCACGAGCCCGTCGGCGACGAGCAGCGCCTCGTCCGCGCCTTCGCGTTCCGCCAGCCGCCTGGCGGCGAACGCCTCGCCGTAACTCGTCGTCTTCGCACCGGCCAGAGAGGGAGCAGGTGCCCCGATGTCGACCGAGCGGAGCGCCAGGCCGCGACGGCGCAGCTCCTCGAGCTCGTCCGGCAGGCCGGCGGCGGTCGCGACCAGCTGCCGGTCGGTGCGGTACAGCCGCAGCACGTGATCGGGCGGCGCTGCGCCCGTGACGAGCCCGACCAGTTCTTCGAGGCCGTGGGCGGGTGGCAGCGCAAGCGCGTCGATCGAGAAGGCGAAGCGGCGAATGTGCCGGTCGAGCAGAAACGGCACGCCGCGGTAGGAGCGGATGGTCTCGAACGCCACGCCGCCGCGCAGCAGCGCCTCGTCGTCTGCGCGGAAGACCGGGGCCTCGGGATCGACCAGGCCCCGACCGGCAACAGCGACCGCGAGCAGCGTCAAACCGCGACCTTGCCGCTGACGGCGGCGAGCAGCGGGCGTGCCTTGACCCAGGACTCCTCGATCTCCGCGTCGGGCTCCGAGTCCCAGACGATGCCGCCGCCGGCCCAGAGGTGGATCCGGCCTCGGGCGACGGCGAAGGTGCGGATCGTCAGCGCGAGCTCGAAGTCGCCGTTCGCGTGGATCGTGCCGAGCGCGCCCATCGCCGCGCCCCGCCCGACGGGCTCGAGCCGGGCGATGTGGTCGATCGCGGCGATCTTCGGGGCGCCGGTGATCGAACCGCCCGGGAACGTCGCATGCAGGATCTCGGCGAGCCCAACGCCGGGACGCAGGCGTCCCTCGACGGTCGAGACGAGATGGGTCACACCGGCCAGCTCGCGCTGGACCATCAGCTTCGGCCAGCGGATCGAACCGACCCGGCAGACGCGGGAGAGGTCGTTCCGCTCGAGATCGACGATCATCACGTGCTCGGCGGCGTCCTTCGCGTCGTCGACGTCCTCGCCGATCGGGCGCGTGCCCTTGATCGGCATCGTCCAGAGGCGGTCGCCGCGGCGGGCGAGGAAGAGCTCGGGCGAGGCGGAGACGATCGCCCAGCCGTCGCCGGAGAGCGGACGCGGGTACAGCGGGCAGAGCGGCGACAGCGCTGCCGCAAGGCCGGCCGGATCGCCTTCGAAGCTTGCAGAGAGGTGCTGCACGAGGTTGACCTGATAGACGTCGCCGCGCGCGATCGCGGCGCGAACCTCGCCGACGGCCGCGCCGTAGTCTTCGGGCGCCCAGGTCGGCTCCCAGTCGCCGACCCGGAAGGGCGCTTGTAACAGACTGTTACTTGCAGCTGCGGGCCGGATCCGGGCCGCGGCGACGGGCAGTGGGCACGGCTCCGCAGGTGACGGCCAGGGCTCTCGTCGAAGTGTCTCTGCCAGCCCGTAACCGAGGTAGACGTCGGCGACGAGCCCTTCCCGCAGCTCACCGGCCAGATACTGCTCGAGCGCTTCGAGTGCGCCCTCCGGCTGGTGGAGCTCAAGCACAGACGGTCTGCGCCGCATGACGCATGAAACGCACCCCGAGCTCGAGATCGGCGACCGGGACGCGCTCGTTCGCCGAATGGATCAACCGGGCTGCGGTCTCGGCGTCCAACGTACGCGCCGGGAAGAAGCCGTAGGCGACGGTGCCGAACGCCTGGCGCAACCAGTGCGAGTCCGTGAACCCGGCGACGCAGATCGGCGCGGCGACGGCACCGGGCTCTTCGGCCTCGACGAACGACTGCACGGCGTCCCACAGCGGACCGCCGATCACCGAACGCGTGCCGCCCTCCGCTTCGAGGTTGACGAGCTCGTAGTCGCCCGGGCCGAGCCAGGAGCGCAGCGCGGCCTCGGCGTGACCCGGCGTCTGGCCCGGCAGCAGGCGAACGTCGACCGTGATCTCGCAGAGTGCGGGGATCACGTTGCGTTTCTGCGAGGCATGCGCCTTCGTCGGTGAGACGGTCATGCCGAGCAGCGGCTCGACCAGCTCGCCGGCGAGCGGCGCGACGGCGCGTGCCGCAGCCAGAGCGTCGGCCGGAGCGGGAACCTCGCCGAGCAAGGCGGACAGGAAGCCGCCGACCTCGGGGATCAGCTGCGGCTCGACCGCGTACTCGCCGAGCCGCGCGACGAGCGGCGCTGCCTTGACGAGCGCGTTGTCCGCGATCGACGGCATCGACGCATGCCCGCTGCGGCCGTGCACGCGCAGGAGGAAGGGCGAGCTCATCTTCTCGGCGGTCGAACAGAGATAGAGCACCCTGCCGCCGAGCTCGACGCGGTCGCCGGCCCCTTCGTTGACCGAGAAGTCGGCGCGCACCGCGTCGGGGTGCGCCTCGACGAGCCACCGCAGCCCGAACCCGTCGCCGACCTCCTCGTCGGCGGCCGCGATGAAGATCAGGTCGCCCGAGCCGCGCCAGCCCTCGCGCGCGAGCGTCGCGAGCGCCACGGCCGAGGCGGCAACCTCGCCCTTCATGTCGAGCGCCCCACGTCCCCACACCTCACCGTCGACGAGCTCGCCGCCGAAGGGCTCACGCTCCCACTCGCGTCCGTCGGCGAGCACGACGTCGGTGTGGGAGAGCAGCGCCAGTGAAGGGCCGTCGCCACGACCGCGGATGCGTGCGACGAGGTTGGCGCGCCCGGGGTCACGCGCGTAGAGCGAGCACTCCACACCGGCCGCCTCGAGGTAGTGACGCAGCAGTTCGGCGGCGAGGGTCTCGTTGCCGGGCGGATTCGTCGTGTCGAGGCGAATCAGCTCCTGCAGGAGCCGAACGACTTCGCCGCTCACTTGCGGCGACCGAGAACGAGCAGGTAGCGCCTGGGAGCCCGTATCTCGCCGTCCTCGGTCCGGTAGCCCTCGTACAGCTGCACGAACGCGCGATGGAACTCCTCGCGCTGCCCCTGGTCGAGGCGCTTGAGCAGTGCGACCACCGGCGGAGCCGACTCGGAGAAGAGCTTCCAGATCTCCTCGCCCGACTCGGCCTCGAGCCAGAGCGCTCCGTCGAAGAACTCGAGCTCGAAGTCGTCGCCGAGCATGTCCTCGACATGGTCCTCGCGGCCCCACTCGTAGGCCTCGCGGCCTTCGATCGGCTCCTCTGTGAAGCGGCGGTACAGCTCCCCGAGCTTGGAGTTCGGCTTCCACGCCGTGAAGCCGAGGCGGCCGTCCGGGACGGCGACCCGGGCGAGCTCCGAGGCGACATTCGCATGGTCGGGAGCGAACACGACGCCGAAGTTGGAGAGCAGAACGTCGTAGGAGGCGTCGTCGTACGGGAGATACTCGACGTCGCCGAGCTCGAAGGCGATCTGCAGCCCTTCCTCCGCCGCGCTCGAACGCGCCTTCTCGAGCATCGGCCCGGCGATGTCGATCGCCGACACCACCGCTCCGAGCCGTGCGGCGCGGCGCGCCAGTTCGCCCGTTCCGGTCGCCAGATCGAGGACACGGTCGCCCGGCTGGATGCGGAGGCGTTCCACGAGCTCGTCCTGCACCGGCGCGAACCGCGCCGCGAGCCGCTCGTACGTCCCGGTGCCCCAGACCTCGCTCATGCCTTCGAGAGCATACTTCTGCCCGTGGGAGACCTCTTCAGCGAGGCTGCCGGGCGCAGGCTCGACGCGTCCGCACCGCTCGCCCAACGCCTCCGGCCCCTGACGCTCGACGACTTCGCGGGCCAGGAGCAGGTGATCGGACCTGGGCGCGCCCTACGCCTCGCGATCGAGCAGGACCGCGTGCCGTCGATGATCCTCTACGGGCCGCCCGGCTCCGGGAAGACCACCCTCGCGCGCATCGTCGCCCAGACGACGGGCGCCGACTTCGAGGAGCTCTCGGCGGTCTCCGCGACCGTCTCGAACGTTCGCGAGGTACTGGCTCGCGCGCGCGAGCGCCTCGGCGCGAGCGGCCGGCGCACGATCCTCTTCCTCGACGAGATCCACCGGTTCAACAAGGCTCAGCAGGACGCGCTCCTGCCCGGCGTCGAGGATGGGCTGCTGACCCTGATCGGCGCGACGACCGAGAACCCCTACTTCGAGGTCAACTCGGCCCTGCTGTCGCGCACGCAGATCTACGAGCTCGACGCGCATTCGGTCGACACGCTGCGGGAGGTCGTGCGGCGCGGCGCCACAGCTCTCGAGGTCGACGTCGCTCCAGAGGTGGAAGAGCTGATCGCGACGCGCGCCGGCGGAGATGCCCGCAATGCGCTGAACATCCTCGAACTGTCGGTGGAGACGGCGCGCGCAGAGGGCGGCGAGCTCGAGGTGCGCCATGTCGACGACGCAGCGCGCAAGCGGCCGCTCTCGTACGACAAGGGCGGCGACAAGCACTATGACTTCATCTCGGCCTGGATCAAGTCGACGCGCGCAGGCGATGTCCAAGCGTCGGTCTACTACCTCGCCGCGATGCTGGAGGGAGGCGAGGACGCGCGGTTCATCGCGCGGCGGATGATCATCCTCGCGTCCGAGGACATCGGCAACGCCGACCCGCAGGCGCTCGTGGTCGCCGTTGCCGCCGCGCACGCCGTCGAGCACGTCGGCTTGCCGGAGGCGCGGCTCAACCTGGCGCAGGCAGCTGTCTACCTCGCGCGCGCGCCGAAATCGAACGCGTCGTACCTCGCGATCAGCAAGGCGACCCAGGTCGTGCGCGAACGCGGTCAGCTCCTGCCGCCCGCCGCCCTTCGCTCGGCTGCCTACGCCGGCGCGAAGAAGCTCGGCCGCGGCGAGGGCTACATCTATCCCCACTCCGACGCGGCGGGATTCGAGGTCGACTGCCTGCCCGACGAGCTGAAGGGGACCGTCTTCTACGAGCCGTCCGGGAACGGCGGCGAGGTCTAGGCGTCGTTCTAGATGATCCGGGCGCCGAGCGCGCTCGCGACCAGCTCGACCGCGAGCTCCGCCGTCTCGTTCTCACGGTCGAGCACCGGATTCACCTCGACGACGTCCAGGGAGTCGAGCAATCCCGACTCGGAGACCAGCTCGAGCGCCAGGTGCGCCTCGCGGTAGGAGAGGCCGCCGCGGACGGGCGTGCCGACACCCGGTGCGAACATCGGATCGACCGCGTCGAGGTCGAGACTGACGTGAACGAAGGGCGCGCCGCCGAGAAACTCGAGCGCTTCGTCCATCATCTTCTCGACGCCGTGCCGGTCGATCTCGCTCATCGTGAAGACCTTGATGTCGAGCTCGCGGATCAGCTCGCGCTCACCTGGGTCGAGTGAGCGGATCCCGAACAACGCGGCGCGCGTCACAGAAGGCGTCGGGAACGCCTCGCTGTCGAAGGCGTCGCCTGCGGCGCCGAATGCCGCTGCGAGCGGCATGCCGTGGACATTGCCGCTCGGCGAGGTGCCGGGCCGGTTGAGGTCGCCGTGCGCGTCGATCCAGAGCGTCGCTCCGACCCCGCGGGCCTTTGCCATGCCGCCGAGGGTTCCGATCGCGATCGAGTGGTCGCCGCCGAGCACGAGTGGCACGAGCGCCTGATCGGCCGCTCCACCGACCAGGCCGGCCACACGCTCGCACGCCTGCATGATGGGTGCGAGGTAGCGGGCGGACGGATCGCCCACGTCGGTCGCCTCGGGCACCGGCGAGCGAATGTCGCCCCAATCGGCCACCTCGTGGCCGATGTCACGGATGCGCGCCTCGAGCTCCGCGTAGCGAATCGCCGACGGCCCCATGTCGACGCCGCGGCGCCCGGCCCCGAGGTCGAGCCCGGCTCCGATGATCGCAACGCGGCGGTGTCCTTCAGGCGTGCTCATGGCGAAGGAATGTACGTCAGTTGTCGAGGCCGCCGCCGAGACCGGCCCGGCGGGCGGTGTCGGCTGACGCGCGCGTGCGAAAGTGAGGTGGCGAGGGCCGGACTTGAACCGGCGACACCACGGTTTTCAGCCGTGTGCTCTACCAACTGAGCTACCTCGCCCTGCGGGTCGCAAGTGTAGCCGCACGAAAAGAGACGTCCGGACCGGTGCTACCGCGTCGCGAACGTCTCTGTGACCCGAACCCTACGCCACTTCCTCCTTGCGGGCAAGCAGCGCCAGTCCGGGCCCGGCCGCAAAGTCCGCAACGTGGGCGAACCCGCGTTGCTCGAGTCGTGCGCGCACGGTCGGCAGGGGCACCCAGATCGGCGTTCGCGCACCCATGCTGAAGGCGATCGCGACGAGACCACCAGGCCTGGTCACCCGTGCGAGCTCGTCGAAGAACGGGATCATGTTGTTCAGCGTCACGACGTCGAAGCTCGCATCCTCGAACGGAAGGCCGGACGCATCCGCGACCTCGTAGCGCTCGTGTCCGAGTCTGCGCGCCTCCGCGATCATCCCCGCCGAAGCGTCGACACCGATCACCTCTGCGGCAGGCCACAACTCGGCGAGGAGACGCGCGACCGCGCCGGTCCCCGTGCCGACATCCAAGGCGCGACCGGGGGCATCCGGAAGCGACTCCAGCGCGGCCACCATCGGCGCCAGCCGCTCCCGGCTGACGCGGGTCGCGTCCCACTCAGGGGCGAGCCGGTCGAAGCTTCGGGTCAGCGGTGTGCGAAAGACGCGCCAGAGGAACGGCAAACGAACGACCGCGGTCGTGACCAGCCGCGCGAACCGCTGTCCGGGTGTCACGTGACGGCGATCCGCAACTCATCTCCCTGCGCAGCGCCGGTCAGACGCGCAGCGTCCCCGCTGCTGATCGCAAGCGTGACCAGCCCGTAGGAGTCCTCGTAGAGGATCAGCTCACCCGACACCGCGTCTGCGAACGTGCCGGCCACGAAGGCGTAGTAGCGATCGAGCGCGATCCGCACCTCGACGCGGTCGCCGTTCGCCAGGCCGAGCGCGTCGATGTGCGGACGGCGGACGTTCGTGGCGACATTGCCGAACCGGTCGACCGAGAGCACCGTCGCCGAGATCTGCGCCTTGCCGATCTCGGGATCCGGCACGTCGATCCGCACGAGCTCGGCGGCGTCGAGCGCCGGCCCGAGCTCCGCAATCGTAACTCCGGCGGCAAGGTGCGCCGCCGCCGGCGCGAACACGTCGCGTGCATGGAACGTGCGAGAGACCTCCGGCAGGCGGTAGCGCTCGTTCGCGAGCTCGTGCGCGACAACGACACCGAGCTCCTCCGCTGCGAGCATCAGCAGCCCGTTGTCCGGCCCGACGAAAGTTCGGCCGTCTTCCGTCGCGACGGCGATCGCACGCCGGTCTCCGCCGACGCCGGGGTCGACGACGGCGAGGTGCACGCCAACGGGCAGGTACCGCGTCGTGTTGCGCAGGACGAGCGCGCCCTGGAGCACCGCCTGCGGCTCGATGCCGTGCGTGATGTCGATCATGCGCGCGTCCGGGGCGATGCCCGCGATCACGCCATGGCAGGTCCCGACGAAATCGTCCTGCAGGCCGAAATCGGTGAGGAACGTGATCACCGTCACGATGCGGACTTCATCAGATCGAGCACGGCCGCGACGAGCCCAGCAAGGTCGTGGGTCTCCGCCTCGCCCACCACCTGGAGCCCGGCCGCTCGCGCGACCCGCGTCGTCTCGGGCCCGATCGTGACGGCGGGGGCCGCGCCGCCGATCCCGGCGTAGGCGCGGGCCGCCGAGCCGGACGCGAGCACGACGGCGTCGCCCTCGGGCGGCTCCGGTGCAAGCAGCCGCGTGCGGTACAGCGGCACGAAGTCGGCGCCGAGCGCGTCGACCGGCCCGCGGCGCGCTCCTTCCGCGGCGGCGAACAGCACCCGCCCCGCCGGTCGAGGAAACTCGCGCACGAGGCCGTCCTGCGACGACTCGACCGGCACGAACGCAGGCTCGATCCCGTGCGACCGCAGCGCCTCGGCGGTGCCAGGACCGACGGCGGCGACGGCAGGCAGGTTGAGCCCGCGGGCTGCGATCTCGTCCGCACCGTTGGGGCTCGTGACGATCAGCCAGTCGTATCCGGCCGCGTCGACCGGATCGTCGGAGGTGCGTTCGATCACGATCAAGGGACACTCGACGACCTCGGCGCCGAGCGCCTCGAGGGCGGCGACGAGCGGTCGCGCCTGCGCGCGCGGCCGGGTCACGATCACCCTCATCGGGCGGCTGCGAGACCTGCCAGCTCCCGGGCGAGCGCAACAGGGTCGTCGCCCGAACGCCGTTCGACCCAGGCGCCGTCCTCGTCCGCGATCAGCGCACGGAGCGTCATCCCGTCGTGATGCGCCGCGACCGGCGCCAGGCAGCCGCCGCCGATCGTCGCGACGCACCGCCGCTCGGGCTCGACGCGACGCCGCGTCTCGGCGTGGTCGGCGCGGCCGACGAGCTCCTCTTCGCCGGCGCGCACCTGTAGTGCGAGCGCGCCCTGTGCCGCCTCCGGGAGCATCAGCTCCGGCTCGAGCCTGGCGCCGATCTCGCCCGCGAGGCCGAGCCGGTCGAGGCCGCACGCGGCGAGCACGATCGCGTCGAGCCCGCGCTCGCGCTGCTTCCGGATGCGCGTCTCGACGTTTCCGCGCAGGGGCTCGATCGAGAGCGTCGGCTCATGGGCCAGCAGCTGCGCGCGGCGCCTCGCCGAGGCTGTCCCGATGCGCATCCCCGGGCGAATCGCCGTGGCTCCGATCAGTGCGTCGCGTGGATCGTCACGCTCGAGATAGGCGCCGACGGCGAGGCCCTCCGTATCGGTCGACGTCATGTCCTTGGCGGAATGCACGGCCACGTCGATCCGATTCCCGAGCAGCGCCTCCTCGAGCTCCTTCACGAAGACCCCGCGCTCGCCGATCTGCCCGAACGGCCGGGTGCGGTCGCGGTCGCCGGCGGTGGTGATCGGCACGAAGGCGATCTCGACGCCGGGGCCCCGCAGCGCCTCCGCTGCTTGCTCGGCCTGCGTCAGCGCCAGCCTAGACCCGCGTGACCCGATGCGGACGAGCACAGACCGCCCTCCCTCCGCGCGTCGAGCGGCCGCATGCCGGCCGAGCGAGCTTGACGCGCAGGAACGCGGACGGGACGAGCGACGGCAGCGGGCGGACGCGCCTGGCCTTCATTCGTCCTCGAGACCGAAGAGGTGGCGGACCGCGTTCGCGTACGCGGCTCCGTCGGCGCTGACCGCGGCTTCCTTCATGCGGATCGTCGGCAGATGCAGCAGCTTGTTCAGGATCTGCGAGGTCACGGATTCGATCGTGCGGCGCTCGTCGTCCGAGACACGCCCCGTCAGCTTCGCGAGCTCGGCATTGCGAATCTCCTCGGCCCGGGCGCGCAGCGACGTGATCGCCGGCACGACGTCGAGCGACGCACGCCAGGCGCGGAAGCGCTCGGCTTCCTCCGCCACCAGCTCTTCCGCACGCTCCGCCTCGGCGCGGCGGCCGGCGAGCGTCTCCGCGACGACCGCCTCGAGGTCGTCGATGTCGTAGAGGAAACAGCCGTCGAGCCGGCCGATCTCCGAGTCGAGGTCGCGCGGAACCGCGATGTCGATGAAGAACAGCGGGGCGCGGCGCTTCGCGGGCACATCCGAGGCATGCACGACCGGCCCGGGGGCGCTGGTCGACGAGACGACGACGTCGACGTCGCCGAGCCGCGCCGCGGTCTCGTCGAGCGTCAGCGCCTGCCCGCCGAAGCGCTGCGCGAGCTCACGCGCGGTCTCGAGCGTGCGGTTGGCGACGAAGGCGATCTCCGCGCCACGCGAGGCCAGGTTCGACGCGGCGAGCTCGCCGATGCGGCCGGCGCCGATCAGCAGCACGCGGCGACCGCGCAGGTCGCCGAACACCTGTGCGGCGAGTGCCGCGGCCGCCGACGACACCGAGGCAGGGCTCTCGCCGATCGCGGTCTCGGTGCGAACGCGCTTGCCGACCGCGAGGGCCTGACGGAAGACGTGGTCGACGAGCGGCCCCGGCTCGACCGACTCGTAGGCGGCGCGAACCTGGCCGAGGATCTCGCCTTCGCCCGGCACCAGCGAGTCGAGACCGGCGGCGACCCGGAAGAGGTGCAGCGCGGCTGCGTCCTCATGCAGGCGATACACGACCCCGTCCAGCGGCTCGCCCGCCAGCTGCTCGAGGGAGTCCAGGACGGCCCGCTCGCCGATCCCGTCGACGTAGAGCTCGGTTCGGTTGCAGGTCGACAGGCAGACGGCGTCGCCGAGCGAGCGGGCGAGCGTCGCCGCCGCCTCGAGATCGAGGGTGACCCGCTCGCGCAGCTCGACTGGTGCGACGTGGTGCGACAGGCCGACCAGGGTCAGCGTCATGTGAAGTGGCTCCCTGCGAGCGCGAGGCGCGCGACGATCACGAGCACGAACCCGCCGAGCGCGAGATAGGCCGCCCGGCGGCCCGTCGGCCGAAGAGCGAGGAACCCTCCGTAGACGAGCCAGGTCGCCAGCGTGACCGCCTCGAGCGCATCGAGCGAACCGCCGCGCTCACGCTGCCGGATGATCCCGGCCGCGAGACCGAGCGTCAGCAGCGGCAGCGAAACGGCGATCGTCCGCCAGGTCAGCCGTTCGAGCGACGCGAGCGGCGGCAGGCGCAGCCGCAGGATGTCGGCAGCGCGTCGCTTCAACCGTCCCTCCTCCCAGAGGTAGAGGGCCGCGAGCGCTGCGGCCAGCGTGAAACCGGCGAACGCGGCCAGCACGAGGCCGACATGCAGGACGAGGAAGACGTTCCCGTACCCCGACTTGACGCCTGGGCTCGTGCCGCCGCCGATGCGCGCGACGAGGAAGAGCGCTGCGGCGAGCGGCATGACGGCCAGGCCAAGCAGGCGGAACCGCGGCCGGCAGCCCCAGATCAGGTAGGCGCCGACGACGAACCAGACGAAGAGGTTGAGCGAACCGGCCCAGCTCGACCAGGGGAAGCCGTCGGCACCGGCGGCCTGGGCGGCGAGCAGGGCGGTCTGCGCGATCCAGCCGAGGCGCACGCCCCACGTCGCGGCGCGCGAGGTGCGCGCGGACGCGTAGGCGAAGGCAGCCTCGCCGTACCCGAGGAGGGCCGGCCAGAAGAGCGCCTCAACCACGCTCGCGAGCCCTCTCGACGAGGTCGCCGAGCTGTCGCTGCAGACGCTCGAGCTTGGCGGCGATCAGCACGACCCAGGCGAGGACGGTGACGAAGACGACAAGATAGGCGGCAGCGACGTACTGCCACTCCGACGGAGGGCTCGGGCTCATGTCAGAAGCTCGCGCAACTCACGCACGTGCGCATCGAGGCGCTTGCCCGCGAGCTCCACCTGGTAGAGCGTCGCGAAGAGCGCCAGCACCCCCGCCAGCGACACGCAGAACACGAAGAACTGGGAGCCGGTCATCTGCGGCCCGTGCGAGTTGAAGACCACCGGGTGGATGAACTTCTGCGACAGCCGAATCGCGAGGAACGAGACCGGGATGAGCACGACGCCGAAGAGCGCGTACACGGCGCTCATGTTCGCACGCGCCGGTCCCGGATCGACCGAGAAGCGAAGCATGAAGTAGGCACAGTAGAAGAGGAACAGCACGAGGAAGAGCACGAGCTGGTTCTCGCTCCAGGACCACCAGACCCCCCAGGACGCCTTCGCCCAGATCGAGCCCGTGACGAGCGTCAGCGCGCCGAAGATCACGCCCTGGTGGATCGCGACATAGCTCTCCACGTCGGCGCGCTCGTCGCGGGTGCGCAGGTAGCGCAACGCCTTCCAGGCACCCCAGCCGAAGCACACGTACGACGTGAGTGCGATCGGCACGTGGAAGTAGAAGATCCGTTGCGAGAAGCCCTGGTCGCCGTCGGTCGGTGCGTAGAAGAAGATCAACCCGAGCGCAAGCCCGATCAGACCGGTGCAGAGCACGGCGAGGGAGGGCAGTCTCAGGTGCATCTTCACGACGGCTGCATCGTAGTCCTAGGTCTCCGACACGACGTACTCGAAGGCGGCCCAGCTGAGCAGGACGAAGATCGCGTCGTACAGGGCGAGGAACCACAGGTACCCGCCGACGCCGCCGACCACGATCGGGATCGCCATCGGCAGGAAGAGGAGCGGCAGCAGAAGCTCGCGTGCGCGTCCGGCCACCGCCATGGCGCCGAACAGCGTGCCGACGGCGGCGATCCCCAGGTCCGCGAGCGCGACCGCCGCAACCGTGCGGCCGTCGATTCCGGAGAAGAACACCGCGAAGGCGGGCAGGGCGACGACCTCGGCAGCGACGAGGAACGCGAGCACCGCGAGCGCCTTCCCGAGCCAGATCGCACTGCGGTCGCACGGCGCGAGGACGAGCGCGTCGAACATCCCTTGCTCGCGCTCGGGGACGAACGCCCGGGTGAGCCCCAGCAGCGCCGTGAAGATCAGAGCCGCCCAGAGCAGGCCGAGCGCGGCGGCGTGGCTCGTGCCGCGCGGCAGGGCGAAGTGGAAGATCGTCAGCGCGGCGATCACGAAGAGCAGCATCGCCGGCAACGTCTCCTTCGCCCGCAGCTCCAGCAGGAGATCCTTGCGCGCGAGGGCGCCGACGTCAGAGAAATATCCTCCGCTCCGCTCTTTGGTCGGCTCCATCGAGCCTACGCCGATGCTCATGCGAAGGCCAACCGCTTCGTCGCGCGGTGCTCGACGAGGCGCGGCTCGTGCGTCGCGACGACCCACGTACGCGGTTCGTCGAAGATGCCTTCGAGCAGTTCCGCGCCCTGCGCGTCGAGCGCGTTGAACGGCTCGTCGAGCAGCAACAGCGCCGGCTCGTGCAGCAGCACGCGGCAGAGCCCGAGCCGCTGCTGCATCCCGCGCGAGAACGTCGAGACGCGCTCGTGGCGAACCTCCCAGAGACCGAAGCGCTCGAGCAGCATTCCGATGCGCTCGGCACGTTCCGGGATCCGGTAGAGCCGGCCGAACAGCGTCAGGTTCTCGAGCGGTGACAGCTCTCGGTAGACGAGCGGCTCGTGGCCCAGGTACCCGACGGTCCCGCGCTCGGGCAGCCGCAGCTCGCCGGCGGTCGGCGCGGCGAGCCCGGCGAGCACCCGCAACAGCGTCGTCTTGCCGGAGCCGTTCGGCCCGGTGACGAGGAGGAACCCACCGGCGGCGAGGTCGAGGTCGACCCCGCCGAAGACGCGCCGGTCGCCGTAGCGCTTGGCCAGCCCACGCGCGCTGATCACGAGCGGTACACCTGAGCCGCGGCGCGGTGGAAGCCTTCCGGCTGGCCGGCAGCCGCGAAGGTGTCGGCGATCTCCTCCATCTCTCCCACCCAGCGCCAGCCCTTGGTCGCGGCCGACCGCTCGGCGCGCGGCAGCCGTTCGACGAGCTCCGGCGCGGCGAGCCCCCACTCCTCCTCGACCTCGAAGTGGCGCGCCACCTCCCGGATCGAGAGCAGCATGGCGGTGGTGCCCTTCGACCACGCCGCGTAGGCCATCTTGAGCGCCGATGCGTTGGCGACGACTCGGGGATCGAGCAGCGAGCCGGCAAACAGCGCGGCGACGGCAGAAGCGCCCGGGCCGGAGAGGTACAGCGTCGTTCCGGCCTCTCGAGGGGGACCGCCGACGATGCCTCCGTCGACGAAGCCCGGGTGCAGCAACGCAATCTCCGCTGCGTGCGCGGGCGAGATCGCGTTGGCGTCGACATAGAGACCGTCGAAGCCTCCGGTCGCGCGCGCCACCTCGAGGGCGGCGTGCGGCGGACAGATCGACAGGATCAGCTCCGCCTCGGCTGCGAGGGCACGAAGCGTGCGGACGTCGCGAAACGTCTCAGCGCGCGAGCGCGTCGCCTCGCTGCGGCCGTCCGACGCCCACAGCACCTCGTGGTCGTTGGCCTGCAGCACGCGGCCGACCGCAGAGCCCATCTCCCCCGGATGCAGGAGGCCGACGATCACAGGACGTCGGCGAGCACGAAGACGAAGAACGCGAGCGAGATCACCCCGTTCATCGTGAAGAACGCCGCATCGAGCCGGCGCAGGTCGCCGGGCCGCACCAGCGAGTGCTCGTAGACGAGCAGCGCGGCGACACAGCCGACACCGATCCAGTAGAGAACGCCGACGTCGAGCCCGAGGCCGGCGGCGGTCAGGAACCCGATCGTGGCCAGGTGGAGCACTCGCGCGCCGGCGAACGCGCCGCGCTCGCCGAAGCGGGTCGCCCAGGAGTGCAGCCCCTGTTCGCGATCGACATCGACGTCGAACAGCGCATAGAAGAGGTCGAAGCCGGTGACCCAGGTGGCGACGCCCGCACCGAGAGCCCAGGCCTGCCACGGCAGGTCGCCCTTGATTGCGGCCCAGGCTCCGACCGGGGCGAGGCCGTCGATCGCCCCGAGCCAGAAGTGGCACAGCCAGGTGAAGCGCTTCAGGTACGGGATAGATGACGAACGCCGCGACGGGGATCGGCGAGAGCGGGCGCACGAACGGATTGAGCTGCCAGACCGCGAAGAGGTAGACGACCAGCGACACCAGGCAGAACACGATCACGGCGGCGCCGGTGAGGGCGCCCGAAGGCAGCTCGCGTCCCGCGGTGCGGGGATTGGCCGCATCGATCCGCGCGTCGATCAGGCGGTTCAACGCCATCGCAAGCGAGCGCGCTCCGATCATCGCAACCGTGATCCAGATCAGGTCGTGCGCGGACGGAACGCCGCCAACGGCGAGGAACGCGCCGACGTAGGCGAACGGCAGCGCGAAGATCGTGTGCTCGAACTTGACGAGCCGGTAGTAGAGGCGGGCGGCTCTCACGCTACGTCTGCCGGTGGGAGGTGGCCTGGTCGGCGAGCAGCGCAACGGCGTGGCCGAGCGCAGGCCGCAGCACGGCGTACCCGTCACGGCAGCCGCCCGGCGATCCGGGCAGGTTGACGACGAGCGTGCGGCCGAGGACGCCCGCGACACCGCGCGAGAGAAGACCGTGCGGTGTCTTGACGATCGAGTCGGCGCGAAGCGCCTCGGCGATCCCCGGCGCTTCACGTTGCAGGACGGTGCGGGTCGCCTCGGGCGTCACGTCGCGGGGTGCGAGGCCCGTGCCGCCGGTCGTGAGCACGACCTCGGCGGAGGCGGCGAGCTCCTCGATCGCCGCCGCGATCTGGTCGGCCTCGTCGGGAACGACGCGCCGCTCGACCTCGTGCCCGTCGGCGCGCAGTAGCTCTTCCAGCAGGTTGCCGCTCGTGTCGTCCGCCTCGCCGCGCGAGACGCGGTCGGACACGGTCAGGACCGCGGAGTTCAATCCTTGACCTTCTCCACCAGCTCGACCGCGAACGTCATCTGCTTGTCGATCGCCTTCGCCATGTCGTAGACGGTCAGCGCTGCCACGGAGGCGCCCGTGAGCGCTTCCATCTCGACGCCGGTCTGGGCCGTGGTCTCCGCCGACGCGATGATCTCGACGCCGTCGTCGAGCAGGCGCAGCTCGACGGCGATGTGCGAGAGAGGCAGTGGATGGCAGAGCGGGATCAGTTCCGCCGTTCGCTTGGCCGCCATGATCCCCGCGAGCTGCGCCGTCGTCAGCGCATCCCCTTTCGGCAGCTGCCGCAACCGCGCGGCAGTCTCGGGCGCCATGCGCACGACGGCTCGGGCGACCGCGCGACGGCGCTGTGACGGCTTGCCGCCGACGTCGACCATCTTGACCGCACCGCTCTCGTCGACATGCGACAGCTCGCTCATGCGAAGTACCGCTTCGCCATCGCAATCAGCGCGCGCCGTTCCCGCCAGGCCGTCTCGAGCTTGCGCGAGCCGTACAGCACGCCGGCCAGACCGCGAAAGGCGAGTGTCGCGTCGTCGTCGTAGGGAAACCACCAGGGCACCGGCACGCGCCCCGTGTCGTGGTCGACGAACTTCGGCGAGGTCAGGTCGTACAGGCCGTGCTTGGAGTGGGTGCGGCCGAAGCCCGAGGCGCCGCGGCCGCCCCAGGCCGCCTGCGCGGACGCGTACGTGTAGGCGTGGTCGTTGTGCCAGACGCTGCCCGCTCGCAGCTTTCCTGCCACCCGCGCAGCCCGTTCTGCGCTGCGAGTCCACACCGACGCCCCGAGTCCGAAGGTGCCGCCGTTCGCCGCGCGGACAGCCGCTACCTCGTCCGGGACACGCGCGACGGTCACGACCGGGCCGAACGTCTCGTCGTGCTCGATGCGAGCGCCGGCCGGCACGTCGAGAAGCACGGTCGGCTCGTAGAACCAGCCGACCCGATCGGGGGCGACGCCGCCGGCGACCACGCGCGCACCCAGGCCGAGCGCATCGGCCACGAGCTCCTCCACGCGCGCCCGTTGCTCGCGAGAGATCAGCGGCCCGAGCTGGAGGCCGCGGGCCTTCGCAGCAAGCTCCTCGACGAACGGCTCGTACAGCGAGCCCTCGACGTAGATGCGCTCCACGCCGGAGCACACCTGGCCGCAGTTGAAGAACGACGCCCAGAGAGCACCGTCGACGGCGCGCGCGAGATCTGCGTCGTCGAGCACGATCATCGGGTCCTTGCCTCCGAGCTCGAGCGTCACGGGCACGAGCCGCTCGCCGGCGGCCGCCGCGACGAGACGGCCGACCTCTCCCGAGCCGGTGAAGATGACCTTCCCGAGCCCGTGTGCGCGCACGAGCGCGGCGCCGATCTCGCCGTCGCCCTGGGCGACGCGAACGAGCGAGGACGGAGCGCCTGCGGCGACGAAGAGCTGCTCGACGAGGGCGCCCGAGAGCGGTGTCAGCTCGGACGGCTTGAGCACCACGGCGTTCCCGGCCGCCACGGCGAACGCAGCCTGCGTGAACGGGATCGCAAACGGAAAGTTCCAGGGCGAGATCGCACCGACGACACCGACGGCTCGTAGTGGACCCGCGCACGCTTGTGTCTGAGGTGGAGCTGCGGATAGGGAACGCGCTCCGGACCGAGCAGCTTCGTCACGTTGCGCCCCAGCCACGCGAGGGCGTCCAGAGCCGGGAAGAGCTCGGTCGCGAACGCCTCGACACGGGGCTTGGCGGTCTCCGCGACGATGGTGTCGGCGATTTCGTCGGCGCGACCGAGGACGACATCCGCGAGGCGGACGAGCAACGCGCGCCGCTCTTGGAGCGGTGCTTCCCCGAACCGCTCCTGGGCCAGGCGCGCTTCCGCAACGAGCTCCTGTACGGCCTCCGGGGCGACGGTCGACACGGATCCCACGACCTCGAGCGTCGCGGGGCTCACGATCCGCAGTTCGCCTGCAGCGGCAACAGCCATGGCGGAAGGTTACGCCGCCGGGAGCTGCAGGTCGGCCAGGAGGCCGGCGATCCACGCCGAGAGATCGTTCTCCCGCACCTGGGCGCGGAGCCCTTCGGCCCGGCGCCGGCGCTCGAGCGGCTCCATTCCCAGCGCCTCGTGCAGCGCCTGCGCCTGGCCCCAGACGTCGAACGGATTCACCCCGACCGCCCACTCCGCAAGCTCCGCGAAGGCGCCGGCGTTCTCGGACAGGACGAGCACGCCGTCGCGCTCGTTGACGAGCGGGCCCTCCTTGGCCACGAGGTTCAAGCCGTCGGAAACCGCGTTGACGAGGAGAACGTCGTACTGCTTGTACGCCGCGACCGAGCGCGGGAAGTCGTCTGCGACCTGTACGTCGATCACAGGCCCGAACCGGTCGTTGACCTCGCGAACCGCCCGCTCGATGTCGGCCACGTACTCGACATACTCGGGAATCGCCTGGCGTGAGGGGTCGAGCAGAGCGAGCATCGTGACGCGCCCGCGCCACTCTGCATGCTCCTCGAGCAGAAGCGCGAAGGCGTGAAAGCCCCGCACGATGTTCTTGGACGGATCGGTGCGATCGACGCGGACGATCAGCTTCTCCGGGCGCGGCAAGGTTGCCTCGGCCGCGCGGACGGCATCGCTCCGGCGGAGCCGTTCGAACTCGTTCACGTCCACCGAGAGCGGATGGTGCGTGACCTTCGTGCGGCCGTGCCGCCGACCAGGTCCTCGCAGCTGCGCCTGAAGTTCTGCGCCCAGCGCTCGGTGTGGAAGGCGACCACGTCGTTGGCGAGCAAACCGTCGTGAACGGCGCGGCGCATCTGCTCAGGCAGGACCGACCAGTCGGTCGGCCAGGGGATGTGGACGAAATGCGCCAGCCGCGCATCCGGCTTCGCGGCGCGGACGAATCCCGGAGCGAGGTACAGGTGATAGTCGTGGAAGAACACCGTTGCTCCCGGGTGGTCGTCGAGTGCGGCGACGACCGCATCGGCCAGCGTCCGGTTGACACGTTCATACCCCTCGTGCCAGGCATCGTGGAAGGCGCGGCCGAGCTCGGGCCGCGACGCCTGGTCCCACAGCGAGTGCTGGATGAACCACAACATCGGGTTGGCGACGACGTTGTAGTAGCGGTCGTACGCCTCCGGGTCGTGCGCAACGAGCACGACCTCCCCACCGCGGTGTTCTCCGGCGACGACACGATCCTCCGCGGTCGTGGCGCTCGCGATCCAGATCACGTCGTGCTGCTCTCGCACTCCTCGCAACGCCGTGACGAGCCCGCCGCCGCCACGGCGCTCGACACGTCGTCCCTCGACGTTGTCGTAGGTCACAGGCCCCCGGTTCGAGACGACGATCAGCGTTGACCGTTCAGACAACAGTGATCTCGCTGCCGCCCGTGTCGTTCCCGGCCAGCTTGTTGAACAGCACCAGCCAGTCCCGCAGCAGACGCGGCGTGAGGAAGTGTCTGCGCACGTGCTCCTTCCCCTTCAACGCGCGTGTCCGCGCCTCGTCCGGATCGCGCAGGATCTCGATGCACGCCGACGCACACGTTTCGACGGAGTCGACCAGCCAGCCTGTCTCACCGTTGTCGATCTGGGCAACGATCCCGCCGACACGGCCCGCGACCATCGGTCTCGCCTTCCACAGGGCCTCCGTGACGGTGAGGCCGAAGCCCTCCTTGGTCGACTTCTGGATCAGGGCCTGCGAATGGACCTGGAAGGCGTTGACCTCGACCGCCCCGACGTTGTTCATGTTGCTGAGGATGTAGATGTCGTTGTCCCCGTCGGCGTGCTCGGCCGTGCGCTTGTAGTAGTCCCACCCCTCCGGGTCGTCGTGGGCCATCGAGCCGACGAGCGCGAGCTGCACCTCGGGGAAGCGCCGCTTCACCTGGCGGTACGCGTCGATCACGCCGAGCGGGTCCTTCCACGGATCGAATCGTGACACCTGCGTGAGCAGCGGACGCTCGACGTCGATGCCGAACTGGTCGACGATGTACGCGGCATCCTCGGATGACAGCGCCATGTTCTTCGGCATCAGCGGGTCGATCGCCGGCGGCCAGACGACCGCGAGCGGCAGCTCCGCGTGCGGCACGTACTCACGCATGTGGAAGATCGCCGCGTCGTAGCGGCGGATCGACGGCAGCAGGACGTCGAAGACCTGTTCGTTCGGCGTCGAGAAGTCGATGTGCCCACGCCAGATCCACTTCGCGTGGCGCTCGGGGAACGAGTCGATCATCGCAACGGGCTGCGGGTCGTGGATGATCACGTAGTCGTAGTCGGCCTCGGTGAACTGCTCCGCGTTCTCTGCATTGAACCGCGCGAAGATCGCCTGCTCCTCCTCGCTCAGCGCACGCGGCGCGCCTTGCAGCCCGTTGTGAATCGCCTTCGTGACGTTGAAGAACTCGTCCTCGCCGTGGATGATCCGCCACTCGACCTCGAGCCCCGCGTCCGCCATCAACGGCACGAGCGTGTAGTTGATCTCCGCCACGCCTCCACCGAACGCGGTGGCCGAGACATGCGCGATGCGCTTCCCCTGCAGCGGCTCGGCCAGCCGCTGGAGCTCGTTCATCAGACCCCGCGAGACCAGCGTCGCGTAGTCGCCGAGCGCCTTGTGGCCGACGTTGACGAGTGGCAGGCAAGCTCAGCCGTCGAGCAGCTTGACGAACCGCAGGGACGACCCGCCCTGCACGCGCTCCCGGATCTCGAGCTCGTCGGCGAGGGCCTCGATGATCGCGATGCCGAGCCCGCCTTCCGTGAGCTCATGCCCGTCGAGCGCAGCGCGCGGTTGCGAGGCGGTTCGAAGCCCTCGCCGTCGTCGGTCACCTCGACGACGAGCCGGTCGGAATGGAGCTCGTAGACGATCTGCACGCTGCCCTGCCCGCCGGCGTACGCGTGGCGCACGGAGTTCGTGCAGGCCTCCGTGAGCGCCAGCTTGAGGTCGCCCAGGACCTCCTGCGAGAGCGGCTCGGCGCGCAGCCTGACGAGCCCGGTCAGGGCGAGCCGGCCGAGTGTGATGTATTCCGGCTTGGCCGGAATCGTCAGTCGGATTGCCTGGGTGCGCCCGTTCGCGTCCACCAACGCCCGTCTTTCCCCTCGGATTCGCGAGATAAACCTCGGAGATTCTGCCGAAACTTGTGCGAACTGGATTCGCCCTACAGAGCAGATTCCCTCTCGAGGCTTTCTTAACCGTTTTCGCGGGCCGCTCGCCGAGCGTGACGCGGACGACCCGGCGCGCCGCACCGTGGACGACCGTGAACGGAACGGTCTCCCCGGGCAGCAGGCGCTCGGAGACGATCCGGACGACGTCCTCCGCGTTCGTGACCGGCACCCCGTCGATCGCGACGACGGCATCGCCCCCGACCTTGAGCGCCTGCCCCTCGAAGACGGCGTCGTTCGGACCGGCCTCGAGGCCGGCGCGGTCCGCGGCGCTGCCGCTCGTGACGGCGTCGATCAGCGCACCGCGTTTGGCGGCGTACCCGAACTTCTTCGCGATCGAGGGGGTCAAGTCCTCCGTGGTGATCCCGACATAGGCGTAGCGGACCGTCCCGGTCGAGAGGAGCTGTGCCATCGAACGGCGCGCCGAGTCGATCGGAACGGCGAACCCGACTCCCTCGAAGCCGCTGCCCGTGCCGCTGGAGCGGATCTGGGCGTTGATCCCGATCGCGCGGCCGCGGGCGTCGAACAGCGGGCCGCCGGAATTGCCGTGGTTGATCGGAGCATCGGTCTGGATCGCGTCGACCAGGTTGTACCGGCTCGTCAAGGACGGGATCGAGCGCCGGATCGCCGAGACGACGCCGACCGAGAGCGAATCGGTGTTCCCGAACGGGCTGCCGATCGCCGCCACCGGCTGGCCGACGACCACCCGGCTCGAGTCGCCGAGCGGCACCGGGTCGAGGGCGTGCAGCGCGGGGTCGACGCGGATCACGCCGACATCGTCGTAGAGGTCGTAGCCGACGACGGTCGCGGGCACTCGGTCGCCGTCCGAGAACTCGACGTAGACGTGTGCGCCGGCCGCGCCTTGCCCAGCGCGACCTGCGGCTGGCCTGCGTTCGTGATCACGTGGGCGTTCGTCAGGATCACGCCCTGCCGGTCGACGACGAAGCCGGAGCCCTGGCCGGCACTGGCGTCGGGGACGTTCCCCGAGTTGAAGTACGAGACGATCGTCACGACGCCCGCCGAACGCGAGCGAAAGATCTGTGCGGGCGCGAACCCGTTGCCGGTGAGCGGCTTCGCGACCACGACGGGAACGGCTTCGCCGCCCCGCGAGGGCGCCTGTGTGACGACGACCGTCTTGGTCGGTCTCGCCGCCGATCCAGCCGGCCGCCTTCCCGACGATGAGCACCGCGGCGCCGCCGACCACGGCGGCGACGAGGGCGAGGGCAGCAGCAGAGCTCGAGCGCACCGGCGGCCCACTGTAGCCGTGGCGAAGGCGCCTCGCGCGGATTTGGCTCAGATACAGCGTTTGCGCGTTTTCACGGGGAATCCGCGCTCAGCAGCCCCGCTCGCGGGCTTGGGCTCGCGACATGCCACGCCCACAAAACGGCTTCCGACTGTCGCCGTGGGTGACGGGCTTGTGTTGCCCTGTCTAGGCCGTTTACCAGCTAGACGAGGCCCGCAGCGGCTCGCGCTCCGGGACGTCGGCGCTCAGGACGAGCGTGAACTGCGTCCAGCCGTTCTGCGAGTCGAGCTCGATTCGCCCACCCATCACCTCGGCCAGCTCGCGTGCGATCGCCAGTCCGAGCCCGCTGCCGGAGGCGCGGCCACCGTCGAGCCGGTAGAAGCGCTCGAAGATCCGCTCCTGCGCCTCCGGCGGGATGGACGGCCCGTCGTTGGCCACCGTCAGCATCGCGCGTCCCCCGTCGACCGCCGTCGAGACCCGGACGGAGGTCCCGCCCGGCGTGTGCACGAGCGCGTTCTCGACCAGCACCCGGCCGATCTGCAGCACGCGCCCGGCGTCGCCCTGGGCCGCCGCCCCGGACTCGGCGGGAGCCTCGAGCAGATGCCCCGCGGCGGCGGCGCGGGGCCCGAACTCCGCCACGAGCTCGAAGGCGAGCTCCGAGAGGTCGAGCGGCTCACGGGCGACCGTCAGCCGGCCGGCATCGAGGCGTGACAGGTCGAGGAGATTGGTCGCGAGCTTGGTCAGCCGGGCGACCTGTTCGCGCATCTGCCCCACGAACTCGTCCCGGGTGGCGTCGTCGAGTTCCGGGTCGTCGAGCAGCTCGAGGAACCCGGCGAGCGAGAACAGGGGCGTGCGCAGCTCGTGCGAGGCGTTGGCGATGAACTCGCCGCGCGCGCGGTCGAGGTTCGCGAGCCGGAGGCGCATGCGCTCGAAGGTGCGCGCCAGCTGCGCAACCTCGTCCGAGCCGTGATCGACCACCGGCTGCTCGAAATCCCCCTGGGCGATCCGCTCGGCCGCCGTCTCGAGCCGGCGGATCCGCCGGGTGATCAGACTGGCGCCGGCATAGCCGAAGAGCACCGCGAACGTCATCGCCAGCGCTCCCGCGACGAACACGCGCCTGCGCACGAGCGCGACCGCCTGCAGCTGGTCGTGCAACGAGGCCGAGAGCATGACCACCCTGCTGCCGAGCGGGTACGCGACCTCGGCATAGCTCTGGCCCTGGCGATTCACGGTGCCGCGGGTGAAAGCGCGGCTCCGGACGGCGGCCAGGGCGACCGGATCGTCCTGCAGTTCCGTCGAGTCGCGCTCCGTGGCCGAATCGGCGAACGCCTCCAGGAGGATCGGTGTCTCGCTCGTCAGCGAGAAGACGACCGCGCGGGCATTCGTGCTCTGGGCCACCGTCTCCACGAACTGCTGCTCGAGATACGACTCGGGCGGAAAGTGCGGCAGCGCCACCTTCTGCAGTGACGCCTGGAGCCCCTGCAGCTCGGTGTTCTCGAGCGATTTCCGGTAGGACGGGACGACGATCAGGTAGACGATCGCAAGCACGCAGGCCACGACGAGCAGGAGCGCGAGCGCCAGCTTGCCGCGCACACTCGAGAGCGGGCTCACCGGTCGCGGAAGCGGTAGCCGACGCCGCGAACCGTCAGGATGTACTCGGGCGTCCGCGGCTCGACCTCGAGCTTCTCGCGGAGATGGCGCACGTGGACGTCGATCGTGCGCGGATCCCGGTAGTCGGCGCTCTTCCAGAGCGCCTCGAGCAGCATCCGGCGGCTGAAGACCCGGCCGGGGTGCGATGCGAGCGCCCGCAACAGCTCGAATTCGACATAGGTGAGCTGCACCTGCTCACCGCGCACCTCGACCGCGCGGCGCGGGACGTCGATCGCAAGCCCGTCGTGCTCGATCAGCTCCTCCTGGGTCTCGCCGGGGGCGTGGGGAGCACGGGCGCGGCGGAGCAATGCTCGGACGCGCGAGCGGAACTCGCGGATCGAGAACGGCTTCGTGATGTAGTCGTCCGCGCCGAGCTCGAGCCCGATCACCTTGTCGAGCTCGTCGTCGCGGGCGGTCAGCATGATGATCGGTACCGTGCTGCTGGAGCGGAGCCGCTTGCAGACTTCGAGCCCGTCCAGCCGCGGCAGCATGATGTCGAGCACCACGAGGTCGATCGGCGTGTCCGAGAAGCGGCGCAGGGCCTCCTCGCCGTCAGCCGCCTGGACGACCGTGTACCCGTCCTTCTCGAGCGGGAACGCGAGCACCTTGCGAACGGCGTCTTCATCGTCGACGAGCAGGATCGTGGGAGTCGATTCGGGCATGGGGGTCGGCCTGCTGCCAGGATAGCCCTCGCTATGGCGATGGCCCGCACCCCCGCACGCCGTCGCCGCGCGCGCCGCGGCTCGCTCGAACGTCCCATCAACGCGCGCCTCTACCGCAGCTCGCTGCTCGTCCTGTCGCTGCCGCTCCTGATCCTCGCCTTCAGCATCACACGCCCCGGCACGCTGCCCGCGCCCCTCCTGCCGCCGAACTTCGACGGCGAGGCGACTCGGCAGCTCGCCACCGACTTCTCGATGCGTTTTCCGGACCGCGTCCCCGGCGGGCCGGGATCGTCGGCCGCCGGGCAATGGTTCCGCGACCAGCTCGCGCCGTACGGCCTACCGGTCACGGCCGACAGCTGGGAGGAGCATGTGCCCGGCCTCGGGCGTGTCCGCCTGCGCAATCTCTGGGCGGTGGCGGGCGGGCAGTCCTCCGATGCGATCGTCGTGATGGCGCACCGCGACGACACGGGCACCGGTCCGGGGGCGAACGACGACGCAAGCGGCACCGCCGCCCTGGTCGAGCTCGCACGCGGCTACGCACAAGCCGGCACACCGGCCGCCCAGCGCGTGCGCTCCGCGCACACGGTCGTCTTTCTCTCCACCGACGGCGGTTCCTTCGGCGGCCTCGGAGCACTGCGGTTCGCCGAGCGCTCGCCGTTCCACGTCGTCGCGACGATCAACCTCGATGCGATCGCCGGGCACGGGCCGCCGCGCATCGTGATCGCCGGCGACAGTCCACGCTCACCGGCGGCCTCTCTCGTCGAAACCGCCGCGAAGCGCGTGCTCGAACAAACCGGGATGCGCGCGCGCCGGGCCGGGCTCGTGCAGCAGCTGATCGACCTCGGCTTCCCCTTCACGCTCTACGAACAGGGCCCGTTCGTCGCACGCGGGATCCCGGCTGTCACCCTGACGACGGCCGGTGAACAGCCGCCGGCCGCGTTCACGGATCGGGCGACGACGCTCGACACCGCCAGGCTCACCGCGATGGGGCGCGCCACCCAGGAGCTCGTCGGTTCGCTCGACCAGGGGCTCGAGCTGCGCAGGGGACGACGAGCTTCGTGTGGCTGGGCGACCGCATCGTCCGCGGCTGGGCGATCGAGCTCCTGCTGTTCAGCCTCCTGATCCCGTACCTGGTCGCCGTCGTCGACCTGTTCGCGCATTGCCGCCGTCGCGGGATCACGCTCCTCCCCGCAGCGCGGAGCCTCCGCAGCCGGCTCGTCTTCTGGCTCTTCCTCGGGCTCGCCTTCACCGCGTTTCGCGTGCTCGGCGCCTGGCCGGCGGGCGTTCCGCGTCCACCGAGCCCGGCTGTTGCCACATCGGGCGACTGGCCCGTGCTCGGCCTGGTCGCGCTCGGGCTCGTCGCGCTCGCCGGCTGGATCGTCGCGCGGCACAGGCTCGTCCCGCGGCGCCCGGTCGGCCCGGACGAGGAGCTCGCAGGCTCGACGGCGGCGCTGCTCGGGCTCGGCATCGTCTCGTTGCTCGTTCTGGCAACGAACCCGTTCGCCTTGATCTTCTTCCTGCCCGCCATGCACGCGTGGCTCTGGTTGCCACAGGTGCAGAGCGGCACGGCGGCGAAACGAGCGTTGCTGTTCCTCGTCGGGCTGATCGGCCCGCTGCTGATCGTGCTCTCGCTCGCACTTCGCTTCGGCCTCGGCTTCGACGCACCGTGGTACCTGCTCGAGCTCGTGGCGGTCGGCTACGTGCATCTGCCGGCCGTCGCGATCACGCTCTGCGGCGCTGCCTGCGCGGCCCAGCTCGCGGTGGTCGCGGCGGGCCGCTATGCGCCGTACCCTCCGGCCGGGGAGCGGCCAGAGCGAGGACCGCTTCGGGAGCTCGTTCGCCACATCGTGCTCGCGGTGCGCGCCCGCCGTCGCAGCACACAGGAGCGGCGCCGGGCGGTCGGCGGCTGACGCTCAGATCTGCAGGTAGCCGACCTCGGTGCCCTCCGGCAGCTCGCCCTCGCCGCGCGGGATGAGCACGAGGGCGTTCGCCGCAGCGGCGCGCGCGATCATGTGCGACTCCTGTCCGCTGAGCGGCTCGAGCCGGTCGCCGACGCGGTGGGCGCGGGCGAGCTCGTCCCGCTCGGGGGTGCGGCGCACCGCCCGACGAGCCGTCCGGTCAGAAAGTCCGGCGCGGGGGCGCGCGCCCCCTGCAGCGCGCGCACTGCCGGGCGGACGAACAGCTCGAATCCGACCAGGGACGAGACGGGATTGCCGGGCAGGCCGAACACGAGCGTGTCGCCGCGCACCGCGAAGGCGATCGGCTTGCCGGGCTTGACCGCGACGCGCCAGAACACCTCTTCAGCACCGAGCTCGGCGAGGGTCGCACGAACGAGATCGTGCGGGCCGACGGACACGCCGCCGGAGGTGATGAGCATGTCGTGCTCGAGAGCACGCGCGAGCGCCGCCCGCGTCGCGTCTCGTCGTCGGCACGACCGGGAACACCGTCGCCTCGGCGCCCGACGCGGCGAGCTGCGCGGCGAGCGGGACGCAGTTCGACTCGTAGATCTCCCCGGGCCCGAGGGGCTCGCCCGGTGGCCGCAACTCGGTTCCGGTCGGCGAGCACGGCGACGCGCGGGCGGCGCCCACAACGCACCACGGCGACGCCGGAGGCGGCGAGCGCGGCGACCTGCGCCGGGCCGAGCAGGCTCCCTGCCTCGACAACGGCGTCGCCGGCGCCGCACGTCGCCTCCGCGCGGCCGGACGTTGTCGTCCGGCGGCAACAGCTTCCCGACCTCGACGTGCCCCTGGAGGCCACGACTCCAGGGGACGACCGCGTCGGCGCCGTCGGGGACGACGCCCCGGTGGCGATCACCATCGCTTCGCCCGGCTCGAGCCCGCCGGTGCTGCGGGACGGCCGGCCGCGATGCGCGCGACGACCGTCAGCGCGGCCGGGGTGTCGGCGGAGCGCACGCGCGTAACCGTCCATCGCGGAGCTCGGCGAACGGAGGCAGGTCGATGGCGGCGCGCGCGGTCCGCGCCGACGCACCCGCCCGCTGCGCCGCGAGCGCGACGTCCTCGAGCGGAAGCGGACGGACGCGCGCGAGCACGAGCGCCAGTGCTTCGTCGATCCGGAGGAGGTCGCTCACCTGGATCACGATAATCCCGCGGAGATGACAGGGGAGACGATCGGCGGGCGCTACCGGATGCTCGAGCCGCTCGGCCGCGGCGCGATGAGCGCCGTCTGGCTCGCACACGACGACGAGCTCGAGCGCCGCGTCGCGGTCAAGATGCTCGCGCCGAGCGCCGACCGGGCCCGCTTCGAACGCGAGGCGCGGGCGGTGGCGGCGCTCTCGCATCCGAACATCTGCCGCTCTACGACTACGGCGAAGCGGACGGGCGGCCGTACATGGTGCTCGAGTACCTGCCGAACGGCTCGCTCGAGGACCGGCGTCGCGCACGGGCAGCCGCTGGCCGACGCGGAGACGCTGCGCGTCGCGACGAGATGGCGGCCGGGCTCGCGCACGCGCACGCGCGCGGGCTCGTGCATCGCGACCTCAAGCCGGCGAACGTGCTCTTCGACGCCGAGGGGCGCGCGAAGATCGCCGACTTCGGGATCGCGCGGATGGGCGGCGCCGGCACGCTGACCGAGGCCGGCACGGTGCTGGGCACGGCGTCCTACATCTCGCCGGAGCAGGCGGCGGGCTGCCGGCCGGGCCCGCGAGCGACGTCTACTCGTTCGGCGTGATCCTGTTCCGGATGCTCACCGGCGCCTTTCCGTTCGTGTCGACGAAACGCGATGGAGCTCGTGCGCATGCATCGGGACGACCGGCCGCGATCCGTTGCCGAAGCGCGCGCCGACGCTCCCACGCGGCTCGCGGCCTCGCGCGCGGCAGCCCTGGCGAAGGAGCCGCAGGCCGGCCGGCCGACGGGAGCGCGCTGCTCCAAGAGCTGCGTCGCAGCGACGAGACGGCGACGCTCCTCGTTGCGCCGGCCGGTGGGCGACGAGACCCAGATCCTCCGCCGCGTCACCGCAAAGAGGCGCCGCTGGCCGATCGTTCCGATCGCCGGCGCGTCACGGCGCTCCTCCTGGTCGCCGGCGGTGCGCTGGCAATCGTGCTCACGAACGACGGCTCGAGCGGCGGAACTGCCACGGTTCAGCTGACGTTGCCGAACGTTCCGACCGTCGGCTCGACGACCGTGGCGACGACGACCACCACGCCGCCGACCACCACCGCGCGGACGACGAGCACCGTTCCGACGACCACGGCGGCTGCGACCACCGCCGAAGCGACTACCGGCGACAACCACAGCGCCGACCACGACAGCGGTCCGACCACGACCGCCGCTCCGCCGACGACGACCGCCCCGCCGACGACGAGCCGCCGCCACGACGACCGAGACCACGCCGACGACGACCGATCGGGCACGACCCCGACGACCGACCCCGTGAGGGCGCTCTAGTTCGGCACGTACGACCGCGCGCATCCGAGGAACCTCAACGCGATCGCCGCTCTGCGCGCCGCGGGCGTCGAGGTCGAAGAGCGGCAGGTCCCGGTTCGGGGCGGTGGGCTCCTCGGCGCGCTGACCGTCTTTGCTGCCGAGTGGCGCCTGCTCGTGCCGCGCCGGCGCGCACTTCGACGTCGTCATCGTCGGCTACCCCGGTCACTTCGACGTGCCGCGGGCACGGCGATTCGCCGGTCGACGACCACTCGTCTTCGATGCCGTGCTGTCGCTCGAGAACGAGCTCGTCGGCGTGCGCCGCCACTTCCGGCGACCGCTCGACGGCAGCGACCGTTCTTCGCGTCGTCGACTTCCGCGCGTTCCGTCTCCCGAACCTCGTCGTCTGCGGAACCGACGCCGAGGCCCGCTACCTCTCGCAGCTCGGAGCCAAGGAGACCGCCGCTGTCTTCCTCGGCGCCGACGAGGACGTCTTCTGCGAGACGTGGGCGCCGACGTATCCGTTCACGGCGCCTGCACATCACCGATGCATCGACGCGGCGTCGTGCTGGATGCGGTGCCGCTCACCGACACGCCGCTCCGACGTCGCCGGACCCAGGCGAGATCGCCGTACGCGGCGCGCGGGATCGCACTTGCGCACGCAGGAATCGTGCTCGGGAGCTTCACGAGTCACGGGCGATCCCTGCTGTCGTCTTCGAGGCGCTCGCGACGGGCGCGCCGCGTGATCACCGCCGACACCGAAGCGGCGCGCGAGCTGCCTCGCCGACGGCGACTCGCGCGCTGCTGGTCGCGCCCGGAGAGCCCGGCCGCGCTGGCGGAGGCGATCGCGCCTGCTCGCAGGCGATGAGCCGCTGCGCCGCGCTCATCGCCGCGCGGGGCCAGGAGGTGTTCCGCCGAGCGCGAGCGAGCCGCAACGTGCTCGGCGAGCGCTGGCGCGAGCTAGCTACGGTCAGACGCTGGGGCAGGAGGTACGCGCATAACCCGAGCGAGAGCAGCGTGGCCGCGTCGTCGTCGTCCCAGGCGGCCAGCGCGAGCGGCCAGATCACGTACCAGCCGATCAGGTACGGCAACGCGAGCAGCAGAGCGCCGAACGCGAGGCCGAGGCGTGCACGGCCGCGGGCCGCCTCGCGTAGCAGCCAGACGTACGCGACGCCGTAGGCGGCGAGAACAGCCCACGCCGGCAGCGCCGAAGCGGTGCGGCAGCGCGTAGTGCGTCTGCCGCCGGGCGTCGTGCGCGAGCGGCGTCACGGCATGCAGCCAGTGGAACTGCCAGAGCAGCGTCGCGAGCCCGAGCGTCGCGACGACGGTCGACCGCGAACCCGAGGTGCCCGACGCGGCGGCCGGTTGCGCGGGCCTCGAGCGCGCGCAGCGGCAGCAGGAGGAGCGGCACCCACTTGACGAGAATGGCGAGCGCCCACGCCGACGCCGGCGGCCTGCACGCGCTTCCGCTCGCCGAGCGCGAGCGCGGCAGCGACGAGCGCCATCATCAACGCGTCGTTGTGGCCGCCGCCCGCGAAGTGCATCGCGACCAGGGGGTTCCAGCCGACGAGCGCCGCGGCGAACGCCCGCCGTCGCGCGACGAGCCAGGTCGTCGCGAGCACGCGACAGCGCGGCGGCGGCCCGAAAGAGCCACGCTGCGAGCCGCGGCGACGTCGTCAGCCCCGACCGGCCGGGAAGCGAGCGAGAACGCAGGCCCGTAGGCAGAGGTCTCGTGCAGATATCGCGGTCCCCGCGTAGCGTGCGGCGATGCGATCGTCCGTCGGCGTGTTGCTGTACGGATCGTGGACGCGCGCGTAGCTCCAGTACGTCCACGCGTCGGACGAGAGGAACACCGGGCCGGCCAGAGGAACGCAGCTGGATCGCGCACGCCAGGATGAAGACGTGCGTGAACCGCGCGCCGCGCCGCACGAGGCAGAGGCCGACGAGGTACGCGCGAACGCCGCGGCGAAGAGCGCCAGGAAGACGAGCCCGCGTCGCTCCGAGGTGGCCGCCGGGGAGCGGCACGACCGGCGAGCCCGCGCTCGACTCGACGACGACGAGCGCGACGACGAGCGCGAGCGTCAGCGCGCCCGCGGCGAGCGCGCTACGGGACTTGGCCAGGGGAGGGCGGCGGCGACGTGGTCGTCGTCGGTGACGACGGCGCCGTCGTCGTCGGCGGCGGCGGGGTGGTCGCGAGTTGCGTGCGGCGGCGCGGACCGTCGTCGTGTGCGCGGGCGGCTTCGGCGCAACGGTCGTCGGCGGACGAGCTCGCGGGCGGCCGTCGAGGTGGTCGTGGTCGTCGTCGGTCGTCGTCGTGGTGCGTCGTCGTCGGGTAGTACGACCGAAGCTGCCGTAGCTGCCGCGCGGTCAGGTAGTGCCAGGTCGGGTACTTGATTCGGCAGTTCGAAGCCGAGCACCTTGTGGCGCCAGAGCGCGGCGGCCATGTACTCGTGCCAGATCGGCACCGGGAAGGTGGCGCCGGCGACCGCCTCGCCGTGCACGTCCAGCATCGGGATCTCTCCCTTGGGATAGCCCATCCACACGACGGTGGTCAGCTGGCGCGTGTAGCCGTCGAACCATGCATCCGCGTGATTCTCCGTCGTCCCCGTCTTGCCGGCGTTGACGTGGATGCCGTCGCCGGAACCGGCGCCCGTTCCGTAGAGGGCGTTCTGGCGCAGCACGTCGTTGACCTTCCACGCGACGCCCTGCGAGAGCGCGCGCTTCGTCTGCGGCTTGCCCCAGCCGGACTCCGTGTCGACGTGGTCGTCCGGGCAGGATCACCTTCGTGATCGCCATCGGCTTCGCGTAGATGCCCATCGCCGGGAAAGTCGCGTAGGCGGCCGCCATGTCGAGCGGCGAGACGGCGAGCGAGCCGAGGCCGATCGACGCCACGGGCTTGTCGGGCGACAGATGCACGCCGAGCCGGTGCGCCATCTGCCACACGTAGCGGGGGCCGACGTCGAGCGTCAGCTGCGCGTAGACCGTGTTGTCGGACTGGAGCGTCGCGCGCGTCACCGACTCGGAGCCCGAGTAGTCGTTCCCGTAGGTGTGCACCTCCCACGGCGTGCTGGCACCACGGCCCGATCGAGCACGTGAACGGCGCGGACGTGTAGTAGGTCGAGTCGGGGTCGACGCCCCTGCTCGATCGCCGACGCGAGCACGAACGTCTTGAACGTCGAGCCGGCCTGCCGCGCCGACTGCGCGACGAGGTTGAACTGGTTGCCGCCGTTGCGCACGACAGCGGTCATCGCCCGGATCGCGCCGGTGCCCGGCTCGACCGAGACGATCGCCGCGGCAGGGTCGCTCCTGTACGGGAGGATGTCGCGGATCGCCTTGTTCGCGAGCCGCTGCAGGCGCGGGTCGATCGTCGTGTAGACCTGCAGACCGCCCTCGCGCACGGTGTTCGCGCCGTACTGCCGCTCGAGCTCGTCGATCACGTACGAGAAGAAGTACGGCTGCTTGATCCGCGTGTAGATGCGCCCCGGCTCGAGCCCGAGCGAGCTCGAGCGGATCGCCCTGTTGTACTGCGCAAGCGTGATCGCGTCGTTGTGCGAGCAGTCGCGCGCAGCACCTCGTCGCGCCGCGTCGAGCGCCGCCTGTGGGTTGTGGAACGGGTCGTAGACCGACGGCGCCTGCGGCAGCCCCGCGAGCAGCGCCGACTCGAGCAGCGTCAGCTGGCTCGCGTGCTTCGAGAAGTACGTCTGCGACGCGGCCTCGACGCCGTAGGCGTGGTTGCCGTAGTAGACGGTGTTGAGGTACTCGTTGAGGATCTTCGGCTTCGGCCACTTGCTCGCGAGCTTGATCGCGAGGCACGCCTCCTTGAGCTTGCGCGTGAACGTCCGCTCCTGGCCGACGTAGAGGTTGCGGACGAGCTGCTGGGTGATCGTCGAGCCGCCCTCGACGACCTTGCCCGCGGTGAGGTCCTTCCAGGCCGCGCGCGCGATGCCGACGTAGTCGACGCCGCCGTGCTGCCAGAAGCGCCGGTCCTCGATCGCGGTCGTCGACTTCGGCAGCCACGGCGACATGTGCTCCTGGTCGTGACCGGCTCGCGGTTCCGCTCGGCGGGAATCGAGCCGAGCAGCGAGCCGTCGTAGGCGTAGACGAACGAGTTCTGGCCGATCTCGACCGGCCGGAGCGTGTTGAGGTCGCAGCTCGCGGAGAGCGCCGTCGCCGGCGCCCGAGACCCACCGTCCCGACCACGACGACCACGAGCCGATCACGATCGTCGCTGCGACGACGCCGGCGCGCCGGCGGCGCTTGATGCGGTCGGCCCGCTTCCGCTTGCGCCGCGGTGCGCGAGGATGAGCTCGAGGTCGTCGCCACGGCGGCGCCGTCGCGTCACGCCGCGCCTCCCGCGAGCCGTTCGCGCGATCTGCAGGCGCAGATCGCTCGCCGACGCGCTCGGCCGCGCCCTCGCCGGAGACCCGCTTGCCGCACCACGATCGTCGCCGTGTCACCCGCCAGGTCGGTCACGTACACCTCGTCGCCGTCCGGCTTCGAGCGCCTGCACGATCGCGCGTAGCTTCGCATCGACCGGCACCTGCACCGTGGCCTCCGCGAGCATCGGTCGAGCTGCGGATCGTCGAGTTGCGGATCGGTCTCGGAGGCGAGCCGCTCGTTCGGGACGACGAGCACGGTCGTTGTCGCGCGTGCGGATCCACGTGTAGGTGAGGCCGATCTCCTCGACGACGCCTCTCGTGCCCTCCGACCTCGACCTCGTCGCCGAGCCGCAGCGGCTGGCTGATGGCGATCAGGATCCCGGCGACGAAGTTGCCGATCGTCCGCTGGCTCGCGAAGCCGATCACGAGCGCGAGCACCGCCGAGGAGGCGAGCACGCCGCCTGCGATCGCACGCACCTGCGGGATCACGAGCAGCGCCGACATGACGCCGACGAAGACGATCGAGGCGAAGATCGTGCGGCGCAGGACGCGGTAGCGGGTCGACCACCTCGGGTGGGAGATCGCGGCGGCGAGATCCGCCAGTCGACGAGCTTCGCCACGAGGCCGCGCGATCACGATCACCGCGGCGGCGATCAGCACGCGCTGCCAGAACTCGGACATCCGGCCCTATTCGCCCCAGTCGATCGGTTTCCGGCCGGCGAAGCCCTCCTCGGGGCCGTGCCAGCACGCCACCGAGTCCTCGCCGACGTGCCAGCAGAGCAAGCACCTCCTCGCCGTCGCGCTCCGCCGGGAAGTCGAGCAGCCCGAGATCGAGATCCTTGAGCAGGACGCCGAGCTCCTCGAGTCGCTCGACGCAGGCGACCGCCGCCTCGGCCAGACCGGCCGAGCTCCGCTGCGCGGCGTTCAGGTCGCTCGCCGCGTAGCCGCCGCCGTTCCCGCCGATCGCCGTCACGAGCTCGCCCTGCGACCGTCCTCGAGCTCGCGCATGCGCGCGCGGAGCGCGACCAGCCGCTCGGCGACGGGGCGCACCTCCGGAAGGGCGCTGTTAGCCTCGGCGGGAGTGAAGGAGCGTTCGGGCACGGCGCCGCCGTATCGTAGGGACGACGAGCGGCGGCTCGCGTTGTGGCTCGCCCTCGTCGCCGCGCTCGCTGCCCTCGGCTACGGCACGCGGGCCGCGGCCGGGCAAGCCCGACCCGCGAGGTGCTCTACCAGTGGTCGACGGCCGATCGGCGGTCTGATCCAGGACGGGATCATGCTCCTGATCGTGCTCGCGATCGCCGGCTTCGGCGCGCGGCTCCTGGCGCTGCGCCGGCCCGACTCGTCCGCGCGGGCCGCCGGCTACATGGCGTGACCTGGCTCGTCCTCGTGCTCGCGGTCTTCGAGCGCCTCGAGCAGCTCGCTCCACGGCGGCAACGAGCAGGGGCTGACGCCGAGCCAGCTGGGAGCCGAGCCATGCGGCGCGTACGTCGTCAACTTCGATCGTCATCGCACGTGATGGCGCCGATCGTCGAGGAGCTGACCTTCCGCGGCCTCGGCTACTCGCTGCTCGAGCGGTTCGGCCGCTGGCCGGCGATCGTCATGGTCGGCGTCGCCTTCGCGCTCGCGCACGGGCTCGTCGAGTGCGCTTCCCCGTGCTCGCGATCTTCGGCTGCGCGCTCGCCTGGCTGCGCTGCAGGACGCACGAGCGTCTATCCGGGCATGATCGTGCACTCGACTCTTCAACCTGCTCGCGCTCGTCGCCGCCGCGGCGAGCCACTGAGCCGGCTAGCTCGAGGACCTCGCTCCTCGTGCTCGTCCTCGTCCTCGGGCTCGTCCTCGCAGTCTCGAGGTCGTCTGCCTCGACCTCGGCTTCGGCGAAGTCCTCCGCCGAGACCTTGTCGAGAAAGCGCTTGAACTCGTCGACGATCTCTTCCTCGTTGACCTCGTCGCCTTCCATCTCGATCGCCGACTCCTCGATCACGTCGTCTGCGGCGAAGATCGGCGCGTGGGCCCGGATCGCCACCGCGATCGCGTCGGAGGAGCGGGAGTCGATCTCCACCTCGTTGCCGTTCTGGGCGATGGTAATGGAAGCGTGGAACGTGCTCTCGCGCAACTCAGTGACCGTGACGCGCACGACCTCGACGTCGAGCTCGCCGAGGATGTTCACCAGCAGATCGTGAGTGAGCGGACGCGGCGCGCTCGCGCCCTGCAGCTTCATCAGGATCGCCGCGGCCTCCGGATGGCCGATCCAGATCGGCAGGTAGCGGTTGCCTCCGCGGTCTTCAACAACACGATCGGCTGCTTGCCGACAAGGTCGAACGAAACCCCGTAGATCGTCATCTCCGACCATCGGTCAAGATTACCCCCGGCTTCGGGCAAACGCGCACGCCGCTATCATGCGCCCGCGCGGGCGATTAGCTCAGTTGGTTAGAGCGCCGCTCTGATAAGGCGGAGGTCCCTGGTTCGAATCCAGGATCGCCCATCTGCGCGCCGGCCCACGGTGCCTGGCGCAACTCAGTGCAAGGCGCGGGTCCGGTGGACGTAGTCCTCGACGGCGTGCAGGAAGCTCTCGTCCTGGGCCAGCTCCGCCAGCGTGTCCTTCGTCTCCGCGTCGAGCTCTCCGTCGTGCTCGAGCTCATGCAGGAACGGCTGCAGGCGTCCGTGCTGCGACAGGCGCGCCATGCGGAGGAACAGTGCGCGCGTGTCGTCGTCTCTCGAGATCGTCTCGAGCGATTCGATGTCCTGGAGCCAGAGGCCGACCACGAAGCTCAACGGGCCGCAGGTGAAGGCGGTTACGGGGTGCCGAGCCGCTCGAGAGCCTCGGCGAGCTCCTCGAGCTGGACGTCGCCGTCCACCGGAACCTGCAGCCCTGCGGCGCCGACCTTCGCTTCGAACCCCGTGAGGAGCCGGAAGGCATCCCTGACCCGCGCTGCGAGCGCCGGGTCGACGGCCGACACCCGCCGCTCCTTCGTCCGTGCGCCCGCCCAGCGGGCCGCCCGCTCCGCGGCGCGCACGGAGAGCCCTTCCTTGACGATCCGCCTGGCGAGCCGGCGGCGGCCGTCCTGGTCGGGGACGGCGAGCACGGCGCGGGCATGCCCTTCGGTGAGCTCATGCCGCGCGATCATGCCCAGCACGTCTTCCGGCAGCTCGAGCAGACGGATCCGGTTGGAGACCGTGGGCTTCGAGCGCCCCACGCGCTCGGCGACCTCGCCGAGCGTGAAGCCGAACTCGTCGATCAGCACCGCGAACGCGCGCGCCTCTTCGATCGGTGACAGGTCCTCGCGTGCGACGTTCTCGACGAGACCGAGGAGCAGCGTGTCGCGGTCGTCGGCCTCACGGACGACAGCGGGAACCGTGGTGATCCCCGCCTCACGGGCCGCGCGCCAGCGGCGCTCGCCGGCGATCAGCTCGTAGCCGCCTTCGAGCCTCGGCCGGAGCACGACCGGCTGGATCAGGCCCTGCGCCTTGATCGACTCGGCGAGACCTGTCAGACCTCGCTCTCGAACCGCTTCCGCGGCTGGTTCGGGTTGGGGTGGATCTGGTCGACGGCGACCTGCGCGAGCTCCGGCGCGCCGCCGCCGATCAGCACCTCGAAGCCGCGGCCAAGGCCCCTTCTAGGCACGCTCGACAAGCTCCATCGCCACCTTCCAGTAGGCCTCGGCGCCACGTGAGCGCCGGTCGTAGTGGGTCACGGGCAAGCCGTGGCTCGGTGCTTCCGCGACACGCACGGAACGCGGCACCACCGCGTTGAAGACGAGCGCGCCGAAGTGCTTGCGCACCTCTGCCTCGACGTCGGCGGAGAGGCGCGTCCGGCCGTCGGTCATCGTCAGCAGCACGCCTGCGATCTCGAGCCTCGGATTGAGCCGCGCCTTGATCAGGTTGATCGACTGGACGAGCTGGGCGAGGCCCTCGAGCGCGTAGTACTCCGTCTGCACCGGCACGATCACCCGGTCGGATGCGGCAAGCGCGTTCACCGTCAGCGGGCCGAGGGACGGCGGACAGTCGAGCAGCACGAAGTCGAACCCTTCCGCGTGCTGCAGTGCCTCCGCGAGGTAGCGCTCGCCGTCGTCGCGCTGCGACAGCTCGACCGCCGCACCCGCGAGCTCCGGTTTGGACGGGACGAGGAAGAGATTCGGAAACTGCGTCGCCTTGGCGAGCGAGGCAAGTGGGGCGCCGTCGAGCAGGTCGTACGTCGACGTGCCGTTCGCGCGCATCCCGAGACCCGACGTCGCGTTCGCCTGTGGGTCGAGGTCGACGACGAGCGCGCGCTCGCCCGCCTCCGCCAGACAGGCTGCGAGGTTGATCGCCGTGGTCGTCTTGCCCACGCCGCCCTTCTGGTTTGCGAACGCGTAGACCTTGCTCACCTGGCCAATCTAGCGGCCTGGTCGGATACCAAAAGCCGCTTGACAAAAGGCTTCCTACGCTCCTTGCGCGGGCGGCGGCTAGGCGAGCGGCCGCTTCTTCGCCACGCCGGTCCGGCGGGAAAGCCGGCCGGTGTCGGCCCTGTCTTGCGGATGAGGACGAACCCTTCGGGAGCGTCCTCGAGCACTCCGGCGATCTGCTCGGCGACCGACGCAACGCGGGCTCGGTCGGCCGACGGGCCGGCCCAGAGCACGACCGCTCCGCCCTCGCGCACGAGCGGGAGGCACCACTCGGCGGCGGTCGGGGGTCGCGCCAGCGCCTTCGCGACCGCGACGCCCGCCCAGTCGGTCGCCTGCTCCTCGGCGCGGCCCCAGACGACGCGCGCATTCGCCGGTGCAACCGACTCGAGAAAGTCACACTTCCGCCGCTCGGCTTCGAGCAGGATCACCTCACGCTCCGGAAAGACATGCGCGAGCGGAATGCCGGGCGCTCCGCCGCCGCTGCCGACGTCCACGATCGGCCCGGCGAAGCGCCCTACGAGCTCGGCGCCCGCCAGCGAATCGTCGAGCAGCATCCTCCGCGCCTCCGCGACATCGCGGATCGCGGTCAGCCCCGGCGTCGCGACGACCGCGGTGAGCCAACCCTCAAGCAGGGAGGACGACGACGTACCGATTCGGCTCCGTCCCCTCGCTCGCGGTCTGCACGCCCGGGAACTCCTTGAGGCGCTCGTGCACCACCTTCCGCTCCACGGGGCTCATCGGTTCGAGCAGCACACGCTCGCCGCGCGCGGCTCGCTCCGCACCGCGAACAGCGATTCCTTCCAGCGTCTGCCGCCGGCGCTCCCGGTAGCCGGCCGCGTCGACGGTCACCGGCTTGTGGGTGCCCGATCGGTAGACGGCGGCATTCGCGACCGCCTGCAGCGCGTCGATCGTCTGGCCGTGCTTGCCGATCAGCAGGCCGAGCTCGTCACCGGTGCACGTCACGAGCACCTCGGCGCCGGTCTCGCGCACCTCCACGCGAGCAGCGATCCCCATCGCGCCGACCACTCGTTCGACGAGCTCCCGCAGGTGCGACTCGACGTCGCTCTCGTCCTCGCGCGGAGCGGGCGGGGGTGCTGTCCGGCCGGCGGTGGTGGTCGCGATCACCCTTGCGGGCGCATAGCCGACACCGAGCAGCCCACGCTCGCCCTCCGATACGACCTGGAACTCGACCGCCGCCTTGTCGAGGCCGGGCGCCAGGCGCTCGAGGTCGCGGAGCGCTTTCCACTTCGCTTCGCCGACGGTCTCACCCGTGGCCTCGACACTGACCTGCGCAGTGCCGTCGTCGCTCACCGCTTCGCTCTGCCTTTCTTCTTCACTCGCCGGGGCTGTGAGGGCGGGGGATTGGGTGCCGGCGCTGCGGCCTTGGTGCCGTTCCCGGCCGCGAGTTCCTCCTTGGGCGGATTGCGCGACGTGCGTCTGGGGCCGGCGGGCGCAGCCGGCAGACTGCCCGGCTTCGGCACGAGCCGTCGCGTGACGAGACCCTGTCCGACCGTCCACAGGTTGGTCGTCATCCAGTAGAGGATCAGGCCGGTCGGGAACCTCGAGACGACCGTCAGGAAGACCAGCGGCAGGAACATCATGATCGTGCGCTGCGTCTTGTCCATCGTCGTGCCCATGAAGTAGGTCGACGCGATCTGGGAGCCCGCGTAGATCGCGAGCAGCACGAAGCCCGACCAGTGCGCGGTCGCCTTGTCGGAGATGCTCGGGACGACGTGCAGCCACGACCCGGTGATGTGCTTCGTGTTGTTCTTGAGCGTGAAGTACAGCGCGATGAAGACGGGGAACTGCGCCAGCAGCGGCAGGCACGACGCGGCCGGGTTGATGTTGTTCTCCTTGTAGAACTTCATCAGCTCTTCGTTGAGCTTCGCCCGGTCACCCTTGTACTTCTGTTGGATCGCCTTCATCTCCGGCGCGTGCGCCTGGAGCGCCTGCATCGAATGGATCTGCCGCACCGTGAGCGGCACGAGCACGATCCGCACGAGGATCGTCAGCGCCACGATCGACCAGGCCCACGGAAGACCGGCTGTGCCGTGGAAGAAGTCGAGGATCGACTTCATGACGTTCTCGAGCGGCGAGAGGATCGAGAAGACCATCATGGGTAGTCGACTCCGCCGTGCGACCACGGGTTACAGCGGAGGAGCCGCCAGCCCGCCAGCGCGAGGCCGCGCAGAACACCGTGCTTGCGGATCGCGAGCGCCGCGTACTCCGAGCAGCTCGGATGGTACTTGCACGTGTTCGTGGGGATGAACGGCGAGATGAGCTTCTGGTAGAGACGGATCGGGAGGATCGCGGCCGTGCGGATCACCCGCTTCGGCACCGGCAAAGCCGGCACCTGCGCTCCTTGCTCGGCTCCGTCGAGCCTACGCCGAGTGGCGCTCGTCATGCCGCGGCCTTTCCGAGCACCTCGTCGACGCGGGCCGTGAGCCAGTCGTGCCCGTTGGCGTCGGCGGCCTCGGGCAGGCCCTGGCGCACGACGAGGACGTAGTCGTTGGTCACCGGCACCGCCTCGAGCCGGTCGCGCACGATGTCCCGCAGCTGCCGCTTGATCCGATTCCGGACGACTGCGTTCCCGACGGCCTTCGGCACGGCAAAGCCGAGGCGCGGCGCACCGATCGACTCGTCGCGTTGAAACCAGTACAGCGTCAGGAAGCGCGTGGAGACCGATCGACCCTGGCGGTAGACGGCATCGAAGTCGCGCGAGCGGGAGAGACGGTTCCGGCGCTGCACCGTCGGCACTACGCCGACAGGCGCTTGCGGCCCTTCGAGCGGCGCCGCTTGAGAATCTGCTGGCCGGCGCGCGTCGACATGCGGGCGCGGAAGCCATGCTTCCGCTTCCGCCTGCGCACATTCGGCTGATAGGTCCGTTTCATCGCGTCCGGAAAGAAGAGCTTGGCCAGCGGGTGCCGGCCGCGGGCGAGTATAGCCGGACCGGTTCGCCGGCCGGTTCGCCGGCCGGTTGTCCACAGGCCTGCCGGACGGCAAAAGCCGTGGAAAGGGGGCATACCGCACCGGCGCGGAGCAGACTTTCCACACCTGTGGAGAGTCGTGTGGAGGCGGGTAAAAGCCCTGCAAATCGCCCGATTGTCGGTTGTGGACGAGTCGCGAAATCCTCATTGAGACGGCTCCGGGACGCTGCTATGCTCGCCACCCCCAGGGGTCGACCAAAGGAGTGCTGAACCGGGTGGAAGGGCAAATCGAGCTGACGGCGGAAGACCTCTGGAACGACGTGTCCGCCCGGCTTCGGGAAGCCCTCAACGACACGACGTATTCGACCTGGTTCGGAGAGGTCGGCGGTGCGGAGCTCGACGACGACACGTTCGCAGTCGCCGTGCCGAACGACTTCACACGCGAATGGATCGAGGGGCACTTCCTCGACCTGATCCGTGCGGCCGTCAAGGACGCCGGCGGCTCCGACCGCCGTGTCCAGCTGCGCGTTGTGGAAGAGCCGTCGGTTCCCGCAGCCGCTGCGCCGTCGCCGCCGAGCGTCGTCCCGAGCGCGGTCCGGCCGCTCCCCGCCGAGGTGACGGCGGTACGCACCGACGTCGCCGGCATCAACCCGAGGTACACGTTCGACTCCTTCGTGATCGGTTCGTCGAACCGGTTCGCCCACGCGGCGGCACTGGCGGTCGCCGAAGCACCCGCCCAGGCGTACAACCCCCTCTTCATCTACGGCCACACCGGCCTCGGCAAGACGCACCTCCTCCATGCGGTCGCGAACTTCGTCACCGACCACGGCGGCGGCCTCACCTGCCGCTACGTCACGTCCGAGACGTTCATGAACGACTTCATCAACAGCCTGCGCGACAAGCGGATCGAAGGTTTCAAGCAGCGGTACCGCACCTATGACGTGCTCCTGATCGACGACGTTCAGTTCTTCGAGCACAAGGAGCGGATCCAGGAGGAGTTCTTCCACACCTTCAACTCCCTCTACGAGGCCGGCCGCCAGATCGTGATGTCGTCGGACCGGCCGCCGCGGGACATCTCGACGCTCGAGGAGCGCCTGCGCTCGCGCTTCGAGTGGGGCCTGATCACGGACATCCAGCCGCCGGACCTGGAGACACGAATCGCGATCCTGCGCAAGAAGGTGAAGAACGACCAGATCGAGATTCGCGATCCGGAGCTCCTGACATTCATCGCCTCACGCGTCTCGACGAACATTCGTGAGCTCGAAGGGGCGCTGACGCGTGTCGTCGCGTTCTCCTCGCTCACCGGCCGCCCGCTCTCGGTCGATCTCGCGCAGGACGTGCTGAAGGACGTCTTCCCGCAGGGTGAGAGCGCGCAGATCTCGATCGAGCGGATCCAGGAGCTCGTTTGCGAGCGGTTCAGTGTCACGATGCAGGAGCTGACCGGCGACCGGCGTTCACAGAACATCGTCTACCCGCGCCAGGTCGCGATGTACCTGTCCCGCGAGCTCACCGACTCGTCGCTGCCCAAGATCGGCAAGGAGTTCGGGGGGCGCGACCACACGACGGTGATCCATGCAACCTCCAAGATCGCCCGCCTGATTCGCGAGGATAGGTCTGTGTACAACCTCGTCCAAGAACTCACAGCTCGTGTGCGTCAAGCACGATGAGTGAGGGGCCTGTGCAAGAGCGCGACTTGTCCCCCGTCCGCACCCACAGCGAAAATGGCTCCCGTAGGGGGAACGAGGGGCTTCTCCCCGGACCCACAAGCCTTATGACTACAACGAGGTTTCATTTAAATGATTGACTCAGAAACAGTGGTCGGCACAGGGTTGAGGATTACCGTCGGCAAGGACGAGCTCGCAGCCAAGCTCGCCGTGGTCGCGCGTGGTGTATCGAGCCGCACGACCGTGCTCGTGCTGGGCGGCATCCAGCTGCGGGCCGAAGGGAGCCAGCTGCAGCTCGCGGCCACCGACATGGAGGTGTCGTTGCGCGCGACCGTCGATGCGCAGGTTGCCGACGAAGGAACCGTTGTCGTACCCGGCCGGCTGCTGCTCGACATCGCGCGGTCGCTCGCGGACGGCGAGGTCTCGATCGAGCACCACCCCGACGAAGCGGTCGTCGTCGTCGCGGCCGGCGGTGCGACCTACCGGCTGCACACGTACTCGAGCGAGGACTTTCCGCGCCTTCCCGAAGTCGATCTGGACGCGCTGCACACGATCGACCGGGACGCGCTCGTCGAGACGGTTGCGCGGGTCGGCCGGAGCGCGTCGCGTGACGAGAGCCGCCCCGTCCTGACGGGGATCCTCGTTCGCTTCGAACCGGGGAAGATCGTGATGGCCGCCACCGATTCGTACCGTCTGGCCGTGAAGGAGACTCCTGTCTCCGGGACGCTGCCCGAGCTCGAGGCGATCATTCCGGCCCGGGCGCTCCAGGAGCTCGCGCGCATCGCGACCGGCGCCGACGAGATCCAGCTCGGGATGCAGGAGAACCACGTCGTTTTCGGTGCCGACGGAACCTGGCTGACCACCCGCCGCATCGACGGACAGTTTCCGAACTACCGGCAGCTGCTGCCCGAGCAGTTCGAGTACGAGCTCCCGCTGCCGCGCGACGAGGTGCTCGAGGTCGTCCGCCGTGTGTCGCTGATGGCTCAGCGCAACTCCCCGCTGCGGCTGCGCTTCGCCGAGGGCGAGCTGACGGTGTCGGCGATCACACAGGACGTCGGCGAGGCACGGGAGTCGCTGCCCGCCCCCTTCACCGGCGACGCGATGGAGATCGGGTTCAACGCCGAGTTTCTCCGCGACGGGCTCGAGTCGGTGGACTCCGAGACGATCAAGTTCAAGCTGATCAGCCCGCTCCGGCCGGCAGTGCTCGAAGGCGACGCCGACGACTACGTGTACCTGATCATGCCGATCAGGCTTGCAGGCTGAGTTACGCGCGCGTTCAACTTCGCCAGTACCGCTCATACGCGTCACTCGACCTCGCGCTGGATCCGGGAGTCGTCCTCGTCGTCGGCCGCAACGGCGCCGGCAAGACCAACCTGCTCGAGTCGCTGCATGTCGTCACCCAGGGCTTCTCACCGCGAACGCGCCAGGATGCGCAGCTGATCCGATTCGGCGAGACGGGAGCACGTGTGATCGCGGAGGGCGTGCGGAACGGTGTGCCGCTCGAGCTCGCGGTGACGTTGCGCCTGGGCCAGGCGAAGGAGGCACGCGTGAACGGCGCGAAGCTCTCGTCCGCCGAGTCCCTCCGGCGCGAGGTCGCGACGCTCGTCTTCACCCCCGACCGTCTCGCCGTCGTGAAGGGCGCGCCTGCGGCGCGCCGCGCGTATTTCGACCGGGCCCTCGGCCGTCTCTTTCCCGCCCGTGCCGCGGTGCCGCAGGACTATCTTGCAGCGCTCGCGCAGCGCAACGCAGCTCTTCGCCGTGCGCAGCTGGGCCTCTCGGGCCGCGATGCGATCGAGCCCTGGACGGAGCAGGTGACGCTCCTCGGCACGGAGCTCGTCGCGCGCCGGCGGGAGACGCTCGACGTGCTCGCGCCCGCGTTCGCCGAGCGCGCAGAGGAGCTCGGTCTCCCGTCGACGCGGCTCGGCTATGACGCGGCGCCCCCGACGCGCGAGGCGCTCGAGAGCAGGTTGGCGCGCGATCTCGAGCGAGGAGTGACGGGACTCGGCCCTCACCTCGACGATGTGCTGATCGCGAGCGGTGACCGCGATCTGCGCCACTACGGCTCGCAGGGAGAGCAACGGCTCACGGTGCTGTCGCTGCTGCTGGCGGAAGCGGAGCTGCTGTCGACGCCTCCGCTGCTGCTGCTGGACGACGTGCTTTCAGAGCTCGACCCCGGCCGGCGGCAGGTGCTCGCGGAGCGCGTGGCGGGAATGGGGCAGACGATGATCACCGCGACGCACCGCTCGGCGCTGCCCATCGAGCCCGCACAGATCGTGGAGGTGGAAGCTGGATCCGCTCGGTAGCCAGATCCGCTCGGAGCTGTCGCGGTTCGGGCCTCAGGCCGGTATGGCGGAGCTCGTCGAACGGTGGCCGGAGGTCGTGGGTGGCGGGATCGCCCGCAACGCCTGGCCGGCGCGCATCGCCCGTGACGGGACCGTGCACGTGAACACGGCCGACTCGGTGTGGTCGTTCGAGCTCGGACAGCGCGCGGCGGAGATCGCGAGCAAGCTCGGCGTGCCGAAGGTGCGCTTCGCGCCGGGCCCGCTGCCCGAGCCGGATCTGGAGCCCGCGCAGAGCGCCGTGGAGGTGAGCCCCGAGGACGACGAGCGGGCCCGCGCGATCGCCTCCTCGATCGCCGACGAAAACCTGCGCGAAAGTGTGCAAAAAGCGGTCTCTTTGAGCCTCGCCCGCGAGCGTGGCAACCGCCGAATCTGATACACTTCAGGTGCCTCGCAAACCCCGCGTTTTGCAGGCATTTCTTCATTATGGCGAAGACCCAGGCAAAGGCCGGATACTCGGCCAAGGACATCACCGTGCTCGAAGGCCTCGAGCCGGTCCGTCTGCGGCCGGGGATGTACATCGGCTCGACCGGCCTGCGGGGCCTCCATCACCTCGTCGAGGAGATCGTCGCGAACTCGGTCGACGAGGCCCTCGCCGGCTACAACGACCTGATCGAGATCACGATCCATCCGGACAACTCGGTCACCGTGCGCGACCGTGGCCGGGGGATCCCGGTCGACGAGGTCGAGGGCACCGGAACCTCGGCGCTCGAGGTGATCATGACCAAGCTGCACGCCGGCGGAAAGTTCGGGGGCGACGGGTACAAGGTCTCCGGCGGCCTGCACGGCGTCGGTGCCTCGGTCGTCAACGCGCTCTCCGAGTGGCTCGTCGTCGAGGTCTCGCGCGACTCCAGGGTCTACCGCCAGGAGTTCGACCGCGGCGTCCCGCGCGGGCCGATGCAGGTCGTCGGCGAATCGACCGAGAACGGGACGACGACGACGTTCCTCGCCGACGCCGACATCTTCGACGAGACGGCGTACGACGCGACCACGATCGTCTCGCGCTTCCGCGAGGTGGCGTTCCTGACGCGCGGCCTGAGGATCACGTTCACCGACGAGCGCGCCGGCGCCGAGCCGCCCGTCGAGTTTCACTACGAGGGCGGCATCAAGGACTACGTGTCCTACATCAACGAGTCGAAGGACGCGGTGCATCGACACGTCGTCTACTTCTCGACCGGCAACGACCAGGGTGAGGTCGAGGTCGCGATGCAGTGGAACACGTCGTACCAGGAGTCGGTCTTCTCCTTCGCCAACAACGTGAACACGCACGAAGGCGGTTCGCATCTCTCCGGTTTCCGCTCCGCGCTGACGTCGACGATCAACAAGTACGCGCGCGACAAGGGACTGCTGAAGGAGAAGGAGGACAACCTCGAGGGCGAAGACGTGCGCGAGGGGCTCGCCGCCGTCATCTCGCTGAAGCTGCAGGACCCCCAGTTCGAGGGACAGACGAAGACGAAGCTCGGGAACCCGTGGGTCACCGGGCTCGTCTCGACCGCGGTCAACCAGAAGCTTTCGGAGTACTTCGAGGAGAACCCGACCGATGCGCGTCAGATCGTCAACAAGGCGATCTCCGCCCAGCGCGCACGGCAGGCGGCGCGTAAGGCGCGCGAGTTGACGCGGCGCAAGTCGGCACTCGAGTCGATGTCGCTGCCGGGCAAGCTCGCGGACTGCTCGATCAAGGACCCGGAAGCGGCCGAGCTCTTCATCGTCGAGGGAGACAGTGCAGGCGGGTCGGCCAAGATGGGCCGCGACCGCACCTACCAGGCGATCCTGCCGCTGCGCGGGAAGATCATCAACTCCGAGAAGAACCGCATCAACAAGGTTCTGTCGAACAACGAGATCCAGGCGATGATCACGGCGATCGGCACGTCGATCGGTGAGGAGTTCGATCTCGAGAAGCTGCGCTACCACCGCATCATCGTGATGACGGACGCCGACGTCGACGGCTCTCACATCCGCACGCTGATCCTCACTTTCCTCTACCGGCAGATGCCGGCGCTGATCGACCAAGGACACGTGTACATCGCGGTGCCGCCGCTCTACAAGGTCAAGCTCGGCAGCCAGGAGTTCTATTTCGAGAAGGACGCGCAGCTCGAGGAGCTGCTCGCGCGCGAGCGGATCCCGAACGTGGAGATCACATCGCGCGACGGCGACACACTCAAGCTGACCGAGACGAAGTGGAGCCGCTTCGCCAAGGACCTACAGCAGTACGAGGGCTACTACGCGCGGTTGCGATCCGACTTCGGCGCCGCGGCGACCGAGCTGATGATCCTGCACCGCCTCGTCGAGTACGACATCGAAGGCCCCGGCGATCTCGTCGGCGCAATCGCGGCGATCGCTGAGAACGGCTACGCCCTTTCGGTGCTCGAGCACGCCGACGACGAGTTCCGTGTGCGTGTCGTGGAGACCGAGACGTCCGCGGGCCGCAACATCACTGTGCCCGTCGAACTGCTGGCGTCGCCGATGTACCACGGTCTGCGAGCCGCGTACCAGAAGCTCGTTGCCCAGCTCGGCCGGCCGCCGTTCACCGTGCGTGTCGGCAAGGAGCTCGAGCTGGCCGAGACCTTCGACCTGCTCCGCGAGCACGTGCTCGAGGCGGCGAAGCAGGGGATCCAGGTCTCGCGTTTCAAGGGCCTCGGCGAGATGAACGCGGAGCAGCTCTGGGAGACCACGATGGACCCGGCGAAACGCCTCCTCATGCGGGTCGACGTCGAGGACGCCTCCGCCGCCGATCGCGCCTTCTCGATGCTCATGGGCGACCAGGTCGAGCCGCGCCGGCAGTTCATCGAGCAGAACGCAAAGGATGTCAAGTTCCTCGACGTCTAGCTGTCGCTAAGCGTCCAGAAAGAGCAAACAGATGAGCGAGTTGGAGACAGGGGCACTGGGGCCGGGACGCATCGAGTCGCGCGAGCTAGAGCAGGAGATGCGCTCGAGCTTCCTCGGCTACGCGATGCACGTGATCGTCTCGCGGGCGCTGCCCGACGTGCGCGACGGGCTCAAGCCGGTGCATCGCCGCGTCCTCTACTCGATGTGGACGAACGGCAACCGGCCTGGGCGTCCGTACGTCAAGTGCGCCAACATCGTCGGCTATGTGATGGGGAACCATCACCCGCACGGCGACCAGTCGATCTACGACACGCTGGTGCGGCTCGCACAGCCGTTCTCGCTGCGCTACCCGCTCGTCGACGGCCAGGGCAACTTCGGTTCCATCGACGACGATCCGCCGGCGGCGATGCGCTATACCGAGGCGCGGCTCGCGAAGCTCGCCGAGGAGATGCTCTCGGAGCTCGACTCGGACACCGTCGACTTCGGGCCGAACTACGACGAGTCGAAGCGAGAGCCGCTCGTGCTGCCCGCCCGCTTCCCGAACCTGCTGGTCAACGGCAGCGCCGGGATCGCAGTCGGCATGGCGACGAACATCCCGCCGCACAACCTGACCGAGGTGATCGGCGCGATCGTGACGCTGATCGACAAGCCCGAGGCGAGCGTCGAGGACCTGATGAAGCACGTGAAAGGCCCCGACTTCCCGACGGGCGCGATCATCGTCGGCCGCTCGGGCATCCGCGATGCCTACCGCACCGGCCGCGGCCGTGTCGTCATGCGCGCGCGCGCCCACATCGAAGAGCTGCGCGGCGGCAAGAGCGCGATCATCATCAGCGAGCTGCCGTACGGCGTGAAGAAGGGCGGCGAGGGCGGTGTGATCGCGAAGATCGCCGAGCTCGTGAACGACAAGGTGCTGACGGAGATCTCCGATCTCCAGGATCACTCGGACCGCACCGGCATGCGCATACAGGTCGAGCTGAAGCGCGACGCGGTCCCGCAGGTCGCGCTCAACAAGCTGTTCAAGCACACGCCGCTGCAGTCGACGTTCGGTGTCAACACGGTCGCGCTCGTCAACGGCGTACCGCGGACGCTGTCGCTGCTCGAGCTGCTGACGCACTATCTCGACTTCCAGCGCGAGATCGTCACCCGCCGGTCGAAGCACGAGCTGCGCCAGCTGGAGAAGCGGACGCACATCCTCGAGGGCTACCTGATCGCCCTCGACAACCTCGATGCGGTGATCGCGCTCATTCGTGCCGCCGCCGACACCGACGCGGCGAAGACCGGGCTGATGGAGAAGTTCGACCTCTCCGAGCTGCAGGCGCTGGCGATCCTCGAGCTGCGTCTGCGCGCCTGACGGCGCTCGAGCGCAAGGGCGTCGAAGACGAGTATCGCGACAAGAAGGAGCGAATCGCGGAGTTGCGGCTCCTCCTCTCCGACGAGACCAAGATCGACACGCTGATCAAGGACGAGCTGCTGGAGCTCCAGGGCATCTACGCCCGCCACGACGACCGCCGCACCGAGATCGTGGCCGCCGAGGAAGAGCTCGAGCTCGAGGACCTGATCGCGGAAGAGGACATGGTGATCGCGATCACCCGCTCCGGCTACATCAAGCGGCTGCCGGTGACGGCGTACCGCGAGCAACGCCGCGGCGGTATCGGTGTGATGGGAATGGACCTGAAGGACGAGGACTACATCGAGCACCTGTTCGTGGCCTCGACACACGACTACATCCTGTTCTTCACCAGCGTCGGCAAGGTGTACCGGCTGAAGGTGCACGAGCTTCCGCTCGGCTCGCGCCAGTCGAAGGGGCGCGCGATCGTCAACCTGCTGCCGTTCCGCCAGGGCGAGGCGGTGCGCGCGGTGATCCAGACGCGTAACTTCGAAGAGGCCAAGTATCTGCTGTTCGCAACGAAGAACGGTGTCGTCAAGAAGACCGAGCTCGGCGCCTACAACACGAACCTGAAGGCGGACGGGATCATCGCGATCAAGATGCGGGAGGGCGACGAGCTCGTCGGGGTGCGGCACAGCTCCGGCAGCGACGACGTCCTGATGGTGTCCCGTCTCGGCCAGGCGATCCGCTTCTCGGAGCGGGACGTGCGCGCGATGGGCCGCGACGCCTCGGGCGTTCAGGGAATGCGGCTCCGCGGCGAGGACGAGGTGATCTCGGTTGCGATCGCGTCCGACGACTCCGACCTGCTCGTCGTGACCGAGAACGGGTACGGCAAGCGCACCCGCGTCTCCGAGTACCCGAAGAAGGGCCGCGGAGGCATGGGCGTGAAGACGGTGCAGCTGACGGCGGCGCGCGGTCACCTCGCGGGCGCCCGGGTCGTGCGCGACGGCTATCAGGTGATGCTGATCTCGACCGGCGGCACCGTGATCAAGATGCCCGTCGAAGACGTCAAGCGGCTCGGCCGCTCGACGCAGGGCGTGATCGTGATGCGGCTACGCGAGGGCGAGCTCGTTTCGTCGCTCGCGCCGGTCGTCGAGTCGGGCGACGACGAGCCCGGCGACGACGGCACGGAGCTCGCCGTCCTGCCTGCCGACGACTGAGCAAAACGCCGTCCCAGGGCGGTCTGTCCCTCGCCAGTGTGGTTTGTCCGACTTCTACTTCCCTTTTGCAAGAGGTGGTGGTAGAAGTAGCAACCGAGGGGTCGAGACCACGCGGACAAAGGAAGCCGCCCCGATGGCGTACAGCAAGCAGGTCGACCTGCTCGAGCCGATCGACATGGCGGAGCACCTGGACAAGATCGAGCTCTACCTCGGCCAGGTGTGCGCGATCGCAGGCATCTCGAAGATGCAACTCGACTACTGGACGAACAAGGCGCAGATCCCGACCAAGGGGAAGAAGCAGCGGATCTACGACATGGACGCGATCGAGACCGTGATGCTGATCAAGCAGGCGAAGGACAAGGGCCTGAACCTCGGCGCCGCGATCGATGCGGCACGACGCTTCCGCGAGCGGCAGACCGCCGCCCTCTAGCCGCGCAGCGCCGCCGCCGCCGCCTCGGGCGCGACGGAATCGATGTACACGCCTGCCCCGAGCTCGAGCCCGGCGAGCCTCGTCGTACGCGGGAAGAGCTCCAGGTGCCAGTGTGGCCCGTCGTGGAGCCAGGCGTTCAGCGGCACCGTCTGCTCGCCATGGATGCGCTGGATCCGGCGTATGAGCTCCGCCAGCAGGCGCAGTGCCGGTGCCAGGAGGTCGCTCTCGAGACCGCGCTGCTCCGGCCGCGACGGCGCAACGAGGAGCTCGTACGGCACCCTGCTCGCGAAGGGGCAGCCGGCCGTCACACCGCCGCGCTCGGCGACCTCGATCACGGCCGGCAGCCCGCGCTCGGCGACGACGAGCGGGGCGGGCGCGGGCAGCCAGGCGAGCTGCGAGTGCGAGTGGGGAAGCGATGCGCCGGCCTCGTGCCCCTCGTTGATGAGCGGAAAGCAGTGGCCGCCCACGTCGCGCGCCCGCCGCTGCCACGCCTCGGCGACGAGGTCGATCGTTGCGTCGTCCAGCTCGGCGAACGAGTGCACGTGTGCGGGGCCGTGGATCACGACTTCCTGGCGCTCGAGCGCCGGATAGAGGTTCGGGACGACCCGAACCCTCCAGCCGGTCGGACCGTCGCCGAGCCGGAGCGTCTCGGGGGGCGTCTGGTCCTCGTTGCCGGCGCAGAACGGACACGAGGCGGCCTCGTCGCTCGCGAGCCTCGCCGCGCCGGGCCGCTCCGCCCGTTCGGGGGCGATCGCCACCCAGCGGCCGGTCAGCGCGTCGTGCCGGAGATCGGGCAGTGCCGCAGGCTCCGTCAGGAAGCGGGCGGGTGGCCGACCGCTGTGAACGCCTGCAGCATCTCGATCGGAATCGGGAACGCGATCGTGGTCGACGGAGTCGCTCCGAGCTCGAGCAGGGTCTGGAGATAGCGCAGCTGGAGTGCGATCGGATGCTCCTCGATCACCTTCGCCGCATCTTTGAGCCGCTCGGATGCCTGGAACTCGCCCTCGGCATTGATCACCTTCGCGCGCCGCTCGCGCTCGGCCTCGGCCTGGCGGGCCATCGCGCGCTGCATCCCCTGCGGGATCTCGACGTCCTTCACCTCGACGATCGACACCTTGATGCCCCACGGCGCGGTCTGCTCGTCGATGATCCCCTGCAGGATCGCGTTGATCTTCTCGCGCTCCGACAGGAGCTCGTCGAGCTGGTGCTGGCCGAGCACGGAGCGCAATGTCGTCTGTGCGATCTGCGACGTGGCCACCATGAAGTTCTCGACCTGCACGATCGCGTCCTCCGGTTTGACGATTCGGAAGTACGCAACTGCGTTGACGCGCACCGGGACGTTGTCCTTCGTGATCACTTCCTGCGGTGGGATGTTCAGCGTGATCGTCCGCAGGTCGACCCGGACCATGCGGTCGACGATCGGAATCAGGATGAAGAGGCCCGGCCCCTTCGGCTCAGGGAGCAGGCGGCCGAGCCGGAAGACGATCCCGCGCTCGTACTCGCGCGCGACCTTGATCGCGCCGATCAAGAAGAGCAGCAGCAGGAAGATGACGATCGCGAAGACGATCAGCGCGGCGTCCACCTCGACAGCCTAGATGTGGCGCACGCGTAGCGATAGGCCGTCGAGGCCCTCGACCTGCACCTGCTCGCCCTCGCGCAGCGGTCGCTCGGACTCCGCCTGCCAGAGCTCTCCCCGGACGAACACCAGCCCGTCCCGGCGCACGACTCCCTCCATGCCGACGATCTCCTGCGGCCCGACCCGGGCCGGCCGGCGCCTGACGGCGAGCGCCTTCGAGATGGCGAACGCCCACAGGCCGCCGAGCAGGACGGTGACCGCGATCACGACCGGTTCAGACGTGTGGTAGGGAGCGGGCAGGTTGTGGAACAGGGTGATCATCCCGATCGCCATCGCCACGAGCCCGGACAGCGTCAGGGCACCATGAGTCGGAACGTGCAGGTCGATCACGAGCAGCGCGACCCCGAGCAGGACGAGTGCCAGCCCCGCCCAGGACAGCGGCAGCACCGAGAAGCCGAAGAGCGCGGTGACCATGCAGATCGCGCCGAAGGCGCCGGGGATCACCGCACCGGGATGGAAGAGCTCGAAGCCGAGGCCGGCCAGCCCCGCGAGGAACAGCAGCGAGATGATGTTCGGATCGATCAGCGTCGAGAGGAACCTCGTCAGGAATCCCTGGTGGTCCTCCACGATCGTCGCGTCGGCCGTGTGCAGCGTGAAGTGACGCGGGGTCGTCACACGGCCGTCGATCGTGTTCAGCAGTGCCGGCAGCGTCGGCGAGATCACGTCGATCACGTTCATCCGCAGCGCCTCTTCGGCTGTGAGGTTCGAGGCCTTGCGCACGGCGGCATCCGCCCACTTCGCGTTGCGGCCGTGCGTCTTCGCCAGGCCGCGCAGGGACGCGGCGGCGTCGTTGACGACCTTGCGCCGGAGATCGCTGCCGATGTTGGAGCCGGTGCCGGTGATCGGCGTCGAGGAGCCGATGTTCGTCTGGGGCGCCATCGCGAGCACGTCGGCCGCCTCGGAGATCCAGACCCCGGCCGACGCCGCGCGGGCGCCTGCGGGAGCGACGTAGACGATCACGGGGATCTTCAGCGACAGTTCGCGCGCCACGATCTTGCGCATCGATTCCTCGAGCCCGCCGGGCGTGTCGAGGACGATCACCGCGGCGGAGTAACCCTGCGACTCGGCCTTGCCGAGCTCGTGGTTCAGCCAGTCCTGGGTCACGGGGTCGACGTCGGCGGTGAAGTGGATCGCCAGGACGCGCGGCCCGCTGGGCGTACCGGCCGCCGACGCGTCCGCAGCGAGAGCGAGGAGGAGAAGGAACACGGCCAGGAGCAGGCGCTTCACCGGACCAGGAATTGTATGCCGAAGCTCGTGGTCATCCTCGCCGCCCGCTCGATCGCTTCGACTCACTGCTCGGGAAGCCGAGACGGCGCGGAGGAGCTACAGCCGGCCGACCACCCAGGCGTCGTAGAGGCGCTCGAGCCGTTCGAGCACGTCGACCAGCAGGTGGAGTGCATCGCGCTCGACGAAGCCGGCGCCTGGCCAGGCCGTCTCGCCGACGTTGATCCCGATGCCGAGCACGACGCGTTCGTTTGCCTCCGCGAGGATCCCCGCAACCTTGCGGCCCCCGAGCAGGACGTCGTTGGGATGCTTGATCGTCGCCCCAGGGCCGATCGCGTCCGACACGGCCCCGGCCGCAACCAGCGTCAGCTCCGGCCAGCGGGCCAGGGGCGCAGGAGGATAGAGGGCGACCGAGAACATCAGCGCCGAATCGACCCAGGTTCGTCCGAGCCGTCCCCGGCCCGCGGTCTGGCGCTCGGCGAGCGCGACGGCGCCGTGCACCGCTCCCGCCGGCAGCATCCGCTGGGTCGTCTCCGCTTCGCGGGCGTAGTGATATTCGCGTCCATATGAACCTCGGAGGGCCGGCAGAACGTCGGCAGGGGTCAGGCCCATCGCCACTAGAGTAGGCGCGTGCAACCTTCCGTCGGCCGCTCGCGTCGAATCATGCGTGACCTGCGGCCCGACGGGCCGCTCGTGTACGAGAGGCTCTCGGACCCCATCCTGGTGCGGCGCGCAAGAGACGGAGACAAGCTGGCCCTGGCGGCGCTCTGCGAGCGGCACGCCCCGCGGGTGGAGCGGATCGCACAGCATGTTCTGCGCGACCCCGAGGATGCACACGACGCGGCACAGGAGTCGCTCGTGAAGCTCGTTCAGCGCGTCGGCCAGTTCAAGGGAGAAGCTCAGTTCTCCACCTGGTTGCATCGCCTCGTCGTCAACACCTGCAAGGACGTCGCCCAGGCCCGCTGGGCGTCGGAGCGGCGCACTGAGCCGCTCTACGAGGACGCGCGCGTCGCCCCTGACGGCGACCCTGCGCGCGCGCTCGCCGAATCGGAAGCGCGCCTCGAGCTCGGCCGCTGCCTCGCCGAGCTGCCCGCTGCCCAGGCGCGGGTCGTGGTCCTGCAGGACGCCTTCGATGTGCCGTTCGAGGAGATCTCGGCGGCGACCGGGCTCCCCGTCGGCACCGCCAAGTGCTACGCGCACCGCGGGCGCAACGGGCTGCGGGAGCGTTTGACGGCTTGACCCAGGTACTCCTGGACAAGGCGGCGATCGAGGAGATCCTGCCGCATCGCGACCCGATGCTCCTGATCGACGAGGTGATCGAGCTCGTGCCGGGCGAGCGCGTCGTCGCGCGCAAGCGGGTCACCGAGGCGGACTGCGCCGGCCACTTCCCCGGCAACCCGATCATGCCCGGCGTGAAGATGGTCGAGGCGCTCGCGCAGTGCGGCGCCGTGGCAGTGCTCTCTCAGGAGGAGAACCGGGGCAAGCTCGCGCTCTTCGCCGGCATCGACGACGTGCGCTTCAAGCGCGTCGTCCGGCCCGGCGACCTCCTGCTGCTCGAGTGTGCGGTCGAGACGGTGCGCGGCCCCGTCGGGCGCGGCAAGGTGAAGGCGACGGTCGACGGCGCGCTCGCCGTGCGCGGGACGCTCACCTTTGCGGTCGGAGGAGACAGTTCCGGAGCTGAAAATTGATCGGGAGGACCAACGGCCGGCCGATCTCGATCACGGGGCTCGGCGTTCATGTGCCGGAGCGCGTGCTGACGAACGACGACCTGTCGAAGCTCGTCGACACGAACAACGAGTGGATCCTCGAGCGGACCGGGATCAGCGAGCGGCGCATTGCCGCGGAGGACGAGGCACTCACCGACATCTGCCTTCCAGCCGCTCGGCGCGCCCTCGAGATGGCGGCGGCCGATCCGAAGTCGATCGACCTGCTGATCGTCGCGACCGTCACACCCGACATGGCCTTCCCGTCGTCGAGCGCCCTGCTCGCCGACACGCTCGGCATGCCGGACGCTGCGGCCTACGACCTCTCGGCGGGCTGCACCGGGTTCGTCTACGCAATCGCCCAGGCGCACGCGATGCTCGCCACGGGCCTGGCCAAGCGTGCGCTCGTCGTCGGGGGCGACGTGCTCTCGAAGATCCTCGACTGGACCGACCGCTCGACGCTCGTGCTGTTCGGTGACGGCGCGGGTGCCGTCGTGATGGAACGCGTCGAGCGCCGGCGGCTTTCTCGGATTCGAGCTCGGCGCCGACGGTGGGGGCGGGGCGAACCTCTGGCTGCCCGGTTCCGGGTCACGGAAGTTCGAGGATCCCGACAAGTACGTCAAGATGAACGGGCGTGAGGTCTTCAGGTTCGCGACCCGGGTCATGGTCAGCTCTGCCGAGGCGATCTTGAGCGAGTGCGACAAGACGGTCGAGGACGTCGATGTGTACGTCCCGCACCAGGCGAACGTCCGGATCATCGATCACGCTGCGCGAAAACTCGGCTTCCCGCAGGAGAAGACGATCGTCAACGTGAACAAGTACGGCAACACCTCGTCGGGCTCGATCCCGCTCGCGCTGGCCGATGCCGCGGACGAAGGGCGGCTCGAACCAGGCAAACTGGTGCTTCTGACAGGCATGGGGGCGGGGCTGACCTGGGGGTCGGCGCTGATCGAATGGACACACCAAACGACTGGAGCAGCAGCATGACCAAGATCGCCTTCATGTTTCCCGGCCAGGGCTCGATGGAAGCCGGCATGGGCAAGGACGTCGCGGCTGCCGTGCCCGAGGCGATGGCCGTGTACGACGCCGGCAGCGAAGCCTCCGGGATGGATCTCAAGGAGCTCTGCTTCGAGCGGCCCGTCGAGGACCTCGTCGACACGGAGGTGCAGCAGCCCACCCTGGTCGTGACGTCGCTGGCGTTCGATGCGGCCTTGCGCTCGCGCGGCATCCACCCCGACGTCGTCGTCGGGCACTCGGTCGGCGAGTTCTCGGCCCTCGGCTCCGCCCAGTCGATGTCGGTCAGCGACGCGATCTCACTCGTGCGAGAGCGCGGCGCCGCCATGGCGGCGGCCGCGAAGGCCCACCCCGGCTCGATGGCTGCGATCCTCGGTCTCGCCGACGAGGCGGTCGAGGCGCTCTGTCACAAGATCACGAACGTGTGGCCTGCAAATTACAACTGCCCCGGCCAGCTCGTCATCTCCGGCGAGACCCCGGCGGTCGACGAGGCCTGCGAAGAGGCCACTCGCGAGGGCGCGGGCCGTGCGATCAAGTTGCGCGTCTCCGGTGCGTTCCACTCACCGCTCGTCGCGAAGGCCGCCGACCGTCTGCGCCCCGCCGTCGAACGAGTCCATATCAGCGAGGGCGTGTCCGAGTTCATGTCCACCGTGACGGCGAGGGTCGAGGACGCACAGCGCTACCGCGAGTTGCTGATCGACCAGCTGACTGCGCCCGTGAAGTTCACCCAGGCGGCGCGAGGGCTGATCGCGGGAGGCGTGACCACCTTCGTCGAGGTCGGGCCCGGCAACGTGCTCGGCGGTTTACTGAAGAGGATCGACAGATCGGTGCGCACCTTCTCGGTCAACGACCTGAAGTCGCTCGACGAGGTCACCAACGCACTTGGCTAGCAGCCCCCAGTTCGCCACCCTCGAAGGAAAGCTCGCGCTCGTCACCGGCGCCTCGCGCGGGATCGGGCGTGCGATCGCCGCGGGGCTTGCCGCCGCCGGCGCCGACGTCGTCATCGGCTACCGATCCGGGAAGGAGGAGGCCGAGCAGCTTGCGGCGGAGCTCGGCGCCCGGGCGGTTCAGGCCGACGTCTCGTCTGCCGAGGACGCAAAGCGGCTCGTCGAGGAGGCAGGGGACGTCGACGTGCTCGTCAACAACGCAGGCCTCACCCGAGACGGTTTGCTCGCTCGCATGTCCGACGACGACTGGCGCATTGTGATCGACACGAATCTGAGCTCGGTCTTCTATACGTGCCGCGCGGTGACGCGGCCGATGATGAAGAAGCGTGCCGGGTCGATCGTCAACATCAGCTCGGTCGTCGGCGTGCACGGCAACTGGGGTCAGACGAACTACGCGGCTTCGAAGGCCGGGATCATCGGCTTCACGAAGTCGCTCGCGCGCGAGCTCGGTTCGCGGAACATCCGCGCGAACGTCGTCGCGCCCGGCTACGTGAAGTCGCGGCTCACCGAGGTGCTTCCCGAGGAGGCGACGGCGGCGATGATCCAGAACACTCCGCTCGGCCGGGTCGCGGAGCCGGAGGAGATCGCCGGCGCGGTACGCTTCCTCGCCTCCGACGAGGCCTCGTTCATCACCGGCGAGGTGCTGCTCGTCGACGGCGGATTGGGAATGTGAGGAGGCGTAGGCTTGACGGAGCCGACCAAGGAGCGGAGGTGCCTGCGTGGCCGGCGCCGTAGCGGAAAATGAGTAGAAGAGTCGTGATCACCGGCCTCGGTATGGTCAGCCCGCTCGGCAACGACGTCCAGTCGTCGTGGTCGCGGCTGCTTGCGGGCGAGTCGGGCGCCGCGGAGATCACGGCGTTCGATCACACGGACTACAACGTGCACTTCGCCTGTGAGCTGAAGGACTTCGACCCGACCGTCTGGGTCGATCGCAAGGCGTCGCGCCGGATGGACCGCTTTGCGCAGATGATCCTTGCGGCGGCGCGCCAGGCAGAGGCCGACTCCGGCGTCGACGTCTCGACCGCTCCCGACCGCTTCGGCGCGTCGGTGGCGACCGGCATCGGCGGCCTGCAGAGCTACCAGGAGTGCTACCACGTGCTCCTCACCCGCGGACCGGACCGCGTCAGTCCGTTCTCGATCCCGTCGATCATCCCGAACATGGGCGCCGGCTGGGTCTCGATCGAGCTCGGCACGAAAGGCCCGCTGATGAGCGAGTGCACGGCCTGCGCGGCGTCGAACATGGCGATCGGGGACGCGATGGACGAGATCCGCATCGGTCGCGCCGACGTGATGTTCGCCGGCGGAACCGAAGCGCCGATCACTCAGGTCGGCATCGCCGGTTTCGACGCGATGCGCGCGCTCTCGCGCCGCAACGACCATCCGGAGCGTGCGTCGCGGCCGTTCGACCAGGAGCGCGACGGTCTCGTGATGGGCGAGGCAGCTGCCGTGCTCGTGCTGGAGGAGCTGGAGCATGCAAGGTCGCGCGACGCGAAGATCTACGCCGAGCTGATCGGCTACGGCATCTCGTCCGACGCCTCGCACATGACCGAGCCCGATCCAACCGGTGAGAGCCCGGCGCGGGCGATGACGATGGCCTTGCGCGACGCCGGCGTCGCGCCCACCGACGTCGGCTACGTCAACGCGCACGCGACGTCGACGCCGCTCGGCGATGCCGCCGAGACGAAGGTGATCAAGATCGCATTCGGCGAAGAGCACGCGAAGACGAAGCTCGCCGTCTCCTCGACGAAGGGCGCGACGGGACATTGTTTCGGCGCGGCGGGCGCGGTGGAGGCCGTGTTCACGACGCTGGCCGTCGTCGACCGGAAGGCACCGCCGACGATCAACTACACCGAGGCCGACCCCGATTGCGACCTCGACTACGTGCCGAACGAAGCGCGCGACCTGCCCGACCTGCGCGTCGCGGTGTCGAACTCGTTCGGCTTCGGCGGGCACAACGCATCGATCGTCGTCCGCGCCTTCGAGGAGTAGCGACAGGGAAAGCCCGGCTCAGGCGCGAATCAGACGCGCATGGGCCGCACAAGCGTTGTCGTCCGAGACGACTCTTACCGTCTGCCCATGCGCTTCGTCGACGTGGGCGGCCGCCTGGTCGAGCTGCACATACGCCGTTCCAAGCGCGTGAACGGGCACCGTCTGTACGTGCGTCAGGGAATGCCGCCGGAGCTCGTCGTCCGGCCTCGCGCTTCGGATGCGTACATCGACGAGGCGATCGCAATGCACAGGTCGTGGCTCGAGCGTCAGCTCGCGAACGTCCCCGAGGCGTGCCTCGGGCTCGAGCGCTTGCAGCTCACGGAGCAACAGGGCCGGCGCGAAGCGCAGGCGCGGATCTTCCTGATCGCGCAGTCGGAGGCGGCCGCGCTCGGCGTCTCCTATACCCGGCTGACGCTTCGTGACCAGCGCAGCCGCTGGGGCTCGTGCTCGAGCAAAGGAGCGCTGAGCTTCAACTGGCGGCTCGTGCTGGCGCCACACGACGTGCTCGACTACGTCGTCGTGCACGAGGTCTGCCATCTCGCCGAGCATCACCACGGTCCGGCGTTCTGGCAGCTGGTCGAGCGGCGCCGGCCGAAGTATCTCGACTCGAAGAACTGGCTCGACATGCACGGCTGGGAGCTCCTCGCGTACCGCCCGCCGCTCGAAGCCGCTGCCTAAGATGGCTGCGTGGAGCGCTGGGCGAGCTTCGACTGCTACGGAACGCTGATCGACTGGGACGGGGGCTTGCGGGCCGAGCTCGCCCGCGTGTTCGGCGACGCGCAGGCGGACCACCTGCTCGTGCGCTATCACGAAGTCGAACCGGAACTGCAGCGCGACGGCACGCTCAGCTATCGCGAGGTCCTGACGGAGTCGATGCGCCGCCTCGGAGCGCCGCCGGGCGCCGAGCACGGCCTCGCAGAGTCGCTGCCGGGCTGGCGCGCGTTTCCCGAGGTGCACGGGGCGCTCGAAGAGCTGCGCAGTCGCGGCTGGAAGCTGGCGATCCTCTCCAATACCGACGACGACTTCATCGCGGCCTCGCAGGTACAGATCGGCGTGCCGTTCGACGAGGTCGTCGTGGCTCAAGAGATCGGCTCCTACAAGCCCGCGCATCGCCACTGGGACGAGCTCTTCGCCCGCACGCATGCGTCGCGTGAGGGACATGTGCATGTTGCAGCGTCGCTCTTCCACGACGTCGCTCCGGCGAAGGAGCTCGGCTTGCGGTGCGTGTGGATCAACCGCAACGACGCGGCCGCGCCGCCCGACGTGCAGCCGACCCGCGAGCTGCCCGACCTGGTGGCTCTGCCAGAGACGCTCGCTGAGCTCGTTGCGGCGCAGTGAGCGCGCTCCGCGCGAAGTGCCCCGACTGCCGCACGCTGACCGCGGTCGCGATCGGGACCGAGTATCAATGCCACTCCTGCGGCCGTGAGTTCGCCGCGGGGCTCGTCCGGGTGCCGCGGGCGTGGGGTGCGGACGGCGAGGCGATGGCGGAGGCCGCGGCGATGGCTCTGCCCTGGCCCGAGGCAGCGACGATCGACGAGCCGACGCTCGACCGGCAGGTGGCAGCGCTCGCCCGCGAGCTGCCGGCGCGACCGCTCGTGCTCGGAGGGTGCTGCTGTGCGCACGTCGGGGCGGTGCGTGAGCTCGCGCGCCGCCACGGCCGGCTCGGCGTCGTCTGGATCGATGCGCACGGCGACCTCAACACGCCGGAGAGCTCGCCCTCGGGGAATGCCTGGGGAATGCCCCTGCGGATGCTGATCGACGCCGGCGATGTCGCCGCCTGCGACGTCACGCTCCTCGGCGCCCGCAACCTCGATCCGGCCGAAGCGGCGTTCATCCGGCAGAGCGGGCTCCACGAGCAGCTCGGCGACCTGCCCGACCGGGTCTACGTCGCCCTGGACTGCGACGTGTTCGAGCCGGGCAGCCTCGACGTGTTCATGCCCGAGCCCGGCGGATCGAGCCCGGAGAGCCTGGAGCCCGTGCTCGCATCCATTCCGGCGCCGGTCGGAGCGGGGCTCACCGGGCTCGTCCGGTCGAAGCGAAATGAAGCGATCCTGCCTCGCCTCGCACACGCTCTGGGCTTCTAGTCCGCCGCGTGTAACCGGTTGGTGACGGGCTGGGGTCTAAGCTCTCGACATGTCCGAGGCCCGGATCGACGTCCAGGTCGAGCACAAGAACGCTCCGCCCCCCGACGAGAACAAGCACCCGAACACCTGCCCGAAGTGCGGGTCGCACTACCGCGACGACGAGCTGGCCGCCGCGTTGTGGGTGTGCGGCCACTGCGGCCACCACTATCCGATGGGGGCCCGGGCGCGGATCGACTGGTACGCCGACAGCGGCTCGTTCGTCGAGGAAGCGGCCGATGTCCGGTCCGAGGATCCCCTGGACTTCTTCGATCTCCGTCCGTACGCCGAACGGCTCGCGGAGGCGGAGCTGAACACCGGGCTCGGCGAGGCTGCGGTGATCGGCCAGGCGACGATGGACGGCCATCCCGCCGAGCTGCTCGTCATGGACTTCACCTTCATGGGCGGCTCGATGGGCAGCGCGGTAGGCGAGAAGTTCTCACGCGCCTGCGATTCGGCGATCGAACGCGGTGTGCCCCTCGTCGTGGCCACGAGCTCGGGCGGTGCGCGCATGCAGGAGGGGATCCTCTCGCTGATGCAGCTCCCGAAGACGGTCTGCTCGGTCGAGGATCTGCACGACGCCCACGTCCCGATGTTCACGGTGATGGCCCATCCGACGACGGCCGGTGTGCTCGCGTCGTTCGCATCGCTCGGAGACGTGACGATCGCCGAGCCCGGGGCGCTGATCGCCTTCACCGGCCCGCGCGTCGTGCAGCAGACCACGCGCGAGAAGCTGCCGGAGGACTTCGGGCTCGCCGAGCAGAACCTGCGGTTCGGCCACCTCGACGCGATCGTGCCTCGCTCCGAGCAGCGGGAGCATCTCGTCAGGCTGCTGAGGCTCTTCGCGTGACGGAGAAGGACCAGGAGCTGAACCTGCGCCGCAGGCTGTCCGGGCTGTCGCGGCTGCCGCTCCTGCGCGGCGCGCGGGTCGATGGCGAGGCCGAGCGGCTGGAGAAGCAGCTCGAGCGTCTCCAGACGGACACGAGCGACGAGGCGATCTGGCGCTCTGTCGAGCTCGCCCGCCATCCAGACCGGCCGTACACGATGGACTACGTCGAGCGCTTCATCGACGACTGGGTCGAGCTCCACGGTGACCGCGGCCGCGCCGACGACGGCGCACTCGTCACCGGGCTCGGGTCCCTCGAGGGCCGCACGATCGCCCTGATCGGCCACCAGAAGGGCCGCGACGTGAAGGAGCGGCTCGACCGCCAGTTCGGCATGGCCTATCCGGAGGGGTACGGCAAGGCGATGCGCGTGATGGAGATCGCCGAGCGGTTCAGCCTACCGGTGATCTCGCTCGTCGACACACCGGGCGCGTACCCCGGCGTCGCGGCCGAACAGCACGGACAGGGCGGCGCGATCGCCCGCTCCCAGGCCGAGATGGCGCGGTTGACCGTGCCGACGATCGCCTGCGTGATCGGAGAGGGGGGCTCCGGGGGGGCGGTGGCGATCGCCGTCTCCGACCGGGTGCTGATGCAGGAGAACGCGATCTACTCCGTGATCACCCCGGAGGGGTGCGCAGCGATCCTCTGGCGGGACGCGGGCGAGGCGAAGAAGGCCGCTGCGGCCTTCAAGCCGGACGCCCTGCACTGCCTGGAGCTCGGGGTGATCGACGGCATCGTCGCCGAGCCCGCGGGCGGGGCGCACTCCGACCACGACGAGGCCGCGCGGCTCCTCCGCGCCGCACTCCTCGAGTCGCTGGAGGAGCTGGAGGACACACCGGGCGAGGAGCTCCGCCGCCGCAGGCGCGCCAAGTTCCGCGGCATGGGCGTCTATGCGTGACGTTTGCCACGTAATCCAGGGACTTTCCACATCATCCACAGGGTTTTCAACGGGGACGAAGATGCTCTAGAACGCGTCGAGGCCCGCCGAGCAGCGGGCCCCGTGCGCCTAACCCCCCGTCAGGAAGAAGAAGTCAATCCCGGTCATTTCCGACCGGGACGGGACTAAACATCGCCGCCTGTGGACAACGACCCGACAAGCTCCGACAGCCTCGCCGACTACCGCCGCAAACGGGACCCGCAGCAGACCCGCGAGCCCTTTCCCGACGGCGTGCAGCAGGGCTCGTCTCAACCGGTCTTCGTCGTCCAGCGGCATGACGCACGCAGCCTGCACTACGACTTCCGGCTCGAGCGGGACGGCGCGCTCGCCTCCTGGGCCGTGCCGAAGGGCGTGCCGCTCGACCCCGGCGCTCGGGCGCTCGCGGTCCACGTCGAGGATCATCCGCTCGAATACGCGTCCTTCCACGGCGAGATCCCACAGGGACAGTACGGCGCCGGCACCGTCGAGATCTGGGACCACGGCACCTACGAGCTGCTCGAGGAGAAGCCGGGCGGCCAGCTGACGTTCGAACTGCACGGCGGACGGCTGCGGGGCCGCTGGTCGCTCGTGCCCGCGCACCTCGACGGGAAGGAGCAGAACTGGCTCTTGATCAAGGGCCACGACGAAGGGGAGCCCACCGCGGCCGGACGGACCTACCGGCCGATGCTGGCGACGCTCGCCGCGGCCCTGCCGCGCGGCGAGCCCTGGGCCTACGAGGTGAAGTTCGACGGTTACCGCGCGCTCGCCTACATCCGCGGCGGCGACTGCACCTTGCTGTCGCGGAACGACAACGACCTGACCGGTCGCTTCCCGGAGGTCGCGAAGTCGATCGTGCAGGCGGTCCGGTCGCCCCACGCCGTCGTCGACGGCGAGGTGTGCCGGATCGATGCGTCCGGCCGGACCAGCTTCTCGGAGCTCCAGCGGGGCACCGGTGCGCTCGTCTTCTACGCCTTCGACCTGCTCGAGCTCGACGGCGTCCCGAGGATCGACCTGCCTCTGCAGGAGCGGAAGAGGCAGCTGCGTGAGCTGCTCGACGGTCGCGTCAAGACCGTGGCCTACTCGGAGAGCTTCGACGACGGCGAGGCGCTGTTCCAGGTCGCGCAGGAGCGGGGCCTCGAGGGAGTGGTCGCGAAGCGGCTGGACAGCGTCTACAAGGAAGGACGCCGGACGCGCGACTGGCTGAAGGTCAAGACGGAGAACAACGAGGAGTTCGTCGTCGCCGGCTACACCCGTGGCAGCGGCCGCCGGGCCGGGACCTTCGGTTCGCTCGTGCTCGCTGTCAACGAGGGGCAGGAGCTGCGGTACGTCGGGAACGTCGGCACCGGCTTCGACGACGCAGAGATCCGGAAGCTGTTGAAGCTCCTCGAGCCGCTACGGCGGCCCCGGACGCCGTTTCCGGCCGAGCCGAAGCTCCCCCGCGTGCGCAAGGGCGACGTGCAATGGGTCGAGCCTCAGCTCGTCGCGCAGGTGCGCTTCGGGGAGTGGACACACGACGGGCATCTTCGTCACCCGACCTACCTGGGCGTCCGGGAGGACAAGAGCGCCGCCGAAGTGCAGAACGACGAGCCGTTTCCGGAGGTGCTGCGCAAGGGCAAGCGTGAGCTGCGCTTGTCGAATCTCGACAAGCTCTTCTGGCCGGACGAGGGGATCACGAAGGGCGATCTGCTGCGCTACTACCAGGCGGTCGCGCCGGTGCTCGTGCCCCACCTGCGCGACCGCCCGTTCACGATGCGCCGCTATCCCGACGGCGCCTACGGCAAGGTGTTCTTCCAGAAGGACGCGCCGAAGCACATGCCGGACTGGATCACGAGGCATCGTGCGCTGGTCTCGACGCGCGAGAGCTCGCGTGCGAAGAAGTGGGTCGAGTTCCCCGTCGTGAACGACGAGCTCGCCCTCCTCTGGATGGTGAACATGGGCTGCATCGATATGAACACGTGGTACTCCCGGGTCGACAGGCCCGACCGGCCGGACTTCGTTCTCTTCGACCTCGACCCGACACCCGAGGTGCCGTGGACGCAGACGATCGAGGTCGCGCTCCTCCTGAGAGAGCTGCTCGACGCGCTCGAGCTCCGATCGTTTCCGAAGACCAGCGGTGGCAAGGGCTTCCACGTCCTGGTCCCGGTCGACCGCCGCTCGACGTTCGCGGACACGCGAGGGTTCGCCGAGCACGTCGCCGGGGCGATCGCGCGGACTCATCCGAAGCTCGCGACGACCGAGTGGTCGAAGGCGCGCCGCCGCGGCGTCCTGATCGACGCGAACCAGAACGGCGAAGGCAAGACGATCGCGTCGGTCTATTCGGTGCGTCCGAGGCCGAACGCGCCCGTGTCGACCCCGCTCGCCTGGGACGAGGTGGACGACAAGCTGAACCCGGCGATCTACACGATGGAGGTGGTCCTGGAGCGTGTGCGGGCCAAAGGCGACCTCTACGAAGGGGTGCTGACGACACGGCAGTCGCTGTCGAAGGCGCTCAAGCGCCTGGCTTGATCGGGTGGGTGTGCGCCGCCTCCTTTGCGACCGTCAGCTCTTTGCCGTCGATCACTGCGTAGCGCAGGGCGATCGCGCTCAGTTCGTCGGAGGCCTCCTTCGCTGCGTGCCCGAGCTTGACGTCGAGCGTCTCGGGGTCGTCCAGATAGAGCAGGCGCGTCCAGAACGTCGTCAAGACGATCGAGACCCACGGCATGAAGATCGCGTTGCGCTCGAGCGCCGCCGACGGTCTCTGGACGAAGAACGCGAGACGGCCGCCCTTGGCGCGCGTGTGCTGACCGATCAATCCGAACGCTCGCACAAAGAGGCCAGTCACCTGACGAGTCACAAGCGACACGACGATACCCAGCCTGGCAACGGCCCCTGACGGACCGACCCGCCGAGTCTTACCGACCCCTGACGGTGGGCGTGACACGATCCGTCGATGAACGTCAAGCGGATCTGCTTTCTCGGCACCCGAACCCCGGAGTTCGACGCTACTTCAGCCTTCTTCCGAGATGTACTCGGACTGGGCGTCAGGCACGCTGAACCAGCGTGGTCGGTGTTCCAACTGGTGTCGGGGCGCAGTGACTTTGTCGAAGTCTTCGGCCCTGATCACGACAACGCACGTCTGTTTCCGGACGAGGTGCGCGAAGGCATCGTCGTCGCGTTCGCCGTTGACGACATTGCTGGCGCTCGCGCGGAACTGGTGGCCGCAGCGGAGGTGGAGCTGATTGGAGATCTCGTGTGGGCAAGCGAACTGTCCGGCGACACGAGCATGGAAGGCTTCGGCTGGTTCTTCTTCCGCGGCCCGGACAGGAATGTCTACGTCATGCAACAGGACAGCCGGACCGGCGAACCCGTGCCCTGAACCAGATGCCAGGCGCCGACTCTCGATTGCGCGAACGATCGGTAGTGACGCCAGACGCTAGTCGGTGACCCTCCGCCATCCGACAGCGAGCCGAGTGCCGACCTCCATGCCTACGCCGACTGCGCTGATCGCGTCGTCGACCAGCCACGTTGCGTCGTAGAGGTCGCCGGTTCTCCGGATCTGCAGGTCGTATTCGTCGGAGAACTCACCGTTCTCAAGGAAGTAGCGAATGTGGAAGTTCCCGACGAATCCCTGGTTCGGACCACCTGTGGCCAGTCCCGAGCCGCTGTAGGCATTCTCGTATGACCAGCGGGCGTCGAGTGTCCCAGGTGTCTCACCGATCGCATAGAGAGCGAAGCCGATGTTCGTGCCAGTCATCGACTGATCCTCCCACAGCACCCGGCAGTTGTCTGGACAAGCGTTCCCGAATGCCCCCGGCAATCTTTGTGCGGGTCGCGGAACGAGTTTCCGTGATGCAGGAATCGAGTGTAGGTTCCTTGCGATGCCGCGGGACCTGCCCATGGGGGTCGTCACGCTGCTCTTCACGGATGTCGAGGGCTCTACGCGGCTGCTGCAGGAGCTCGGCGATGGTTACGGCGACGCGTTGCTCGAGCATCGCCGCCGTCTGCGAGCTGCGTTCGCGGCGCACGACGGGGTCGAGGTGGATACCCAGGGCGATGCGTTCTTTGTTGCGTTCAGCCGTGCCTCGGATGCGGTGGCGGCTGCCGAGGACGCTCAACGCGCGCTTGCGGATGGCCCGATCCGGGTGCGCATGGGTCTGCACACGGGCGAGCCGCGGCTGAGCGAGGAGGGGTATGTGGGTCTGGACGTCCACCGGGGCGCACGGATCGCCGCGGTCGGCCATGGGGGGCAGGTTCTGCTTTCGAGCACGACTCGTGCGCTCGTGGACGCAGACGTACTGGACCTCGGGCCGCACCGGCTCAAGGATCTGAGCGCGCCCGAGCAGATCTTCCAGCTCGAGGTCGACGGGCTGCCGTCTGAGTTCCCGCTTCTGAAGACGCTCGAGGTCGGGATGAGGAGCCTGCCCTCACCGGGGACGTCGTTCGTCGGGCGCGCGACGGAGCTCGAGGCGATCGACGGGCTGCTTGAGGATCCGGAGTGCCGCCTGCTGACTCTCATCGGCCCGGGCGGGGTCGGGAAGACGCGGCTCGCGCTCGAGGCGGCGGCACGGCGGATCGAGCGCTACCCGCACGGCGTGCACTTCGTGCCGCTCGTCTCCGTCGCTGCGCCGGAGCTTCTCGCGCCGGCTGTCGCGGAGGCGGTCCACTTTCCCCTGAGCGGCTTCTCGGCGCAGGAGCAGCTGCTGGACTACCTGAGCGAGCGCTCGACCCTGCTCGTGCTGGACAACTTCGAGCACCTGGTGGAAGGCTCCGGGCTGCTCGGCGAACTGATCGAGCGAGCCCCGGGAGTCGAGCTCCTCACCACGTCGCGCGAACGACTCAACGTGCAAAGCGAATGGGTGTACGACGTCGACGGGCTCGGACTCACGGAGAACGGCGGGGGAGGTGCGCTCCGGCTCTTTGTCGAGCGGGCGGCGCAGGCGAGACCGGGGTTCGTCCTCGACGAGGAGGAGCGCCTGCAGGCGCTCCGTATCTGCCGGCTCGTGGCGGGCATGCCTCTGGGAATCGAGCTCGCTGCCGCGTGGGTGTCGATGCTCTCCTGCGTGGAGATCGCCGACGAGATCGAGCGGAACGTCGACTTTCTGGCTACCTCGATGCGGGACGTGCCCGAGCGGCATCGAAGCCTCCGCGCCGCGTTCGACCAGTCGTGGCGGCTCCTCTCCGACGAGCAGCGCGACGCATTCGCACAGCTGTCGGTCTTCCGCGGCGGCTTCGACCGTAGCGCGGCGAAAGCGGTCGCCGGCGCCGACCTCCGGCTGCTGTCCGAGCTCGCTTCGAAGTCGCTCGTCCGCCGTCCCGACTTCGGCCGCTTCGAGCTACACGAGCTGTTGCGCCAGTACGCGGCGGAGAATCTCGGCGCCGAATCGGCCGACGCCTCCGCATCGACTCGCGAGCGTCATGCTCGCCACTACGCCGGAATGCTGTTGGAGCGCCAGGGGGCGCTGATGGGGCCGGAGATGACGGTTGCGCGGGACGAGTTGCGAGGCGAGCTCGACAACCTCCGCGCGGCGCTCGCGTGGATCGTGAGCGAGGACGACGAGCCGACGGCGCTGGCCGCACTCGAAGCCTTCTACACGTTCTTGTGGATGCACAGCTGGTTTGAAGGGGCCGAGACGCTCGAGCCGCTCGCGCGAACGGCTGGCTTCGACCCGGACGACCCCGGGAGTGCGAGCGCGGTCGCGCTGGCGGCGGCAACGTGCCGGATCGCGATCAGCGCGCGGCTCGGGTACGACCCGGCCGCGGAGGAGCTCGCCCTCCGATGCATGCCCGTCCTGCGGGCACGGAACCTCGAGCGAGATCTTGGACGCTGCCTGTGCGCGCTCGGCATCGTCGCCGTGTACCGCGACGTCTTCACAGAGGCGGTGTCCTTCCTCGAAGAGGGCATCCAACTCGCGAGAGCAACCGATGACACGTTCACCGAGGTTGGAGCGCTGATGGACCTCGGTTTCGCCCACCTCCTCATGGACGAACTCGATGTCGCAGGCAACGCGTTCGAGGCCGCGAACGCCCTCTGCGACAAGCTCGGGAACCCCATCTTCCGCGCGTACGGGATAGGCAAGCTGGGCCTTCTCGCCGATGCAGAAGAGCGCCACCGCGATGCACTTCGCCTGCACCTGGAGGGCTACGACCTGTTCACGTCCCTGGGCGAGACTGCGGGATCGGGCTACGCGCTCAGTCGTGCGAGCTCGAGCGCGTTCGCGCTCGGCGAATACTCCGAGGCCTTACGGCTCGCACGCGCCGGCTACGAGGCGTTCTCCGAGAGCAACCACCGCTGGGGGCTGATCACGGCGCTCTGCAGCATAGGCTTCGCCGCGCTGGCGCTCGGAGACGGAGCAGAGGCATACGAGCGCTTCGGCGAGGCTCTCGAACGTGCGCGCACATCACGGGCCATTTCGCTTGAGCTTCTGGCACTGAGCGGGATCGGCGCGTGCCTCGCGGAAGATTCCGCCCAACAGGAACGTGCTGCCGTCCTTCTCGCGTTCGCGACAGGCCACGAGCAGCTGCCCGCTTCCTACGGGCGCGCGGCACGCCCGGCCCTCGAGCGGCTCGAGGAGCGACTGCCGCCGGAGCAACTCGGCGCGGCCCGCGACGCCGCAGCCCAGGCAAACCTCGACGACCTCGTCGAGCAGGCGCTAGCCGCCGTGTCGGTGGTAACGCCAACAGTCAGCGTCTAGTTCTCGGGCTGCGCCGCGGCGTCTCATTTCCGGTCCAACACCTCCCGGAACTAGAACGGTCACCTGCGACCAGGACACACTCACAGTCCTTTCGCCAGGACCCCGGAACTACTCCGCCAGGGCTTGACGGTACTTCGGATGCATGCTGAACGGGAGACGACCGCCCTCGGGGCGCACGCGGGGACAGGTACCGGCCCTCGGCGATCGTGCGGCGGACGTTCCGGCTGTGGCAGACGGAGGAGGATGAACTCTGAGCCTCGCCGTCATCCGTCGAACCGGCGCCGCTAGAGGCACATCACCACTTCGAATGCGCTTCGCTCCAGCAGTTCGATGCCGGTCGCTTCGACCGTGCTTGCGCGGCTCTGGTCGGCAAACTTGTCCGTTTCAGCGGCTGCCTCTTCGGTTTCCCAAAAGGTCAGAGTCATCGCCGTACCCGCGGCATGGTCAAGGAAGAACGCGCACCGCACTATTGCCTCCTCGAGGAACTGTCGGATGTGTGCGTGCCGCAACCCACGGCTGCGGCACGCTGCCCGTCTGATCGTCAAGCCCGGAGTCACTTGGTCGCGGGCTGGAAGTTGTGTTGCAGGTCGTACTGGCTGACTTGGGCGCCGAGCGTGACGCCGGCGGTGGTGGAGAAGCGGTAGTGGAGGCCGGCCCAGACGCGGGCGTCGGCGACGTTCTGGAGCAGGCCTGGAACGGTGTTGAAGTGCTGGGTCGTCGTCAGCGTGGTACCGCCGCCGGTCGCACCGGGGACGTCGATGTTGATCGTCTGCGACTTGAGCACGGAGGCGAGGACGCCCATGACGGCCGAGCTGACGCAGCCGTGCGCGCTCGGATACTCCGGGTGGTTCGGCGTCGTGAGAAGCGATGTCCAGGTGGCGTTCGGGGTGGTGGCGGGGTTGGAGTCGAGGTCGGCGTTTCGGATCGCGGTCACGGGACGCCAGAGCAGGTAGTGGTATTTGGAGTCCATGCAGGCGATGCCGGCGTCCGCGCCGACCATGTCGCCCATCGCAAACAGCCGGACGGTGTCCACGAGGTCGAGGCCGTGATTGGTTGCGACGTCGCGGAAGACCTGGTTGTACTGGTTGACGGTGTTCGCGTTCCAGAACTGCGCGGTCGCTGTCTGCGCCGGGGTGCGCGCGTTGCTCGTCGCCCCGCCCATCGCCTCGACCTCGTTAAGGCCGGCCGCGTATTCCGGGCTGCCGATTGCTGGCGGAGGCGGCGATCGGAATTGGTCGGCGCTCGTCAGCATGAACGGCTTCATGGCCGCCACCCACGGTGTCTGCGCCGACTGGCCTGAAGGCGGCGGAGCAAACACCCACGTCCCCGGCGGCTGCGGCGCCACACCGAAAGCTGCGGTGGCGGGTGCGTTGCGGCCGTCTCCGAAGCGGCTCGCAATCAGCTGACTTGCCGTTGATGCGCCAACGGCGATTCCCTCCAGCCTCGCCTTCTCGGGCACCTGCGCGAGCGTCACGTTCAGATAGTCCGTGTAGGTGGACACCAGCGAGGCTGCGAGCGTGGGAAAGTAATAGGCCAGCGTTGTGTACGCCGCAGCTGCGACTGCGGCACGGGCGGAGGCGCCGGCGGGCGCGGTCAGTGACGAGTCATAGGGCGTGTAGCGGCCGCTGATCGCCGTCACGGCGTTGTACTCCGCGGCCTGCACGTATGCCATGTAGATAAGGCCTTCGACCTGGAACTTCGTCGGGGAGAGCGACGTCGAGAGCACCGTGCTCACCGCGATCTTGTTCCAGTCGATCGCCGTCTGATTTGGAATGGACGCGCCGGCCGCGCGTGACGGCCGAGCAATCCCGCTGGCTGCACCTGCGACGCCGGCGAGGATCAGTATTGCGACAAGTACTCCACCGAGGCGGAGCTGAGAGTGCTTCATGACTGTGTCCCTTCGTCTGGTCTGTCGTTTCAGCAACGGGGTTGGGCGCCCTCCGACTCACGGAGAAGTTCCGTTGCTCCAATCCGCGCTCTGCGGCGCGGCGTTTGGAGACCCAGAGCTCTCCACTTCAACTGCGAGGCGCGCGGTGAACAGCTGGGGGATGGACGCGCCGGTCTGCACGTCCGCCCCCTGCTGTCGCTGCTCTATGGGCCTTGCAGGTACGGCCCGAGGACCTCGCAGCCGCCGGTTTGGAGGTCGGGATGTGGCCCGTGGTCAGAAACCGTCTCGGAGATGAAGTCACCCACTGGGTTGTTTGGATCCCCGGTGTATTCGAAGACATCAACGAAGGTGACAGACCCAGCATCGATGCTCAGGGTCGGCCCACCGGTGATCGAAAACTGCTCGAACAAACCCTTGTTGGTAGTCGTGATCGTGACCGTTCCCGCCTGCGCGTCGATCACGGCCGGCGATGTTTGCGTCTGCGGCCCGGCGCCTTTGAGCGTGGTTGATCTTCCATTGTCGGCTGTGAAGACGCCGACGAAGGTGCCGCTCATGAAGTAGGTGCCGTTGCCCGTGTCGCGGAAGACCGACGTGCCGTGAACGACGGCCGTTCCCCAGATGCCACACAGCTGGTGGCGGGGGGTGGTGAACGAGAAGTGCGTGACCTGCGTCGATCCCGCCGCGAGACCCGTCGCCGCGGTGACGCACGCCAGCACCGTCACGATGGCTAGCAATAGAAACTTCCCTCGCATGACCGTGCCCCTTCCTGTTGGATGTGTTCATGCCCGCAACCGAGGCTAGGAATCCGCGCCTAAGATCCGGCAAGCTCACGCCTAGACCGTGACTAAGTCGTTGCGGCTGAAGGTGTTTCTCACCGGTCGGGTCGCAGCCGAGGCGAACGGACACGTGCTGGACGAGGCGCGCTTCCCGGGGCGTCAAGGTCGGCTTCTCTTTGTCTACCTGGTCGCAGCCCGGAGCAGGCCGGTGCCCGTGGACGAGCTCGCGGAGGCGATCTGGGGGGAATCGCCGCCCGCGACCTGGGAGAAAGCCTTGACCGTGATCGCGAGCAAGCTCCGCGGCCTGGTCGCAGAAGACGGGATCACGCTCACAAACGCGTTCGGCTGCTACCGCCTCGACCTGCCCGAGGGGACATGGGTCGACCTGTTCGCAGCCGCGAGCGGCGCACGGGACGCGGAAGAAGCGCTCGCCGCAGGCGAGCTCGACCAGGCGCGGGCGGCGGCTGAGTCGGCGGAGTCACTGGCGCGCCGGCCGTTCCTGTCCGGTGAGGACGGTGCGTGGGTCGAGCGGGAGCGACGGGACCTCGCCGACATCCGCGAGCGCGCGTTGAGCGTCCTTGCCGATGCGTGCCTGCGTTCGGGCGATGCGCGGGAGGCGGCAAAGTGGGCCGAGGAACTGATCGCGCTCTCGCCGTTTGCCGAGGCTGGATACCGCCGTCTGATGGAGGCACACGTGGCCGCGGGGAACCGCGCCGAGGCGCTTCGCGTGTACGAGCAGTGCCGGCAGCTGCTCGCGGAGGAGCTCGGCGCGTATCCGTCGCCGGAGACAGACTCGATCTACCGTGCACTCCTGGAGGCACCGCCGACGTCCGTTCGAACGACGCGGTCGCCGAGCCGACGGTCGAACCCGGCAAGTCCGAGCTCCCGAGAGTCCAGGCGGAGGCTCGACCGCTCGGGGCGGAGCAGGTGGTCGAGCGGCGGTCGCGGAAGCGCCGCGTAGTCCTTTTCTCTGCGCTCGCCGGCGTGATCGCTGCCGTTGTGGTGGTTCCGCTCGTGGTGTTCGGTCACGGTGGAAGCGGAGCCCGCTCGGCCGTCTCGGCGGTCGACGACTCGCTGGGCGTCGTCGGCGCGCGCTCGGGTCGCCTGGTCGCGGACATCGGCGTCGGCGCAACACCCACGGCCGTCGCGGCCGGCGAAGGTGCGTATTGGGTCACCAACGCCGACGGCGACACTGTGTCGCGGGTCGACCCCGGGACGAATGCCGTCGTCGACACGATTCCGGTTGGCAACGGCCCGAGCGGGATTGCGATCGGTGACGGCGCGGTCTGGGTGGTCAACAGCCTGGACGGCACGGTCTGGCGGATCGACCCGGGCACGAACACGGTCGTCGATCAGATCGGCGTCGGAACCGAACCGGTCGGGATCGTCTACGCGGCCGGCTCGGTCTGGGTCGCGAACACCGGCGACGGAACGATCATGAGGATCGACCCGAAGAGCGACAGGGTCACCAAGACGGTCCCGGTCGCCGCGACCGAGCTCGCCTTCGGAGCGGGCACGCTGTGGGCGAGCGAGCGCGCCGCGGGCCAGGTGGTGCGCATCGATCCGAAGACCGCGAAGCAGGTCGCCTCGATCCAGGTCGGGAACGGCCCGACCGGGATCGCCATCGGCGATGGCGCGGCGTGGGTGGCGAACAGCCTGGACGGGACGGTTTACCGGATCGATCCCGACACGAACTCCGTCACCGCAGCCGTCTCACCGGGAACGGGCCGGATGCGGTGGCTGCCGATGCACGCGGCGTCTGGGTGAGCAACCAGTTCGACGGCAACGTCGTGCGGATCGATCCCAGCAGGAACCAGGTGGCGCAGCGAGTGAGCGTGGGAAGCCGTACGTTGGGACTGGCGATGTCAGGCGACGCCGTGCTCGTCGCCGTCCGTCACTCGAACGCCGGCCACCGCGGCGGGACGCTCGTGCTGCGGAACGACCTGCCCAAGCACGGGGACTTCATCGGCTCCATCGACGTCGCCCTTTCCGACTACACGTACGTGTCGCCATTCCTGCGGATGACCGGCGACGGCCTCACCGCGTTCAACCAGGTCAGCGGTCCGGCCGGAGCGCAGCTCGTGCCCGACCTGGCGACGTCGCTGCCGACGCCGAGCGACGGCGGCCGCACGTACACCTTCCTGCTCCGCTCCGGCATCCGCTACTCGACCGGTCGGCCGGTGCAGGCGACGGACTTCCGCTCCACCTTCGAACGCGACTACGCGCTCGGATCCCCCACGAGTGACTACGACGGGATCGTCGGCGGCGCGCAATGCCGGAAGCACCCGAAACGGTGCGACCTCTCGCGCGGGATCGTCGCCAACGACGCTGCCCGCACGGTGACCTTCCACCTGATCCGACCGGATCCCAACTTTCTCTACAAGCTCGCGGCCTCGCTCGCCTACGTGCTGCCGGGCAGCACACCGCGGCGGCCGGCCGGAACGCACCCGCTGCCCGCGACCGGCCCGTACATGATCGCCACCTACAGGCCGAGGAAGCTGCTCAGGTTGATCCGCAACCCGTTCTTCCACGAGTGGTCGCGCGCCGCACAGCCGGACGGGTACCCCGACCGCATCGACATCCGCATCTCCGGCACAGCGGACGACGCGATTCGCGACGTCGTCGACGGCAAGGGCGATGTCGTCTGGTTGTCCAGGCCATTCACCCCGAAACAGGTGTCGATGCTCGAAGTCCGGTACGCGAGCCAGATGAAGACCGCCCCCAGTCCGAACCTCCAGGCGCTCTTCCTGAACACTCGCGTCCCGCCGTTCAACCGGCTCGATGCCCGCAGGGCGATCAACTTCGCCGTCGACCGCGCCGCGGCTACGAACGCCTGGGGCGGGCCGAGCGTCGCCCAGAAGACGTGCCAGATCCTGCCGCCGATCGTCCCCGACTACCGCCCCTACTGCCCGTACACGGCCAACTCGACCAACCGCGGCGCGTGGACGGCACCCGACCTCACGAAGGCGAGAGCACTCGTGGCACGCTCAGGGACGCGCGGCATGAAAGTCACCCTCTGGGCGTGGGCACTGGCGGAAGGCTTCAACCAGGTGGCCAAGAGGGCCCTGCTCTCGCTCGGTTACCGCGTGACCGTGAAGCCGATCGACGCCGACTCATACTGGGACACCGTTGGTGACTTGCGAAACCGGGCGCAGATCGGGTTCGACGGCTGGGCGGGGGGCCTGGACCCGGCGTCGTTCCTGGTTGGCCTCTTCAGCTGTCCAGGGTCTCTGCCCGGGAGCCCGAACCCCCCGGACATGAGCCAGTTCTGCGACCCGCGCATCGACCGCCAGATGCGCAGGGCGCAGGCAGAGCAGCTGAGCGACCCGACCGGGTCGCGCGCACTCTGGCAACGGGTCGACCGCGAGATCACCGACGCGGCACCGTGGGTGCCGCTCATCGCGTCGAAGAACGTGAGCGTCCTCTCGAAACGCGTCGGCAACTACCAATACAGCCCGGCGGCGGTCGCCATGCTCATCGACCAGCTCTGGGTGCGGTAGGACAGCGCTGACAGCAAGGCCGTGACGGCGGCGGAGAGGGTCGTCGGCGGCGCCAGAATCGATCGCGCCGCAATGACGTAGCCACGGGTCTAGGCGTGAACTTGCCGGATTCTAGGCGCCCATTCCTAGCCTCCGTTGCGAGGGAATCGTGGACAAGACGCTCACCTGCGACTGCGGATTCGTCGCCCGGGCCTGCGACGAGGTCGGACTCGTCACAGAGGTTCGCCGTCACGCCTGGGAGGTCCACGGGATGCCGCTCTCGCACGACGAAGCGCTGTTGCTCCTGTTCCACGCCGAGCTGGCAGGAGCGCCCGCGATCCCCTCGCCACCACAGACCGCAGCAGAGACGGAGGAGCTATGAAGCGACGCGGATACCAGTGACCGAAGCGGGAGAACCGACGGATGAAGAACAAAGCTCTCGCACTCGCTGCTCGCCTGAGCCAGCGTCCTTTCGCCAGGCCCCCGAAACTGTTCCTAGTAGGACTTGACGGTACTTCGGATGCATGCTGA